>NZ_JBIAHG010000002.1:0-882316 GCF_042870385.1 Streptomyces sp. NPDC006602 | reverse complement strand
AAACGCCCGGTTACATTCCGAACCCGGAAGCTAAGCCTTACAGCGCCGATGGTACTGCAGGGGGGACCCTGTGGGAGAGTAGGACGCCGCCGAACTCCTTTTAGAGCTCTGGCTCTTGGGCACGCAGCCCAAGAGCCAGAGCTTTTTTGCGTTGAGGTAAGGTCAGGGGGCATCGTTGGCTCGTTTCCCACAGGAGGCTCCCGGGTGGAGGTCCAGGAGACCCGCGTCCAGACGGACCGGGTACTCACCATCCCCAACGTCCTCAGCATGGCGCGGCTCGCCGGTGTGCCGCTCTTCCTGTGGCTGATCCTGAGGCCTGAGTTCGGCGGCCCCCAAAGTGACGGGTGGGCGCTTCTGGTGCTGGCTCTGAGCGGGGTCAGTGACTACCTGGACGGCAAGCTCGCGCGGCGCTGGAACCAGATCAGCAGTCTCGGCCGGCTGCTGGATCCCGCGGCCGACCGGCTCTACATTCTTTCGACTTTGGTCGGTCTCACCTGGCGCGAGATTCTGCCAGTCTGGTTGACCGCTGTACTTCTGGCGCGTGAGCTGCTTCTGCTGGTGATGGTGGGCATCCTCAGGCGCCATGGCTATCCGCCCCCCCAAGTGAACTTCCTGGGCAAGGCCGCCACCTTCAACCTGATGTACGCCTTCCCGCTGCTGCTGCTCAGTGACGGAAGTGGATGGATCGCGTCACTCGCTGCTATTTTCGGATGGGCGTTCGCAGGTTGGGGTACAACGCTCTACTGGTGGGCAGGAGTTCTCTACGTGGTACAGGTCCGCCGCCTGGTTCGTGCGGACGCCATGGCCGACTGAACTCGCCGAATACAACGGCTGTATCGGCCCCGATGGCCCGCGGTGGAAAAGTGCGGGACAATCTGGACGGGTGAAGTCGGCTAGACCGTCGTCTCTTAGAGGAGGACGCTTCCGACATGAAGGCCGTCGTGATGGCCGGAGGCGAAGGCACGCGCCTTCGTCCCATGACCTCAAGCATGCCCAAACCGCTCCTGCCAGTGGCCAACCGGCCGATCATGGAGCATGTTCTGCGGCTGCTCAAAAGGCATGGGCTCAACGAGACCGTCGTTACTGTCCAGTTCCTGGCCTCACTGGTCAAGAACTACTTCGGTGACGGTGAGGAGCTCGGTATGGAGCTCACCTATGCCAATGAGGAGAAGCCACTCGGTACCGCCGGAAGCGTCAAGAACGCCGAGGAAGCATTGAAGGACGATGCTTTCCTCGTCATCTCCGGTGATGCCCTGACCGACTTCGATCTCACCGAGCTCATCAATTTCCACAAGGAAAAGGGTGCGTTGGTCACCGTCTGTCTGACGCGTGTGCCCAACCCGCTGGAGTTTGGCATCACGATTGTCGACGAGGAGGGCAAGGTCGAGCGCTTCCTGGAGAAGCCGACCTGGGGCCAGGTCTTCTCGGACACCGTGAACACGGGTATCTACGTGATGGAGCCCGAGGTGTTCGACTATGTCGAGGCCGATGTCTCCGTCGACTGGTCCGGTGATGTCTTCCCGCAGTTGATGAAGGAAGGCAAGCCGATCTACGGCTATATCGCCGAGGGCTACTGGGAGGACGTCGGTACCCACGAGAGCTATGTAAAGGCGCAGGCCGACGTCTTGGAGGGCAAGGTCGACGTCGATCTCGACGGCTTCGAGATCTCCCCGGGCGTGTGGGTGGCGGAAGGCGCCGAAGTACATCCCGACGCCGTTCTCCGTGGACCGCTTTACATCGGTGACTACGCCAAGGTCGAGGCCGGCGCAGAAATCCGCGAACACAGCGTCATCGGCTCCAACGTCGTTGTGAAGGCCGGGGCCTTTCTGCATAAGGCCGTCGTGCACGACAACGTGTACGTCGGTCAGCACAGCAACTTGCGGGGATGCGTCGTCGGAAAGAACACCGACATCATGCGCGCGGCCCGGATCGAGGACGGCGCCGTCATCGGGGACGAGTGCCTGATCGGTGAAGAATCGATCGTGCAGGGCAATGTGCGGGTGTACCCGTTCAAGACCATCGAGGCCGGTGCGTTCGTCAATACCTCGGTCATCTGGGAGTCCAGGGGGCAGGCACACCTCTTCGGTGCCCGTGGAGTGTCCGGGATCCTGAACGTGGAGATCACCCCCGAGCTGGCTGTGCGTCTCGCCGGCGCCTACGCGACCACGCTCAAGAAGGGTTCGACCGTCACCACGGCCCGTGACCACTCACGTGGTGCCCGTGCGCTCAAGCGGGCGGTCATCTCTGCCCTGCAGACCAGCGCCATCGACGTACGTGACCTGGAGAACGTGCCGCTGCCCGTGGCGCGGCAGCAGACCGCGCGAGGCAGTGCCGGCGGGATCATGATCCGGACCACGCCCGGGGTTCCGGATTCCGTGGACATCATGTTCTTCGACGGGCAGGGGGCCGACCTCTCGCAGGGGAGCCAGCGGAAGCTGGACCGAGTGTTCGCGAGGCAGGAGTACCGACGGGCCTTCCCGGGCGAGATCGGGGACCTGCACTTCCCCGCCAGTGTCTTCGACTCGTACACCGGGTCGTTGCTGCGGAACGTCGACACCACGGGCGTTTCCGAGTCGGGACTCAAGGTCGTCGTCGACGCTTCGAACGGCAGTGCCGGGCTTGTG
Source organism: Streptomyces sp. NPDC006602 (assembly GCF_042870385.1). Taxonomy (NCBI): domain Bacteria; kingdom Bacillati; phylum Actinomycetota; class Actinomycetes; order Kitasatosporales; family Streptomycetaceae; genus Streptomyces; species Streptomyces sp. NPDC006602. Next base: position 879,692 of record NZ_JBIAHG010000002.1, on the reverse strand, counting down.
CTGCCCAGCCTGCTCGGCAAGCTCGGTGTGGACGCGCTGACCATCAACCCGGGCCTCGACGAGTCGAGGCCCACCGAGTCGGCGGACGCGCGCCGGTCGGGGCTGGTGCGGCTGGGGGAGATCGTGGCCTCCGCACGGGCCGCGTTCGGGGTGCGGTTCGACCCCGTGGGCGAGCGGCTGTCACTGGTCGACGAGAAGGGGCGGATCGTCGAGGACGATCGTGCGCTGCTTGTCCTTCTCGACCTGGTGGCCGCGGAGCGGCGCAGCGGTCGAGTCGCGCTGCCGGTGACCACTACCAGGATCGCCGAGCAGGTGGCGGCGTATCACGGGACGCAGGTGGAGTGGACGACCACTTCTCCTGACGACCTGACGCGTGTCGGTCGGGACGAGACGACGATCTTCGGTGGGGACGGCAAGGGCGGGTTCATCGTCCCCGAATTCAGCAGTGTCTTCGACGGTACGGCGGCCTTCGTACGGCTGATCGGACTGGTGGCGCGGACGCAGCTCACGCTCAGCCAGATCGACGCGCGGATTCCGCGGGCGCACGTTCTCAAGCGGGATCTGGCGACTCCCTGGGCCGTGAAGGGTCTTGTGATGCGGCGGGTCGTGGAGGCGGCCGGAGACCGCTTCGTGGACATCACGGACGGGGTGCGGGTGGTGGAGACCGACGGTCGCTGGGTGATGGTGCTGCCCGACCCGGCGGAAGCGGTCACCCACCTGTGGGCGGAAGGGCCGGACGACGCCTCGGCCCAGGCCCTGCTCGACGAGTGGTCGGCGGTCGTGGACAGCGCCGGGCGCTGAAACCCACGGCACGCGTGCGTGCCGGACAAGTGTCCTGCAGAGGGCCTGTCCGGCACGCCGGTGGGGCCATTCGGAGGTAGTGGTCGCGACGTGCGACGATGAGCGGCATGCCGCAGCAGCCCCCCGTTCGGAGCACTCCCACGCGCCCCTCGCGCCCGGACGCGTCCATGTCGCTGCTCACCAACGTCATGGACCACAGCCTCGACGACGGGTACGCCGAGGCTGCCGAGCGCAAGGAAGCCGCGGGCGATGGCGGCCTGCCCAAGACCCTCCGGGCGAAGCTGGGTCTGGCCGCCGGTCTGGTACTCGCGGCACTGGTCGTGACCGTCGGAGCCGCCCAGGCCCGGGTCGCGGCTCCCGTCGTCGCCAAGGAGCGCGAGGAACTGATCGACCGTATCGACCGGGAGACCGAGGCGGCGGACAAACTCGAGAACTCCGTCGACAAGCTGCGCGACGACGTGAGCGCGCGACAACGTGCGGCCCTGAGGGACAGCGGCGGCAGTGACCAGGCGGAACTCGTGGGCGTCCTGTCGGGCGCGACGGAAGTGCACGGCCCCGGTGTGAAGCTGGTCGTGGACGACGCCAAGGAGGCCACCTCCGGCGGTGACGGCGACCCACGCGAGACCTCCGGGTTCTCCGACACCGGGCGGGTGCGCGACCGCGACATGCAGCGGGTGGTCAACGGACTGTGGGCGTCGGGCGCCGAGGCCGTGTCGATCAACGGGCAGCGGTTGACGGCGCTGTCGGCGATCAGGGCCGCGGGTGACGCGATACTGGTCGACAACAAGCCGTTGGTTCCGCCGTATACGGTGCTGGCCGTGGGGGACGGCAAGCGGTTGAGCACCAGGTTCCAGAACAGTGCCGACGGGCTGTATCTGCATGCCCTGCAGGAGAACTACGGCATCCGGACCGCCATTTCCGTGGCGGACGATCTCCGGCTGCCCGCCGCACCGAGTGTGATCGTACGTACAGCACAGCCGAGAACTGAGAAGGGCACATCGTGATCGCCGTACTGGGCCTCGTCGTGGGAGTCGTGGCCGGCCTCTTGGTCCGGCCTGAGGTTCCGGCGGTCGTCGAGCCTTATCTGCCGATCGCCGTGGTGGCGGCACTCGACGCCGTCTTCGGAGGATTGCGGGCCATGCTCGACGGCATCTTCGACGACAAAGTCTTCGTCGTGTCCTTCCTGTCGAACGTGGTCGTGGCCGCGCTGATCGTGTTCCTTGGCGACAAGTTGGGCGTCGGGGCCCAGCTGTCCACCGGTGTCGTCGTCGTGCTCGGCATCCGGATCTTCTCCAACGCCGCGGCGATCCGCCGACACGTCTTCCGGGCGTGAGGCGGATGAGCAACCAGGACGAGACGCCCGAGAACAGGCTGCGCAAGGAGCTGCCGGAGGAAGTGACGGCCGAGGCTCCCGCGCCGGCAGCGAATGCTTCCCCGGATTCCCAGTTGAGCGGTCGTCAGCGGCTGGCGGACGGGCTGTGGCCGCCGCGTGTCACCCGGGCCCAACTCATCGTCGCCTTGCTGCTTTTCGGCCTGGGCTTCGGTCTCGCCGTGCAGGTGGCCTCGAACAGCGACAGTGACAGCGCCCTGCGGGGCGCGCGTCAGGAAGATCTTGTTCGGATCCTCGATGAACTGGATGACCGTACTCAGCGTCTTGAAGACGAGAAGCAGGGTCTGGAGAAGCAGCGGGACGAGTTGGAGAACAGCTCGGACCAGGCTGAAGAGGCCCGCAAGCAGACGGTCGAGAAGGAGAAGCAGCTCGGCATCCTGGCGGGCACGGTGGCCGCGCAGGGGCCCGGCATCACGATGACGATCGACGACACGAAGGGGAGGGTCGAGGCGGACATGCTGCTCGACGCGATCCAGGAGCTGCGCGCTGCCGGCGCGGAGGCGATCCAGGTGAACGGTGTGCGGGTCGTCGCGGGTACCTATCTCACGGACTCCGACAACAGCGTGAGTGTCGACGGGAACAAGATCAACGCTCCCTATCGTTTCAAGGTCATCGGCAAGCCGCAGGACCTCGAACCGGCGCTCAACATCCCCGGAGGGGTGGTGCAGACTCTTGAGAAGGAGCAGGCCACCATCGCCGTCGAGCGGTCGGACAAGATCGTCGTGGACGCCTTGCGAGCCGCGAAGCGGCCTGACTACGCTCGGTCGTCCTCCCAGTGAACCCGGGGTGCATGGGGGACGTCCGGCGAGGGCATGACGTTGCGGGGGGTCGGCGCACCGAATGGGTGGTGCGTGGTGGAAACTGTCTGGTGGATACGGACGTTGTCTGGATGTCCGGGTCGACCGGTGTGTTCAATCAGGGTTCGTCCTGCCCCACGGGCGGGTCTGTTTCGGTCAAGGGGAATCGCCCGTGAAGTTGTTTGCGAAGTTGTTCGGCAAGAGCGCGCGAGAGGGCAGCGACAACGCGACCGCCCGTCATCGCGCACAGCCTGACGCGGAAGGCCAGCGCCCGCTGTTCCGGGACCAGGTCGGTGCGGGCGGGGACATTTCCGGAGGTCAGGGCGCGCCGTCAGTTGACCCTGCACAGTCCGGAGGCATAGGTTTCGGGCAACCGTCAACCTCAAGTACGGGTGGAGGGTTTCCCCCTATGTCGGCCCTGGTGTGTACGAGGTGCGGTAACCGCAACGCGGAGAACAGCCGCTTCTGCTCCAACTGCGGTGCTCCGCTGCGGGCCGGGGCCGCTGCCGAGCGCCCCTCCGAGACGACGTCCACGATCTCCATTTCCGGGCTCGAGGCCTACGACGCCGAGGTCACGGGCCAGACGCAGATGCCCATGCTCTCCCCGGAGGCGCAGGCGGCCGTCGACGCGCTTCCGCTCGGGTCGGCGCTCCTGGTGGTGCGTCGCGGTCCGAACTCGGGCAGCCGCTTCCTGCTGGACGGCGACCTGACCACGGCCGGGCGTCACCCGCAGAGCGACATCTTCCTGGACGACGTGACGGTCTCCCGTCGGCACGTGGAGTTCCGCCGCGGTCAGGACGGCTCGTTCACGGTGGCCGATGTGGGCAGTCTGAACGGCACGTACGTCAACCGTGAGCGGATCGACCAGGTCGCTCTGTCGAACGGTGACGAGGTGCAGATCGGCAAGTACCGGCTGGTGTTCTACGCGAGCCAGCGGGGCTACTGACCCTTCCCCAGACTCCGTCCGGGGGGAACCCCAGGAAGGTCCATGCTTCAAACACCGAGCGGCGGTGCCGGGCACGGTACCGCCGCCACGGACAGTGGGCTGATGAGCATCGGCACGGTGCTGAACGTGCTGCGCGACGAGTTCCCCGAAGTCACCATCTCCAAGATCCGTTTCCTGGAGTCGGAGGGGCTCATTGAGCCGCAGCGGACCCCCTCGGGGTATCGCAAGTTCAGCACCGGCGACGTCGAGCGGCTCGGTCATGTCCTGAGGATGCAGCGGGACCACTATCTGCCGCTCAAGGTGATCCGTGAGCACCTGGACGCCATGGAGCGCGGTGAGGCCGTACCACTGCCGACGGTAGGTCGGCAGTGGGACGGGGAGGGTGCGCCGGAGGTCGTCGAGGGGCCGACGGCGGCCAGGATCGGGCGGGACGAGCTGATGGCCGCCGCCGAGATCGGTGAGCAGGAACTTCAGGAGTGGGAGTCGTACGGGCTCATCACTCCGCTGCCCGATGGGGCGTACGACGCGGAGGCGGCCACCGTGGCCTCGCTCATCGCCGAGCTTGGGCAGTTCGGCATCGAGCCGCGGCACCTGCGGGTGATGAAGGCGGCGGCCGACCGCGAGGCCGGACTGGTGGACCAGGTGGTGGCCCCGCTGAAGCGCCATCGCAACCCGCAGACCAGGGCGCACGCCGAGGCCCGTACCAAGGAACTGGCCGGCCTCACGGTGAAGCTGCACGCGGCGCTCGTGCAGACCGCGCTGGGCGTGCGGCTGCCGTGAGACGAGCGGGCCCGCACCGGCTCGATCGGCCACCCGTTCCCTGCCCGACTACCCAAACATCCCGGGCACGGCCTAGGGTTGCTGTGTGAACGAGCTCGATGTCGTAGGTGTCCGGGTCGAAATGCCCTCGAACCAGCCGATCGTGCTCCTGCGTGAAGTGGGAGGCGACCGCTACCTCCCCATCTGGATCGGGCCTGGGGAGGCTACCGCGATCGCCTTCGCGCAGCAGGGCATGGCTCCCGCCCGACCGCTGACCCACGACCTGTTCAAGGACGTGTTGGAGGCCGTCGGCCAGGAGCTCACCGAAGTGCGCATCACGGACCTGCGGGAGGGCGTCTTCTACGCGGAGCTCGTCTTCGCCAGCGGGGTCGAGGTGAGTGCCCGTCCGTCCGACGCCATAGCGCTGGCCCTGCGCACCGGAACGCCGATCTACGGCAGTGACGGCGTGCTCGACGACGCCGGCATCGCGATCCCGGATGAGCAGGAGGACGAGGTGGAGAAGTTCCGCGAGTTCCTCGACCAGATCTCGCCCGAGGACTTCGGCAGCAGCAGCCAGTGAGAGGCACTGCTTCCCGGTGGGCGAACGGTCCTGCCGGGCTCGCCCACGTCCGTTGACGACTCAAATGCCGGCATTTGCCAGCGGCGCTGAGAGCGTCCTGCGGGCCGCTACGAGCACATTCGGCTAGCCTTTCCCCGCGGTTGGGTGCGGGAAACCACTCGTAGGGTGATTATCACCCGGCGTGCCGAGTGTGGCGATCGTTGACGCGCCCCTGGTGACTGCCTACCGTCGAGAAGGCAGGTCAAGGACGGAGGTCGGCGTGAGAAGCAGCGGCGACGGTACGGCTGGGGGTGCTCCCGGACGCAGTCTTGGGGCGAGCGGTCCGTACCCGCTTCACATCAGCGCGGCCGATCACGCTCCGCAGCGACCGGCGGCCGTGCCGAGCAGCGGAGGGGCGACGTCCATGGCGTCCGAGCAGATCGGCTACCGCGGTCCGACGGCCTGCGCGGCCGCCGGCATCACCTATCGGCAATTGGACTACTGGGCCCGCACCGGCCTTGTCGAGCCGAGCGTGCGGCCGGCCCACGGGTCGGGGACGCAGCGCTTGTACAGCTTCCGGGACGTCGTCGTCCTGAAGGTCGTCAAGCGCTTTCTGGACACCGGGGTGTCGCTGCAGAACATCCGCACCACCGTTCAACACCTCAGGGAACGCGGTTTCCGCGACCTGGAGCGGATGACGCTGATGAGCGACGGGGCCACCGTCTACGAGTGCACCTCGCCGGACGAGGTACATGCGCTGCTCCAGGGCGGACAGGGCATCTTCGGGATCGCCGTCGGCGTGGTGTGGCGGGACGTGGAAAGCGCGCTCTCCCAGCTGCACGGGGAGCGGATCGACACGGGGGAGACTCTCGTCGGGCACAACCCCGCGGACGAGCTGGCGCGGCGGCGCAACAGGGCGGTCTGAGCCGACCCGGCTCTTCGGAGACGGCATTGTCAGTGGCGTAGGGCAGCATCGGAGATGTGAGAAGCGCGCCCACGATCCTGCATCTGGACATGGATGCCTTCTTCGCCTCGGCGGAGCAGGCGTCCAAGCCGAGCCTGCGCGGGAAGGCGGTCATCGTGGGCGGGCTCGGGCCGCGCGGAGTGGTCGCCACCTGCTCGTACGAGGCGCGTGTTTTCGGAGTGCACTCGGCGATGCCCATGGCCCAGGCCCGGCGGCTCGCGCCGAACGCGGCGTATCTCGTGCCGCGCTTCGGGTTCTACCGGGCGATCAGCGAGCAGGTGATGGGGCTCCTGAGGGCGCTGTCGCCGCTGGTGGAGCCATTGAGCCTGGACGAGGCGTTCGTGGACCTGGAGGCCGGTGGAGCGGCCTGGGACGACGCGTCGGCACGGCTGGCCGGGGCCAGGCTGCGGGCCGACATACGGGCCGTCACCGGGCTCACGGGGTCGGTGGGCCTGGCGGCCTCCAAGATGCTGGCGAAGTTCGCCTCGGAGCAGGCCAAGCCCGACGGGCTGCTGGTGATCGAACCGGGGACCGAGCGGGCTCTGCTCGGGCCGATGTCGGTGCGCACCCTGCCTGGGGTGGGGCCGGCGACGGGCGATCATCTACGGCGGGCCGGGATCCACACCGTCGACGAGATCGCCGAGGCGGGCGAGGACGAGCTCGTACGGCTGCTGGGGAAGGCGCATGGGCACGCGTTGTACGCCATGGCGCTGGCGCTCGACGAGCGGCCCGTGGTGGCCGAGCGGGAGACGAAGTCGGTGTCGGTGGAGGACACGTACGACGTCGACATCCACGACCGGATCCGGGTGGGCCTCGAGGTGCAGCGGCTGGCCGACCGGTGTGTGCGGCGGCTGCGGGACGCCGGATTGTCCGGGCGGACCATCGTGCTGAAGGTGCGGAGGTACGACTTCTCCACGCTGACCCGGTCCGAGACGTTGCGGGGGCCCACGGATGACCCGGCGGTGGTGCGGGAGGCTGCCGCGCGGCTGTTGGATTCCGTCGACACGACGGGGGGTGTGCGGCTGCTGGGGGTGGGTGTGAGCGGGCTGGCCGACTACACGCAGGAGGATCTGTTCGCGCAGGCGGCGGGGGAGCAGGGCGACTCCGGGGTGGTGGGGGATGCCGATGACCTGCCTGCAAAGGAGCCGGTGGCGCCGGTCGAGCGGCGGTGGGTTTCGGGGCACGACGTCAGGCATGCCGAGTACGGGCACGGGTGGGTGCAGGGGAGTGGGCTCGGGCGGGTGACCGTGCGGTTCGAGACGCCGGATTCGGAGCCGGGGCGGGTGCGGACGTTTCGGATCGATGATCCGGAGTTGGAGGTGGCGGAGCCGTTGCCGTTGGTGGCGCGAAGAGCTGGGGAGGCTGGGGGTGGGGTTACTTCGGTGGATGGGGGGCGGGTGGGGGCAGGGTGAGATCGGCGGGTGCGGTGGGGTGGAGTGTGCGGGTTGGACGGGGCTGGGGGCGGGGTGTGTGGCGCGGCCCGGCGTTGCGGGGTGCCGCTCGCGCCCACCCGTGCCGCCCCAGCGGCACGACTGCCCGCGGCTTGACGGCAGAGCTGTTCGTGGCCTGATGGTGCGGCTGCCCGCGGCTTGACGGCAGGGCTGTTCGTGGCTTGATGGTGCGGCTGTTCGTGGCTTGATGGGTGGGTGGTGGGGGCGGTGGGGTCAGGGTTCGTCTGTGTCTGCCAGCTTGCCGAAGTCGTGGTCCGGGAAGGGGGGAGGGGCGGCGATGTCGAGACTGTAGTGGTGGTAGAGCTGGAGTTCTTGCTCGGGGGAGAGGTGGCGGCCCACGCCGAAGTCGGGGGCGTCCTTGATCAGAGCGCGGTCGAAGGGGACGTGGAGGGTGCCGTCGATCAGTTCGCTGGGCTCCAAGGGGACGAAGGCGTCTCTGGAGAAGAGACCGGTGCGTATGGCCGCCCATTCCGGTGTGCCCGTGGCGTCGTCGAGGTAGACCTCGTCGATGGTGCCGAGCTTCGTGCCGTTGCGGTCGAACGCCTTGCGGCCGATCAGGTTGCGCGGATCGATATCGGTCTGCACGGGCCCTCCACTTGGTCGCAACTCATCCGTAAACACTACAAAAGGGCAGATTCAGGAACGTGGCCACTCGAAGGCACGGGCGTGGACCCCGCTGGTACGCTGGCAAGCGGCTGCTGACCCCGTGCGGGAGAGTCCTCCGGACACCATCGGAGGCGCCGAAGGAGCAAATCCTCCCCGGAATCTCTCAGGCCCACGTACCGCACGGACGAGGTCACTCTGGAAAGCAGGGCGGGTGCCGACGGCGTCGACGGCTTCCGCTCTCACCGACGGTGAAAGCCGGTTGCCCTCGGGCGGCCGGTGAAGCTCTCAGGTCGAGATGACAGAGGGGGAGGCCGTTCGGGTACCCGCGCCGTGGTGACCCCTCGAAGGTCGTGTCAGACCAGGAGGCCTCCGTAATGACCGCCCATCGCATTCCACTCTCCGAGCTCGAGCAGGGAATCCCCTTCGAGCAGCGCCACATCGGGCCCGACCAGGAGGCGCGGGCCAAGATGCTCGCGCAGGTCGGGTACGGCTCGCTCGACGAGCTCACGGCCGCCGCGGTCCCGGATGTGATCAAGAACGCCGACGCGCTGGAGCTGCCGGGCGCGCGCACCGAGGCCGAGGTGCTGGCAGAGCTGCGTTCGCTGGCCGATCGGAACCAGGTTCTCGATTCCATGATCGGGCTCGGGTACTACGGGACGTTCACGCCGCCCGTCATCCTGCGCAATGTGATGGAGAACCCGGCCTGGTACACGGCTTACACGCCGTACCAGCCGGAGATCTCACAGGGGCGGCTCGAGGCCCTGCTGAACTTCCAGACGATGGTCGCCGACCTCACGGGTCTGCCGACCTCCGGCGCCTCGCTGCTCGACGAGGGCACCGCGGCCGCCGAGGCTCTGGCGCTGTCCCGGCGCATGGGCAAGAACAAGAAGGGCCTCTTCCTGATCGACGCGGACACGCTGCCGCAGACCATCGCCGTGATCGAGACCCGCGCCGAGCCGACCGGCGTCGAGGTCGTCGTCGCCGACCTCAGCGAGGGTATTCCGGCCGAGATCGCCGGGCGTGAGATCAACGGCGTGCTGATCCAGTACCCGGGCGCCTCCGGTGCCGTACGCGACATCAAGCCGCTGATCGAGCAGGCGCACGAGCTCGGTGCGCTCGTGACCGTCGCCGCCGATCTGCTGGCGCTGACGCTGCTGAAGTCCCCGGGGGAGCTCGGTGCGGACATCGCGGTCGGGACGACCCAGCGCTTCGGTGTGCCGATGGGCTTCGGTGGGCCGCACGCCGGATACATGGCGGTGCGCGAGAAGTTCGCGCGCAGCCTGCCCGGGCGGCTCGTGGGTGTGTCCGTGGACGCCGACGGGAACAAGGCGTACCGGCTCGCTCTGCAGACCCGTGAGCAGCACATCCGTCGGGAGAAGGCGACCAGCAACATCTGCACCGCGCAGGTGCTGCTCGCCGTGATGGCCGGGATGTACGCCGTCTACCACGGACCCGAGGGGCTCAAGAGCATCGCGCGGCGCACCCACCGGTACGCCACGATCCTCGCCGCGGGCCTGACGGCCGGCGGGGTCGAGGTCGTACACGGCTCCTACTTCGACACGCTGACCGTCCGGGTGCCGGGGAGGGCCGCCGAGATCCTCGCGGGCGCGCGGGCCAACGGCGTCAATCTGCGGCTCGTGGACGGCGACCACGTGTCCCTCGCCTGCGACGAGACCACCCTGCGGGCCCAGCTGGGCGCCGTATGGAACGCGTTCGGGGTCGAGGGGGACATCGAGGCGCTCGACGCTGTGACCGAGGAGACGCTTCGGGGCGCGCTGCTGCGGTCGGACGAGTACCTGGCGCACCCCGTGTTCCACCAGTACCGGTCCGAGACCGCGATGCTGCGTTACCTGCGCCGCCTGGCCGACCGTGACTACGCGCTCGACCGCGGCATGATCCCGCTGGGCTCCTGCACCATGAAGCTCAACGCGACCGCCGAGATGGAGCCGGTCACCTGGCCCGAGTTCGGGCAGCTGCACCCCTTCGCGCCCGCCGAACAGGCGCAGGGCTACCTCACGCTCATCCGGGAGTTGGAGGAGCGGCTCGCCGAGGTCACCGGCTACGACAACGTGTCGTTGCAGCCCAATGCCGGGTCGCAGGGTGAGCTGGCCGGACTGCTCGCGGTACGGGGGTATCACCGGGCCAACGGTGACGAGCAGCGGACCGTGTGCTTGATCCCGTCGTCCGCGCATGGCACCAACGCCGCCAGTGCCGTCATGGCAGGGATGAAGGTCGTCGTCGTGAAGACCGCCGGGGACGGCGAGATCGACGTCGAGGACCTGCGGGCGAAGATCGAGCAGCACCGGGACGAGCTGGCGGTGCTGATGATCACGTATCCGTCGACGCACGGGGTGTTCGAGGAGCACGTCGCCGACATCTGCGCCCAGGTGCACGAGGCGGGCGGGCAGGTGTACGTCGACGGTGCCAACCTCAACGCGCTGGTGGGACTGGCCAAGCCGGGGCACTTCGGCGGCGACGTCTCGCACCTGAACCTGCACAAGACCTTCTGCATCCCGCACGGCGGCGGCGGTCCGGGCGTCGGCCCGGTGGGTGTGCGTGCGCACCTGGCGCCGTATCTGCCGAACCACCCGCTGCAGCCCGCGGCCGGCCCGGAGACGGGTGTCGGGCCCATCTCGGCCGCGCCCTGGGGTTCCGCCGGGATCCTGCCGATCTCGTGGGCGTACGTCCGGCTCATGGGCGGCGAGGGGCTCAAGCGCGCCACGCAGGTGGCGGTGCTCAGTGCGAACTACATCGCCAAGCGGCTGGAGCCGCACTACCCGGTGCTGTACACCGGCCCGGGCGGGCTGGTCGCGCACGAGTGCATCATCGATCTGCGGCCGCTCACCAAGGCGACCGGTGTGAGCGTCGACGACGTCGCCAAGCGGCTGATCGACTACGGCTTCCACGCGCCGACGATGTCCTTCCCGGTGGCCGGCACGCTGATGATCGAGCCGACCGAGTCCGAGGATCTGACCGAGATCGACCGGTTCTGCGAGGCGATGATCGCCATTCGTGCGGAGATCGACAAGGTCGGCTCGGGCGAGTGGTCCGCGGACGACAACCCGCTGCGGAACGCGCCGCACACCGCCGATGCGCTGGGCGGGGAGTGGGAGCACGCCTACACGCGCGAGGAGGCCGTCTTCCCGGCCGGTGTGTCGGTCGCGGACAAGTACTGGCCGCCGGTGCGCCGTATCGACCAGGCCTTCGGCGACCGGAACCTCGTCTGCTCCTGCCCGCCGCTGGACGCGTACGAGGACTGACGTGCGGTGCCTGGTGAGGGCTAGAACGTGATGAGGGCTCCGTCCGGCTGTTCGTCGGGCGGAGCCCTTGTGCGTCATGCCGTCGCGAGGGAGACCTCGGTCGACTTGATGAGGGCGACGACCGGAGTGCCGGGTGCCAGGGCGAGGTCTGTTACGGCGTCCCTGGTGATCACCGCGGTCAGGTCGCCGCCGTCGAGGGCGACCTTGACGGCGGCCATGGCGCCGCCGGTCGCGATGTCGCGGACGGTGCCCGGGAGCTGGTTGCGGATGGAGACGCCGTCGACCGGGGCGGTGGCCAGGGACACCTCCGTCGACTTGACCAGGGCGCGTACGTGCGCGTCCGGGGGTGAGGCCGAGTTCCTCGGCGGCCTCCAGGGTGATCGCCGCGGTGAGGTCGCGGCCGCCGGTGAGGCGGACCTTGACCGTGGCCATGACCTCGCCTGGGGTGATGGAGGTGACGGTGCCGGGGAGCTGGTTGCGGATGCTCAGGCTCATGGATGACGCCTCGTTGGGGGTGGGGGAGTCGGGGTTCCCACCGTAGTCGGCGGCGAGGCTTATGCCGGGTATGCGTGAGTCTGGGCCGCTTTGACCGTAGCCCAGACCGGTGCGCCGGGGTGCAGGTCGAGTTCGGCGGCGGCGACCGTCGTGAGGTCGGCGGCCAGGGGGAGTTCGCCGGTGAGGTCGGCGCGGATCTGGTCGCCGTGGGTCTCCAGGCCGGCCACTTCGCAGCGCCAGAGGTTGCGGGCGCTGGAGCCGGTGGGGCGGTCGCGGTAGAGGGTCACGGCGCCCGGGGGGAACGCGACGAAGGCAGGTCCGGCGAGGTCCTCCGTGGTGGTGACGGCGGGGCCGGCGTCCAGGCGGACCGTGTGGCCGTCGGCCTGCCCCCTGTAGAGGTTCAGGCCGACGAGTTGCGCGACGTAGTCCGTACGGGGGCGGCGGGCGATGTCGGCGGGTGTGCCCTCCTGGACGACCCGGCCGTGCTCGACGACCACCAGCCGGTCGGCCAGCACCATGGCGTCCAGCGGGTCGTGGGTGACCAGGACCGCGACGGCCTCGAACTCGGCGAGGTGACGGCGGAGTTGGGCACGTACCTCCAGGCGGGTGCGGGCGTCCAGGGCTGCCAGGGGTTCGTCGAGGAGGAGCAGGCGGGGGCTGGTGGCCAGGGCGCGGGCCAGGGCGACGCGCTGGGCCTGGCCGCCGGAGAGGCGGCGGGGCTTGGCGCCGGCGTGGTCGGCGAGCCCCATGCGGGCCAGCCACTCGGCGGCTTTCGCACGGGCCTGCGCCTTGGTCGCGCCGTGGCAGCGGGGTCCGAAGGCCACGTTGTCGAGGGCGGAGAGGTGGGGAAAGAGCAGGTAGTCCTGGAAGACGACGCCGACCGGGCGGGACTCGGGGGGCGTACGGTCCAACTCCGTGCCGTCGAGCCGCAGATGGCCGGCGGTGAGGGGGGTGAGGCCGGCGAGTGCGCGTAGGGCGGTGGTCTTGCCGGCGCCGTTCGGGCCGAGTAGGGCGACGACGTCGCCGGCGGCGGCGGTGAGGGTGACGTCGAGGCGGAAGGTGTCCCGGGCGACGACGAGGTGGGCGTTGAGGCCTTCGGTGTGGGTGCGTTCGGGGGTGGTGTCGGTTGTGGGGTCGGTTGGGGTGTTGTCTGTGGTTCCGTCGACGTCGGTCATGAGCGGTGTGTCCTGGGGAGGGGTTGGTTGTGGCGGCGACGGTTGTGGAGTGTGGGGGCGGCTGGGGTGGAGAGGAGCCTCGTACGTTTATCGCGTGAGGGACGTTGGTGTGTGTGGAGGGGTACCGGTGGACGGGTTCCCGCGGGTCGGGGGTGGTGCGGGTCGGGGGTGGGTCGCGCAGCCCGGCGTTGGCGGGGTGCCGCCTGCGCCCGCCCGTGCCGCCCCAGCGGCACGACTGCCCGCGGCTTGGCGGGGTGCGTCGGCTGTCCGGAGCTTGGCGGGGGTGGGGCGTGTGGCCCGGGGTTGTTGGGGTGCAGCTTGGCGACGGTGGGTGTGGTTCGGGGCCTGGTGGGGGTCGTCGGCCGTGGGGGCGTGCGGTGATGGGTCATGAGGCTGTCATCCAGCGGTCGCGTAGGCCTGCCAGGACCGCGATCGACACTGCCAGGAGGACCAGGCTGAGGGCGATCGCGGCTGCCGGGTCGTTCTGGAGGGCCAGGTAGACCGCGAGGGGCATGGTCTGGGTGCGGCCCGGGAAGTTGCCCGCGAAGGTGATCGTGGCGCCGAACTCGCCCAGGGCTCGGGCCCAGGCGAGGACGGAGCCTGCCGCGATGCCCGGCATGATCAGCGGCAGGGTGACCCGGCGGAACGCGGTGAAGCGGGAGGCGCCGAGCGTGGTGGCCGCCTCCTCGTAGCGCGGGTCGGCGGCGCGCAGGGTGCCCTCGACGCTGATGACGAGGAACGGCATGGCCACGAAGGTCTCCGCGAGGATCACGCCGGTCGTGGTGAAGGGGAGCGTGATCCCGAACCAGGAGTCCAGCCACTGCCCGACGACGCCGTTGCGGCCGAGGGCGAGCAGCAGGGCCACGCCGCCGACGACCGGGGGCAGGACGAGGGGCAGGGTCACCAGGGCGCGGACCAGGCCGCGGCCGGGGAAGTCGGCGCGGGCCAGTAGCCAGGCCAGCGGGACACCGATGACCAGGCTCAGCGCGGTCGCGGCCGTGGCGCACACCAGGGACAGGCGGAGGGCCTCCCAGACCTCGGCGCTGGTCAGCTGCTCGGGGAGGCTGCGCCATGGGGCTCGTATCAGCAGGGCGACCAGCGGCAGGAGCAGGAACGCCAGGCCTGCGAGGGCGGGGAGGAGGAGGGGCAGGGGCACGCCTCGGCCGGTGCCTTCCCGAAGTCGCCGACGCCGCCGCTCGCCCTCCGGGGTGACGGCCGTGGCCTGGTAGGGCCCGGTCATGGCTTGAGGAACCCGGCCTCGGTCAGGACCTTCTGGCCCTCGGCGGACTTCACCAGCTCGATGAACGCCTTGGCCGTGTTGGGGTTGCGGGCACTCTTGAGGAGGGAGATCGGGTAGTCGTTGATGGCCTCGGCCGACTCGGGGAAGTCCACGCCCGCCACCCTGTCACCCGCCGCCTTCACATCGGTCTTGTAGACGACCGCGGCGTCGGCCTCCTTCAGCTCGACCTTTGTCAGGGCGCTCTTGACGTCCTGTTCGTAGGAGACCGGCGTGAGCTCGAGATCGGCGGCCTCGAGGGCCTTCTGTGCGGCCGATCCGCACGGCACCGTCTTGTCGCACAGGACGACCTTGAGGCCGGACCTGGTGAGGTCCTTGAGGGAGGAGACCTTGTCGGGGTTGCCCGGCAGGGTGGCGATCTCCAGCTGGTTGCGGACGAAGGTGGCGGGGGTGCCGACGGCGTCCTTCTCGTTCGTCACGATCGCCATGGTCTTGGGGCTTGCGGCGGCGAACACGTCGGCCGGGGCGCCGCCCGTGATGCTCGCGGCGAGGGTGTCGCTGCCGCCGAAGCTGAAGGTGACCTTCGTGCCCGGATGCTTCTTCTCGAACCGCTTGCCGAGGGTCGTGAAGCTCTCCTGGAGTGAGGCCGCGGCGAAGACGGTCACCGTGCCGGCGAGCTTCGCCGACGAGTCGGGCCCGGCGGCCGCGTCGGAACCCGCGTCCGAGGACGACGAGCACGCGCTCAGCGTCAGCAGCGCGGCGGCTCCCGCGCCGACCACCCGCACAGTACGGCGGGTCCGGCAGGTGCGGGGGATCCGGCCGGACCCTCGGGTTCGGCGCACGGAACGGGTCATCTCGGGTCCACTCCTCGGTCTGCCTGAGAAGAGCCCGTCGGACTCTTCCGATGAGCCGATCATACTTCCGCATGTGCGAGGCATAAGTCGGCTGTCTCGTCGCATGAGCCGGGGTGGATCGTGTATGGGGTGGCATGTGCGTTTCCCTGCAGGCCGCGGGGATGAGCAGTGTCAGAGGCGGTCGATGTGTACGTTCGTCGACTTCACGCGGGCCGTCGCCTCCATGCCGACCTCCAGGCCGA
The DNA here is from genome assembly GCF_042870385.1 of Streptomyces sp. NPDC006602. Taxonomy (NCBI): domain Bacteria; kingdom Bacillati; phylum Actinomycetota; class Actinomycetes; order Kitasatosporales; family Streptomycetaceae; genus Streptomyces; species Streptomyces sp. NPDC006602. Next base: position 864,156 of record NZ_JBIAHG010000002.1, on the reverse strand, counting down.
GTTCCTCGACGGCTTCGCGGGTCAGCAGGGAGACCAGTCGGTGCGGGCCGGCCTGGATATCGACCTGGGCGGCCACGTCGCCCAGCTTGATCGCGGTGACGATGCCGGGGAAGGCGTTGCGGGCGGAGGTGTAGGGCGCGTCCTCGTCCGTGCTGCCGGCTTTGGCCAGCTCCACCGAGAACGCGGCCAGATCCCGCCCGTCGACGAGCCGCCGCCCGCTGTCGTCGCGGTGGGTCGCCACCCGGCCCGCGTCCGCCCAGCGGCGCGCGGTGTCGGGGCTCACGCCGAGCAGCCTTGCTGCCTGGCCGATCGTGTAGGACTGCATGCTGGTCACGATAGGCCCGCGAACAGGCAGTAGCCGATGTGGGGTTGGCCCTGGGGTGTGACGCGATACAGCGTTGGTCGTCGCCATGGATCGGAGTGAGGTATGTCGGACGAGGTCTCCCGTACCGGTGCGTCGTCGCCCGAGCCGAGGGCCTCGCACGCGGACCGGGACCGGGTGGTGGACGTACTTCGCATCGCCGCGGGGGACGGCCGGCTGACCGCCGAGGAGCTCGACGAGCGACTGGAGGCCGTCCTGACCGCGCGCACGATGGGCGAGCTGGCCGTGCTGACGGAGGACCTGCCGACGGCCCTCGACGGGGGCGCGGTGGGCGGGTCCGGGGGCGAGGCCGAGGAGGTCGTCCGGATCGAGCAGGAAGGCGCCTCGGCCCGGGGCGACGCGGATTGGGTGGTGCCGCGGCGGATGGAGATCCACTCCGAGTGGGGCGATGCGACGCTCGACTTCACCGATGCCGTGATCACGTACGACACCTGCGCATCGACCTCGACATGCGGGGCGGCGCCCTGAGACTCGTGACCCGGCCGGGGGTCGTGGTGGACACCGACTCCCTGGTGACGCACTACGCCAAGGTCAGGACGCGGCGGTCGGCCGAGTCTGACGCTCTGCTGGTGCTGCGCGTGGAGGTGGCCGGCGAGCTGCGTTTCGGGCAGGTCGTGATGCGCCCGCCCCGGCGCCTGTTCGGCAGGTGGTCACGGCCGGAACCGTCGCTGCGCCTGTCCGGCAGGTAACCGCGGCTCGAGCGCGCCTGTTCGGTGGGCGCGGCTGAAACGCCCTTGCCCGGCGGGTAACCGCGGCTTGAACCGCCGAGGTCCCTGTTCGGCCGGTGGTCATGGCCGGACGGGCCGCCTCGGACCTCAGCCGGTGTGGACGCGCGGTCGGCGGGGCCGGTCGGGTTCCGCCTCCCGCAGCACCTCTCGGGTGACCGGGGCGACCTCGCCCTGGCCGAAGAGGAAGAAGCGCAGGAAGTTGGCGAAGGGGTTGCCCTCGGTCCACTCGAAGTAGATGTGCGGGGTGCAGCCGGTCGCGTCGCGGACGTGCAGGAGCAGGGCGGCCAGCGCGTTGGGGATGGAGGAGGACTCCAGGGTCAGGACGCGGTAGCGGTGGTGCAGGATATCGCCGCGTACGGTCAGACCCGCCTCGAACTCGGAGGGGTCGAGGACCGTGACCTCGACGAAGACGAAGTCCTCCCCGGGGATGTCGTTGTCCTCCCGGATCTGCGCGATCTTGTCGCGGTACTCCGCCTTGTCCCGCTGGTCGGGCTGGTTGGCGATGAGTCGGATCTTTCGGCTGGCCATGTCGCGGATGAAACGTTCCGCCATGTCGTCGAGCGTCACGCTGGTCACGCGCAGCTCGAAGGCGCGTGCCAGCCGGGACAGCAGGGAGACCAGGATGATGCCGGCGATGAAGCAGGCGCCGATCTTCACGCCGTCGGGGCGCTCGATGACGTTCAGGACGGTCGTGTAGAGGAAGACGGCCGAGATGACCGCGAAGGTGATGGTCCAGTTCCGCTGCCCGGCCTTGCGGGCGGCGATCGTCACGGCGATGGCGGCCGAGGAGATGAGGACCAGGACGCCGGTGGCGTAGGCGCCGCCCTGTGCGTCGACGTCGGCGTCGAAGATCCAGGTGACCAGGAAGCCGATCAGGGTGAAGACGATGACCATCGGGCGCACCGCGCGGGCCCAGTGCGGGGCCATGCCGTAGCGGGGAAGGTAGCGGGGCATCAGGTTGAGCAGCCCGGCCATCGCGGAGGCCCCGGCGAACCAGAGGATGGCGATGGTGGAGACGTCGTAGACCGTGCCGAAGGTGCTGCCCAGATACTCGTGCGCGAGGAACGCCAGTGCGCGTCCGTTCGCCTGGCCGCCCGGCTCGAACTCCTTCTCCGGGATCAGCAGGGTGGTGATGAAGCTGGTGGCGATCAGGAAGACACTCATGATCAGGGCGGCGGTGGTGAGCAGCTTCTTCGTGTCGCGGATCCGGCCGGTCGGTCGCTCGTCCGTGTCGTCCGGGGCGCCCTGGACGTGCGGCATGACCGCGACGCCGGTCTCGAAGCCGGAGAGGCCGAGGGCCAGCTTGGGGAAGACCAGCAGGGCCACGCCGACCATGGCGAAGACGTTGCCGTGTTCGGCGGTCAGGGCGGTGGACCAGTCGGTGATCACATGGCCGGCCGTGACGACGTGCCACATGCCGACGATCACGACGACGAGGTTCAGCGTGAGGTAGATGCCGACCAGGACGACCGCGACACCGATCGCCTCCAGGAAGCCCTTGAGGAACACCGCGCCGAGCAGTGCCACGAGGATCAGAGTGACGATCATCTGCTTGTCGTGCAGCGTGCTGGTGAGGTGCGGGTTCTCGATCAGGTGGGTCGAGGCGTCCGCCGCCGACAGGGTGATGGTGATCAGGAAGTCGGTCGCGGCGAAGCCGAGCAGCGTCAGGACGAACAGTTTGCCCTTCCAGAAGGACAGCAGCCTTTCCAGCATGGCGATCGAGCCCTCGCCCCGGGGGCTCTCCTCGGCCACCCGCCGGTACACCGGCAGGGCGCCCGCGAGGGTGACGATCACCAGCACGATCGTCGCCACGGGAGACAGCAGACCAGCCGCGAGGGCCGCGATGCCCGGCTGATAGCCGAGGGTCGAGAAGTAGTCGACTCCTGTCAGGCACATGACCCGCCACCACCGCTGACCTTTGTGCGCGGGTTCCGGTGTGGTGTGCGGGCCCTGGGGGCCGCCGCCCTTGCCCATGTCGGCCAGGCCTTCGAGCATCCAGGAGCGTATGCGGCTGGACGGGGGGTGTTCGGTGGTGGCCATCGGGCGTGCTCCTGAGGTGCGGCGCAGCGTGTGGATCCGGCCATCACGTGTACGGCGGGATCGGCGCGCTCAGCGTAAGCGGAGAGTGATGCCGGGGCCCACGGATGGAGAGATGGAGCGCGTCAAGCTTCCGTTAAGACTGGGCAGGCGCACGAAAGCAGCAGGTCAAGTCGTTGGCCGGCGTATCGACGGCCGACGGGGCGGGACGCGGCGCGGAGAGCGCGAGACGGACACCCAGCGTCATGAACAGACGACGTCTTCCGGCCGTCCGTGGCAGTGGTGCGGGGTGCTGTCACTCCAGGCCCGAGATCTTGAACACCCGCTGGGCGGTCTCCCGTTCGACCCGCCGGGAGAGCCGGCCCAGCACCGGGGCACCGCACGTGAGCGAGCCGCTGGACAAAGACGTCTGGGCGTCCTCGCCCAGGCGGTGCCACAGGTCGGGGTTGTCCACCAGGACCTGCGGGTCGATCTCGACGCGGCCGCCGAGAGCGTCCCGCAGCACCAACCGCCGGCTCACTCCGTCCGGGCAGCTCGCCGAGACCAGCAGGTCGGTGCGGACCAGGCGCTCGCTCAACAGGCCTCGGGACGCCAGCCAGCCCTCGCCGGCGCGCACTTGGGGCGGACAGAGCACCGCGAAGAGCAGCAGTCCCAGGCTGAGCCACAGGAGGCTTCGCCAGAGGGCGAAACAGCCCTCGCCCCAGTCGATGACGAGCAGCAGACCGAGGAGCGTGGCCGCGCAGTGGAGCGCACTGCGCATCTCCTTCACCCATCGCCGGTCGTGCACCGCCGCACCGGGCCCTGGTGCACTTGCGCCGACCGGCCCGTGCCACGCCTCGTCGTGGTGTCCCATGGTGCCGACGGTAGGGAATCGCCGGGCGGGGCGGTGCCCATTGGCGTCACTCTGACGGGTAATCGGCGGTTCTTGACGCGTCAACCGCGGGCGTCGGCAGCGGGTGCAGGCGGTCGGCGGGGGAATGCCGCCCGTCGTGGCGCGTCCGCAGTGAGCGTTCCGACCGCCCGGCATGCTCGATACCTTGCCCGTCTCTGCGAGGCGACCTACAGTTCAGCTCCGTAACGTTCGCCAGATCATCCGAAAGTTTCGCCCACGCGACTCTCGAAGGGACTGACGCACATGCGGACGTACGACAATCCTGTGATCGGTGGCTTCCATCCGGATCCCAGTGTGTGTCGGGTCGGCGAGGACTACTACCTCGTGTGCTCGAGCTTCGAGTACTTCCCCGGCGTTCCGCTCTTCCACAGCCGTGACCTGGTGCACTGGCGCCAGATCGGCAACGTCCTCGACCGGCCCGGGCAGTTGGAGCTGTCCGACGACGCGGTGGCGTCCGGCGGGATCTACGCCCCGACACTCCGTCACCACGACGGCCGCTTCTACATGATCACGACCAACGTCTCCGGCAACGGCAACTTTCTGGTCACCGCCGACCGTCCCGAGGGGCCGTGGTCCGATCCCGTGTGGATCGACCTGCTGGGGATCGACCCCGACCTGGCCTGGGACGACGATGGAAACTGCTGGTGCGCCGTCTCCGGCGTCCGGGTCGCGCGCATCGACCCGGTGACCGGCAAGGTGCTCGAAGGGCCGCTGCCGGTGTGGTCCGGGACGGGACTGCAGCATCCCGAGGCGCCGCACCTCTACCGGGTCGGCGACTGGTGGTACCTGATGCTGGCCGAGGGCGGCACCGCACACGGCCACAGCGTGTCGGTCGCCCGTGCCCGCGACCCGCGCGGCCCCTACGAGCCGGCGCCGGCCAACCCGGTCCTCTCCCACAGCGGCACCGGCCTGCCCATCCAGAGCACCGGCCACGCCGACCTGGTCCAGGCGCCCGACGGCACTTGGTGGATGCTGCTCCTCGCCACACGCCCCCGCGGCTTCTTCCCGTCCTTCCACGTCCTGGGCCGGGAGACGTTCCTGACCCCGGTGGAGTGGGCGGACGGCTGGCCCCGCGTCGGCCCGGTGCGCGAGCGCCATCCGGCGTCGGCCGCCTGGCATCCCGTCGAACTCCCGCCGGAGCGGGAGGACTTCGACGCCGGGCACCTGGCGCCGTACTGGATCTCCCCGCGCAGCAGGCCCGAGGGGGCCTGGTCGCTGGGCGAGCGGCCCGGGTGGCTGACGCTGCGGGCGACGGGGGACAGCCTCGACCGGCCGGGCCACACCTTCGTCGGACGCCGTCAGCAGCACCCGGAGTGCCGGGTGGCGGCCCGGCTGGACCCCGGAACCGCCCGCGCGGGCCTGTCCGTCCGCATGGACGAGGCCCACCACTATGACGTCGAGATCGCCGGGGGAGAGGTGAGTGTCGTCGCCCGGATCGGTCCGGTACGGCAGTGTCTCGTCCGTCGGGCCATGCCCTCGGGGCCGGTCACGCTCGTCGTCGAGGTCCGTACGACCTCCCCCGTGCCGCCGACCGTCACGAGCTCCCGGGAGCACGCTCCCGGAGTCAGGCCCGGCGGCCCCGACACGGTCGTCTTCTCGGTCGAGGGTGGTGAACCGCTGGCCGAACTCGACGGCCGTTACCTGTCCACACAGATCGCAGGCGGCTTCACCGGTCGCGTCATCGGCATGTACGTCACCGAGGGCACCGCGTCCTTCGACTGGTTCGCGTACACACCCTCGAGCTCCTGAAGCAGCCGCTTTCCGGAACAAGTCGGCGGCGGACCCGCTCAACATTCCCCGCGTACAAGGGGTTGCCACCGTTTGGGAGCTGTCTCTAGGGTGCGGCAACAACGAACCTTTCTGGATCTACTCCGAAACTTTCGATCCAGCGGACAGGCGTGGACGCGCCGTCCCGTACCCAAGGAGCGCAACATGGGCGACCCGGCACTGTCCCGCCGCAGCTTCCTGGCGGCGTCCGCCGCGGCCGGGCTGAGCATGACGGCACTGAGCGGCTGTGGCGGCGACTCGGACGGAGGCTCGTCCGGGACGACCACGATCGAGTGGTGGAACATCTCCACCACCGAGCCCACGAAGGGCGTCTGGGCCGCACTGGCCAAGAAGTTCGAGGCTCAGAACCCCAAGGTGAAGATAAAGATCGTCCAGCTGGAGAACGACGCCTACAAGTCGAAGATGACGGCGCTGACCGCCTCCGGCAAGCTCCCGGACATCTTCCACACCTGGGGTGGCGGCGTCCTGAAGCAGCAGGTCGACGCCGGGCTCGTCGAGGACCTCACGGACCGCAGCAAGCCGTGGGCGGACGGGCTGCTGTCGGTCGCGAAGGAGCCGTACCTGCTCGACGAGAAGGTGTACGGCATCCCGTTCGACATCGGGATGATCGGCTTCTGGTACAACAAGGCGCTCTTCAAGAAGGCCGGCATCAGCACGCCCCCCACCACCTGGAGCGGCTTCCTCGACGCCGTGGGCAAGCTGAAGGCCAAGGGCATCACCCCCCTCGCCCTCGCGGGCAAGGAGACGTGGACCGGCATGTACTACTGGGCCTACCTCGCGATGCGCACCGCCGGCGCCGAGGCGCTGCAGAAGGCCAACGACGACAAGGACTTCACGGGGGCCGAGTTCGTCGAGGCCGGCGAGCACCTCAAGGAACTCGTCGACCTGAAGCCCTTCCAGAAGGGCTTCCTCGGCGCCGCCTACTCCAGCCCCACCGGCCAGGCCGCCGCCGTCGGCAACGGCAAGGCGGCGATGGAACTCATGGGCCAGTGGGCCCCCGTGGTGGAGGCGGACGCGGGCAAGGGCCTCGGGGACGACCTCGGGTTCTTCCCGTTCCCCGCGGTCGAGGGCGGCAGGGGCGCCATCACCGAGGTGTTCGGCGGAGGCGGCGGGCACGCCCTGCGCAAGGGCGCCCCGCAGGCCGCCGTCGACTTCCTGAAGTTCTTCGCCTCCGAGGCCACCGACCTGGAACTGGTCAAGAAGACCGGCGTCCTCCCCGTGGTCCCGAGCGCCGAGAGCGCCATCGCCGACCCCAACATCAAGGCCGTACAGACGCAGTTGAAGAGCGCCACCGGCTTCCAGCTGTATCTCGACCAGGCGTACGCGCCCGCCCTCGGCCAGCAGGTCAACGACAGCGTCGGCGCGCTGATCGCCGGGTCCAAGTCTCCCGAGCAGGTCACCGAGTCGATCACCAAGGTCGCGAAGGAAGAGCAGTAGCCGACGATGACCTCCACGTTCCTTCCGGACAAACGGACCGACCCCGACGTCGGCCTGCCGCCCCCGGTCGCAGGCAGCGGCCGGGGGCGGGCCCGGCGCCGCGCGCTCAACTGGTTCACCGCGGTCGGCTTCCAGCTGCCGGCCCTGGTGCTGTTCGGCGTCCTGGTGCTGCTGCCGATCCTGTTCGCCCTGTACGCCGCGTTCTTCCGCTGGGGCGGCTTCGGCATGCCCTCCGACTACATCGGCGTCGACAACTTCACCCGGCTCTTCGAGGACCCGGTCTTCCTCGGCGACCTGTGGCGCTGCCTCGTCCTGGTGCTGCTGTCGCTCGCCGTCCAGCTGCCGTTCGCGCTCGCCATGGCCGTCCTGCTCAACCAGAAGGTGCGCGGCCGTGCCGTCTACCGCATGCTGTTCTTCGCGCCGTACGTGCTGTCCGAGGCCATCACGGGTGTGCTGTTCAGCATGATCTTCGCCCCGGACAGCGGTCTCGCCGACGAGGTCCTCGGCAGCGTGGGCCTGGACGGGCTCGGCGGGACCTGGTTCGCCGATCCCTCCACCGTCATGGCGACCCTCTTCCTCGTCATGACCTGGAAGTACTTCGGCTTCCACATGATGCTCTACCTCGCCGGACTCCAGTCCATCCCCGCCGAGTTGACCGAGGCGGCGCTCATCGACGGCGCCAACGCCTGGCAGCGGTTCCGCAACATCACCCTGCCGCTGCTCGCGCCGACCCTGCGAATCAGCGTCTTCCTGTCCGTCATCGGATCCATCCAGCTCTTCGACCTGGTGTGGGTGACGACCGCGGGCGGCCCCGACCACCACTCCGAGACCATGGCCGTGACCATGTTCCAGTACGGCTTCAAGCGCTACCAGGTCGGCTACGCCAGCGCGATCAGCGTCGTCATGTTCGGCATCAGCCTCGTATTCGCCCTCGCCTACCAGCGGTTCGTGCTCCGCCGCGACATGGAAGGGGCCACCACGACCCTGCGAGGGGGCGGGAAGTGACGAACACTCAGAAAATCATGGCCACTCGGGAAACAGCGACCATCCAGAAACCCCGCAGGAAGACACTGCCGATCCACGTCGTCCTCGGCGTCGTCGGCGCGCTGATGGCCGTGCCGCTGCTCTACGCGGTGGTCTCCGGCTTCAAGTCCACCGACGAGCTCTCCCGCAACCCGATCGGGCTGCCCGACTCGTGGGTGACCTCCAACTACACCGACATCCTGGGCTCGGGCGCGTTCTGGCAACTGCTCGGCAGCAGCACGCTGATCGCGATCGGGACGACCGTCATCGTCGTCGCGTCCTCCGCGCTCGCCGCCTTCTCCTTCGCGCGGTTCGCCTTCCGCGGACGGGAGGTGCTGTTCACCCTGTTCACCATGGGGCTGATGTTCCCCTTCGCGGTGGCGGCCCTGCCGCTGTTCCTGCTGCTGCGTTCCATGGGCCTGCTGGACAACCCGCTCGGTGTGATCCTCCCGCAGGCCGCGTTCGGACTGCCCATGACGATCATCATCCTGCGCGGCTTCTTCCGGGAGATTCCGGGGGAGCTGGAGGAAGCGGCCACGCTCGACGGGTGCAGCCCGTTCGGCTTCTTCTGGCGGGTGCTGCTGCCCATGGCGCGGCCGGCCCTCGGCACCGTGTCGGTCCTCGCCGTCGTCACCAGCTGGAACAACTTCTTCCTGCCGCTGCTGGTGTTCACCGAGTCCACCTGGTGGACCATCCCGATCGGCGTGCAGCAGTTCCAGGGCCAGTACTCCGCGGAGACCGCCAAGGTCTTCGCCTACCTGGTGCTGGCCATGGTCCCCGCCCTCGCCTTCTACTCGGTCGCCGAGCGCCAGCTCGTCGGCGGCCTCACCGCCGGCGCGACGAAGGGATGACGCACGCCGACGGCAGTACGGCTCACCCTCCCCCACTCTCGGCTTCGCTCGAGCGGGGGGACCCCCATCATCCGCACGTGAGGAGTCGCACCATGCGCACTAGGACCACCCGCACCCGACTCAGACTCGCCGGCGCGCTCGCCGCCCTCCTGGTCGGCGCGGGGATCGCCACCGGGCCGACGGCCCAGGCGGAAGGAAAGCCCCCGACCCTGGCCGACCTCGCCCAGCGCCACGGCCGTTACTACGGAAGCGCCACCGACAATCCCGAACTCGTCGACGAACCGTACAAGGCCGTCCTCGGCAGCGAGTTCGACATGATCACGCCGGGCAACGGCATGAAGTGGTACGCCACCGAGCCCCAGCAGGGAGTCTTCGACTGGTCCAAGGGCGACGAGATCGTGAACCTCGCCCGTGCCAACCACCAGAAGGTGCGAGGACACACGCTGGTGTGGCACAGCCAGCTGCCGGACTGGCTCACCGGCCGTGACTGGACGGCGACCGAGCTGAGGGCCGTACTGAAGAAGCACATCCAGACGGAAGTGCTGCACTACAAGGGCAAGATCTACGCCTGGGACGTCGTCAACGAGGCGTTCAACGAGGACGGCACCTACCGCGAGACGATCTTCTACAAGACGCTCGGCCCCGGCTACATCGCCGACGCGCTGCGCTGGGCCCACCAGGCAGACCCGAAGGCGAAGCTCTACCTCAACGACTACAACGTCGAGGCCGTCGGCCCGAAGAGCGACGCCTACTACAAGCTGGCCAAGGAACTCCGGGCGCAGGGCGTGCCGCTCCACGGCTTCGGCCTCCAGGCCCACCTGGCGCTCCAGTACGGCTATCCGACCACGTTGGAGGACAACCTCCGCCGCTTCTCCCGGCTCGGCCTGGACACCGCTCTCACCGAGGTGGACGTCCGCATGTACCTGCCCGCCGACGAGGCGAAGCTGGCCACGCAGGCCGAGTGGTACCGGGACATGACCGAGGCCTGCCTCGCGGTGCGCCGGTGCGTCGGCATCACACTCTGGGACTACACGGACAAGTACTCGTGGATCCCGGCGTTCTTCGAGGGCGAGGGCGCGGCGCTCCCCTGGGACGAGCAACTGGCCCCGAAGCCGGCCTACTTCGCGATCCGGGAGGCGCTGAAGTAAGGCCCCGTTGCTCCGGCGTTCGCGAAGGGGCGCCGGAGCAACACCCCGTTCCCGGGCGCCCGCGAGGGGGGGTGCCCGGGAACGCCGGTGACTAGTGCCGCGGCAGGCAACGTTCGCCCCGTCGCGACGCCCGGCACGCACTCTCGCCGCACCGGCCGAAAGCCCAAGTACGTCCAGTACGAGGGCTTCCGGCCGGCACGCCGAGAGCACGCACCAGACGCCGCTCCTTGACGGGCAAACGTTGCCTGCCGCGGCACTAGAGCCGGGCCGGCGGTGCTGTGCTCGCCCTCACCACCAGGTCCGTGCCCAGCTCGACCCGCGGTGAGTCCGGCTGTTCGCCGCGGGCCAGGCGCAGGACCGTACGGACGGCCAACTTGCCCATGTCGGCGAGGGGCTGGCGGATCGTGGTGAGGGGCGGGGCCGACCAGCGGACTTCCGGAAGGTCGTCGAAACCGACCACGCTCATGTCCTCCGGGACGCGCAGGCCCCGCCGGCGCAGCGCCTCGATCGCGCCGAGTGCCATCTGGTCGCTCGCCGCGAACACGGCGGTCGGCGGCTCGGGCAGGTCGAGCAGGGTGTTGCAGCCGGCGAAGCCGGATTCCGGGTGGAAGTCGCCTGGGGCGACGAGGGAGTCGTCCAGCGCGAGGCCCGCGCCCTCCAGGGCCGCGCGGTAGCCGTCGAACCGGGCCCGGGAGCACAGCAGTCGGGGCGGGCCCGCGATCAGGCCGATCCTGCGGTGGCCCAGCGACAGCAGGTGTTCGGTGGCCGCCATGCCGCCCGCCCAGTTGGCCGCGCCGACCGTGGGGACGTCGAGGGTGGGGGAGCCGGCCGGATCGACGACCACCAGCGGGACGCCCAAGATGCGCAACTCGTCGTGGAGGACGGGCTCCAGTACCGAGGTGACGAGGATGACGCCGTCGGAGGCGCGGGCCCGCAGATTGCGCATCCATTCGCGGGCGTCGCCCGTGCGCCCGTGGATCGCCGACACCACCGTGCCCACGCCGGCGGCGTGCGCGACCTCCTCCACGCCCCGGATGATCTCCACGGCCCAGGGGCTGTCGAGGTCGTTGAAGACGAGGTCGAGCAGGGCGGCGCGGGTGCCGGGTGCCGCGGGCCGCTTGCGGTAGCCGTGGCGTTGCAGCAGGTCCTCGACCCGGGCCCGGGTCTGCGGCGAGACGTCGGACCGGCCGTTGACGACTCGGGACACGGTCGGCACCGAGACCCCGGCCCGCCGGGCGATCTCCGTGATCGTGACCTTGCCCCGGGCCTCGGCCGCCGTCCCGGCGTCGGCCTCGTGTGCTGCCACTTCCCCACCTCCGTACCGGACTGACCTTCGAAACTTCCAGGAGTCTTCCGGAAAGCGGGTGGTCGTGGGAAGGGGCCACGCCCGGATGGTGTGAGGGACCGCATCACACATGCGGGGCTACGCGCAGTGACCGCCCCCGGACATGCGTGGGGGCCGGTGCGCAGTCGGCGCTGCGAGCCGGCCCCTCAGATACTCCGGGCGGTGCGGTGGGCCGCCCGGTGGCGCCTCAGGCGGCGGTCATCACCTGGGCGGTGGCCAGCGGGCGGTGCGGGTCGATGACCCGTCCGTCCGGCAGGAGCTCACCGGTGTCCTCGAAGAGCAGAACGCCGTTGCACAGCAGGCTCCACCCCTGTTCCGGGTGGTGCGCCACGAGACGCGCGGATTCCCGGTCGGCGGAGTCGGCTGTCGGACACGGTGTCTGGTGCTGGCACATTGGTGGGATCTTTCGCTCTGTCGTGCTGGGTGGGATGGCTGTGGTGTCTGTCCCGTGCCGTGAAGCGTCGTTCATGGCCGGCCCCCGTTGTGATAAGTCGGACGGAACCCAGTGTTGCCCTACGGGCGCCATTCCGCAGGGATTTCGAGGCACCGCTTCTCACAGGTTCATGACGCATCACTCGCGCGGACGGTTCATTCCAACTGCACTGTCACTTCGGGTGGTTCGCGGTGGCCGGATGGGGCTAGTCCGGACGGGCAGGGGGCCCTGTCCGGCTCGTACGAGCCGTAAAGCGCTCGTACGAGCGAAAGGGTCGCCGGTAATCTCTTCCGTGCGATCGTAAGGCCGCCGAATACAGCGTCGTACCCCGCCACCCGGAATTCGGGAACGGGGTACGAAGATCGCCGCTACGGAGCGCTGTGGAACGCTGCGGAATTCGTCAGGCCGGTGAGCTCAGCAGCGGCGCCGGAGTCACCCGATGGGTGAGCACCGGCAGCAGGTCGGCCACCCGGTGCGGACGGTGTGCGGCGATGCCGGGCGGCGCCGGCGCCAGCGGGACGAGCAGGTCCGCGGGGGCGGGCCGGCCGGTGGCACCGTCCGTGGTGCAGTCGCCGTGCAGCCAGAGGGTGAGCATGTAGAGGCGGGGTACCGACAGCAGACGCGGCTGGTGGGGCTGCGACATGGCCTCGGCCTGGCGCAGCGCCAGCTCGGTGGACGCGATGTACGGCCCCTCGAAGAAGCGGGAGAACGCCCAGCCGTCGGGGGTCAGCATGGTCTCCGCCGCGGCCACCGCACGGTCGCCGCAGCGGATCAGGAAACGCCAGCCGGACAGCCGGGTGGCGGGGACGCCCGAGGCGTCGACGCCGTCCAGGACGTGGACCGGCAGCGGGAATTCCGGGGTGACGGGACCCTGGGCACGCAGCAGGGAGGGAGTTCGGGCCTCGCGTACCGCGGTGGGAGAACCGAGCGCGGTGAGGACGGAGCGAAGTGCGGGCGCGGGAGCCGGTGGGACATGCAGCGGCATGGTGGGTCGCCTCTCATTCGACAGGCACAGGGGCAGTGAGGGCGGGGCTGGGCGGACGGCGCTGTCAGCTCACGTGGTCAGAGAGGCGGGGCCGTGGTCCGGAGGCCAGGGGGGTACGCGAGGCTTGCCGTACGTCACCTGACGGCTGGATCGAGGGCCGCGGGTGCCAGCCTTCTGCCTTGTTCGCGGAGTTTATACGACTCATGTTCAGACGGTGTTTCGTCTAGCCGTTTCCGGCGGGGAGAACAAGGGTCCATTCGGTCGGCGATTCGCGGGAATCATCCCGATTCCGGGCGGGCCGCACGGCGATGACCTCGGAAAATACCTGATGGGCGGACGGCCCATTCTCATCGGCGTTTTTCACGAGTTCCCAGGGGCACTCGCATCTGCACAGTGCACCATGCCCGACGAATGTGCCGCCGGTCATGTCCGACAGCGTAACGGCTGCCGGGCCCGCCCGGGACGTTATCGATCGTCTCGGCTGGGCATCATCCCACCTGACCCGGACACCGGCGGCCGGTTCCTCGGCCCGCCCACGCGAGGAGGGACGCTCCGATGGGGGAGAAGGTCGTGGCAGGTCAGTTCGACCTCTCCGATCGCCAGCGCTACCGCGACAAGCTCCGCCGGAACCTGACGGGGCTGGAGCGACTCCTGGCCGAGAAGCGGTTCGATCGCCCGAAGAACCTCATGGGGCTGGAGATCGAACTGAATCTCACCGGTGCCGACGGTATGCCGAAAATGCTCAACGCGCAGGTGCTCGAACGCATCGCAAGTCGAGATTTCCAAACAGAACTCGCCATGTTCAACCTGGAAGTCAACATAGCCCCACACCGATTGGGCGGCCGGGTATTCGACCGTCTCGCAGAAGAACTCCGCACCTCGCTGGCATATGCCGACAGGAAAGCCGGCGAGCTCGACGCGGGAATCGTGATGATCGGTATTCTGCCGACCCTCGACCGGGACGACCTCGTCTCCTCCAACCTCTCCGACGTCGACCGCTACGCCCTGCTCAACGAGCAGATCGTGGCCGCCCGCGGCGAGGACTTCGCGCTCGACATCGACGGCGTGGAGCGCCTGACCTGCACCTCGAAGTCGATCGCGCCGGAAGCCGCCTGCACCTCGGTGCAGCTCCACCTCCAGGTCACCCCGGGCCGTTTCGCCGACGTGTGGAACGCCGCCCAGGCCGTCGCCGCCGCGCAGATAGCCGTCGGCGCCAACTCGCCGTTCCTGTTCGGCCGCGAGCTGTGGCGCGAGTCCCGTCCGCCGCTGTTCCAGCAGTCCACCGACACCCGCCCGCCCGAACTCCAGGCCCAGGGAGTGCGCCCGCGCACCTGGTTCGGCGAGCGGTGGATCTCCTCCGCGTACGACCTCTTCGAGGAGAACCTCCGCTACTACCCGGCCCTGCTGCCCATCTGCGACGAGGAGGACCCCCTGGAGGTCCTCGACGCGGGCGGCATCCCGAAGCTCGCCGAGCTCGTCCTGCACAACGGCACCGTCTACCGCTGGAACCGCCCGGTCTACGGCATCGCCGACGGCGTCCCGCACCTGCGCGTCGAGAACCGCGTGCTGCCCGCCGGCCCCACCATCACCGACGTCATCGCCAACGCGGCCTTCTACTACGGCCTCGTCCGCGCCCTCGCCGAGGACTCGCGGCCGGTGTGGAGCCGTCTGCCGTTCGAGGCGGCCGCCGCCAACTTCGACGCCGCGTGCCGGCACGGCATCGACGCCCGCCTCACCTGGCCCCGGCGCAGCCGGTACGGCGGCACCACCGAGGTCGACGCCGTCAGCCTCGTACGCGACGAACTGCTGCCGCTGGCCGAGGCCGGCCTCGACGCGTGGGGCGTCGAGGCCGCCGACCGGGACCTGTACCTCGGCGTCATCGAGGAGCGGTGCCGGCGCCGGGTCAACGGCGCGTCCTGGCAGTCCGCGACCTTCCACCGGGCCCTGGAGCGCGGTCTGTCCCGGGAGGCCGCGCTGGCCGCGACGACTCGGCGCTACTGCGAACTGATGCACAAGGGCGAGCCGGTGCATCTGTGGCCGGTGGGCCTGCCGGAGCCGGTGCTGCTGGGATGAGTTGAACTTCCCCTTCACGTAGCAGGACGTTGCCCGCTCCATGGGCGCCCGCTGTGCCGCCCGCGACGGTCAGGACGAGAACCGTGGCCGGGGCGACCGTACGGCGACGCACGCGTGGACGGGGGTCGCTGCGGCCCGCCTCATACTGATCGGGCAAGCTGTGACGTCCCACGAACTGGAGGCAGGTGTGCAGTCGGAGGCGGGCTCGGTGGCCGATTCCTTTCCCGAGGAGCGGCCCTCGCGGCCGATCCTCCGGGACGAGACCCTGCTCGTTCTGGGGCTTTCGCTCGGGGCCAGTGGTGTGTCCGCCCTGATCAGATTTGTCGGATCGGTCACCAAACCGGGCGGGCTCAAGGACCAGGCGGCCACCCTCAACGCGTCGGCCGCGCCCGGCCGTCCCTGGCTGGATCTGGCCTGGCAGCTGTTCGGGATCGCCTCGGCACTCGTGCCCGTCGCGCTGGTCGCGCACTTCCTGCTGCGTGAGGGACGGGGCCTGCGGACCCTCGGCTTCGACCGCACCCGCCCTTGGCCGGACCTCGGTCGCGGAGCCGCGGTCGCCGCGGTGATCGGCAGCACCGGAATCGCCTTCTACCTCGCCGCGCGCGGCCTCGGGTTCAACCTCACCGTGGTGCCCGAGGCGCTGCCCGAGGTGTGGTGGAAGTATCCGGTGCTGATCATGTCCGCGATGCAGAACGCGATCCTCGAAGAGGTCATCGTGGTGGGCTATCTGCTGCGGCGCCTCGGCCAGCTGGGCTGGACTCCCGGCACCGCGCTGGTGGCCAGTTCCGTACTGCGCGGCTCGTACCACCTCTACCAGGGCATCGGCGGCTTCGTCGGCAACATGGTGATGGGCGTGGTGTTCGTGTACCTGTACCGCCGCTGGGGCCGGGTGGGCCCCCTGGTGGTGGCACACTCCCTGCTCGACATCGGGGCGTTCGTGGGCTACGCGCTGCTGGCCGGCAAGGTGGGCTGGCTCCCGACGGCGTGAGCCACCGGCAGCGTGCCGTACGCCCGTGTCGACCTGACTAGGTCAGTAGCTCGCCCTCGATCACCGTCACCGCGCGGCCGGTCAGCAGGGTGCGGTCGCCGCGCAGTTCCGTACGGACGCGCCCGGAGCGCGGGGAGGCCTGGAGGCCGGTGAGGTCCGGGCGGCCGAGGCGCTCGGACCAGTAGGGGGCCAGGGCCGTGTGGGCGCTGCCGGTGACCGGGTCCTCGTCCACGCCGATGCGCGGGAAGAAGCAGCGGGAGACGAAGTCGTAGCCGCGGGTGGGGTCCTCGGCGCGGGCGGTGGCGATGATGCCGCGCTCGGAGTGGGCGACGAGGGCCTTGTGGTCGGGGGCGAGGGAGCGCACCGTCTTCTCGTCGGGGAGCTCGACGAGCAGGTCCCCGGTGTTCGGGCCGGTGTCGAAGGCGGTGAGCGGCTCGGCGCCGAGGGCCTCGGCGACGCCGTCCGGGAGCTCGACCGCAGTGAGCAGTGCGGTCGGGAAGTCCAGTGTGATCGAGCCGTCCTCGCGGGGGGTCGCGACGAGCACGCCGCTGCGCGTGGCGAATCGCACCGGGCCGTCGTGGGCGCCGGTGGTGTGCAGGACGTGGGCCGTGGCGAGCGTGGCGTGACCGCACAGGTCGACCTCGGCGGCGGGCGTGAACCAGCGCAGCGCCCAGTCGGCCTCGCCGCCCCCGGGCAACCGGTGGGCGAACGCCGTCTCGGCGTGGTTGACCTCGAGGGCGACGTTCTGGAGCCGGTCGTCCCCCGGAAAGGCGTCGAGGAGCAGGACTCCGGCCGGGTTGCCGGAGAAGGGGCGGTCGGTGAAGGCGTCGACGATTCTGATGCGCATGCCCCGACGCTAGGGGTCGCGTGGAGGCGGGGGCCAAGGCCAATCCTGGAGTATTGGACTGATTCGAGGGAAGCAGTGGCTCCTTCCGGGCGGCCGGCAGTGGCTGTTGGTTTGTCCTGTCTCAACGAAATTAGTCGTCCGCGCCTCGCTGATCTGCGTGGACTGCATTGGGTGAGACGCGGGGACTTGGTTCGTTGAGACAAATCTCGGGGGCCAGGACCGGACAGGCTGGGTGCTGTCCAGTCCCAGGTTGGGCTGCCGCTGTACTGGTCGGGCCGTCAGGCCCTGGCGCTGGCAACTTCTGAGCCGTCCATGTAGTCACGGACTCGCGTGTTCAGTCCGTTGCGGACATGGAGTATCAAGCGATCTCGAGGCGGGAAAATGTTGGTGAGAAGCGAGAGCGGCTGTGTCAGCAGGCCGCGCTGTGCCGACTCCGCCAAGCCTGCTAGCGCAGCTGCGCGTTCCGATGCTGGTCGCCCGCCTGCTCCAAGGCGGCTTCGTAGGCGTGCAGGGCGGTGATGACTGTGGCGCGTTCCGCGGGGTCGAGACCGCGCATGACGCATTCCCAGGCAGAGGCGCTGCCAGAAAGCCATTCGCCGATCGGTGCGGCGTAGGCGGGGGCGATGGCGATGATGCGGCGGCGGCGGTCGGCGGGATCGGCGGTGCGCTGCAGGACGCCCGGCCGTGACAGCTCGCTGACCATGAGGCTGACGGTCGTCGGGGCCACCTCCAGCCGAGCGGCCAGCTCGTTGATGCTGGTGGGGCCGTCGTACTCCAGGTGGGCCAGCAGCGCGAGGTGTCGCGGTGCCAGGTCCAGACCCTGGAGCGCCGGAGGTATGGGCAGACGCTTGGCGCGGCCCACGAGCCGTGGCATGAGCAACAGCAGGGTGCGGACGGCCTCATTGACGGCTGGACCGTCCGATTCCGTGGACATCAGCGACCTCTTCCAGATACCTTTAAAAACAAAGGCTTTGGATTCAAAGGGAACGAGGTCCACTATGCCGCATCTGACCGTCCACCTTCCAGAGACCAGGCTGACCGGGAACGAACCCATGCTCGTCGCCGCACTGACCGACGCTATCGTCGACGTCTATGGCGAATGGGCCCGCGACCTCGTAAGCGTCCGCCTGGCCGGTGTCCCCGCAGGCCGTTTCGCGCACGGTGGCAAGGCCGTGGACACAAACGCCTCGGTTATCTTGGGCGTCCGCGCCGGCGTCTTCGACCGCCCCGACGCCGCCCAGATCACCGCGCGCCTCGGCACCGCGCTCACCGACGCGATCACGCGCGTCGTCGGCGATGACCTCCGCGCCGGCACCATGGTCGAACTCGTGGCGTCACCGCCAGAACGTACCTTCGTCGGCGGCACCCTCACCGTGTGACCCTCCATCTCGGCCATTTCACGACCCGGCTGTACTCGGCTCAGCAGCGGTAGTAGGGGTGGAACGGGCTCCACCGTGTTTCCGCGTCGGCTTCATCGGGCTGGCGCGGTGGCGGAATCGTTTCGCGAGGGAAGAACGCGTCGTAGATCCTCGGGCTTCGATGGAAGGCGACGAACTTGTGGGTGGAGAAATGGTCCTCAACCCAATCGGGCCGTCACACAGTCCCGCAGCGGACGCCGACGACGCCCGTGCACCGAGTCCACGTACGACAACTCGACGCACGGCCCCGTCTGATCCACCCCAGTCGATACAGCCATCCAGCACCCCCCAGCGCACTCAACCGCGCGACTAGGTTTCTGAGACAGAAGCCCGAACGACTCGGTTCGTTGAGAAAACGACTCGATTGAGTGAGACGGGACAGTTGGTTCTTCGGCGTCGGGCCTTGCCGTGCGAACTGTTCCGATATATCGTTGAGGCATCGCGACAGATCAACGATGGAATGGAGTGATTGCGATGCGTTCCCACGGATTCGAACGTGGACATGGCGGTGGCGGTCGTCCGGGCGGCCGGGGCGGCGACGGTCGGCGGGGTGCTTTCGGGCCCTTCGGGCCGGGCGGTCCCGGTGGCGGTCCCGGCTTCGGCGGACCGGGCTTCGGACCGGGGCCCTGGGGGCCTCGAGGCCGAGGCGGACCGCGGGGGAGGGCGCGGCGCGGTGACGTGCGCGCGTCGATCCTGGCCCTGCTGAAGGACCGGCCCATGCACGGGTACGAGATGATCCAGGAGATCGCCGAGCGCAGTGGCGGGGCGTGGAAGCCCAGTCCCGGCTCGGTGTACCCCACCCTCCAGCTGCTGGAGGACGAGGGGCTGATCACCAGTGAGTCGGAGGGCGGCAAGAAGCTGTTCTCGCTCACCGATGCAGGCCGCACCGCGGCCGACGAAGGCCCCGAGGCACCCTGGGAGGAAGCCTCCCGCGGCGTCGACTGGGAGGCCCTCGGCGAGATCCGTCAGGCCGGCTTCGGTCTGATGGAGGCCTTCGGCCAGGTCTGGAAGACCGGCAGCAAGGAACAGCGCGACAAGGCGGTCGCCGTCATCAACGACGCCCGCAAGAGGCTGTACCTGATCCTCGCCGATGAGGACTGACGGCCGTACGGCAGTGACGTGGCGCCCCGTGGAGTGATCCGCGGGGCGCCTTCACGTTGACGAGCCGACGAACCGACGAGCCGACGGTTGGGCGGTTTCGCAGAGGCGGACAGCCGTATGGCCGTGGCCGTCAGCCCGTCAGCCCGTCAGCCCGTCAGCCCGTCAGCCCGTCAGTCCCGCCAGCTTGCGCAGCGACTCGTTCAGCGCGGCCGTCGCCGAGTCCTTGAGCTTGCCCGCCATCAGCGAGACGGCGGCGCCGGTGAACTCGCCGTCGATGCGGACCGTCGTGGCGTCGCCGTCGGGGGTGAGGGTGTAGCGCGTGGCGACGGTCACGGCCATCGGGCCCTTGCCGCGGATCGCGAGCAGCCGGGCCGGCCCCAGTTCCTCGATGGTCCACTCGACCTCGGCCGGGAACCCCATGAGCTTCATGTTCTCCTGGAATGTCGCGCCCACGGCGAGGGCCTTTGGGCCGCCCTTCGGGAAGCTGGTGTGGGTCGCGTTCCACTCGCCGTACGCCGACCAGTCGGTCAGCCGGGCCCAGACCTTCTCCGCAGGTGCGTCGATACGTGCCTCCGCGCTGACTTCGGCCATGCGACCACCTCTTCGTCTCGGGCTACGGTGTCGCGGAACGTAGCGGCAGAGCCCGCAACATTCAATACTGACGAACCGTCAGGAGTGCTGTGCGGGGCCAGTTCTTCAGCCCACTCGCCGTATCACCGCAGCGTCGAACAGATCCCACGCGCGCGGGAACGCGCGGCAAGGCGGCGCGCGCCTTTCGGGGCCGACGGGCGTGATCTCATCCGTAAGGAGGAGATTCCGGCCCCCGGGGTCCGCTTCCCGTGGGACGCGAAGATGCTTCCTTTCGCGGATGACCCAAGAGGGCGGGACTGATGGGGTAGGGGATGTGCAACCCCGTATCCCCCGGCAGTCGGCCCAAGAGCCCGGCGGCCGGCCCCCGGTCCCCACGGACAACGATGCCAGGCTCAGTGCCGAACTGGCAGCGGTGGTATCCGGTGCCCGTCGGCGGGCGGTCCGGGACGGGGACCGACAGATCGACACCGCCCATCTGCTGCACTCGCTTCTGGAGGGCGACCCCGAGGTACGGGAAATCTTCGACGCCGAACCGCAGTTCTCCCGCCTCCTCGGCTACCTCGTGCAGCGCAGCATCGGCTACGGGCTGCGCTGGCAGGGCACCGTCGAGGACTCCGGCGCCGTACCGGTCGTGACCGAGGCCGAAGGCTTCTCGCCGCTGGCCGCCGGGGCGATGGAGTACGCCTGCGCGCGCGCCGCCCGGCGCGGCGGCGGACCGGCCCGTGGCATCGACCTCCTCGCGGCGATCGTCGTGGACCCGCAGGCGCGCGCCGTCGAGGTGCTCGGCCGCGCCGGGATCGACGCGGGCGCGGTGTTCATGCAGGTGGACACCCGCTTCCAGCGGAGCGGCTGACGCAAGACGTACGGCGGTCCAGTCGCTGAGACAGGTGTCAAAGGGGATGACGCTCATGTCATCGCCTGTCATCATGTGCCGGTGCATACGTCTGAGAGCAGTCAGGGCAACCGTGGCAGGGGCGTCGGGCTCGGCCTCGCGCTCGCGTCCGCGCTCGCCTTCGGCGGATCCGGAGTGGCGGCCAAGCCGCTGATCGAGGCGGGCCTCGACCCGCTCCACGTGGTGTGGCTGCGGGTCGCGGGCGCGGCCCTGGTGATGCTTCCGGTCGCCGTGCGCCACCGCGCGCTGGTGCGCCGCCGTCCCGCACTGCTCGCCGGGTTCGGTCTGCTCGCCGTCGCCGGCGTCCAGGCCTGCTACTTCGCCGCGATCTCCCGGATACCCGTCGGAGTCGCCCTGCTCGTCGAGTACCTCGCGCCCGCCCTCGTGCTCGGCTGGGTGCGGTTCGTGCAGCGGCGTCCGGTGACCCGGGCCGCCGCGCTCGGCGTGGTCCTCGCGGTCGCCGGACTCGCCTGCGTCGTCGAGGTCTGGTCGGGCCTGAGCTTCGACGCCCTCGGTCTGCTCCTCGCGCTCTGCGCCGCCTGCTGCCAGGTCGGCTACTTCGTCCTGTCCGACCAGGGCAGCGATTCCGGCGAGGAGGCACCCGACCCGCTCGGCGTCATCGCCTACGGCCTGCTCGTCGGCACCGCCGTGCTGACCGTCGTGGCCCGCCCCTGGACCATGGACTGGTCCCTGCTCGCCCACAGCGCGGACATGGACGGCACCCCGGTTGCCGCAGGTCTGCTGCTGGCCTGGATCGTGCTCGTCGCCACGGTCCTCGCCTACGTCACCGGCGTGGTCTCGGTGCGCCGGCTCTCCCCGCAGGTCGCCGGTGTCGTGGCGTGCCTCGAAGCGGTCATCGCCACCGTCCTCGCCTGGGTGCTGCTCGGCGAGCACCTCTCGGCGCCGCAGCTCATCGGTGGCGCGGTGGTCCTGGCGGGCGCGTTCATCGCGCAGTCGTCGGCGCCCGCCAAGGGCTCCGCGGAACCGGTGGCGAGCGGCGGCACGGAAAGGGAGTTGTCCGCACGCGGAAACAAGACCTAGGCTCCCGATCATGCATTCCCACCGCATCGTTCTTCCGCCGCCGGCCGCCTGAGGCGGGCCATCCGGAGACCTTGCCCGGCGGATCGCCGGGCGGAACGGTGCTGCCCGCAGACGAAGTCCGTGGACCCCGCCCAGCGGTGTCCTTTCCCGAACTTCAGCGCGAGTTGCGCATCTGCGGAGAGAACGCGTGTCGAATGCTGCTTCCGGCCTGCCCATCGGGCGAGGCCTTCTCTACCTGATCGTCGCCGGTGTCGCCTGGGGCACCGCCGGTGCTGCGGCCTCCCTGGCCTACGGGGCCAGTGACATCGGGCCCGTCGCCCTGTCCTTCTGGCGCTGCACGGCCGGCCTCGTGCTGCTGCTCGCCGCCCGCCTGCTGCGAACGGGCGGCACGCGGACGGCCGTACGGGAACCGCTCGGTCGCAAGGTGCGGCGGGCCGGTGTCACGGGTGTCGGTCTGGCCCTGTTCCAGACGGCCTACTTCGCGTCCGTCGAGGCCACCGGACTCGCCGTGGCCACCGTCGTCACCCTCGGCGCCGGTCCCGTGCTCGTCGCGCTCGGGGCGCGGCTGACCCTGGGGGAGCGGCTCGGGCGGGGCGGGGCGCTCGCCGTCGTCGGGGCGCTCGCCGGGCTCGGGGTGCTGATGCTCGGAGGACTCGGCGGAGGGGACGCGTCGGTACGCCCCTGGGGCGTACTGTTCGGGCTGGTGTCGGCGGGCGGGTGCTGTGTGATGACGCTGGTCCTACGGGTGCGGGGCCGGGACGGCGGTGCGGACGCCGCCAGTACGTCCGTGTGGACGTTCGGCGTCACCAGCCTGTGCCTGCTGCCGTTCGCCCTGGCCGAGGGACTGGTGCCGCACACCACCGAACCAGGCCTGCTCCTGGGGCTGCTGGCCTACATCGCGGCCGTCCCGACGGCCCTCGCCTATGCCCTCTACTTCGCGGCCGCGGCCGTCGTCCGGTCCACCACCGTGTCCGTGATCATGCTGCTGGAGCCGGTGGGAGCGGCGGTCCTCGCCGTGGCGCTGCTCGGTGAGCGGCTCACCGCGACCACGCTGGCCGGCACCCTGCTGATGCTCGGGTCGGTCGCCGGACTCGCGGTGGCGGAAGCGCGGGGCGCGGCGGACGGGGAAGCGGTGCTCGTGTGACGCGAGGGGCCCTTCCTGAAGGAAGGGCCCCTGGCAGCTCACGTTCCGCGCCTGTCCAGCAGGTGCCCGCGCGCCGCCGCGTCCCGCGGACCGCTCCGGTCCGCGAGGCCGGCCGCGATGCGGTCCTGGACCTCCGCGGGCCGGTGCCCCGCGTACTTGAACTTCGCCCGTACGGCGACCACGTCGAGCCGCAGC
The DNA here is from genome assembly GCF_042870385.1 of Streptomyces sp. NPDC006602. NCBI lineage: Bacteria > Bacillati > Actinomycetota > Actinomycetes > Kitasatosporales > Streptomycetaceae > Streptomyces > Streptomyces sp. NPDC006602. The sequence continues at coordinate 840,817 of NZ_JBIAHG010000002.1, read as the reverse complement.
CCGCGGATCCCGGACAGCAGCCTGCCGTACGGTGCCTCGCCCACCGCCGCCCGTGCGGAGCCGCCCTCCGGCTGGAAGTGGCCGACCTGCCGGTTGAGGAGCGCGGCCTTCTCGGCCGGGTCGTCCACGACGTGGGCGGTGCAGCGGAGTTGGACCGCCGCGTACAGGCTCGTCGGCGTGCCGTGCTCGGAGGGGCCATCCGGCGGTGCCTGCCAGGGGCCGGGGACGTACACATAGTCGTCGACCACGCTCAGCAGGACCCCGGGATTCGCCTCCAGGGCCTCCCACAGGGGGTTCGGACGGGCCAGGTGCGTGAGCACTTCGCCGCGCTCGGCGTCGTAGGCGAAGTGCAGGGGCTGGACGTACGGCGGCTCGCCCGGAAGGCCGTTGACGGCCAGCTGCCCGAAGTCGTGGACGGCCAGCCAGCGTTGCCACTCGGAGTCGTCGCGGGGCGCGTCCCAGGGATGGATCAGCATCACAGGGCCTCGAGGTAGCCCGGGACCTCGGTGCCGGGGGCCAGGCCGGCGTCGGCGACGGGAGTTTCGTAGCCCTTGCGCAGCGGGACGACGCCGGCCCAGTGCGGGAGGGCGAGATCCTCGGGCTCGTCGTTGACACCGCCGGTGCGGAGCTTGGCGGAGACCTCGTCGAGGTCGAGGCGGATCACGGCGGTGGCGGCGAACTCCTTCCGGTTGGCCGGCCGCGAGTCGCGGGACCGGCCCGGTACGACGTGGTCGACCAGCGCGTCCAGGGCCACCCGCTTCTCCTCGGGGTCCGTCACGTCGTGGGCGATGCCGTGCACGACGACCGACCGGTAGTTGATCGAGTGATGGAAGGCCGAGCGGGCCAGGATCAGCGCGTCGACGTGCGTGACCGTCAGGCACACCGGGAGCCCGGGGTCGGCCTGTCCGGTCATCCGCAGCGGGCGCGACCCCGTCGAGCCGTGGACGTAGAGCCGCTCGCCGACCCGGCCGTACAGCGTGGGCAGCACGACCGGCGCGCCGTCACGGACGAAGCCCAGGTGGCAGACGTAGGCCTCGTCGAGTATCGCGTGCACCAACTCCTTGTCGTACGAGGCCTTGTGCGCGGCGCGCGTGGGGACGGTGCGGTCGGTCGGGGCGTAGGCGGCGGGCGTCGTGGTCTGCTGGGTCCCCTGCATTGCGCTCTCCATTGCACTAGTGCATAATTGGCTTTGTGCTAGGAGATTACCGGATCGAAGGCCGGCGTGCAGCGGAGATTTCGGCGAGCATCGAGCAGGCGGTGGGTGCCGGTGAGCTGGCGCCCGGGCAACTGCTGCCCCCGATGCGGGAGTTGGCGCTCGATCTGGGTGTGAATCCCAATACCGTCGCGGCCGCCTATCGCACCTTGCGCGAGCGCGGGGTCATCGAGACCGCCGGGCGCCGGGGCAGTCGGGTGCGGCCCAAGCCGGCCACCACCGGGCGTGAGCACATTCGCGCGGACGTACCCGAGGGGGTGCGGAACGTGTCGAACGGCAACCCGGACCCGGCCCTTTTGCCCTCCCTGGCGCAGGCTTTCGCGGCGGCCGCCGAGCAGAGTGACCGGCAGCCGGTGATGTACGGAGAGGCTCCCGTGGAGCCGGAGTTGGCGCGGCTCGCACGGGCCGCATTGCACGCCGACGGGGTGCCGGACGGACCCCTGGCCGTCGTGTCGGGATCGCTGGACGCCATCGAGCGGGTCCTCGCCGTCCACCTCAAGCCGGGGGACACCGTCGCCGTGGAGGACCCGGGCTGGGGCAGTCTGCTCGACCTCGTGCCGGCCCTCGGCCTGCGCACCGCCCCCGTGCGCGTCGACGACGAGGGGCCGCTCCCGGACGACGTGCGCGGTGCCCTGGCGGCCGGGGCGCGCGCCCTGATCGTCACCGACCGGGCGCAGAACCCCACGGGTGCCGTGGTGAGCGCCACGCGCGCACGTGCCCTGCGGTCCGTCCTCCGGGAGCATCCGGAAACCCTGCTGATCGAGGACGACCACGGCCACGGAATCGTCGACCAGCCCCTGCACCCCCTCGCGGGCGTCACCCGCGGCTGGGCCTTCGTACGCTCGGTCGCCAAGGCGTACGGCCCCGACCTGCGGCTCGCCGTGCTCACCGGGGACGCCGTCACCGTCGACCGGGTGCGCGGGCGGCAGCGGCTCGGGCCCGGCTGGGTCAGCCGTATCACCCAGGGGGCCGTGCTGCGGCTGTGGGCCGACGGCGCGCTGGACACACCGGCGGTGGCGGCGGCCTACCGGGCACGCCGGGACCTGCTGATCGACGCGCTCGCGGCCCGCGGCGTCGAGGCCCACGGGCGCTCCGGCCTGAACGTGTGGATCCCCGTACCCGACGAGACCGGAGCCGTCGCACGGCTGCTGCACTCCGGGTGGGCCGTCGCCCCCGGCGCCCGCTTCCGGATGAGCGCACCGCCCGGCATCCGTGTCACCGTCTCGACACTCGACGCCGACGAGACCGGACCGCTGGCGGACGCGGTCGCCTCCGCCGTCGGTCCGGCCCCGGTGCGGAGTTACGTCTAGGGCCTGTCGTTTGGATCAGGTCGCAGGGACCCGACGGCACCCTGCCAGACCCCGCGTCTGCGGCGTGATCCGAACGACAGGCCCTAGGAGCCGGCCTCGGTGAGGGGGCGCGCGGAGCTGCCCTGACTGCCGCGGCTGTCGGCCGCGGATCCGGGCGCGGGCGCAGACTCGGACGCCGCATCCGCGAGGCCGCCGCCCCGCTTCGGCCTGACCTGCGTCAGCGCCGCCCCCGCCAGCACGATCGCCGCCCCGACCGGTGTGGACCAGCTCAGCGACTCGCCGAGGATCGCGACGCCGGCGGCGGTGGCGATGACCGGGATGAAGTAGGTGACCATCTGGGCCGTCGTCGGGCCGACCTCGGCGACCAGGCCGTACTGGAGGAGGACCGCGAGGCCCGTGCCGAGGGCGCCCAGGGCCGCGATCGCCAGCAGGGGAGTGATCGCGAAGTTGGTCGGAAGGCTGGTGAACAGCGGGGTGACGACCGCCAGTTGGAGGGTGGCCAGCAGCAGCTGGGCCCCGGTCAGCGACAGGTTCGAGTGGCCGGCGCCGGCCAGGGTGCGACGGACGTAGATCCAGCCGACCGGGTAACTGAGCGAGGCCAGGAGAGCCATCGCCGTGCCCGTGGCGTCCAGGCCGTGGAAGCCCTGCCAGGCGCCGAGGACCGTCAGGACGCCCAGGAAGCCGAGGCCGAGACCGGCGACCCTGACCCGGGTCGGCCGGTCCTCGGAGAGGGCGACCAGGGACAGGGCCATGCCCCACAGCGGCGAGGTCGCGTTGCAGATGCCCGCGAGCGTGGAGGGGATCGTCAGCTCGGAGTAGGCGAAGAGCGAGAAGGGCAGCGCGTTCAGGAAGAACGCGGCGACGGTCAGATGCGCCCAGGTCCGCGCGCCGCGTGGGAGCCGCTCCCGCCGCACGGCCATCGCGGCGGCGAGCACCGCCGTGCCGAAGACCAGGCGGCCGAGCGTGACCTGGAAGGGGGCGTAGCCCTCGGTGCCCACCTTGATGAGCAGGAAGCTGAAGCCCCAGATCAGCGAGAGGGCGCCGAAGCGCAGGCGCCAGTCGGGGGCGGGGCGGGGGCGGGAGGTGGTCCGGATCCCGGTGCGGGTGGCGGTGACGGTGCTCATGGGGACAACGATGGCGCCTACAACCTCGTAGCACAATCGAGATTTCTCACGCGGTATCTCGTAGTATTGCTTACATGTTGAACCTGGAGCGCCTGCGCACCCTCGACGCCCTTGCACGGCACGGCTCGGTGAGCGGTGCCGCCGAGGGTCTGCACATCACGACGTCGGCCGTCTCCCAGCAGATGTCCAAGCTGGAGCGGGAGGTCGACCAGCAGCTCCTCGCCAAGAACGGGCGGGGGGTGCGGCTCACAGACGCCGGCCGGCTGCTCGCCGAGCACGCGGCGCGCATCCTGTCGCAGGTCGAACTCGCCCAGTCCGACCTGGAGGCCCAGCGCGGACAGGTCGTCGGCGAGCTCAGACTGTCGGCGTTCCCGACGGCCGCACGCGGACTGTTCCCCACCGCGCTCGCCGCCCTGCGCGCACAGCACCCGGCCCTGCGGATCCGCTCCTTGGAGCTCGAACCCGAGAACGGCATCGCCGGAGTGATCCGCGGTGACCTCGACCTCGCCGTCGTCCTCGACTGGTACAACAAGCCGATGCCGCTGCCCGACGGCCTGGTCAAGGCGCCGATCCTGGACGACCCCGCCGACGTGGCGCTGCCGGCCGGCCACCGGCTCGCGGACCGCGACGAGGTGGACCTCGCCGAGTTCGCCGAGGACGAGTGGATCACCTGGGGCGAGGGCGAGTTCTGCCACGAGTGGCTGATGTTCACACTGCGCTCCAAGGGCATCGAGCCGATCGTCGGCCACCGTGCCGCCGAGACCCACACCCAACTCGGGCTGGTCTCCGCCGGGTTGGGGGTGTGCATCGTCCCCCTGCTGGGGCGGCACCCGATGCCCCCCGAGGTCGTCACCGTCCCGCTGAAGCAGCGGGTGCGCCGGCATGTGTACGTCGTCTGGCGCGCGGACGCCGACCGCCGCCCGTCGATCCGGGCGGCGGTCAAGGCACTCAAGACGGCGGCCGAGAAGCTGGGTTGAGCTCCAGCGGCCGAGGAGCCGGACCGGCTACTGCGACCCCAGTTTGCGGAAGTCCCAGGAGACGATCTTCTCCGGGGTCAGCCGGATCCAGGCGTGCCGGCCGTCGTGCGGCATTTCGTCGAGGCGGAAGTTCTTGCGGGCGAACAGGGTCTCGGGCAGGTCGAGTTCCGCGCACAGCTCCCCGATGCGCGGGGCCTCGCCCACGAAATCCACGGTGCCGGACAGCTCGACGCCGCGCAGTTCGTCGTACTCCTCGCCCGTGTCCACCACGATGGCGACGCGTGGATCGCGCCGCAGATCGGTCCACCGCTTGCTGCGCACGACCGAGTAGAGCCACATCGACGTGCCGTCCCAGGCGAACCAGAGCGTGCTCACGTGCGGGGCGCCGGTCGCGGACACGGTGGCGACCCGGCAGGTGCGCTGGCTGGTGAGGAACTCGTCCAGCTCACCGGATGTCATCATGATCTTCCGGCCCCGGCGCTGAGTGGCGGTCATGCGGCCCCCTCTTTCTCTCACGTCGTGTCAGAGGAGATCCTCTGACATCACGTCAGAAAAGGATGGGTCGTCTTCCGTCCCCGCGCAATGGTGGCTAGTCTCGCCCCGCCTCCACCCCTTCGGCGACCAGGGGAAGCCGTGCCGTCGTACGAACAGCTCAGTGAGCTTCTCGACCCCGCGACCACCGTCCTGCTCACCGTCGAGTGCCAGCAGGGCGTCGTCGGACCCGACAGCGCCCTGCCCGAACTCGCCGAGGAGGCAAGCACGTCGGGGGCCCTCGCCAACGTCGCCCGGCTGGTCGCCGCCGCTCACCGGGGCGGCGTTCAGGTGATCCACGCGATCGCCGAGCGCCGCCCCGACGGCCGCGGCGCCAGCCGCAACGCCCGCCTCTTCCGCGCCGCCGAACGGCTGCCCGTCCAGCAGCTGTCCGGCACCACCGCGGTGCGCCTGGCCGCGCCGATCGAGGTCGCCGAGGAGGACCTCGTCGTACGACGGCTGCACGGGCTGTCGCCGATCCAGGGCACCGAGGTCGACGCCCTGCTGCGCAACCTGGGCTGCCGCACGCTGATCGTGACCGGGGTCTCGGCCAACGTGGCGATCCCCAACGCCGTCTTCGACGCCGTGAACCGCGGCTACACCGCCCTCGTGCCGACGGACGCCATCGCGGGGGTGCCCTCCGACTACACCCCCGCGATGATCCGCAACACCCTCGCATTGGTCGCCACGGTCGCGACCACGGACGAGGTGCTGGCCTGCGTCAGCCGGCAGCGCCGTACGGTCCGGCGCTGACGGTCACGCGAGGGTGATCGAGTCCCCGCTCACGGCTATCTGCATCTCGGGCAGCGGCTTCTTCGCCGGACCGCTCTTCACACTGCCGTCGGTGATCGAGAAGTTGCTGTTGTGACAGGGGCAGTTGATGACGCCGTCGGCGACGCTCTTCACCGCGCAGCCCTGGTGGGTGCAGGTGGCCGAGAACGCCTTGAACTCGCCCGCCGTCGGCTGCGTGACCACCACCTTCTGGTCGGCGAAGACCTTCCCGCCGCCCTCGGGGATGTCGGCGGTCGACGCGAGCGCCGTGCCGCCCCCGGCGTTGCCGTCGGCCGAACCGTCGCCGGTGGGACTGCTGCTGCCGGACGAGTCGGCGGGGGCGGACGAGCTCGACGAGTCGTCGTCCGAGCCGCCGCACGCGGTCAGCGCGACGGCGAGCCCAGCCGCTCCGGCCGCCGCCACGACGGTACGACGGCCCGGCCCCGAGGTGGACTTGAACGATGCGCTGGTCATGGTGCGCTTCCCTTCGGAAGGTTGCGTGATCTGCCGACAGGTACGGTCGGCGCAGATCGCCTGTTCAGACGACGTCGAAATCTTGACCTGCTCTCGATGAGCGGTGGGTAAAGCGGCGCTGTCGGTTCGCTGTCCGGCCCTGTCGGTTTCCTGTCCGAGCGGCGCACCGCCGCCCGGGCCGCCTCCGATGCCCGTCCACACGTCGGTAATCTGGGGCGATGCTCAAGGAAGTCATCGCGACCCGCTACATCACGCCCCTGCGTGAGGGAGGCTCGCTGCCGGGGCTCGTCGAGGCCGACGACTTCGGGACGTACGTCATGAAGTTCACCGGCGCGGGACAGGGCCGCAAGACACTCGTCGCCGAGGTCGTCTGCGGTGAGCTCGCCCGTCGGCTGGGGCTGCGGGTGCCACGGTTGGTGACGGTCGAGCTCGACCCGGTGCTGGGGCTCGGTGAACCCGACGAGGAGGTGCAGGAACTGCTCAAGTCCAGCGGCGGCACCAACCTCGGCATGGACTTCCTCTCCGGCGCTCTCGGCTTCGACCCGCTCGCGTTCACGGTGAGCCCCGAGGAGGCCGGGCGGATCGTCTGGTTCGACGCGCTGGTGAACAACGTCGACCGTTCTTGGCGCAACCCCAACCTGCTGATGTGGCAGGGCGATGTGTGGCTCATCGACCACGGCGCGACCATGATCTGGCACCACAACTGGTCCGGCGCCGAGGCCTCGGCGGTCCGCCCGTACGACGCCTCCGACCACGTGCTCACGTCCTTCGCGCCGGACGTCGCCGGGGCGGCCGCCGCGCTCGCGCCTCAGGTCACCGAGGAGTTCTTGGCCGAGGTCACCGCGAAGATCCCGGACGCGTGGCTGTCGGACGAGCCCGGGTTCGACACACTGGACGACCTCCGTCGGGCCTACGCGCGTCCGCTGGCCGCGCGCGCCGCCGTCGTCCACGACCGCATCAACGGCATCGAGGGAAGCAAGTGAGCGAGCGCCACTTCATCAGGGGGAGCGAGCGCAACGAGCGGGACGTCTTCGAGTACGCGCTGCTGCGCGTCGTACCCCGCATCGAGCGCGGCGAGTGCATCAACGCCGGGGTGCTGGTCTACTGCCGCGCCAAGTCGTACGTCGGTGCGCGCACCCACCTCGACGAGGCGCGGCTCCTCGCCCTGGATCCGGAGGCGGACGTGGCCGGCGTAAGGGCCGCCCTGCGAGCCGTCGAAGGTGTCTGCACGGGCGGCGACGCGGCAGGTCAGGCCGCTCGCGACGACGCCGGGCGGCGCTTTCGCTGGCTGATCGCGCCCCGCTCGACGGTCGTCCAGCCGGGGCCCGTGCACACCGGACTGACCACCGACCCGGCCGCGGAGACCGACCGGCTCCTCGGCCTGCTGGTGCGGTGACGGAGCCGACGCCGTGTGCCGGCCGTCAGGCCCGACGTCGTTTCACCACATAGCCGGTGGCGAGGACGCCGCCGGCCACGAAGGCCAGGCCGATTCCGGTGGCCCACCCGCTCGGACCGGAGGCCGACGCCCCACCCAGCCCGCCGCGCACGCCCTGCGTCGGGGTGACGGCCGCCGGAGTCGCGGGAGTGACGGCCGCCGGAGTCGAGGGACTGACGGGAGCGGCGGTCGAGGAGATGACGGGGGCGCCGCGCCGGGGCAGTGCCTCGCAGGCGATGCCGTCGTCCGCGCCCTGATCCTCGTCGAGTCGGTTCGGATCGGTGGGGTTCGAGTCGAACACGGCCTGCGCCTCCTCCTGGTAGGTGAAGTCGCGGCAGTCCAGATCCTGGGCGTGAGCGATGTCGGCCAACGGCACTATCGCGGTGATCGCGATCAGCGTGCCGGCGGCACCGGTACGACGGCGCATCGAGCGCCTCCTTTCCGGCCACGAGTGGCCCGCGCTCCGACGCTATGGGCCATGTGGCGCAGGGGCGCGCGGCGCTGGGCCGATCGGGTGCCCCTGACGGGCACCGGTGCGGGACGATGGCGGCGGGCGCGGCCTGCCCGGGGTCGGCCGCACAGGTAATGGATCACACCGGGCTCGTGTGACGTTGACACCGGGTGCCAGGGCTTCTAGCGTCACGTCTGCTGAAGGTACTAAGCGGTCGCTCACCAGATGGGCGTCCTTCTCGAAGACGAGGAGAACCAGCAATGTCCACCACTGAGCAGCGGGTCGCCGTGGTCACCGGGGGAGCGCGCGGCATCGGCGCCGCCACCGCCGTACGACTGGCCGCCGAAGGGCGCGCGGTCGCCGTGATCGACCTCGACGAGGCTGCCTGCAAGGACACCGTGGAGAAGATCACCGCGGCGGGCGGCAGGGCGATCGCGGTCGGCGCGGACGTCTCCGACGAGGCCCAGGTCGAGGCTGCCGTCGCACGTGTCGTCGCGGAGCTCGGCGCCCCGACGATCCTCGTCAACAACGCGGGCGTGCTCCGCGACAACCTGCTGTTCAAGATGAGCGTCTCCGACTGGGACACCGTCCTGAACGTGCACCTGCGCGGCTCCTTCCTGATGACCAAGGCCGTCCAGAAGCACATGGTGGACGCCGGCTTCGGCCGCGTCGTCAACCTGTCCTCGTCCTCCGCGCTCGGCAACCGCGGCCAGGCCAACTACTCCGCCGCCAAGGCCGGTCTGCAGGGCTTCACCAAGACCCTCGCCGTCGAGCTCGGCAAGTTCGGCATCACCGCCAACGCCGTCGCCCCGGGCTTCATCGCCACGGACATGACCGCAGCGACCGCCGCCCGGGTCGGCATGGGCTTCGAGGAGTTCAAGGCCGCGGCCGCCACCCAGATCCCGGTCCAGCGCGTGGGCAACCCGGACGACATCGCCAACGCGATCGCCTTCTTCACGGGTGACGCCGCCGGGTTCGTCTCCGGCCAGGTGCTGTACGTGGCCGGCGGACCGCTCAACTAGGGCTGAGGAACAGGGACATGACAACTGTGGAACTCTCGGGCAAGGTCGCCCTGGTCACCGGCGCCAGCCGCGGCATCGGCTACGGCATCGCCGAGGCGCTTCTCGCGCGCGGCGACCGCGTCTGCATCACCGGGCGCAACGAGGAGGCCCTCAAGGAGGCCGTCGAGCAGCTCGGCGCCGACCGGGTCATCGGCGTCGCGGGCAAGGCCCACGACGTGGGCCACCAGGCCGTCGCGGTGGAGCGCACGATGGAGGCCTTCGGCCGCGTCGACTACCTGGTGAACAACGCCGGTACGAACCCGGTGTTCGGGCCGATCGCCGACCTCGACCTGGACGTGGCGCGCAAGGTGTTCGAGACGAACGTCGTCTCGGCGCTCGGCTTCGCGCAGAAGACCTGGCACGCCTGGCAGAAGGACAACGGCGGCGCGATCGTCAACATCGCCTCCGTGGCCGGCGTCTCCGCCTCGCCCTTCATCGGCGCCTACGGCATCAGCAAGGCCGCGATGATCAACCTGACCCTCCAGCTGGCGCACGAGTACGCGCCCAGGGTGCGGGTCAACGCGATCGCCCCGGCCGTCGTGAAGACCCAGTTCGCGAAGGCCCTGTACGAGGGCCGGGAGGAGGAGGCCGCCGCGGGCTACCCGCTGGGCCGGCTCGGCATGCCCTCCGACATCGGCGGCGCCACCGCCTTCCTCACGTCGGAGCAGTCCGACTGGATCACCGGCCAGACGCTCGTCGTCGACGGCGGCATCTTCCTGAACGCCGGCGTGGGCTGACTTTCGTGAACCTCGGCACGGGCGCTCGTTGACGGAAACGGCGCCCGTGTCCACGTGCAGGACACGTCACAGGCCCGGGGAGGTCCAGCGGGCGGAGCGCTGCGGTATGGTCTGCCGACCCTTGGTACGGCATTTCGAGGAGCAAGCGCGTGTTCATGCGGAACCGATACCTGCCGCCGCTCGCGGCCCTCGCGTCCATATCCGTGGTGGCCGGATGTGGTGTGTTCTCCTCGGACGCCTCCGGCGACGAGGCGCAGCTCGTCGTGGGGACCACAAGCGCTCCGGCCACGCTGGATCCCGCGGCTTCCTGGGACAGCTCCTGGGAGCTGTTCCGCAATGTGTACCAAACCCTCCTGAACTACAGCCCCGGTGGGGCCGAGCCCGAGCCCGACGCCGCCGAGAGCTGTGGGTTCACGGACGATACGAGCACCGCGTACAGATGCGTGCTGCGCAAGGACCTGAAGTTCTCCGACGGGCACACGCTGGACGCCAAGGCCGTCAAGTACTCGTTCGACCGGATCAAGAAGATCAACCTCAATGGCGGTCCCGCGGGTCTGCTGGGGACTCTCTCGCGGGTGCAGGTGAAGGGTGACCGTGAGGTCGTCTTCCATCTCAGCCAGCCTGACGCCACCTTCCCCCTGGTGCTGACCACGCCCGCCATGTCGATCGTGGATCCCGAGGAGTACCCCGCGGACGCGATCCGCAAGGACGGAAAGATCAGCGGCTCGGGGCCCTACAGCCTTGCCTCCTTCGAGGAGGGCAAGAAGGCCGAGCTCGTCCGCAACGACAACTACCACGGCATAGCGGACCGCAAGAACAGCGCCGTCACCATCCGCTACTTCCAGCAGTCGGACGAGCTGGTCAAGGCCCTGAAGGACAAGCAGATCGCGGTCATCTATCGCGGTCTCGGCGCCTCGGACACCGTGGACCTCGATGCCAACCAGAAGGCGGAGAAGGTCCAGCTCCTCGCGAACCCCACCACCGAGATCAGTTACCTGGTCTTCAACCCCAGCGACCCGTGGGCCGCCAAGCCCGCGGTCCGCAAGGCGGTCGCCCAGGTCATCGACCGCCCGGCGCTCGTGCACAACGTCTACAAGGACACCGTCGAGCCGCTGTACTCCATGGTCCCCAGGGGGCTGGTGGGCCACACCACGGGCTTCTTCGACGACTTCGGGGTCCCCAGCGTGCCCAAGGCCAAGCGGATCCTGAGGGATGCGGGCATCACCGAGCGCGTCCCGCTGACGCTCTGGTACACGAGCGACCGCTACGGCTCGACGACCAAGCCCGCCTTCGAGGAGCTGAAGCGGCAGCTCGAGGCCTCAGACCTGTTCAAGGTCACCCTCAAGAGCCGCCCCTGGAAGACCTACGTGGAGGGATACCAGAAGGGCGAGTACCCGGTGTTCGGGCGCGGCTGGTTCCCCGACTTCAACGACGCCGACAACTTCATAGCGCCCTTCGTGGGCAAGCAGAACGCGCTCGGTACTCCGTACGAATCACCTGAGATCACCGGCAAGCTGCTGCCGGAGTCGCGCGCGGTGAGCGACCGCGGGGCCGTGGCCAAGCAGATCGAGGAGGCCCAGCAGATCCTCGTGAACGACGCGCGGCTGCTGCCCCTGTGGCAGGGCAAGCAGTACGTGGCCGCGAACGAGGAGATCGCCGGTCTGGAGAAGGTCATCGACCCGGCGACGATGATGGACATGTGGGAGCTGTCCTGGAAGACCAGCTGGTAGGGGGCTGGTCGTGCGGTCCGCGGGGCCGGCTGTCAGTGCTCGGCTGTAGGTTCTGTGGCCTGGACGTGAGCGCACGTCCCAGCGACCGCACACCCTAAGGAAGTTGACGTGACCGACATCGCCATGCTGCCCGATTCCTGGCGCGGGGTCCTGGGCGACGAACTGCAGCAGCCCTACTTCAAGGAGCTGACGGAGTTCGTCGAGGAGGAGCGAGCGAAGGGTCCCGTCCATCCTCCGCGCGAGGAGGTCTTCGCCGCGCTGGCCGCGACCCCGTACGAGCGGGTGAAGGTCCTCGTCCTCGGCCAGGACCCGTACCACGGCGAGGGTCAGGGGCACGGCCTGTGCTTCTCGGTCCGCCCCGGTGTGAAGACCCCGCCCTCGCTGCGCAACATCTACAAGGAGATGAAGCAGGAGCTCGGGCTGGAGATCCCGGACAACGGCTATCTGATGCCGTGGGCCCGGCAGGGCGTCCTGCTGCTCAACGCGGTGCTCACGGTCCGCGGCGGCGAGGCCAACTCGCACAAGGGCCGGGGCTGGGAGAAGTTCACCGACGCGGTGATCCGCGCGGTGGCCGACCGGCCCGACCCGGCGGTCTTCGTGCTGTGGGGCAACTACGCGCAGAAGAAGCTCCCGCTGATCGACGAGACCCGGCACGTGGTGGTCAAGGGCGCCCACCCCTCCCCGCTGTCCGCCAAGAAGTTCTTCGGCTCCCGTCCGTTCACGCAGATCAACGAGGCGGTCGCCCGCCAGGGCCACGAGCCCATCGACTGGACGATCCCGAACCTGGGCTGACGCCCGAACCTGGCCCGCTTCCCACAACCTGGCCTGATTCCGAACCTGGCTGCCCCCGCCGCCGGGCCGGTTCCACGTCTGAACCGGCCCGGTGCCGCCTGACCGTGTTTGTCCGTGACGGCGGTTAGCGTCGGCAGGGACAGTCGGCGAGGGTGCGGAGGACGCGGTGGCGGAGCGACAGGAACAGGCGAGCGCGGATGCCGTGATGACGCGGATCGGGCAGGTCGTCATGCTGCATCACGCGGGGGACCGGGAGGAGGCCCGGCAGCGGTTCCTGAGCCTGTGGGCGGAGATCGGTGAGGACGGCGACCCCCTGCACCGCTGCACGCTCGCCCACTACATGGCCGATGCCCAGGACGACCCGTTCGACGAGCTTGCCTGGGACCTGAGAGCGCTGACGGCCGCGGAGGAGCTGACGGACGACCGGCTCCGCGAGCACGAGGGAGCGCTCGCCGTGCGGGCGCTGTACCCGTCGCTGCATGTGAACCTGGCCGCCGACTACGTGAAGCTCGGCCGCACGGAGGCCGCCCGCAGCCATCTGCGCCGGGCGCGGGGAGCGTCCGACGCACTGGGCGACGACGGCTACGGGGAGGGGGTGCGCGGGGCGATCATCCGGCTGGAGCTGCGGCTCGGCGAAGGGGACGCCTCCCGCGGCTGAGCGTGCGGGCCGCCCTGGCACCGGCCGGAGTGCGGCTGCGGCCTCAACGCCCGTACGCCTGCTCGCAGATCACCGACTCCGGGCTGTCCGCCCGCCAGCCGCCGTACCGCCTGCCGAGGGCGCAGACGTCCTTCGCGTCCATGGGAATGGACCTGGCCACGTCGGGGAGCTCGACGGGCGGTTTCCCGGGGTGTCCGACCTCGAGGCGGCGAGGTTCCGGATGTGCCGGGTGCGCCGGGTGCGCCCGGTGGGAAGGCGGAGGCGGCTTCTGTGCCTGCGGCGGGCCCGAGCGGGCGGCACCGTGCGACGCGGCCGACGTCGGGTCCGGACGGCGGGACGGGCCGATCATTTCCAGGGCCTCGCGGACCGGCGCCTGCACGATCTGCGGCTCCGCCTCCCCGTCCGGCCGGGGCGCCGAAGGCCGGGAGGGCGGTGCCGGCGGGCCGGACACGGGCGGGTGCTGGACCGTCACACAGCCGGAGAGGGCCGAGACAGCCACGGTGACCAGGAGCGTTGCGGTTGTCGTCGTTCGATGCACCCGCGCAACTCTGCTGCGTTTGGCGCCCTTTGGACAGCGGACAAGCGGAGGTTGCCCCGCACGGGTGATCTCCGGCCCCGTACGGAGGGGTCGGTCCGGCAGCGGCTGACGTGGGCCCGCCGCCGAGGCCGGTCCCCGCGGCCGCCGACCTCAGTCTCCGTCGCGGTCAGTCTCCCGTCGCGCCGTCGACGCGCTCGCGGATCAGGTCGGCGTGGCCATTGTGGCGGGCGTACTCCTCGATCATGTGCGTGTAGATCCATCGCAGGTTGAACGGCTCGTCGGTGAACCGGCTCTTGCCGCGCGAGAGGTCGTCCAGGCCGAACTCCGCGGCATTGCGCCGGGCGACCTCGATCTCGGCCTGCCAGGTGCCGTACGCCTCCTCCCAGGTGTCCGCATCGGTGAGATGGAACTCGCCGTCCCGGTCCTCCTCGGTGTAGTAGATCGGCCCCGGGTCGTCGCTCACCAGGACCTTGCGGAACCAGCCCCGCTCCACCTCCGCCATGTGCCGCACCAGGCCCATCAGGGACAGCTCGGACGGCTCCACCGAGGCGGTTTTGAGCTGGGCGTCGGTGAGTCCCTCGCACTTCACGGCCAGGGTCTGCCGGTGGTAGTCCAGCCAGCCCTCCAGCATGGTGCGTTCGTCGGCGTTCTGGGCGGGTTCACTGCGCTGCGTCGTCATGCACGCATCGTCGCCCACCGGGCCTGCCCCCACCACGGGTTTTTCCCCGCCCGCGCCCACCGGCGGCGCCCACCACGGCCGTATGCTTCCGGCATGACACCGGCAGGCAACCACCGCTGAAGGAGACCCCGTGAAGGTCGGCTGCATCGGACTCGGCGACATCGCGCAGAAGGCGTATCTGCCGGTGCTCGGCGGCCGCCCCGGGGTCGAGCTGCACCTCCAGACCCGCACTCCGGCGACGCTCACCCGGGTCGCCGACAGCCTCCACCTCCCCGAGGAGCAGCGCCACACCGACCTGGACTCCCTCCTCGGCCAGGATCTCGACGCCGCCTTCGTGCACGCGCCGACCGCCGTGCACCCCGAGATCGTGACGCGGCTGCTGGAGGCGGGCGTACCGACGTACGTCGACAAGCCACTGGCGTACGAACTCGCCGAATCCACCCGGCTGGTGGAGCTCGCCGAGCAGCGGAACGTGAGCCTCGCCGTCGGCTTCAACCGGCGCTACGCCCCCGGGTACGCGCAGTGCGCCGACCACCCGCGTGAGCTGATCCTGATGCAGAAGAACCGGATCGGGCTCCCGGAGGAGCCGCGCGCGATGATCCTCGACGACTTCATCCACGTCGTGGACACCCTGCGCTTCCTCGTGCCCGGCCCGATCGACGACGTGACCGTGCGCGCCCGCGTGGAGAACGGCCTGCTGCACCACGTCGTGCTCCAGCTCGCCGGGGACGGCTTCACCGCGCTCGGCGTGATGAACCGGCTCAGCGGCTCGGCCGAGGAGATCCTTGAGGTGTCCGGGCAGGACACCAAGCGTCAGGTGGTCAACCTCGCCGAGGTGATCGACCACAAGGGCCAGCCCACCGTGCGGCGGCGCGGCGACTGGGTGCCGGTGGCCCGGCAGCGCGGCATCGAGCAGGTGGTGGGTGCCTTCCTCGACGCCGTGCGCGCGGGCAAGGTGCTCAGCGCCCGGGACGCGCTGGCGACTCATGAGCTGTGCGAGCGGGTGGTACGCGCGGTTCAGGAGACGGGCGCCTGATCCGCAGCGCCCGTGCGCCCTCGGTGAGGGCCCACCCGCCGAGGATCAACAGGGCCGCCTGCACCGGCCAGTCGCCGAAGCGGACGTACGGCGTGACGCCGTCGGCCAGCGGCACCTCGTACACCGCGCTCGTGCTCGCGCTCGTGCCGAGCCACTCCCCGATGCGCTGCCCGCTCGCGCCGTAGACCGCGGACACGCCCGTCAGGGTCGCGTGGACCATCGGGCGGCCGGTCTCGGCGGCGCGCAGCGCGGCCAGCGAGGCGTGCTGTTCTGGGGCCCAGCTGTGCTGGAACGTCGACGTCGAGGACTGGCCGACCAGTACGTCGGCGCCGTCCTCGGTGAGATGGCGGGTCATGTCGGGGAAGGCGGTCTCGAAGCACACCATCGGGCCGATGCGCAGCCCGTTCCCGGCGTTCATCACCACCTGCTCGGAGCCCTTCCTGCGGTCCTCGCCCGCGGCCTTGCCGACGGAGGTCGCCCAACCGAGCAGCGAGCGGGCCGGGATGTACTCGCCGAAGGGCACGAGCCGCATCTTGTCGTAGCGGTCGCCGGTGAGGCCGTCGGGTCCGACGAGGACCGAACTCTTGTAGATGCCCGGCTTGTCGGAGCGCCGGGCGTCCACGTTGACGAGTATGTCGGCGCCGGTGTCGCGCGACAGAGTGGCGATCCTCGCCGCGAGGTCGGGCCGGCCGCCGAGGTCGTGGCCGACGCTGCTCTCGCCCCACACGATCAGGTCGACGTCCTGTCCGACCAACTCGCGGGTGAGCTGTTCCTCCCGTGCGAAGCGCCGGTCGGCGCCCTCGACGACACCCGGCTGGACGACAGCGATCCTGGTCCGTCCGTCGACATCGGGGCGCGGCGACCACGCCCAGGCCGCCGAGGCGGCCGCCGCCGTGGCGACGAGTCCGGCCACGGCCGGCACCCGGGACTCACGGACCGCGACCAGCACGGCGACCGCGACATTGACGGCCACCACCAGGAAGCTCAGCAGCCACACCCCGCCCACCGAGGCGAGCCGCAACGCCGGTTCCACCTGCCACTGGCTGGCACCGAGGACCCCCCACGGGCCGCCGAGTCCCTGCCAGGAGCGCACGAGTTCGACCATCAGCCAGCCCGACGGCAGCACGAGCAGGGCGGCCGCGATCCGGGCGCGGGACGGTGTTCCGGCGAGACAGCGGCGCACCAGCCAGGCCCAGGGGGCCCACAACGCGCCCAGCAGCGCCGCGAGGACGAAGGTGAACACGTGCAGGCTCGGCAGCAGCCAGTGGTGCATCGCCAGCATGAAGCCGAACCCGCCCCACCAGCCGTCGTACGCCGCCCGTTTCCCGGTCGGCGCCGAGTGGACCAGCACGATCCAGGGGACGAGGGCGACGTACGCGCACCACCACAGCGACGGGGCGGGAAAGGCGAGTACGGGCAGGGCACCCGCCGCCGCGGCGACGGTCGAGCGCCGCCACGGGGAGGCGAGCCAGTGGCCGAACGACTTCATACGGCGCCTCCTACCCCGTCTGTCTCTCCAGTGTGCGTGCCGCGGCCGACCCCGGGACAGTGGGCGTCGGTTCAGTTGATCACAGGTGCCGGCTGCGGGTCCGGCAGACGCCGCCACTTCTCCTGGACGAGCACCTCGCGCAGCCGCCAGCCGTCGTGCGTGCGCAGCAGCCCGAAGACGTACCGCCCGCCGCACACGAAGTCGGGGGCTGCCGGGCCGCCTTCGGAGTCGGCCAGGCGCATCGGATTGATGTAGTCGGCCTGGAGATCGGCCGTGTCGCCGGTGTCCTGCTCCAGGAGGCCGAAGCGGACCCGGCGGTTGACGATCAGATGCTGCCGCATCGCGAACAGCCGCATGCTCTCCTCGAGCCATGCGGCGACTTTCCCGGCGTCCCCCTCGATGCCCCCGGCCGAGCGGTAGTCCGCCCGTCCGTCGGGTGTGAACAGCCCTCGATACGCCTCCCAGTCGCCGTCGTCCACCGCCGTCGCGTAGTCGGTGATCAGTTCGTCGACTGCCAGCCGGTCCATCACGGTCGCGAGCTCCACACGCTGCGTCATCGGCTCAGTGTTGGGCATGAGGAGGGCGCCGCCAAGGGGGGTGGGGTGATATTCGGTGGCAGGAGATCGGCCGTACGGCCAATAGGGTTAGCCCATGTCCGCCCCGTTGAGTTCCGCGAGAGCCCGCACCGCGCTGCGCACATCGGCGCGCATCTCCGTCGACTTGCTGCTGGTGCTCGTCATGCTCGCGGTCGCGTTGTGGGTGCTGGGCCGGATGTGGTCGGTCGTCTGGCCGCTCGTCGTCGGCCTGCTCCTCACCACGCTGACCTGGCCCCTGGCTCGTTTCCTGCGTCGCCGCGGGTGGTCCCCCGCCCTGGCCGCGTCGGCGGTGACCGTACTGTTCGTGCTGGTCGCCCTGGGTGTCGTGGCGCTGATCGCGGTACCGGTGGCGTCCCAGTCCGGCGAGCTGACCGACGGCGTGGTCGAAGGCGTCCAGAAGCTGCGCGAGTGGGCCGCCGGACCGCCGTTGAACATCGGCGACGCCCAGATCACCAAGGCCATCGACACCGCGGTCGCCCGCGCCCAGGACGGCCTCGGCAACATGGTCTCCACTGTCGTCACGGGCGTGAGCACCGTGGTCAACGGCGTGGTCACCGCCGTCCTGGCGCTCTTTTTGATGTTCTTCTTCCTCAAGGACGGACCGCGGTTCCTGCCGTGGCTCGCCCGTCAGCTGCCCGGCCGGCTCGCCACCGACATCCCGACCGTGGCCGCGCGCAGCTGGGACACCCTGGGCGCGTTCGTGCGCTCCCAGGCGGCCGTCGGACTGCTCGACGCCGTCCTGATCGGTCTCGGCCTGTGGATCGTAGGGGTACCCCTGGTGCTTCCGCTGGCGGTGCTGACCTTTGTCTCCGCGTTCGTGCCGATCGTGGGCGCCCTGTTCGCCGGTTTCGTCGCGGTGCTCATCGCGCTGGTCTCGAACGGTCTGACGGACGCGCTGATCGTGCTGGCCATCATCGTCGTGGTGCAGCAACTCGAGGGCAACGTGTTCCAGCCCATGATCCAGAGTCGTGGGCTCGGCCTCCACGCGGGGGTGATCCTGCTGGCGGTCACGCTGGGCGGCAGTCTGGCCGGAATCGTGGGCAGTCTGCTCGCCGTACCGGTCGCCGCGCTGATCGCGGTGGTCTGGAACTATGTGCGCGAGGAGCTCAGCGACGCACCGCCGGAGCCGGGGACCGACGGATCACACACCGGTGAGGTCGCCCCGACGTAGCAGGCTCCTGTGTCGCCCGTCAGCTGCGGCGCTCAACTCGGCTGCCTCAACTCGGCACTGAAGGGCGGCTGTTCAGGCCGCCTCGACGACGGTGCCGCGGATCGCGGCCGCCCACTCGACGACCAACAGCTCGTACTCCGCGCGCTCCTGGGCCGACAGGGTTCCGCCCGCGCGCAGCCAGAGTGCGCGGATCTGCTCGTTCACCTCGGCGGCAGACCGCACGGAAGCCGGAGCCATGGAATCGGGGGACATGCGCACAAGCCTAGGGGCAAGCACTGACAGTCCGCTACCGGATGGCTACTCAACTCCTATGTCATTGATCACGGGTGGGCCGTCATGTGGTCACGGGTGGGCGTCAGCCCGCCGACTCCGCCGCGTGCGGGCTGAGCGCGCCCATCGTGACCAGGACGACGATCAGGATGCCGAGGGCGATGCGGTACCACACGAACGGCATGAAGCTCTTGGTCGAAATGAACTTCATGAACCACGCGATCACGGCGTAGCCCACCCCGAACGCGATCACCGTCGCGAAGATCGTCGGGCCCCAGGAGACGTGGTCACTCTCCATCGCGTCCTTGAGTTCGAACAGGCCGGAGGCGAGCACCGCGGGGACGGCGAGGAGGAAGGAGTAGCGGGCCGCGGCCTCGCGCTGGTAGCCCATGAAGAGGCCGCCGCTGATGGTGGCGCCGGAGCGGGAGACGCCCGGGATGAGGGCACAGGCCTGGCAGAGGCCGTAGATCAGGCCGTCCTTGACGCTCAGGTCCTCAAGTGTCTTTCGCTGTGTGGCCGCGCGGTGCCGGCCGCCGCTCTCGTCGCGCGCCGCGAGCCGGTCGGCGACGCCGATGATCACGCCGACCACGATCAGCATCGTCGCGGTGATCCGCAGATCGCGGAAGGGCCCCTCGATCTGGTCCTTGAGCGTCACGCCGAGCACGCCGATCGGGATCGAGCCGACGATGACCAGCCAGCCCATCTTCGCGTCGTGGTCGCTGCGCATCTCCTTGTTCGCGAGCGAACGCGTCCAGGCCGAGATGATCCGCCCGATGTCCTTGCGGAAGTAGATCAGGACGGCTGCCTCGGTGCCGATCTGGGTGATCGCCGTGAAGGCCGCGCCCGGGTCCTCCCAGCCCGAGAAGGCCGCCGTCAGGCGCAGGTGCGCACTGGAAGAGACAGGGAGGAACTCGGTCAGCCCCTGGACGAGTCCGAGGATGAGGGATTCAAACCAAGACATGAAGTTACGGAGTCCAAGCGCTGATCGTGGTGAGGAGCGACGGGCACACCGAGCCGCCGGGCGCGGTGATCGGTTGTGTCGAGGGCAGCGTAGCGTCCTGAAGTGACGGCCCTGGCACAGGGGTTTGGATGCGGCAGCGGGCGCTAGGCGGCGGCCGGGCCCGCCACTGTCCACCCCTCGGCCTGGGGACGGGCCGTCAGATCCTCGTGCCGGACCGCGTCTCCGCAGGCCCCGCACGTGACGACCGGGGCGAGTTCGTTGCCGCAGGAGTGCTCGACCAGCATCGGGCGGTCGTCGTCCTTGTGCAGATGGCGGTCGCCCCACGCCATCAGGGTCATGAGGACCGGCTCCAGTTCGAGTCCTGCCTGCGTCGGCCGGTACTCGAAGCGCCGCGGCCGCTCGCTGTACGCCTTCTTCGTCAGGATCCCGGCATCCACGAGCCGGCGCAGCCGGGTGGCGAGGATGTCGCGGGGGGCGCCGATGTTGCGCACCAGCTGGTCGAAGCGGCCGTTGCCGAGGCACGCCTCGCGCAGGACCAGCAGGGAGTACTTCTCCCCGACCAGTGCGAGGGTGTCGGCGATGGAGCAGGGGCGCGGGTCCTTGGTGGCGGCCATGACGTTCAGTCTAGGGGAGGGTTGGAATTTCCAACCTGCGACGCTATGGTGAGTTTGGATTTCCTACTCTCCGGTAATCGCCGGTGTTCACCGGAAACGCCGGTCTGGCCCGGTAGTCCCGGTAGTCATCCTGGAGGCCGCACCATGCGTGACGCAGTGATCGTCGAAGCCGTACGCACTCCCGTGGGCAAGGGCAAGCCGAACGGCGCCCTCGCGCACGTCCACCCCGTCGAACTCCTCGCCCACACCCTGCGCACCCTCGTCGACCGCTCCGGCGTCGACCCGGCGCTGATCGACGACGTCATCGGCGGCACCGTCGACCAGGTCGGTGAGCAGGCCATGAACACCACCCGCTACGCCGTCCTGTCGGCGGGGTTCCCGGAGACCGTCCCCGCGACCACCGTCGACCGCCAGTGCGGCTCCTCCCAGCAGGCCGTGCACTTCGCGGCCCAGGGCGTCATCTCCGGCGCGTACGACCTCGTCGTCGCCTGCGGTGTCGAGTCGATGAGCCGCGTCCCGATGTGGTCGAACGTGCCGGCCGGCAAGGACCCCTTCGGTCCCGGAGTCGCCGAGCGCTACCAGGAGGGCCTGGTCCCGCAGGGGATCAGCGCCGAGCTGATCGCCGCCAAGTGGTCGATCACACGCGACCAGATGGACGCCTTCGCCCTCTCCTCGCACCACAAGGCCGCTG
This sequence comes from Streptomyces sp. NPDC006602, assembly GCF_042870385.1. Classification (NCBI taxonomy): domain Bacteria; kingdom Bacillati; phylum Actinomycetota; class Actinomycetes; order Kitasatosporales; family Streptomycetaceae; genus Streptomyces; species Streptomyces sp. NPDC006602. The sequence continues at coordinate 819,508 of NZ_JBIAHG010000002.1, read as the reverse complement.
CGGCCTGGGACGCGGGCCTGTTCGACGCCGAGGTCGCGCCCCTGGAGGGCGTGACACGGGACGAGTGCGTACGGCCGGGCACCACCACAGAGATCCTGGCCGGGCTGAAGCCCGCCTACCACGATCCGAACTTCGCCGAGCGCTTCCCGCAGATCGAGTGGAACGTGACCGCGGGCAACGCCAGCCCGATCAACGACGGGGCGTCCGCCGTGCTCATCACGTCCAGCGAGACCGCGGCCCGCCTCGGACTGCGCCCTCTGGCCCGGCTGCACAGCTTCGCCGTCACCGGCTCCGACCCGGTCCTCATGCTCACCGGCGTCATACCGGCGACGGAGAAGGTGCTGCGCAGGGCCGGCCTGTCCCTCGACGACATCGACCTGTTCGAGGTCAACGAGGCGTTCTCCAGCGTGGTGCTGGCCTGGCAGCAGGAGACCGGCGCCGACCTCGCCAAGGTCAACGTGCACGGCGGCGCGATCGCCCTCGGGCACCCGCTCGGCGCGAGCGGCACCCGGCTGACGACCACCCTCGTGCACGCGATGCGGGAGCGCGGCGCCCGCTACGCCCTGCAGACGATGTGCGAGGCGGGCGGGCTCGCCAACGCGATGGTCCTGGAGTCCGTGTAACCGGCTACCGGACCCCGCGCAGGTGGTGGCGCTTGCGCCAGGCCACCACCGCGCCCACCAGCGCGGGCAGCGCGATGCAGGCCATCGCGATCAGGAAGGCCGGCGAGGTCGGCGCGGAGGCGCGGGCGCCCGCGACGACGTACGCGGCGGTGTTCGGTATGGAGCCGAGCGCCGTCGCCACGAGGAACGGGACGTAGCCCATGCGGGAGACGGCGGCGCAGTAGTTCGCGGCCCAGAACGGCACTCCGGGGAACAGCCGCGCCGCCAGCATCGACCGGAAGCCGTGCCGGCTGAGCTGACCGTCCGCGGCCTTCAGCCACCGGCCGCGCAGCAGCGGGCGCAGGGCGTCCTGTCCGAGGATCCGGCCGAGACCGAAGGCGAGCCCGGCGCCGAGCACCGTGCCCACGATCGCCGAACCGGCGCCGAGTTGGGAGCCGAACAGCGCGCCCGCCCCGAGGTTCAACAGCGGGCGCGGCACGAATGCCACCGTGCACAGCCCGTAGGCCGCCGCGAACACCAGCGCAGCCGCCGCTCCGCCGAGCTGCGGCGGCCAGCCGTCCGCCAGCAGGCGCTGCGGTTCGAAGAGCAGTACGGCCGACGCGGCGCCCGCCAGCAGGGCGATGAGCAGGGACAGCCGCGACCACGGAGACAGCAGCACTCTCGTGCAGCGCGCGGCGAGGCCCACGGGCGCGGGTACGGCGAGCTCTGGAGTGGCAACGGCGACGAGGGCGAGCTCAGTGGCGGCGGCCCGGGGAGTGGCCGTGGCGGTGCCCCCAGAGCGGGTGGTGGCATCGAGCATCCAGCGACGGTAACCGACGGACATGTGTGATCGCCGTATGGATCCCGTCCGTTGTGCGGATCGGCACGGTCAAAAACCATTCGACGTGGGACAAAGCGTCGGCAATGATCTGCGTCATGTTCCGGTACGCCTTCCTCCTCGCAGCATCCGCGGTCGCGGATGCCCCGAAGGCTGCCGCCCCCTTCTTCCCGGCCGCTGTCGACGGCGCCCGAAGCTGACCCTCTCCGGATCGTCCGGCGGACCCCGCAGGGGGAGGGTCGGCGAGTCCTTGGGGTCCCCATCTCCTACGAGGAGATCTGTTCACGAAGAGACTTCGAGGTATCGCCATGCCCAAGACGGCGTACGTCCGCACCAAACCGCATCTGAACATCGGCACGATGGGTCATGTCGACCACGGCAAGACGACCCTCACCGCCGCCATCACCAAGGTCCTCGCCGACCGCGGCTCCGGCACGTTCGTGCCGTTCGACCGCATCGACCGGGCGCCCGAGGAGGCGGCGCGGGGCATCACCATCAACATCGCGCACGTCGAGTACGAGACCGACACCCGGCACTACGCGCACGTGGACATGCCGGGCCACGCCGACTACGTCAAGAACATGGTCACCGGTGCCGCGCAGCTCGACGGGGCCGTCCTCGTCGTCTCCGCGCTCGACGGGATCATGCCGCAGACCGCCGAGCACGTGTTGCTCGCCCGGCAGGTGGGCGTGAACCACGTGGTCGTGGCCCTCAACAAGGCCGACATGGCCGACGAGGAGCTCGCCGACCTCGTCGAGCTGGAGGTCCGCGACCTGCTCACCGCGCACGGCTACGGCGGTGACTCCGTGCCCGTCGTACGGGTCTCCGGGCTCAAGGCCCTCGAAGGGGACCCGCGCTGGACCGCGTCCGTCGAGGCGCTGCTCGACGCGGTGGACACGTATGTGCCCATGCCCGAGCGGTATCTGGACGCGCCGTTCCTGATGCCGGTGGAGAACGTGCTCACCATCACCGGGCGGGGGACGGTCGTCACGGGCGCGGTCGAACGGGGCACGGTGCGGGTCGGGGACCGGGTCGAGGTGCTCGGCGCTTTCGTCGAGACGGTGGTCACGGGTGTGGAGACCTTCGGCAAGCCGATGGACGAGGCGCAGGCCGGGGACAACGTGGCGTTGCTGCTGCGGGGGGTTCCACGGGACGCCGTCCGGCGCGGGCATGTGGTGGCTGCGCCGGGGAGTGTGGTGCCCGGGAGCCGCTTCACGGCGCAGGTGTACGTCCTTTCGGCGCGGGAGGGCGGTCGTACGACGCCGGTCGCGACCGGGTACCGGCCGCAGTTCTACATCCGTACGGCCGACGTGGTCGGGGACGTGGACCTGGGCGAGGTCGCTGTCGCGCGGCCCGGGGAGACGGTGACGATGACCGTCGAGCTCGGTCGTGAGGTGCCGTTGGAGCCCGGGCTGGGATTTGCCATCCGTGAGGGTGGGAGGACCGTCGGGGCGGGGACCGTGACTGTCGTTCTCTGAGGGTGGCTGGTGTGCGTGGGGAACTGCGGGGCTGTTGTGGCTGGTCGCGCCCGCGAGGCGGAGCCGCACAGTGTCGCAGCCCCACGCCCCTGAGGCAGGCTGCGAAAAGGGCACAATGGCATGGTGAACGAGCCCATACCCGTCACCCGCGACGTCGATCACGGGGTTGCCAAGCTGATGCCCGACGTCGATCGGGAGCGGGCCTGGTTGTTGACCGTGAACGGGGCGCCGCAGTCGTACGTCGACCTGGACGAGCCGGAGCATCTGGAGTTCGAGTACGCGCGGCGGCTCGGGCATGTCCTGGACATCGTGGCGGAGGCGGGGTGTCCGTTGGACGTGCTGCACCTCGGTGGGGGCGCGCTCACACTGCCCCGGTACCTGGCCGCGACCCGGCCCGGCTCGCGGCAGGACGTCGTCGAGGCGGACCGGGCCCTGCTGGAGCTGGTCGGGGAGTACCTGCCGTTGTCGGAGGACGCGGGGATCGCGCTGCACGCCGCCGATGCGCGTGCCTGGCTGGAATCAGCCCCTTCGCAGTCCGCCGACATCCTCATCGCCGACGTCTTCGGCGGATCGCGTGTCCCCGCGCACCTCACGTCCGTCGCCTACGCCGGCGAGGCCGCGCGCGTGCTGCGCGGCGACGGCGTCTACCTCGCCAATCTCGCCGACGCCGCGCCCTTCGCCTTCCTGCGCTCCCAACTCGCCACCTTCGCCGCGGTGTTCGAGGAGCTGCTGCTGATCGCCGAGCCGGCCGTGCTGCGCGGCCGGCGCTTCGGCAACGCGGTGCTCGTCGCCGCACACCACCCGCTCGACACGGCCGCCCTGACCCGGCGCACCGCCTCCGACACCTTCCCGGCCCGAGTCGAATCCGGGCCCGCCCTCCGGGACCTCATCGGCGGCGCGGAACCGGTGCTGGACGCGGACGCCGTACCGTCACCCGTACCCCCCGAAGGGGCGTTCGGCATCGGCTGACCGATCACCGCGGCAGCGTGCCGGAGGCGGCCACCAGACCCGACCTCAAGTTGCGGCCCGCCCAGGCCGGTTTGCGGGAGCGGCGGCGGAAGTCGGCAGGTGCGTCACCGTTGCCCGGCTTCTTGGCTTCGCGTAGCTGACCGGCCACCCGTGCACACAACTTGACGGACCCGCTTCCGTGCTTTTTCGAATGCGGGTGCGGATACCGCCGGTAACTTTTCTGAAGTGGCGTCTTTTTGAATGTGGGTCGCTCGAACTTCTTGTTTCTTGTGAGTCGTTTGTGCGAAGGTGAGCGGCCCCCTGACGGACGGCTCATAACGACCGCTCATAACCGCCGTGCACCTGACCGGGCATAGGTATGCACCAATCAGGCACCTGCTTTCCTACGGACGCATATTCGGTATGCCGTCCTGTGGCTTGGAAGGAATTGGTCCAGTGCAGTCCCCCTACCCCCCACGGCCCCCGTACCCGCCCCGGCCCGGATCGAGCGCCGGGGAATCCGACCGTGATCTCATGGCCCGACTCGAAACGGACGGCACGGACGCCCACGCCGTCGCGCTTCTGATGTCCCGGCACTGGCGGGCGACCTACGACTACGCGGTCATCTGCCTGGTGTCGTCGGCCTCTTCGGCGTCGATGGCGACCGCCGCCGCGTTCCACCGGGTGCTGGGACGGGCAGGCGGCGGTGCCGTACGCCCCCAACTCCTCAGGGCCGTACGAGAAACTGTCAAGGAGTGGGCCGCGGACGACGGAATTTCCGCCGTTCTGCCGGAAGTCCGCAAACCGACCGGCGGCCGAGGTCTGCGCGCCGCGAGGTCGGTCACCCCCGAAAGGCGGCAACTCGCCGAGCGCGCATTCCAGGCTCTTCCGGGAGCCTCCCAATGCCTGCTGTGGCACGCCGAGGTCGAGGCCGAGCCCATACCCGTACCGGCCCGACTGCTGGGCGTGGACCCGGCCCGGGCGAGGGCCGGTCTGGAGCAGGCGCGGGAGCAATTCCGGGCGGGCTGTGTACGGGCCCACCGGGAACTCGCGCCCACCAGCGAATGCCGCTTCTACAACCGTCTCCTCGACGTCCCCATTCGCCGGGGCGGCGGCCTGCTGCCCGACGTGCAACAGCATCTGACGGTGTGCCGGTACTGCCGGCACGCGGCCGAGCAGCTCAGCCATTTCGAGGGCGGCCTGGAGGAGCTGCTCGCCGAGACCGTGCTCGGCTGGGGCGCCCGCCGCTACCTCGACTCACGGCCCGGCCGGGGGAACGCCCAGGCCGCGCCCGGCGGCCGCCACCGCCCTGCATCGGCCGACCACCTCGCCGCACCGCGCAGGCACAGGAAGGCGGTGTTCGTGGGCGCCGGTCTCACGTCCCTCGCCCTGCTCGTGACCGTGCTCGTCGCCAAGGGGTGGTCCGACGAGGGCGGGGCCCCCGGACCCAGGGCCACCTGGGGCGCACCCAGTGGCCACTTGGTCTCCCCGGGCGCCGTGGGAGACACGTCGTCCGGTCGGTCCCCGTCCGCCGCTTCCGTGGGCAGCCCCGTCGAGGTCGGACACGGCAGGCTCCGCAACGTCGCCGCCGGCCTGTGCCTCGACGTACGCGGGGGCAGGACCGGGGACGGCGTCGGGACCGTGCTGACGGCGTGCTCGGCGGCAGGCTCCCAGCAGTGGTCGTACCAGGGCGACGGTCTGCTGCGCAGCACCGTCGATCCCACCCTCTGCCTCGACGCCGACGCCGACGAGGGCTCGGTCGTCCTGGCCGACTGCGTGGTGCATGCCGGTGAGGTCCGCTACGACCTCACGGTCCGCGGCGAACTGCTGCTGCGCCGGGGTGAGGGCCTGCTCGTCGCGCCCGGCCCCGGGAAGGCCGTGGTCGTCGCCGAGCGGGACGGATCAGCGGACCAGCAGTGGGTGTGGGAAGCCGCCCTGAGCGGTACCACCGGCGGTGCGGAGGCGCGGGGCGAGATGCGGGAGGGCAGCCCCGGGGCACCGGGCTCGCCGTCGGCCACGTCGCCGTCGCCCGACGCCGATCCACTGGACCAGGGCCCCAAGGCTCCGCGGGGCGATCAGCCGCACCCGCCGCCGCAGTTCGAGAAGCGGATGGCCCAGGTCGGCGCCGACACCGGCGACGGCGGCTCCGTGCCGGTCGCGCCTGTCCAGGAAGCACGGACACTTCCGGGCGTCGCGCCGGACACGGCGGCGACGGTGACCGACACCGTCACCGTCACCACGACCCTGGACACGACCGTCGGCACGTTCCTCGGCTAGTCGGGGCGTCGGGGCGTCGGGGCGTCGGGGCGTCCGACGGTCGGGGGTCACCCCACCGGGGTGGCCCCGTCTTCGGAGCCCTCCGCCTCGGTCCCGTCCACGCCCGAGTAGCGGCGGAATTCACCGGCCACGGGGTGGTGATCGTCGGTCGGGAAGGACTGGGTGAGACGGCCGCCGGGGTCGCTGTCGCCGAACAGGGAGCACGGCGCCGGTGCGCCGCAGCCGGGGCATCGACGTCGCGGACGAGGTGTTGAGGACGACCGTGGTCCGCGGGTTGGCCGCCGCCACCGCCTCGATCAGCCGCTCCTGACGGCCCGGAAGATGTCCGGCGGCAGCATGCGGACAAGAAACACGCCGGCTACCGCTGGTACGACGCCGAAGGCGTGCGGCGCTCGCCACGGCTGCGACTCGTCCAGGCCGTGCGGGTGCTGGGCGGATACCGGAGGCTCACGCTCGGCGCGGGGGAGCGGCGGCGGGTCAGCGTCCGCGTCGACGCCCGCACCCTGTCCTCGTGGATCCCAAGCGCCACGACTGGGTGCTCGGGACGGGCCGCCGGTCCGTGTGGGTCGGGGCGTCGGCAGGCGAGCTGCGGCTGCGGACGAGTGCGGAGGTGGGCGGATGATCCGGCGCACCGCTTTCGGGGCGCGTACTGAGCGGCACCGTGGGCAGGGAAGGCCGGTGCGACCTGTGGGACGCCGCGGCATCCCGGTGACCCGGTAGGCTTCCCGGGTGTGCGCGCGTTCCCGGGCGCACGCCCGGGAACGCAGGGACGCGAATCGGAGGAACCGGCGTTGCACGTCCAGGAATGGCTCGACACGGTGCCCGCGGTCGCCGTCTACGCCCTCGTGGGAATCGTCATCGGTCTGGAGAGCCTGGGCATACCGCTGCCCGGCGAGATCATCCTGGTGTCGGCCGCACTGATGTCCTCGCAGCACGCGGGCATCGACCCGGTGATCCTCGGCGCGTGCGCCAGCGTCGGCGCGATCGTCGGCGACTCCATCGGCTACGCCATCGGCCGCAAGGGCGGGCGGCCGCTGCTGGCCTGGCTCGGCAGGAAGTTCCCCAAGCACTTCAGCGAGGGGCACATCGCCACCGCCGAGCGGTCCTTCGAGAAGTGGGGCATGTGGGCCGTCTTCTTCGGCCGCTTCGTCGCCCTGCTGCGGATATTCGCCGGTCCGCTCGCGGGTGTGCTGCGGATGCCCTACTGGAAGTTCCTGATCGCCAACATGCTCGGCGGGATCCTGTGGGCGGGCGGCACGACGGCCGTCATCTACTACGTCGGGATCGTCGCCGAGTCGTGGCTGAAGCGGTTCTCGTGGCTGGGGCTGGTGGCGGCGCTGCTCATAGGGCTCACGTCGATGCTGGTGCTGAAGCGCAAGGCCAAGAAGGCGACGGCTCAGCAGCAGACGGCCGGATCCGAGCCGGAGCCCGTCCCGGCCGCCGACTGAGGCTCAGTCCTCGTGCACCTTGCTGTGCGCCTTGGCCAGGTCCGCGTACATGGTGCCGTTCAAGGTCACTCCCTGACGCTCCTCCTCCGTCAGCTGCCGCTTCACCTTCGCGGGCACGCCGGCGACCAGTGAACCCGGCGGCACCTGCATCCCCTGCGGCACCAACGCCTGCGCGGCGACCAGCGAACCCGCCCCGATCACCGCACCGTTGAGAATCGTCGCACCCATCCCGATCAGGCAGTCGTTCCAGACGCTCGCCCCGTGGACCACGGCGTTGTGGCCGACGGACACCCGCTCGCCGATCGTGACGGGGAAGCCGGGATCGGCGTGGAGCGTGCAGTTGTCCTGGATGTTGCTCTGGGCGCCGACGGAGATCCGCTCGACGTCGCCGCGCAGCACCGCCCCGTACCAGACGCTCGCGCCCGCCTCCAGCGTCACGTCGCCGATCACCGAGGCCGTGGGCGCGACGAACGCCTCCTGGTGGATGTTCGGTTCCTTGCCGCCGATGCCCGTGATCAACGCCCTCTGCACCATCGCCGTCTCCTCGCCCTCTCCTCGTCGTCGACAACACCGGCACCGTACGCCACCGGGTGGGGCGAAGATCACAGCCCCTCGATCTCATGGGCTCAGGTCACGCTGAGTACGGTGAGCGGGTGCCGAAGCGCAAGAACACGTTCTCATCATGGCCGCGCGGCCTGGCGCAGCGGGTCGTGCACGCGGGCTGGGCCTGGGTGCAGCGGACCGGCTCGGTCACCGCCGCCCACCCGGGACGGTTCCGCTTCGGCGCACTCGGCATCGGCACCCGGCTGGCCTTTCCGCTCGGCACGGTCTTCGGTGAACCCTGGATCCACCTGGGGGCGCACTGCATCGTCGGCGAACAGGTCACCCTGACCGCCGGGTTGATGCCCGACCTCGACCTCGGCCCTGACCCGATCCTGCGCATCGGTGACGGAGTCGTTCTCGGCCGGGGCAGCCATGTCATCGCCGACACGACGGTCACCATCGGCAGCGACTGCTACTTCGGGCCGTATGTGTACGTCACGTCCACGAACCACTCCTACGACGACCCGCACGAGCCCATCGGCAAGCAGTGGCCCCGGATGGAGCCGGTGGAGGTCGGGCCGGGGTGCTGGATCGGGACGGGCGCGGTGATCCTGCCCGGCGCGCGGATCGGGCGGAACGTGGTCGTCGCCGCCGGGGCCGTGGTCCGTGGTGTGGTGCCCGACCACGCCGTCGTGGCGGGGGCGCCCGCCCGGGTCGTACGCCGCTGGACTCCCGGCGACGGCTGGCAGCCGCCGCTCAGGACGCCGGCGCCGGTGCCGATTCCCGAGGGGGTCACCCCGGAGCAGCTGAGCCGGCTGGCCGGTCTGGACGACGAGACGGCGTCGAAGCTCGCCGAGCTGGACTGACCGAGGACTCAGCCGGTCGCGAGCAGCAGTGTGCCCACCAGGGCCAGGCCCGCTCCCGCCGCCTGGACCACCCGCAGTCGTTCGCTGAGAAAGCCGCGCGCGGCCAGGGCGGTCACCACCGGGTACAGCGAGGCGAGGACCGCGGCCACGGTGACCGGGCCGTGCTGGGCGGCGACCGAGTACGTGCCGTTCGCCGCGACGTCCGCGAGCCCGACGAAGGCGAGGGCCGGCAGCAAGGCCCAGGGGAAGCCGCCCTGCGGGAGTGCCTCGCCGCCCCGCTGCACGGAGACGTACAGCGCGGCGCCGCCCACGGCCACATTGGTCACGCGCTGCACGAAAAGGGCGAGGAACAGGCCGCTGACGGTCGTCGACGCCTCCGCGATCAGCGCGAACACCGTACCGAAGCCGAGGGCGGCGACCAGGGTGAGGAGGATGGTCCGGCGCTGCACGGGCGCGCCCCGCAGCTGCGCTCCGCCCGCGAGGACGACCCCGGCCACGGCGACCGCGATGCCCGCGACCTGCAGGAGGCCCGGGCGCTCGCCGAGGAAGAGGCCCACGCCGACGGGGACGGCCACGCTCAGGGTGGCGAGCGGGGAGACCACGCCCATCGGGCCCAGCGCGAGCGCCTTGTAGAAGCAGAGCAGGGCGACGGGACCCACCACCCCGGCGGCCACCGCGAACCACAACCGCGGACCGGCCTCGCTCCAGCCGCCGGTGGCGACGACGATCGCACCGAGCACGATCGCCGCGATCGTCTGGGAGACGACCACCACCGTCAGCGCCGGGGTGCGCCGGGTCAGCAGTCCGCCGCCGAAGTCGGCCAGCCCCCACAACAGGCTGGTGGCCAGGGCGAAGAGTGCTGTCACGGGGGCCTCGCAGTACAGTTCGGTGAACGATCGGGTGCACCACACCGTAGTTCAGTAAAATGAACCCTGTCATCCAAAATATTGAACCTGGCGATCGACCCGATCGACCCGGACGATCAACCCGAATATCGGCCTAGAAGTTGGACGGAATGTGTCGGACCTCGACCTGCTGACCCAGTCCCTGGCGCGCAACGTCAAGCACTGGCGCGCGGTGCGCGGCTTCACCCTGGACGTGCTCGCCGCTCGCGCCGGAGTCAGCCGCGGCATGCTCATCCAGATCGAGCAGGCCCGGACCAACCCCAGCCTCGGCACGGTCGTCAAGATCGGCGACGCGCTCGGGATCAGCATCACCACCCTGCTCGACTACGAGCAGGGACCCAAGGTCCGGGTCGTCCCAGGCGACCAGGCCGTACGGCTGTGGCACACCGACGCCGGCAGTTACAACCTCCTCCTTGCCGGAACCGAGGCCCCCGGCCCGCTGGAGTTGTGGGAGTGGCGGCTGATGCCCGGCGAGAGCAGCGCCTCCGACCCGCATCCCACCGGCACCGCCGAGCTGCTCCACGTCACCGAGGGTGAACTGGCGCTCACCGTGGACGGCGTGGAGTACCGCGTCCCGGCGGGCGCGACCGCCTCCTTCGAGGCCAACACTCCGCACACGTACGGCAATCAGGGCGACGTTCCGATGGGGATGCTGATGGCCGTCTCCGTCCCGCCCGTGCACTGAGGCGCCCCGGGCGGCTTTGTTAGCGTGCGGTCATGGACGCACCCATCGGACACTTCGACCACGCCATCCCCGCACCCGACTGCCTCGACGAGCTGACCGGTCCGGTCGCCGAGGCCGTACGTCACTGGAGCGGCAGCGTCCCCGCCGAGCAGATCGTCTACGTCGACACCGACCCGCGGTGGGCCGACACCGCCGTCTTCGTGGAGCACTACGGACGCGAGCTGCTGGAGCGGTCCGCGAACTGCGTGGTCGTCGCGGGCAAGCGCGGCGGCGAGAGCACGCTCGCCGCGTGTGTCGTACTGTCCACCACCCGGGTCGACGTCAACGGCGTCGTCCGCCGCCAACTCGGCGCCCGTAAGGCCTCGTTCGCCTCGATGGACAGGGCGACGGGGGAGACCGGCATGGAGTACGGCGGCATCACGCCGATCGGACTGCCGGGCTCCTGGCCGGTGCTGGTGGACTCGGCCGTCGTCGACCTGCCGTACGTCCTGGTGGGCAGCGGGCGTCGGCGCGGCAAGCTGCTGGTGCCGGGGAAGGCGTTCGCGGAGCTGCCGGGTGCGGTGGTGCTGGAGGGGCTGGGGGTCTCCTGACGCTCAGGCCGCCGTGTGGTGGGCGAGGGTGTGGTGCGGATCCACCTCGCCCGGCACCGGTGCGGGGTCGGCGTGCACCAGGGCCGCGGTGAGACGGGGAACCGCGTGCAGCAGGGCGTGCTCGGCGTCCACGGCGATGCCGTGCGCCTGACGTACCGTGGCCTCGCCGTCCACCACGACCGCCACCTCGGCGCGCAGCCGGTGCCCGATCCAGCGCAGCCGCAACTCGCCCACCGCACGCACCCCTTCGACCTCCCGCAGTGTCTGTTCGGCCCGGTCCACGAGAGCCGGGTCGACGGCGTCCATCACGCGCCGGAACACCTCGCGCGCCGCGTCCCGCAGCACCAGCGTGATGGCCGCGGTGATGGCCAACCCCACGATGGGGTCGGCCAGTTGCCACCCGAGGGCCGATCCGCCCGCGCCCAACAGCACGGCGAGGGACGTGAATCCGTCCGTACGGGCATGCAGTCCGTCGGCGACCAGCGCGGCCGAGCCGATGTCACGGCCGACCCGGATCCGGTAACGGGCCACCCACTCGTTCCCCGCGAAGCCGACCAGCGCGGCCACCGCGACCGCCGACAGGTGGTGAACCGGACGCGGATCGAGCAGCCGGTCGATCGCCGCCCACCCCGCGAAGGCCGCGGACGCGGCGATCGTCAGCACGATCACGATGCCCGCCAGATCCTCGGCGCGGCCGTAGCCGTACGTGAACCGCCGGGTGGCCGCGCGCCGCCCCAGCACGAACGCGATCCCCAGCGGTACGGCGGTCAGCGCGTCCGCGGTGTTGTGCGCCGTGTCGCCCAGCAGCGCGACCGACCCGGAGACGGCCACCACGAACGCCTGCGCCAGCGCCGTCGCGCCCAGCACCGCCAGCGAGATCCACAGGGCCCGCATGCCACGCGCCGAGGACTCGAGCGCGGAGTCGAGTTTGTCGCCGGTCTCGTGGGAGTGGGGGGTGAGGAGGTGCGCGAGGCGGTGGGGCAGGCGGGGAAGGAGACGCGAACGGGCGGGCCCGTGCTCATGCCCGTGGTCGTGATGACGTCCGTGGTCATGGGCGTGGTTGTGCTCGTGGTCGTGCCGGTCGCTCACGTGGATCCCCTTCCGCTGCGCCGGGAGTGGACGCGCGACGCCCACGACGCCATTATGTGCGTATGAGCGCACGCATGCACCTATCACCTGCGAACGATGCGCACCCGCGCACCCCGGGCGAGGAACAGTTCGCGCTCGCCGCCGAACTGCTCGCCCTGCTCGGCGACCGCACCCGCCTCAATCTGCTGCACGCCCTGACGGCGGGGGAGGCCGACGTCACGACGCTCACGGAGGCGTGCGGGGCGGCGCGGCCCGCGGTCAGCCAGCATCTGGCCCGGCTGCGGCTGGCCGGGCTGGTGAACACGCGCAAGGAGGGCCGCCGGGTGATCTACTCCCTGCGCGACGGCCATCTGCGCCGGCTGGTGGACGAGGCGCTGAACGTGGCGGACCACCGGCTCAGCGACCGGCCGCTGCACGACTGACGGACCCGGCCGAGCCGGGTCAGTAGGCGGTGGCCGTGCCCAGGTACTGCTCGGCGAAGGCCGCCGCCGCGGCGGGCGAGGTGAACAGGCGGCGGAGTCGGGCGAAGGTGGTGCCCGCGCGGTACGCGTCGCCCGACGAGGTGCCGTGGTAGACCTCGGAGAGCCACTGGGAGAACTCCTGGTAGTCCCACACGCGCCGCAGACACGCCTCCGAATAGCCGTCCAGGCCGCTCTCGTCGCCCTTGGTGAGGTACCCGACGAGGGCGTCGCCGAGGAGGAAGGCGTCGTGCAGGGCGAGGTTCATGCCCTTCGCCGCTATGGGGGCGGTCAGATGGGCGGCGTCCCCGGCCAGGAAGAGCCGGCCGAACACCATGGGCTCGACGACATAACTGTGCATGTCCAGGACGCGCTTCTCGATCAGCCGCCCCTCGGTGAGCGGACCGAGGCCCGTGGCCGCGAGCCGCTCCTGGAGCTCGGACCAGACGCGTTCCTGCGACCAGTTCTCCGGATCGTCGCCTGGCGGGCACTCCAGGTAGTAGCGGGTCACCTCGGGGCTGCGGGCCATGTGCCCGGCGAAGCCGTTCGGGTGGATGCCGAAGACGACACAGTCGTTGGACGGGGGCGCCTCCGCGAGCAGGGCCAGCCAGCCGACGCCGTAGTCGTGCCGGGAGATGTGCGCCTGCCCGGGCAGGGCACCGCGGGTCACCCCGCGCCCCCCGTCGCAGCCCGCGACGAAGTCGCACTCGACGACCTCCCGCCCGCCCGTCTCCGCGGAGACGTACGACACCGAGGGATGGTCCGTGTCGAGGTCGTGCAGCTGGACGTCGCGCACGCCGAACCGCACCTGGCCGCCCCGCACGTCCGCGTACTCGCGCACCAGGTCCGTCACCAGCAACGGCTGCGGATAGACGAAGTGGTGAGTGCCTGTCAGCTCCCCGTACGAGAAGCGGAAGCGCTCCCCGCCGAACCTGAACTCGCACTCGGTGTGCTGCTGCGCCCGCTCCAGCAGGGTGTCCGCGAGACCGCGCCGCTGCAGGCCGCGCACGGCCCACTCCTCGATGACGCCCGCCCGGGGCCGCTGCTCGATGAACTCGCGCGTCTCCGTCTCCAGGACCAGGCACTCGACACCGGCCGCCCGCAGGATGTTGCCGACGGTGAGCCCGGCGGGCCCGGCGCCCACGACGACGACCGGAAAGCGTTGCGGCGCAACGGAGTTGGGGAGCGGAGTGGTGGAGGTCACTCGAAGATTATGTCGGCGCCCTGCGGCGGGCGGGAACGGAGTACCGTGGAAATCCGGGTGACCGTGCGGTGTTCGCGAGCGGGGTGACGGGGTGGACGGGGCGGTCACATGGGTGCCGGCAGACTTCTACCGTGCCGTCGACGGCGGCCTCCAGTGCACGCTGTGCCCCTTCCGCTGCCGGCTGCGAGACGGTGACACCGGCGCCTGCAAGGTGCGCCGACGGGAGGGCGACCGGGTCCTTCTGCGCCCACAACGCGTTCAGCAGCGGTGCCGGAAGCGCCATCTGGCCCGGCACGAGCCGGTCCGGCGGGCCGTGGCGGGCCCACTGGGCCGGGGCGCCGGCCGTGGTGGGGCCGGGGACGTCGTCGCCGAGCGGCACGGGCAGTCGCGACGGCAGGTCCGGGAGCCGGGCAGCGGCCTCGGCGTCCGTCGCCCAGGTCCCGTCCGCGAGCCTGAGCGGCAGTGATGGGTCCTGGCACACCGCATCGGGGCCCAACAGGGCAAGCAGAGGCAGGAGTTCGCGGTGCACCCGGTCCAGCGCCGCGGCCAGCCCGTCCGCCGTCACGGACGGCCGTTCCGGCTGCTCGCCGCTGCCCCGCAGCCCCCACTCCAGCGTCGTGCGCAGCTCCTGCAGCGGGGTGCCCGGCGGTGGGATGTACCGCGGGTCCGGCGGCAGCCGGGACGCCACCACCGCGGTCAGCGCCGGATGCGCGGCGCGCGGCCAGCCGAGGTCCCGCAGCGGCGCGAGCGGCCCGGCCCTGGTGCGCGAGCCGGCGTCCCGCGGGCGCCACCGGTCGAAGCAGCGCCGAGACGTCCGCGAGCGCGTCCAGAGGTACGGCCGCGTCGACCGCGGCGGCCATGGTCCCCAACTCGGCGAGGTACTCGGGAGACTCGGGCAACGGCGGACCCGGCTCGGTCGTCCCCCGGGAGGTCAGCACGTCCCACAGGAGCGTACGGCCGCCGCCGTACGTCGTGGCCAGCCGGCGGCCGTCGGGCGACCAGCGCACGGACCACACGGGCCCCGGCGGACGGCCGTCGGGCCGCAGGGTCATCACCACGGTGCCCCGTGTCACGTCCCACACCTCGACCACCGTGGTCGCCTCACCGGCCCCCGGCGCGGCGAGCAGCGACCCGTCGGGCGACCAGGCCAGCGCCGGTGCCCAGCCCCGTCCGCCCGGGGTGCCGAACTCCCTCTGCACCCGCCAGGTCAGCGTCGACCACACCACCAACGGCCCCTGCCCGGCAGGCGGCGTGGCGGCCAGTCGGCTGCCGTCCGGCGACCACGCCACCCGGGTCGCGAGCCCGCCGAGCATGACCGAGCCGACGGCGGCGAAGGCGGCGATGGTCCACCGTGCGGTGGCCCATGCGTGGCAGGTGCGCGGGGTGTTGCGCAGGGCCCGGCTGCACACGATGGCGGGAGCGTGCGCGGTGGTCGCCGGGGCGGTGGTGTTCCTGCCGGCGTCGGCGCGGTGACGCCACGTCGCGCCGGGCCCCGCTGCCCCCGGTGATCCGTCAGCCCAGGCGGGGGATCTCGATCGCCGGGCAGCGGTCCATCACCATCTCCAGTCCCGCGGCCCGGGTGCGGTCGTACGCCGCCTCGTCGATGACGCCGAGCTGGAACCAGACCGCCCGCGCACCCTTCGCCACCGCCTCGTCGGCGACAGCCCCGGCGAGGTCGCTGTTGACGAACACGTCGACGACGTCGACTTCGAAGGGGATCGCTTCCAGGGAGGAGTATCCCTTTTCGCCGTGGACGGTCTCCGCCTTCGGGTGCACGGGCACGATGCGCTTGCCGAAGCGCTGGAGGACATCGGCGACGCCATATGCGGCACGCCGCTGGTTCGACGAAAGACCCACGATCGCCCAGGTGTCGCCGAGCTCGGTGAGGATCTTGCGGACCGTTGCTGGGTCGCCGTACACGCTCGGCCTCCTGGGGATTCGTACAAGGGCTGCTGCCTGGGACAACAGCCGGCGGAGCGCGGTGATTCCTCGCGGTCGCGATCCGGGTCTACAACGGCGCCGGGGAAGACGCACCGGCGATCAGCAGGCGGGGGGTGCCCGTGCCGTCCGCGGGCACGCTCCACAGGTCGCTGCCGGCGACCTTGCCTTCGGTGGGGAGGGCATAGGCGACGGTCTTGTTGTCGAGCCAGGTGGCCTGGTCGTCGACACTGTGTCGTTCGGCGAGCGCCGTCTCGTGGAGGGTGCTCAGGTCGAGGACGTACTCACGCCAGAGGGTGGCACCGGCCAGGACCCGCTTCTTGAAGGCGACACGGGTCCCGTCGGGGGAGAGCGAGGGACACTCCACGTTCTGGATCAGAGTGGTGACCGTACGCCGGGAGAGCGAACCGCGGACGAGGTAGGTGCGGTTGCCGGTGTTGAGGGTGGCGTAGAAGGTGTCGTCGTCGGAGGCGAAGGTGACGCCCCAGAAGTTGATGTCCGAGGCGTGGTAGGCCTTGCCGTCCCGGACGATGGAGAACGTCTCCAGGCTGGGCGTCAGCCGCATGGTGCGGGTGTCCAGGATCGAGGTCCGGGTGGAGAAGTAGGCGGACGCGTAGGACTCGCCGGAGACGAAGACGGTCCAGGCGGCGAAGCGGCCGCTGGGTGACACCCGGGCCCGGCTGGGAGCGCCCGCGAGCGGGAAGGTGCGCCGGGTGCGCAGGTCGACGTCCAGGAGCAGGGCACGGTTGCTCTGCTTGAGGACGCCGGGGTTGGACTGGAGGCAGACGCCCGTGCCGGCCGCCGCGTAGAAGCGCGCGCACTTCAGGTTCGAGGCGATCCGCCCGCCGCCGGGGTCGCCGGCCGGGACCGCGGCGACCGCGGTGCGGTGCGGGCCGGCGGCCGCGTTGACAAACGTCAGGCGGTCCTTCTGGTCGAGCGTCAACCTGCCCGTGCCGACAGCGGGTCCGCCCGACCGCGGCTGGTTCGCCCGATCCGCGCGGGCGGCGGCGTGCAGGACCATGCCGGTCCCCAGCCCCGCGAGGAGCAGCACCGCCGTGACGAGTATGAGCAGGCGGTGGCGCAGCGGTGGCATCTGGATCCTTTTCGCTGTCGTGGTCATCGGGTCGCGCCGGTCGGCTTCAGCACCAGCCCCGCGACGGCCGCGCAACACAGCAGTCCGACCGCCGAGCCGGCCAGCGCCGGGCCGTCTCCCCAGAGCGTCCAGGCGGCGCCGAAGGCCAGCGAGCAGCAGAACCGGGCCAGTGCCTGGCTGGTGCCGACGATGGCGAGGCCGGTGGCGCGCAGCTGCTCGGGCACGATGCCGGCGAGGGCGGCCGGGAGCACGCCGTCGGTGGCCGCGTAGAACGTGCCGTGCAGGGCGAGTACCAGGTAGGGAAGGGCCGGCGTGGCCGGGGCCCACAGCAGAAGGGCGTAGGCGGCGAGCAGACCCAAGTGCCCGGTGAGGAAGACGGTGCGCCGCCCGACCCGGTCCGCCAGCGTGCCGAGGGGCACGGCCAGCAGCAGGAACACCGCGGCGGTGCCCAGCGGCAGCAGCGGGAACCACTGCTCGCCGATGCCCGCGCGCCGTTGCAGGAGCAGGTAGACGAAGGCGTCGCTGACGGTGGTCAGTCCGAGCAGCGCGGCACAGCCGGCGAGCGCCCGCAGCCGCGGCAGCCGCAGCAGCGCCAGCGCCTCGCGTACCCGGATGGGCGCCTTGCCGTCCGCCGCGCCTGCTTCGTCCGTCTGCGGGCTCTGCCGCCTGCCGGGTACGAACAGCACCAGCACGAGCACGCCGAACACAGCGACGCACGCGCTCACGCCGAACACGGCGTCGTAGCCGTCGGCCGCCGCGCGCAGGATGAGGAAGGCCGCCAGCGGGCCGAGCATCGCGCCGGTGGTGTCCATCGCCCGGTGCACGCCGAATGCCCGGCCCTGGTTCGCGGGCGGCGTGGACAGGGAGATCATCGCGTCGCGCGGGGCGGTGCGCAGGCCCTTGCCGGTCCGTTCCAGGGCGAGGACCGTGCCGAGCGTGGCGAGGCTGCCCGCGAGCAGGAGCAGCGGCTTGCACAGCGCGGACAGGCCGTATCCGAGCCCGGCCATCAGCTTGTGGTTGCGCACCCGGTCGGCGAGGTGGCCGCCGGTGAGCTGGACCAACGCGCTGACGCCGTTGTAGACGCCGTCGAGGGCGCCGAATCCCAGCGGGGTGAAACCGAGCGTCGTGACGAGGTAGAGCGGCAGGACGGCGGTGACCATCTCCGAGGAGATGTCGGTGATCAGGCTGACCGTGCCCAGCACCAGCACGACCGGGGCGACCTTGGGCCGCAGGCCGCGTCTTCGGCCCTGGGCGGTGTCCGCCCCTGGGGGCGTGGAGCGGTCGGTGAGATACATGATCAGGACTCCAGGTGCGGTGCGATCAGTTCTGCCGACTGCTCTCGTCCCGTAGCCAGGTGCCGAAGTCCTGTGCCCGGATGGCCTTCCTGGCCTCCCGCCGGGCGACAACCGCCGCGGCGACGAAGACTACGACACCCGTGAACAGCTTCGGCTCCCTGCGGAGAACGGCTTTGAGGTCTGCCTTGCTCGTGCGTGCCGAGGCTTCTTCCGGTCGCTGATGCTGTTCGACCTGGGCGGTGGACACCGCGGCCCTGACCCGCCGCCTGATCAAGTCCGACCACGTGCGCGGCGGTTGGACCACGACGCGGGCCGCGCCGACCACGAGCCGCTCGTGAGGGGCGAAGGCCAGGGACGCGGCCAGGTCGTCCGCCATCAGCGGGGGCAGGGCGGCGATCCGGGCGTGCCCGGCCTTGGAGACCGCGATGACGCCTCGGCCGAACAGCCCCTCGCGTACGGCGGGGAGTCGCTGCCACACCTGGTAGTAGGCACGCACCCGCCATGCGCAGGCGGCCAGCGGGATCTGCCGTTCGGGGGCGGTGGCGAGGATGCCCGAAGCCTCGTCGTCCAGGGGCTCGGTCAGCGCCCGTACGTCGGCGCCCGCGATCACGACGTCGGCGTCCACGTAGAGGCGCGGGAAGCCGCGCGCGTGGTCGTCACCCGCGCGCAGGGCGGCGTGCTTGGAAGGGGTGGGGATCTCGACCACCCGCACGCGCGGGCCACGTGCGGCCGCGATGTGTGCGGTGTCGTCCGTGCAGCCATTGCATACGACCACGATGTCGGTCTGGTCCTCGGAGGAATCGGCCAGCAGCGAATCGAGGAGCCGGCCGATGACTCGCGCCTCATTGTGGGCCGGGATCACGATGCTCGTCACGTGGGCAGTATGCCGCCAGTGTCACTATTGCGATGTGTGTTTCGTCCAAGTGTTCCCGTGACTGCGTTCGGTGGTCTAGATTGAGGCCGCCGGACCGCTTTGGGTGGGAACCAGTCCTTGACTGGATGTCAGGGTTCGGTTTTGTGAACGGATTTGAACAGTGCAGTAACCAGCATGCTGGGGGCATGAGGCGGTTGGGGAACCGCTGAAGCTCCCTCGCTTTCCAGTGCCGCTGTGTGCAGGGCACTTCGGTCAGGGGTACCGCGCATGTGGTGGGGGGAGCATGACCATTGAGGTCACGCATGAGCAACTGGTTGTGGAACATAGAACTCCGGAAGCTCGTCGAAGACGTTGGGAACAGAAGTACCGGATCGTCCTGTTGGTCGCGGACGGCTTCGCAGCCGTTGCCGCGGCCTTCTTGATCCACGCGGCGTACGGCCGCTGGGCGGTGGCCCTGGTGCTGCCTCCGACATGGATCGTGGTCATGCTCGCGCACCGCTCCTACGACCGCAGTGCCCTGGGCCTGGGGACCGAGGAGTTCCGGCGGGTGTTCCGTGGTGCCGTCGCCCTGCCGGCGCTGGCCGCGGGTGCGTACTGCCTGTTCACGCACGACTCGGGACTCCTGCATGACATGAGCATGGCCGCGTTGCCGATGGCCGCGATCGCCCTGCCGGTCCGCTACACGCTGCGCCGTCGGCTGCACAGACGATGGGCACGGGGCCGGGACCGGAGCGCGACGCTCCTGGTCGGGCCCTCGCGCGGCATCGTGGAGCTGGTCGCCGTACTGCAGCGCGGCGGCGCGCAGGAACTCCAGATCACCGGCGTGTGCCTGAGCGATCCGGAGAACGCCGCGGACATCCGCAAGGTGGGGCTCCCCGTCCTGGGCGGCGTCGGCGAGTTGAACGACGTGGTCCGGGCCCTGGGCATCGGCACCGTGGTGGCGCTGCCGGTTCCCGAGTCCGACGCCTTGCTGCTGCGCCGGATGTCCTGGACGGCGGCCGTGCAGGGCGTCGACTTCCTGCTGGCCCCCGTGCTGGCCGACGCGTCCGCCTCCCGGCTGTCCGTACGGCCCACCAACGGGGTGCCGCTGTTACGGCTTCAGGCGCCGAACCTCTCCCGGATGTCCCGACTGCCCAAGGAACTGCTGGACCGCTTGCTCGCGGGGGCGCTCCTTGTGGTCGTCGCTCTGCCCATGCTGCTGATCGCCCTGATCGTCCGGCTGGACAGCTCCGGGCCGGCGCTGTTCAGGCAGCAGCGGGTGGGCCGGTACGGCGACCACTTCACCATGCTGAAGTTCCGCACGATGCGGCCGGACTCGGAAGCTCTCCGGGCGGATCTGGAGCACCTCAACCAGAACAGCGACGGCCTGCTGTTCAAGGTGAGGGAAGACCCGCGGGTCACCCGGGTCGGCTCGTTTCTGCGCCGCACCTCGCTCGACGAACTGCCGCAGCTGGTCAACGTGGTCAGGGGCCACATGTCGCTCGTCGGCCCCCGTCCTTCGCTGCCCGAGGAGGTGGAGGAGTACACGCCGGAGGTCAAGCGCCGGTTGCTCGTGAAGCCCGGCCTCACCGGGCTGTGGCAGGTGAGCGGCCGCTCCGACCTGCCCTGGGAGGAGGCCGTCCGGCTCGATCTCGGATACGTGGACAACTGGTCGATGGGCCTGGACCTGTCGATCCTGGCGCGCACCGGGTCCGCAGTGGTGCGAGGAACGGGGGCCTACTGATGGACCGTAAGAAAAGGAACCAAGTGACGCAGACCATGGAGCCGTTGGGGGTCGCGGTCGTCGGGGCCGGCTACTGGGGCCCCAACCTCGTACGCAACTTCCAGGCCGGCGAGCAGTTCCGGCTGCGCTGGCTGTGCGACCTCGACGTGGACCGGGCCCAGCGGGTCCTCGGCGGCTACTCGACGGTCCAGGCCACCTCGGACTACGCGGCCGTCCTCGCCGACCCCACCGTTGCCGCCGTCGCCGTGGCCACGCCCGCCGGAACCCACCTCGACATCGCCCTGGCCGCCCTGCGCGCCGGCAAGCACGTCCTCGTGGAGAAGCCGCTCGCGGCGACCTACGCCGACGGGATGCGCCTGGTGACCGAGGCGGAAGAGCGCGGGCTCACCCTGATGTGCGACCACACCTACTGCTACACGCCCGCCGTGGGCCGCATCCGGGAGCTGGTCCGCTCCGGCGAACTCGGCGAGATCCACTTCGTCGACTCGGTCCGCATCAACCTCGGACTCGTCCAGAAGGACATCGACGTCCTGTGGGACCTGGCCCCGCACGATCTGTCGATCCTGGACTTCATCCTCCCCGACAATGTCGAGCCGGTCGCCGTCGCCGCCCACGGGGCCGACCCGATCGGCGCGGGACAGGCCTGCGTGGCCTATCTGACGCTCCAGCTCAACACCGGCGCCATCGCCCACGTACACGTCAACTGGCTGTCTCCGACCAAGGTGCGGACCACCATGGTGGGCGGCTCCAAGCGCACCCTGATCTGGGACGACCTCAATCCCGCCCAGCGCGTGGCGATCTTCGACCGGGGTGTGGACCTGGCCGCGCCGCAGGAGATCGGCGTGGACGAGCGCCGGGACATGCTCATCTCGTACCGCTCGGGAGACATGGTCGCGCCCGCCCTCGTCGAGAAGGAAGCGCTGCGCAGCATGGTCGACGAGTTCGGCGACGCGATCAGGGGGCGCCGTGCGCCGCTGACCGACGGCCGGGCGGGCCTGCGGGTGCTGGACATTCTTGAGGCGGCGTCCCGGAGTCTGGAATTCCGGGGCGCGGTCGTCGGCCTGCGTGCCGGGCGTTGACGGTTCATTCCACTGAGAGGGCAGTGCAGTTGAGCAGCGTACGTGGCAAGAAGATCCTGGTCACCGGGGGAGCCGGCACCATCGGCTCCAACCTTGTCGACCTGCTGGCCGAGGGCGGCGCCCGCGAGATCGTGGTGCTGGACAACTTCGTGCGCGGCCGGATGGCCAACCTCGCCGAGGCCCTGCCCAGCGGCGTCGTGGAGGTCGTCGAGGGCGACATCCGGAACGCCGCCACCGTACGGAAGGTCACCGAGGGCGCCGACCTGGTGTTCCACCTCGCCGCGATCCGCATCACCCAGTGCGCGCAGGAGCCCCGGCTGGCCAACGAGGTCATGGTCGACGGCACCTTCAACGTCCTGGAGGCGGCGGCCGAGGCCGGTGTGGGCAAGGTGATCGCCTCGTCCTCGGCGTCCGTCTACGGCATGGCCGAGGGCTTTCCGACGACCGAGCGCCATCACCCGTACAACAACGACACGTTCTACGGCGCGGCGAAGGCCTTCAACGAGGGCATGCTCCGCAGCTTCCACGCCATGTACGGCCTGGATTATGTGGCGTTGCGCTACTTCAACGTCTACGGCCCCCGGATGGACATCCACGGCCTCTACACCGAGGTGCTCATCCGCTGGATGGAGCGCATCGAGGCGGGCGAGCCGCCCCTGATCCTCGGCGACGGCACGCAGACCATGGACTTCGTCGACGTCAGGGACATCGCCAGAGCCAATGTGCTGGCCGCCGAGTCGGATCTCACCGACGAGGTGTTCAACGTCGCCAGCGGTACGGAGACTTCGCTGCGCGAGCTCGCCGACGGCCTGCTGGAGGCGATGGGTGTGTCGGACCTGGAGCCGGAGCACGGGCCCGCCCGCGCGGTGAACGGGGTGATCCGGCGGCTCGCGGACACCACGGAGGCTGCCGAGCGGCTCGGCTTCACCGCGCGGATCGACCTGCGTACGGGGCTCAAGGACCTGGTGGAGTGGTGGCGTGCGGAGCGCGCCGCCGCTGGGGAGGCAGCCAAGTGAGCACCGACCGCATCCCCGTGATGATCCCCTGGCTCGGCGAGGAGGAGGCCAAGGCGGCCTCCGACGCGGTGCTGTCCGGGTGGGTCGCCCAGGGCCCCCGGGTCGCCGCCTTCGAGCGGGCCTTCGCGGAGCGGGTGGGCGCCGAGCACGGCATCGCCGTCAGCTCGTGCACCACCGCCCTGCACCTGTCGCTCGTCGCGCTCGGGGTGGGGCCCGGCGACGAGGTCGTGGTGCCGTCGCTGTCGTTCATCGCCACCGCCAACGCCGTGCGCTACGTCGGGGCCGAGCCCGTGTTCGCCGACGTCGAGGCCGCCACCGGCAACCTGACCACGGCCACCGTGGACGCGGTCCGGACCTCCCGTACCAAGGCCGTCCTCGTCGTCCACCAGGGCGGTGTACCGGCCGATGTGCACAGCCTGCGCGCCGCCTGCGCCGACTGGGACCTTCCGCTGGTCGAGGACGCGGCCTGCGCCATCGGCTCGACCGTCGGCGGCAAGCCGGTGGGACACGGCGCGCTGATCGCCGCCTGGTCCTTCCACCCCCGCAAGGTCGTCACCACCGGCGAGGGCGGCATGGTCACCACCGACGACGCCCAGTGGGCGGCACGCCTGCGCCGGCTGCGCGAGCACGGGATGAACGCGTCGGCGGCAGAGCGCCATGCGAGCAACAAGCCGGTCCTGGAGAGTTACCTCGAGGTCGGCTACAACTACCGGATGACCGATGTCCAGGCTGCGATCGGCCTGGTCCAGCTCGGGAAACTCGAGGCGATGATCGCCCGCCGCCGCGAGCTGGCGGCCCGTTACGACGCGCTGCTGCAGGGCGTCCCCGGCCTCACCCCCGTACGCGACCCCGCGCACGGGCAGAGCAACTTCCAGTCCTACTGGATGCTCCTGGACGAGGACTTCCCCGTCGGCCGGGACGACCTGCTCGCCGCGCTCGCCGAGGCCGGCATCTCCGCCCGGCGCGGGATCATGGCCTCGCACCTCGAACCCGCCCACCGGGGCCACCCCTGCGCGCCGCTGCCGGTCACCGAGCGCATCAGCCGCGACTCGCTGATCCTGCCGCTGTTCCACACGATGACCGAGGCCCAGCAGGACCGCGTGGTGGCGGCGCTGCGCGAACAGGCCCGGAGATGAGCGGGCTGCTGATCGTCGGCGCGGGCGGCTTCGCCAGGGAGACCGCACAGGCCGTACGGGACGCGGGCGACGTCGAACTGCTCGGGCACCTCGACGACAACGCCGCCCTGCACGGCACCGAGGTGGACGGCGTGCCCGTCCTCGGCGGCTGCGACCTGGTCCACGGCCTGCCCGAGGCTCGGGTGGTGATCTGCGTGGGCAACCCGAGGGACTACGCGGTCCGCGCCCGTCTGGTCCGCAGACTCGGCCTGCCCGAAGACCGCTACGCCACCGTGATCCACCCGACGGCCGCGGTGTCGGCGACCTCTGAGGTCGGCCCCGGCTCGGTGCTGCTCGCGCACTGCGTCCTGACCGCCGCCGTGCGGGTGGGCGCGCATGTCGCCGTGATGCCACAGGTCGTCCTCACCCATGACGTCGTGGTCGAGGACTGCGCCACGCTCACCTCCGGGGTCCGCCTGGGCGGGGGCGTACGGCTCCAGCGGGGGGCCTATGTGGGCTCCGGGGCCCTGTTCCGGGAGGGCACGACGGTCGGCGCCTGGTCGCAGATCGGGATGGGGAGCACCGTGCTCGGCGATGTGCCGCCGGGCGAGGTCTGGGCGGGGAGCCCGGCCCGGCGGCTGCGGGAAGCGGCAGCGCCTGCGCTCGACGAACTGATGACGGAACAACTGGGGGGACCAGTCGCATGAACCAGATTCCGCTGGTGGACCTCAAGGCGGCGCACGCCGAGGTCGCCGACGAGGTACGGGCCGGATTCGAGCGGGTGTTGGCCGACACCGCGTTCATCGGAGGCGACGAGGTCCGCCAATTCGAGCGCGAGTACGCGGGCTTCGGCGGTGTCGCGCACTGCGTGGGTGTCGCCAACGGAACCGACGCCGTCGAACTCGCCCTGCGCGCCTGCGGAGTCGGGGCCGGCGACGAGGTCGTGATACCCGCCAACACCTTCATCGCCACCGCGGGCGCGGTGGCCAGAACCGGCGCGCGGCCGGTCCTGGCGGACTGCCTGCCCGACAGTCATCTGCTCGACCCCCGGGCCGCGCTGGACGCGGTGGGCCCGGCCACCCGCGCGGTGGTACCCGTGCACCTGTACGGGCAGTTGGCCGAGGTGACGGAGCTGGCGGGCCAACTGCCCGACCACGTGAGGGTCGTCGAGGACGCCGCGCAGTGCCAGGGCGCGACCCGCGACGGCCGGTCGCCGGGCAGCGGCGGGATCGCGGCCACCAGCTTCTACCCGGGGAAGAACCTGGGTGCCTACGGCGACGCGGGCGCGGTGCTGACCGACGACGAGGAGCTGGCCGGCCTGGTGCGCGCGATCGCGAACCACGGCGGCGTCGCCAAGTACCGCCATGACGTGCCCGGGTTCAACAGCCGTCTGGACGGGCTGCAGGCCGTCGTCCTGCGGGCGAAACTGACGCGGCTGGCCGACGGAAACGCGGCCCGGCGTGCGGCCGCGGCCCGCTACGACACACTGCTCGCCGACCTGTCGTCCGCCGGGCGGATCGTGCTGCCGACGACGGCGGTCGGCAACGTCCACGTGTGGCATCTGTACGTCGTCCAGGTCGCCGGGGCGGAGCGCGACGACATCGTGGGCAAGCTCAACGCCGAGGGCATCGGCGCGGGGGTGCACTATCCCGCCCCGGTCCACCTCACGCCGGCGTACCGCCATCTCGGCCACGCCCGCGGCGACTTCCCGAACGCGGAGAAGGCGGCGGACCGGATCCTGTCGCTTCCCCTCTACCCGCAGATCACCCATGACCAGCAGCAGCGGGTCGTGGATGCGCTTGCCGACGCGCTCCGAGGCTGATCGGTCCCCACTTCACGCCTCCTCACCCCGACTTCCCAGGTCGGACCTGCACAGCACCGCTGAGAGGTACACATGAACAGATGGATCAGACGGATCCGGGGCGGCCGCCTCGCCGTCGCAGCAGCACTGATATGGGCGGTGCTCCCGCAGGCCACACCCGCCCAGGCGGCATCCGATCCGTGCGGATCAGGTTCGAACCCGGTCGTCTGTGAGAACTCCAAGCCGGGCAGCCCGATGTCCGACTGGTACTCGCCCAACTCCTACGGCGACATCAAGGGTTTCACCACCAAGGAGAGCGTCCAGGCGGGTGACACCGTCCAGTTCAAGGTCCAGTCGAAGGTCTCGTACCGCGTCGAGATCTACCGCCTGGGCTGGTACGGCGGCGACGGCGCGCGCCAGATGTCGACCGCGGCCCAGGCGGCCGTGACCTATCCGGCCAACTACGCTGGGAATCCCGCGAGTTGCACCACCAAGAGCAGCACCGGCCTGGTCGACTGCGGCAACTGGCCCGTGACCGCGAACTGGACTGTGCCCAGCGACGCCGTGTCCGGCCTGTACATCGCGAACCTGACGCAGACGGACGGCGACGGCCTGATGCCGTACCCGTTCGTCGTTCGCAAGGACTCCAGCACCTCCGACATCGTCGTGCAGACCAGCGACCAGACCTGGCAGGCCTACAACGACTACGGCGGCCAGGACCTCTACGGAGGCACCGGGCCCGCGCCGGACGGCCGCGCCTACGAGGTCAGCTACAACCGGCCGCTGGACATCGGCGGTGACAACGGCATCTACGGCTCCGAGTTCATGATGCTGTCCTGGCTGGAGCGCAACGGCTACGACGTCAGCTATCTGTCCGGCGTGGACGTGTCGACCAACGGCTCCACCCTGCTGAAGAACCACAAGGTGTACCTGTCCTCCGGCCATGACGAGTACTGGACGCAGAGCCAGTACTCAAATGTCCTGGCGGCCAGGAAGGCCGGCGTCCGGCAGGCCTTCTTCAGCGGCAACGAGGTCTTCTGGAAGACCCGGCTCACCCCCAGCATCGACGGTACGAGCACGGCGAACCGCACCCTGGTCTGTTACAAGATGACCAAGATGGCGCAGAACAACGGCATCGCCGACCCCAGCGGCACCTGGACCGGCACCTGGATGGACCCGGCCAGCACCAACTACGGCCAGACCTACCAGCCGCCGAACATCCTCACCGGCTCCATGTTCACGGTGAACGGCTACCGCAACGACGCGATCACGGTCCCCGGCTCGTACGGCAAGAACCGGCTGTGGCGCAATACCTCCATCGCGAACCTCACGTCGAGCCAGACCGCCACCTTCCCGGCCGGCACCCTCGGTTACGAGTGGGACAGCGACATCGAGAACGGCACCAGGCCCACCGGGGCGATCGACCTGTCGTCCACGACGGTGGACATCAACGACGGCAAGTACCGCCTCGACTGGGGCAACATGTACGGCAACGGCACCGCGAAGCACAATCTCGTCGAGTTCCGCGACCAGGACTCCGGGGCCCTGGTGTTCGGGGCGGGGACCGTGCAGTGGTCGTGGGGTCTGACCAATCTCCCGACGTACAACCCCGATGACGTGGTGGTCACCGAGGACGCCCGCATGCAGCAGGCGACCGTGAACGTCCTCGCCGACATGGGCGTCCAGCCGAAGTCCCTGCAGAGCAACCTGGTCACCGCCACGGCCACCACCGACACCACCGGCCCGGCCGTCACCGTGACGAGTCCGGCCTCCGGGGTCACCGTCCCGGCGCTGAAGCCGGTCACCATCAAGGGCACCGCCACCGACTCCGGCGGCGTGGTAGCCCGCGTCGAGGTGTCGACCGACGGCGGAACGACCTGGAACGCCGCCACCGGCCTGGCGTCCTGGAGCTACAGCTGGACGCCGACGGCCCCGGGCTCGGCGTCCATCAAGGTCCGCGCGGTGGACGACAGCGTCAACATCGGCGCCACCACCACCATCCCGCTGACCGTCGGCCCCCAGGCCTGCCCCTGCACCATCTGGCCCGCCACCGCCGTGCCCGGCACGGTCAACGCGGGCGACGCCGGCCCGCTGGAGCTCGGCGTCAAGATCCGTACCACGGTGGCCGGTTCGATCACCGGAATCCGCTTCTACAAGTCTCCCGCCAACACCGGAACCCACACCGGCAGCCTGTGGACCGCCTCCGGCACCCGCCTGGCCACCGGCACCTTCACCAACGAGACGGCGTCCGGCTGGCAGCAGCTGAACTTCGCCACCCCGGTGACCGTCAAGGCCAACACCACCTATGTCGGCTCGTACTTCGCTCCCAACGGCGGATACTCCTACGACGGCGGCTACTTCTCGGACAGCGCCGCCGGCCTGGCCCCGCTCACGGCCCTGAAGTCCGGCACCGACGGCGGCAACGGCGTCTACCGCTACAGCTCGACCAGCGCCTTCCCGTCCTCGGCGTCCTCGGGCAGCAACTACTGGGTCGACGTGGTGCTGGACACCTCGACGGCCAGCACAACCCCGCCCACCGTCACCTCGACCTCCCCGACGTCCGGCGCGACCGGCACGTCGATCACGGCACCGGTGTCGGCCGTCTTCGACCACGCCATCGACGCCGACACGCTCACGTTCACCCTGAAGGACCCGAACGGCAACACCGTGCCGGGCACCAACACGCTCCCCGCGTCGAACAAGGCGACCTTCACACCGTCGACGGAGCTGGAGCTGCACACCACGTACACCGCTTCCGTGCAGGCCGAGGACCTATGGGGCAACGCCATGGCGAACCCGGTGACCTGGAGCTTCACCACCAGTTCCACCCCGCCCGCGGTCACCTGCCCCTGCACGCTGTGGAACTCCAGTACCGTGCCGGCCAGGACCGCCGTCACCGACGACCCCAACTCCCTTGAACTGGGCACCCGGTTCCAGTCCTCGGCGAGCGGCTGGGTCACCGGCGTCACCTTCTACAAGGGCGCCACCAACACCGGAACCCACACCGGCAGCCTCTGGTCCGCCGACGGCACGCTCCTCGCCTCCGGCACCTTCACCAGCGAGTCGGCCTCCGGCTGGCAGACGATGACCTTCGCCACCCCGGTGGCGATCAGCGCCGACACCCCGTACGTCGTCTCCTACCACGCGCCGAACGGCAACTACGCGGTGGACGGCGGCTACTTCGCGTCGGCCCACAAGTCGTATCCGCTGACCGCCATCGCCGACATCAGCACGGCCCACAACGGGCTCTACCGGTACGGCAGTGACGTGGCCTTCCCCAACGGCTCCTACGGATCCGCGAACTACTGGGTAGGACCGGTCTTCACCGCCGACAACCCGTCCGCGGCGCTGACACCGGGCACCACCTCGGAGGTGACCACCTCCTTGCTGGCGCACACCGCCGACGCGGCGGACGCCCTCGTCACGTCGTTGCCCAGCACGACCCAACTGGGATCGGTGAAGGCGACGGTGACCGTCCTGCCGGGCGCGCAAGCCGAAGCCGCCAGGAAGCTCCACGTCAAGGCCGTTCTCACCTACGACCGGGCCACCCACGAGATGTCCGTCCACCTGTCCGCCCCGCTGCCGGACGGCACGCGGTTCAAGATCACGGTCACGGCCCGGGACAAGCACCACCACACGGTGAAGTCCCGCAGCTGGGTCCTGAAGAGCAAGACCGTCCGCAAGAAGCACTAGTGCCCACCGGTGCCGGCCTCCCCGAGGCCGGCACCGGGGATTGGCTTCCTCACCGATGTCCACCGTCAGTGTTGTGATCCCCTGCTACAAGTACGGCCATTTCCTCGCCGACTGTGTGAGCAGCGTCCTGGACGAGCAGGACGGCGTCGACGTCCGGGTGCTCATCATCGACGACGCCTCGCCCGACGACTCGGCGGAGACCGCGCGCAAGCTGGCCGCCTCCGACCCGCGCATCGAAGTCCGCGTCCACGAAACCAACAAGGGCCACATCGCCACGTACAACGAGGGCCTCCTTGAGTGGGCCGACGGCGACTACGTCGCCCTTCTCTCCGCCGACGACCGGCTGGTCCCGGGCGCGTTGGTCCGGGCCGCCGCGCTCCTTGACGCCCACCCCGAGGCGGGGTTCGCCTACGGCCGACCCCTGCGCTTCCAGCACGGCGGCCCGCTGCCACCGGCCCGTACACGGAGCACCGGCTCGGCCGTCTATCCCGGGCACTGGTGGCTGGAGCGCCGGTTCCGCGAGGGCACCGGCTGTATCACCTCGCCCGAGGTCGTCGTCCGCACCAGCCTGCAGCGCGAGGTGGGCGGCTACGACCCCGCACTTCCGCACGCCGGCGACATCGAGATGTGGATGCGGCTCGCCGCCCGCGCGGACGTCGGCTACGTACGCGGGGCCGACCAGGCCTTCTACCGCGTCCACGGCAACAACATGTCCACCACCGACTTCGGGGGTCAGCTCGACGACCTCCGCCAGCGCCTCGTCGCCTACGACTCCGTACTCGACAAATGCTCAGACCTGCTGCCGCAGGCCGATCGACTGGCCACCGCGGTGCACACCCGCCTCGCCCGCTTCGCGCTGCGCCGCGCCTACCGCGCCTACGACCGGGGGCGCACCGAGCTGGTCCCGGTCGACGAACTCGTGGCCTTCGCCGGGGAGTGTCTGCCGGAGTACGCGGCGCTGCCCGAGTACCGCGCGCTGCGGTTGCGCAGGCGGATCGGTCCGAAGGCCATGCCGTATCTGCAGCCGCTGGTGTGGTCGGCCGTGGCCGAGCGCGGGCGGGAGTGGCTGTGGTGGGAGTCCTGGAAGCGCCGCGGCATCTGATGTCCACGCTCGATCCGAGGACCGTGGCCGGCCGGGCGCACGGTGCCGTGCGCCCGCTTCGGAGCTCAGCCCGCCACCGGAACCCCGCCGACGTGGTGGCGTGGGCCCCGGGACTTCTCCTTCTTGTTCCTGCGGCGCAGCGCGTACTGGTCGAACCACAGCGCGCTCAGGATGGCGGCACCCGCGCCCAGCAGAGCCGTACCGGCCAGCGCGCGGCTCCTGGTGCCCTGCACCTGGGCGGCGCTCGGTGCGACCAGGACGGATGCGCTGATCCGCGCCCCGGCCGCGATCCGCTGCGCGTCCTGGAGGTCGGCCACATGCCCGGCGTAGACGTCGATGATCCGGCGGACCGCCGTGTTCGCCTCGACGGGGCTCGCCCCCCGCGCCTGCACCTGCAACGAGGGGATCAGATAGGCGGGCGTCGCGCTGGTGCCGCTGTTGCGCGGGATCAGCTGGTACGTCCCGTGAACGCCGGCTGCGTTCAACTCCTTGCGCCCGGCGGGCGATGCGAGCTGCTGGATGACGCCGTACGAGAGGGTGGCGAGCGGCGGTTGAAGGTTCGTCAGCTGGTTCGGCTGGTTCCCCGTCACGGGCGGTTTGAGGACGACCACCGCCGAACTCAGGTACTGCGGGGTGGGGCGCAGCACCGGGTAGGCCGCGGCAGCCGTCAGCAGGAGCGCGAACACCAGGACGTACCAGCGGCGGAGAAGCGCTTCGGCGACGTCACGAGGCGACACAGGGATTCCTTCCGTCGGCACCGATCCTCGCAGGCGCGGAGGCGGACCGCCACCGGATCACGAGGCCTCAGGGGTCCTTGCTTTGTGCCCGATCAGGTCGCGCGACCTGATCGGGCGCTCACAGTTCGAGGACCCCTAAGCTGTGCCCGAGCCCGGGCGTTCGGTCCCGCAGCACCGGGACGGGGGGAGTTCTCATGAGCCTTGGCGACATCTGGGCGATCATGTGCAGGCGCTGGTACTTCATGGTGCCCCTCACCCTGCTCAGTGTTCTCGCGGGCGGGTACCTGTACCGGACCATCCCGGTGTCCTACCAGTCGCAGAGTTCCGTCACCTTGCTCGACTCCACGGCGGTCGCCGATCTGGCGCCCACCTTCGGCAACCCCATATCGAACGCGGGCGGTTCACTGGTCGTCACGGCCGACGTGCTCATCAGGACGCTCCAGTCGAGCGACTCGGCCAAGGAACTGCACTCCCGCGGCGTCACGGACCGGTACACGGCCGGGTTCGCGCCGGACGCCGACAGCCCGCTGCTCACCCTGAGCGTCACGGGAACCGACCAGGCGAAGGTGCTGCGGGAGACCACCACCCTCACCAAGTTCGCCGGGGAGCAGTTGAAGGCGCTGCAGGCCGCCTCCAAGGTGCCGAAGGTGTACCTGGTGCAGACCGCGCCCGTCGTTCTGCCGCAGACACCGGTCTCGCAGCCGAAGGCGCGGTACCAGAACATCGCGTCGATCGTCATCGTCGGGGTCGTCAGCGCGTTCCTGCTGTCCATCCTGGCCGAGGGCGTCGCGGTGGTCCGCCGTCGGGGACGGGCCCAGGCCGGGTACGTTCCCCGGCGCCATCGCGCCCGGCCTCCCGAGCGGGCGCCGAGGGGTCTGCTGACGCGGAAGCTGGACGCCACGACGATCCTCACCGGCTACCTGGTACTGGCCTTCTTCGTCCCGTCGAACCTCACCCTGCCCGCGCTGGGCGGTGTCGGCACCCCGGCCAACGTCTTCGCCCTGCTGGGGCTTCTCTGGTACCTCGCGACCTGGCTCGGCGGCCGCATCCGTCCGGCCGAGGGCACCAGGCTCCCGCGCGTGGCGATGTGCCTGCTCGCCGCGGCGGTGCTGCTGTCGTACCTCGCGGACGCGACCCGCGACAGCTCGCACAAGGAGGTCCTCGGCGCCGACCGGGGGCTCATCGGGCTCGGGGTGTGGGTGGCGCTGGTGGTGCTGGCCTCGGCCGGCATCCAGGAGCGCGGCCGGCTGGAGGTCCTGATGCGCCGGCTCGTCGTACTGGGCACGGTGGTCGCCCTGATCGGCTACTACGACTTCTTCGCGGCGACCAACGTCGCCGACTCCATTCACATCCCCGGCCTGCAGTCGAGCACCGCCGGGATCAGCGCCATGGACCGCGGCTCGTTCACCCGGCCGCGCTCCACCACGGCCCATCCGCTGGAGTTCGGGGGGATGCTGGCCATCCTGGTTCCCTTCGCCGTGCACCAGGCGTTCGATCCGGTGCGCCGGCACGCCGGTGCACTGCGCCGCTGGGCCCCTGTGGCGATCATGGCGGGTGCGCTTCCGCTGACGGTGTCCAGGACGTCCATCATCGGCGCCTTCATCGCGATCCTGGTGATGGTGCCCCGCTGGAAGCCGCAGCGGCGCTGGGCCGCGTTCGGAATCATCGTGGGTTCGGTGGCCGGCTTCAAGGTGATCATTCCCGGGCTGATCGGAACCATCACCAACCTGTTCGCCAGCTTCCTGTCCAACTCCGACAGCAGTACCCAGGCGCGCACCGTGAAGTACAGCGCGATCGTCCCCTACTTCGACGAACACCCCTGGTTCGGGCGCGGGTTCGGCACCTTCACTCCCGACCTGTACTTCTTCACGGACAACCAGTACATGCTGACCCTGGCCGAGATGGGCCTCGTGGGGCTCGTCGCGCTGTTCGCCCTGTTCGTCACCGGGATACACACCGGCGGTGCCATCCGCCGGCTCGCCCGCACCGATGCCGACCGGGAACTCGGGCAGGCGTTTCTCGCCTCGGCGCTGGTCGCCCTGGTCATCAGCGCCACCTTCGACGCGCTCAGCTTTCCCATGTACGCCGGAATGTTCTTCCTGATCCTGGGGGCCGGCGGCAGCCACCTCGGCTTCGTCCGCCGCGAGGCGGCCGCGGCACGGGCCGTGGTCCCCGTCCCCCGTGCGGCATCCGAAGCCCGGCTTCCCCAACTCGTGGAGTCCCGATGAGCGCCGTCGCCGTCATCGTCGTCACCTGGAACAGCGCTTCGGTGCTCCCCGGGTTCCTCGCCTCACTTCCCGATGGCATGGCCGGTCTCGACTGGCGGCTCGTCGTCGCCGACAACGACTCCTCCGACGACACCGTCGACGTGCTGCGGGCGCTGGCGCCGGACGCCACGGTCGTCCGGAGCGGCCGCAACGCCGGATACGC
The DNA here is from genome assembly GCF_042870385.1 of Streptomyces sp. NPDC006602. Taxonomy (NCBI): domain Bacteria; kingdom Bacillati; phylum Actinomycetota; class Actinomycetes; order Kitasatosporales; family Streptomycetaceae; genus Streptomyces; species Streptomyces sp. NPDC006602. The sequence continues at coordinate 785,681 of NZ_JBIAHG010000002.1, read as the reverse complement.
GGCTGGGGTCAACGCGGCGCTGGGCGCGGCTGGTGAGTACGGGGTCGCTCTCATCTGCAACCCCGACATCCGGATGCGACAGGGCTGCGCCAAACGTCTCGTCGACGGACTCGGGGACGGAGTCGGGATCGCCGTACCTCTCCTGTACGAAGAAGGCGGCAACACGCCCCACTGTTCGCTGCGCCGCGAGTCGAGCGTGCTCCGGGCCCTTGGCGAGGCCGTGATCGGCAATACCCGGGCCGGGCGTTTCCCGGCCCTGAGCGAGCTCGTCACCGACCCCGCCGCGTATCAGCGGCCCACGCGCGCGGACTGGGCGACCGGCGCCCTCATGGCCATCTCGGGGGACTGCCTGGCCGCTTGCGGTCCGTGGGACGAGTCCTTCTTCCTCTACTCGGAGGAGACCGAGTACTGCCTGCGCGCGCGGGACCGGGGATACGCCACGCAGTTGGAGCCGACAGCCGAGGCCGTGCACCTCGGGGGCGACTCCCAGGTGTCGCCCCGCCTCTGGACCCTGCTCACCCTCAACCGTGTCCGCCTGTACCGGCAACGGCATGGCGCCCTCTCCACGGCCGCCTTCCGCACCGCGGTCCTGCTCCGGGAGACGACACGAGCAGCGCTGGGCCGCCCGGCCAGCCGCGCGGCGGCGGCGGCCCTGGCCCGACCGGGCGCCCTGCGCGGAACACCGGGACCCTGACAGCGAACGTCCACCGGGTCGCCGCCAAGGGGGCGCGGGGCTGTATCGATATGCGGCTCCGCCGCGTGGGCGCGACCAGGGCGCCGCAGCCGGCCGACGGCACATCGTGGCACTTCCCTCAGCCCGCAGCACTCCGTGGCCGGCACACCATAGCCACGAAATCGTGCCCCACCTCCGGCAGCGCAGCATCCTCCGCAGCGAAACACCGTTCCAGCAGCGCCAGCGTCCCCGGCTCCTGGTCACGGAAGTTGTGCGCGATCCCGGAGAACGCGATGTGCAACACCGTCCCCCCGTACGGCCGTTCCTCGACGACGTCGAATGCGCGCCGCAGGCCCGGCAGCAGCGCCGCCGCGTCGACCGCCTCCGAGGGGTCGTCCAGTACCATCGACAGCCTGCTCGGCCGCACGACGCGGCGCTTGATGCGGCCGTCGGCCAGGCGCCGTCGCTCCTCGGGGAGCTGGGCCAGCAGCGCGTTCGCCGCCTCCAGTTGGCCGTCGGTCCACTGGAACCGGGTTGGGCCGACGAATTCGTCGATCACGAACAGACCATCAGGCTCGATGAGTTGGGACAGGCGGGGCAGGGTCTCGTCGAGGTCGTCGAAATGGTGCAGCGACTGCAGGCCCAGCAGGACGTCGAAGCGTTCCCCGTCGCTGGTCATCCGGTTGACGTCGGTGACCCGGAAGCGCAGGACGTCGGCGAGGCCGTGCTCGGCGGCGGCGCGGGTGGCGAAGTCGATCCGCTGCTGCGCCACGTCGACGCCCTCCAGGAGACCGAACGCGCCGGTCTTCGCCCAGAGCAGCTCGTTTCCGCCGGTGCCGCACCCCAACGACAGGCCGCGCAGATCGGTGCGCGGCGCGAAGTGCTTGGCGGCCACGTACTGGGGAAAGGAGGTGTCCGCGTCGCCGGTCATCAGCAGATTCCACCGCTTGATGACCGCCGGTATCGCCCACCACTCGGTCAGCGACGGGTCGACCTGGGACCAGTGCTGGACCACTCGCGCGCCGCCCCGCACCCGCAGCTTGGCCAGCACCGGGTCCAGGTCCAGTTTCCGCACCTTGCGCAACAGCCGGTCCGCGTCATGTCTGTTGATCAGGTTGTTCAGCATGCGAGCTCCGTTCGCACGGCTGTCAGCGACTTCGTCGCACCGAGCACCCGCTCGCTGAGGAGCACCGAGTCGGGGAACAGGTAGCGCATCTCGGTGCGGGTCAGCAGCTCGATGTTGATCACCGCGTTCATCGCCGACTCCGGGCTGTCGGGGCGGCTGTGGACCAGCGGCCAGTGCCGTACCAGACGGGCCCTGGCGGCCAGCGGCAGGAACTGGAAGCCGGGCGCCACGAAGTGCGGCTCGACGGGGAAGTAGCGGTACGGCGTCTGGATCCAGTGCAGCGGGGCCAGCGATTCGACGGCCGAGACGAACTTCCGGCGTTGGCTGTGGCCGCCCACGTGCTCGATGGTCGAGTTGGAGAACACCAGGTCGTAGCCGCCGTGGCCGCTCAGTTCGGCGGCGACCGCCGGGTCGGTGACGTCGGCGACCTCCGCGGTGATCCAGTCGGGCAGTTCGGCGGGATGTTCCTCCAGATTGATCAGGTGGACGTGCTTGGCGCGCACCGGGGCACGCAGCCACATCTCGGCCGTCCCGCCCAGGTCCACGACGCGCATGCCCTCGATGCCGGGGAAGCAGCGTTGAAACCGCTCCCAGCGGGCGATGCGCAGGCGTTCGCCCAGCGAGCCGGGTGCGTCGACGAATCTGTTTCTGAGGGCGCGGGATCGGGGCACGGGATCAACCACCTGTGGTCGGAACGGAACGATCGAAACGGAACTGATCGGAATGGAAGGTGAGCGACGGTCGGCGAGCCGGGCGGCTTCAACTGGGCGGTCCCCACCGGGTGTAGAAGCTGGCCGGGTTCATCAGGTAGCGGACGGTGGGGTGCGGCACATGGCGCACCCGGTGCCTGCGGCCGTACCGGTGGATCAGCTCCCAGTCCTCCCGGGGCAGCACTTCCGGCGTCCGGCGCAGGCGGCTGAAGTGCAGTGAGCGATTGCGGCGGGCGACGAAGGCGTTGGTGTCCAGGAAGGACTCGCGGGCGGACCTGCGCCGGTCGTAGGGCACCGACAGGACGTCACGCTCGCTTCCGTCGGGCAGGACGCGGCGCAGCGCCGTGTAGACGCCGTCGGGGCCGCCGGGCGACTCCAGTACGTCCAGCGCGCGGGCGAGATGGTCCGGCTCCCACAGGTTGTCGTCGTCCAGGAACGCCACGTAGCGGGACCGTGTCAGCCGGATCCCGATGTTGCGGACGACTCCGGCGACACCGGTGTTGCTCGCCAGTGAAACGGCGAACAGCCTTGGATCATCGGGCAGTTCGGGAAGCCCGGCGCCGTCGTCCACGACCATGACGACCTGGTCGGCCACGCTCTGCGCCAGCGCCGAGCGCACCGCGGCACGCAGCGCCTCCGGGCGGCGGTGGGTGGCGATCACCGTGGCGACCAGCGCCGAGGGCGCGGACGGGAGGCCGGCCGCGAGCCGCCGGGTCTCGGCGTTCTCGACGCGGCGGAGCCTGATCGCGGAGGGGGCCAGCAGGATCTTGTTCCTGGTCTCGAAGAGCACCAGCCAGCCGAACACCGCCTTGAGCAGTGTCCAGGGTGCCCGCGCGACACGACGCATCATGGTCTCGCCTCCCCGGTGGGCGCCCCGTTCACGAGGCCGGCTCGGGGTGGATCGGGCGGCCGTCGGACATCAGGTTGTTCCGCCACACGTTTCCGGCGCCGCTCGCGTTCCAGTGGGCGACCACGCCGTAGCCGCCGGAGGAGGGGTGGTACTGCGTCGAGAAGATGTTGTCGGTGACCTTGATCCCGGTGGCGCCGGTGTCGCCGCCGTACAGGGCGTACGCGCCGCCGGCGATCCAGTTGTGGTCGACGGTGACATTGCGGACGACCCCGGTGTCCGCGAACAGACCGATGCTTCCCGAAGCCCCCTGCTTGAGGCTGGTCGCGTTGAGCAGGGTGTTGTGGCGGATGATCAGGTGGCCGGTGTTGCCGCCGCCGCTGATCACCGCGTTGGTGTGCTGCCACTCGCCGCCCAGGTTGACGAAGGGAACGATGTCGTGGACGTAGTTGTCGTGGATATTCCCCTGCCCCATGGACAGGGCGTCACCGAACACCGAGACGTCGCACCAGCCGACCTCGACGGAGCTGCCTCCCATGTTCGACACCGCGTAGTCCACGCCGCCGTTGTCCGGCCCCTTGCCGGGCACGGCGGTGATGGTGGAGTGCAGGACCCGCAGGCCGCTGTAACCGGGGCGCAGGTTGACGCCCCACCAGCTGTCCGAGGTGATCTTGGTGTCGATGACGGTGACGTCGTTCGCGTAGATGTCGAGCGAGCCGGTGATGTCCCACCCGCGGATGACGAGCCCGTTGGTACGGACGGCCATGTACCCGGTCTTGTGGGGCTTGAGAGGGATCCGCGGACCGGTGGTGGTGGCGTCCGGGAAGCCGCAGGCGCCGGGAGAGGCGCAAGCGGCCTTGGCCGGGGGTGCGGCGGACGCACTGCCGGCACCCGCCGTCGAGGTGGGCTTCCCCGTCGGGGACGGCGAGGTGGCGGGGCGGTCCGTCGCCTGGCCGTCCGCGGTCGACGGACCGGCGCTCGGTGCCGCCGAGGACCCGCTCGCGGGGCAGGTTCGTGCGTCATCGGGGCAGTCCGGCAAGGCGGTCCGGTCAGATCCCGAGCAGGCCACGGCCAGGACCGCCAGCAAGGCTGCGAGCGCCAGGTGCGCGAGCGATTTCCGGCTGATACGTCGTGACATCAGGGTGTCCTCATGTCCTGTGGGGTAGTCCGAACCGGTGCGGAAGCCCGGTGTCGGCCACGGTGGGGCCGGTCGCCGCGATCGACGCCGCGCAGGAAGTCGCGGCTGGGCATGACGCACAGCGTGTAACCGGCCAGGGCGATCGTGCTGATGGCGAGGAGGGCGAGCCGGCCGTCGCCGAACCGGGGCTCCAGGCCGAGGATGATCACGGCCATCACGGCCCCGCCGAGGAAGGGCCACGCGCAGGCCCTGGCGATCCGGCCGACTCCGATGCCGCCACGGCTCAGCGCGAACAGGAACACGGGCACCACCAGGCCGCCGGCGACCAGGACATGGGCCTGTGAGGCTCCGACGATGCCGTTCAGGCGGGCGGCGACGAGGAGCGCCGGGATCAGGGCGGCCAGCCACAGGCCCTGCACCAGGAAGAGCGACCGGCGCTGCCCGATCGCGACCAGGCAGTCGTAGGCGAGTTCGCTGCCGATGCGGATCAGACCGAGGGCCATCAGCCAGGGCAGTGCCGCGGCCGCGGGTCCCCACTGGCTGCCGTAGATCAGCTGGATGGCCGGCCCCGCGAGGCCGGCCAGCAGGACGCACAGCGGGACGGTGGCGGTGATCACCACGCCCAGGGCACGGCTGAAGCCCTGGGCGAGCGCCTGCGGCGAGTCGGCCAGGCGGGAGAAGCCGGCGAAGGAGACCCGGCGGGCGGCCTCGGAGATGATCCTCACGGGCCAGCCGGAGATGTTGAAGGCGAGCACGTAGAAGCCCAGAGACACGTTGCCCAGCGTCGCGCCCACCACCAGGGTGTCGGCGTTGACCACCGCGAGGGCCAGCATGCTCGCCCCTGCCAGCGGAAGCCCGAACCTGAGCAGCGCCCGGGCCTGCTCGGGGTTCCAGCCGAACTTCAGGGTGCCCGGCGCCGCCAGCGCGCAGCCGATCAGTGTGACGACGTTCCCCGCCACGGCTCCCCAGGCGAAGCTCATCGCGCCCCAGCCCTCGAAGGCCAGCAGCAGCGTCACCGAGGTGCTGAGCACGAAGTTGAGCCCGTCGATGATCATCCGCTTGCCCTGGGCGAACTCACGGGTGAGGAAGCCGCCGGGCACCTGTGCCAACCCGTCGATCACCACGCACAGGCACATCACCCGCAGTACGCCCGCGGCGTCCGGCGAGCCGAGCAGGCCCGCCACCGTCGGTGCCGCGGCGAACAGCGCCACGTACAGCAGGCCGCTGGAGAGGACGCTGAGGGTCAGTACGGTCGGCGCGAACCGCCGTGCGTCCCCCTCCCAGCGCACGATGGCCAGGCCCACGCCCAGCTCGTTCGCGGACAGGAGGACCAGCAGCACGGTCTGGGCGATGCCGTAGACGCCCCACTCCGCAGGGCCGAGGGCGAAGCGCGCCAGCACAATGCCGGTCGCGAAGTTGCCCAGGCGCACGACGACGGTGTTGATCAGGCTCCAGCGGGCTGCCGAACGGACCTTCGTGCCGAAGGAGGGGGCGGTGGCAGGAGCGGGGGTGTCGCTGGGGTCAGCGTTCTCGCTGTCCGTTGTGCGAACGCTGTCCATGAGTCGACTCCTCGTCGAGCGGCTCGGTGGCGGGTGCCGCGACCATGGCGGGCCGCCCCGCCCTCGGCTCCGCGGCCCGCCTGTCCCCGGTGGACCGCGACCAGGCGGGCGGTGTGCGGAGAGCGATCGTCTGTTCCGCCACCGGCTCCTCGGCCGTCGACCGGGGAGCGGTGGCGGGGGAACCGGTCGCCGACTCGGGTGTGTCGTCCGGCTGTTCGGGTTCTTCCGGGCGCACCGGTGAGTGCGACCGGCGGCGCGCCTCCACGTAGAAGACGACGACCATGCTCAGCACCAGGCCCAGGCCTCCGGCCATGATCATGTACTGGAGCCGGGTCTTGGTCTGCGCCACCGGGCTCTGCGGCGGCACGATCGTCGTCATGCGGATCATGGCCTTCTCGGCGACGGACTGCTGTTTCTGGAACTCCTCCAGCCGCTCCTTGGCATACGTGGTCAGGATGCGGTCCGAGGCCAGGACGGCGCTCTTTTCGGTGCCGGTGACGCTGAGCCACATGAGCGGCCCCTGGGCGTTGTCGGCGAGCTTGGCGTCGAACGTGCCGGTGGCACCACGGGACTTGAGCTCCCGCACGGAGACATCGGAGTTGAGGTTGCGGGCCAGGCTGTCGGCCATGCCGGTGAGCGAGGTCTGGGTGCTCAGGAACGGGTTGCCGTCGTAGGCGACCGTGGCCTTCTGGGAGTTCAGGAGGACCACCGTGCTCTGCGACTTGTAGGTGACCGGAACCACCACGGCCACGGCGACCGTCAGGCCGACGGTCAGCAGCAGTCCGGGCAGCAGGACGTACCAGCGCCTGCGCATGACCCGGAAGATCTCAGCGAGATCCATGAGGTCCCCCCCTCGCGACCAGATGTTCGACGAGCATATGTTGCAAGCGGGTCATACGGAGAGCGATTGGTCGGTGGGTCTCGGCCGGGTGCTCGCGGTGTCTCCCGCCAGCAGCACGTCGGCGATCCGGTCGCTCGCGCGACCGTCCCACAGTCCGGGCCGACGCGGCGCGGGAGGATCGTCCAGCACCCGGTTGACGGTGGACACGATGCGCGCCGGATCCCGGCCGGCCAGCGTATTGGTGCCCTGCTCGACGGTGATGGGCCGCTCGGTGTTGTCCCGCAGGGTCACACACGGCACGCCCAACGCGGTGGTCTCCTCCTGTACTCCGCCCGAGTCGGTCAGTACGACGCGAGCGGAGTCCTGCAGGGCGATGAAGTCCAGGTATCCGGCGGGCGGTACGAGCCTGATGCCTCCGGGGACGCCGATGTCGGCCAGCCGCGCCGCCGCCCGCGGGTGAACGGGCAGCACGAGCGGGAGGCGGCCGGCGATCTCCCCGAGGGCCTTCAGGAGCCCGGCGAGGACCTCGGGGTCGTCCACGTTGGCGGGGCGATGCAGGGTGACCAGGCCGTACCCGCCCCTGGACAGGCCGTATCGGCTGAGGATGTCCGAGGCCCTGGCCCGGTCCAGGTTGGCCAGCAGCGTGTCGATCATGACGTTGCCGACGAGGTGGATCTGGTCGTCCCGGTACCCTTCCGCGCGCAGGTTCTCGGCGGCGTCGGGCGAGGGGGCCAGCAAGTAGTCGCTGACGCGGTCGGTGGCGACGCGGTTGACCTCCTCCGGCATGCTCCAGTCGCGGCTGCGCAGGCCGGCCTCGACGTGGGCCAGCAGCGGTCCGGCCTTGGCGGTGACCAGGGCGCAGGCCAGGGTGGAGTTGATGTCTCCGACCACGACGACGATGTCCGGGGCCACCTCGGTGAGCAGTGGCTCGAACGCGGTCATCACGCGTCCGGTCTGTTCGGCGTGGGTGCCGGAGCCGACACCGAGGAAGCGGTCGGGCGGCCGGATGCCGAGGTCGGCGAAGAACACGTCGTTCATGGCCGGGTCGTAGTGCTGACCGGTGTGGACGAGGACCACCTCGGCGCCCCGGTGTTCCAGGGCGTCCATCACCGGTTTGATCTTCATGTAGTTGGGGCGCGCCCCGGCGACGCAGACGACTCGCGGCATGGCTCAGAGCACCTCGATGGTGGGTCCGGACGACAGCCGCCGACGGCAGTCGAGGACGAAAGGGGCGTGTTCGGCGATGAGTTCGTAGTCGAAGCTGTCGTGGTCGGTGAGCAGGACGACCACGTCGGCGGCGGCCAGCTCCTCCGGCGCCGGTTCGACCCGCACCAGCCGGGTGTCCATCGGCAGGCTTTCGACGACGTGCGGGTCCGCGGCCCTGACCTGGGCCCCCATGTCGAGCAGCAGTTGGGAGATGCGCAGGGCGGGCGACTCGCGGGCGTCGCCGGTGTTCTTCTTGTACGCCAGGCCGAGCAGCAGGACGCGCGAGCCGTTCACGGAACGACGTCTCTCGTTGAACAAGTCGGTGATGCGGCGCGTCACGTACTCGGGCATGTGGTTGTTGATGTCGTTGGCCAGTTCCACGAAGCGGAAGCTCTGGCCGAGTTCGCGCTGCACCCGCCAGGACAGGTACGAGGGGTCGATGGGCAGGCAGTGGCCGCCGACGCCCGGTCCGGGCGTGAACTTCATGAAGCCGAAGGGCTTGCTGGAGGCGGCCTCGATGGCCTGCCAGACGTCGATGTCCAGGTGGTGGGCGAACATCGCGATCTCGTTGACCAGCGCGATGTTCACATGCCGGAAGGTGTTCTCAAGGAGCTTGGCGAGCTCGGCCTCCTTCGGCGAGCTCACCGGCACGGTGGTGTCGACGAGTTGCGCGTAGAAGTCCTGAACGGCTGTGAGCGAGGACGCGTTGACGCCGGAGACGACTTTGGGGGTCTCCTTGAAGCCCCAGACGGCGTTTCCGGGGTCGATCCGCTCCGGGCTGTAGCCGAGGTGGAAGTCGGTGCCCGCGGTCAGGCCCGAGCCGTCCTCCAGGATCGGGGCGAACAGCTCCTGGGTGGTGCCGGGATACGTGGTCGACTCGAGGACGACGGTGGCTCCGGGGCGCAGGTAGCGGGCCAGGGTGAGGGCCGATTCCCTGATGTAACGGAGGTCGGGAGTGCCCTCGTGCAGCGGGGTCGGGACGGTCACGACGGCGATGTCGAAACCGCCGCAGTCGCGGGCCGATTCGCTCGGGCGGTAGGCGCCGCGGTCCATGGCCGCGCGGATCCGCTCGGAGGAGACGTCCTCGACGAAGGACTCACCGGCGGCAAGGCTCTTGACCCGCCGGGAGTCCACGTCGTAGCCGATCACCTCGTGTCCGACCTCGGCCGCGCGGATGGCCAGTGGCAGGCCGACGTATCCCTGTCCAACCACGACGACGCGCATCAGTGTCTCCTGTTCGCGGGAACGGTCGACGGGGTGAGCCGGATGAGCTCCCGCGCCGTCATGAGGAGGAAGGCAGCATTGGTGGTGAGATAGCGCCGGCCGAGGCGCCGCGGCTCCTGCAGCGCGCGGTAGAGCCACTCGGCTCCCCAGCGCTGCCAGAACTCCGGGGCCCGCTTGGTGACCCCGGCCAGGATGTCGAAGGAGCCGCCGACCCCGTGCACGACGCGGGCGCCGGTGCGTTCGCCGTAGGCGGCCGTGAAGATCTCTTTCTTGGGCGAGGTCATGCCGAGGAACAGCATCTGGGCGCCGCTGTCGGCGATCGCGCCCGCTATGGCCTCCTGCTGGGAATCCTCGAAGTAGCCGTTCCGGCTGCCGGCCACCTTCAGGCCGGGGAAGCGGTCGGCCACCCGGCGCAGCATCTCCTCAAGCACTTCCTGCTTGGCCCCGAGGAAGTACACGGACATCCCCGCCGTCTCCGCCTCGGCCAGCAGCCGCAGGAAGAGGTCGATACCGGCCACCCGTTCCGGCAGCGGGGCGCGCAGGATCCGGCCGGCCCAGACCACGGCCTGCCCGTCGGCGAGAACCAGGTCGCAGCCGGCCACGGCCCGGGCGAGCCGGTCGTCCCGCCGCATGTTCACCAGCTTCGCGGCGTTGACCACCCCGATCTCGAGCTGGTGGCCGTCCCGGACCGCACTGAGGCAGCGCTGTACGGTCTCATCCATGGTCAGCGGGTCCAGCTCGACCCCGAACAGAGTCTGACGCGCGTTCATATTCGGCTCCCGTACCAGGCGTAGAGCATCCAGCCGAATTCGTACGGCCGGCATTCGTGGTCCACGGAGACGGGGCGGTACACCCGGTCCAGGAACTTCAACCGGAGGTTCGGAGCGACTCGGGTGCCGAGTCCTCGGGCGGCGCGTACGGCCTTTTTCGGATCACCCCGGTAGACCTTGCGCCAGGTGGCGCCGAGCTCGTCGAGGATCAACGGCTCCTGTTTCTCCGGGCGGGCGGCCAGTTCGGGCACGTCCGTCATCCAGCGGAGGCCCTTGCGGATCGACGCGCCGAAGTCGGTACCGCCCGCGTCGGCGAGATCGAACAGGGCGGTCGGCGCCATCGCGTGCTGATGGACGCTGTAGACGGGGTAACCCTCCACGACGCCGCCGGTGCGCGCGTCGTAGTGCCACCACCACTGCCCGCCCTCGCCCTGCAACTCGCAGATGCGCGCCGCGCACGACTCGGACGCGGCCAGCGCCTCCGGATCGCCGTCGCCGCCGGCGTGCGCGCGGGCCAGGGCCTGCAGCGGGTACGTCTGGTCGGCGAAGCAGCTCACGTGCGCCCGGTACCAGGGCACCAGGCCTGGCCCGGTGGCATGCGGGAACAGCGGACTGTCCCCGATCCGGGCTCGCAGCAGACGGTCGCGAGCTGCGGAGAAACGTCTCTCCACATCGACCGTGCTCCGAGCCGCCGCGAGGGCGGACAGCACCCACGCCGCCTCGACGGTGTACTGAGGCCGGCCCTCTTCGTCCAGGGCCTCGACCCGCCCGAGAGCGTCGGACAGTTTGGGATGCCCGGTCTCGGCGGCGGCCCAGGCGATGAGCGCGGCATCACCGAGATTGGTCACCGCGGGCAGCGACTCGATCAGCAGACCCGTGAACTCCTGGGCGGTACGTCCCGCGAGCACCGCGCGCTGGCGGTCCTCGGGGAGGAACCGGACCCCCAGCGCGGTGATGGCCGCGTACCGGGTGCTGGTCCCCCGCCGCTCCAACTTCCAGGAACCGTCGGGGGCTTTGCGCCCGGCCATGGTGAACGCGAAGGCCTCGCCGCCGGGGAGCAGCATCGACGCAAGCCCCGACTCGGCGACGGCGAGGAGCCGTTGGGCGAGCGCGAGCAGCGTCGGTTCCTCACGACCGAGTGCCGCCAGACGTGTGGTGGTCATCTTTTGGGCACACCAACCCCCCTGTGGGTCCTGTTTTGCGCAGACTGGTGATCGCCGCGGCGCGGATGGCCGCACGGCGGAAGGCAGACGTCAGGCGTCGGAGCGGTCCTGGCTCCTGGCAGCAGGCATAGGTGTCCCCACCCCGTACCCCCCCGGGCACTACTAGTTCGTGCGCCTATTGTGCTCGGTCTGCACAGATCGCACACATGTTATGCCTGTAGATGTTCGACGATTTGCGTTTTGCGAGAAACATGCGAGAAACAGAGTCATGCGTGTTCGACGAGTTCACCGTCCTTCTCGTCGAACAGCGCGCCTGTCTCGGGGCACTCCCATCCGCCCGACTCGCCTTCCCGCTCGACCAGTCGCACGCCGGCCCGGCCGACCCAGCCGATCCGGCGCGCCGGAACGCCGGCCACGAGCGCGAAGTCCGGCACGTCCCGGGTCACCACGGCACCCGCCGCGACCAGTGCCCAACGACCGACGCGCACTGGTGCCACACACACCGAACGGGCCCCCAGTGACGCCCCCTCCGCCACCACCACCGCCACGGCCTCCCAGTCGCCACCGCGCTTCAACCGGCCCTGCGGGTCCACCGAACGGGGGAAGTAGTCGTTGGTGAGCACCGCCGCAGGTCCGACGAACACCCCGTCACCGAGCACCGCGGGTTCGTAGACCAACGCGTAGTTCTGGAGCTTCACGTTGTCGCCGATCCGCACCCCCGGGCCGACATACGCCCCCCGGCCCACGATGCACCCGCTGCCGAGCCGCGCGTCCTCCCGTACCTGGGCCAGGTCCCAGACCGTCGTCCCGTCGCCGATCGTGGCCGTCTCGTCGACCTGAGCGGTCGGCTGGATCCTGGAGCTCATGGACTGAACCCTTCTTCTCGTCGAACAGAGCTGGAAACGCAGGTCCACCGTCCAGGGCCGTCCGTGCTGGTCGCCGGCCACGCCGACGGTGCCCTTGACGGACTCGAGTGTGATGACCGTGCCGATGACTTCCGGTCCCCCGCCCCGCGGCGCCCAGAAGTGGAGCGGCCTACATGCGACTCGGCGGAGAAGCGGACGGCCTCGTCGTGCCTGCGATCAGCTCGTCGACCAGCCCGGCGTCACAGATGTCGCCGAACGCGAATCCGGGGTGATCGCGCACCTCCGCCAGGACGAGATGATCACGGTGTTCACGCCAACCATCCACCGTGCCGACGATCCGGCTGCCGTCCCCGAGCGTGTCGGTGACGTTCCCGGTGTCCGTCCGGTACCGGGAGATCGTCGAGCCGCCCTCGACCGCCCACACGAGTGTCTTCACAGGATCACCATACTTACGCCGGACTCGCCGGAGAAAGGATTCCGCGTATGTGCGACCCGTCGGGGACACCCCGGTGTGTGCGGGGTACGGGCCGCCGTGACCAGGGAAGGGTCTCGGGGTCGGCCCCATGTGCGGTTTCCGGGCACGCCGAACTGAACGCCTGTTCGGGCCGACGGTGGCGCGGTCCTCTCCGCACGCCTACGCTCGCCACGTGCTCCGCATCATCGACGTCCGAACCGGCGAGCCCGTCGAGGCCGCTCCCGCCCGCCGGGGTCTGACCCGGATCCAGGCCCATGCGGCGGGCTGCGACCCGACCGCCCTGCGCGTGCTGCTGGTCGCCGACGTCCTGTTCCGGGCCCTCGAAATCGGCGGTACGCCCGTCTGGGCGCTGCTGACCGGGGAACGACAGCAGGCGGAGCTTCGGGCGGCCGCCGCGGCCCTCGGCATCCGGCCGTTCGAGGACAGCCGGGACGTCTCGGCGGGGCTGGGGGAGGCCCAGGTCATCCACGTCATGGCCGACAGCGGGCCCGCCCCCGACGGCGTCCGCATCGCCGTCGCCCCCGTGGAGGACGCGTCCGTCCCGATCCCGGACGGCGCCGACCCCGCCGTCGTACGCCTGGCGCTGCTCTCCAGGCGCCGGAGCGAGCCCGTGCGGCTCGACGCGGATGCGCTGGCAGAGGCCCGCGAGACCCTCGCACGGTGGCGCCGCGCGGTCGCCGACTGGGCGCGCAGGCCGTCCCGGGCGATCCCCGAGGAGGTGCGCGGAGAGCTCCGTACCGCCTGGGAGGACGACCTGGACGTGTGCGCCGTGCTCCGGGTCCTCGGGTCGGTCGAGACCTCGGACCTGCCGGAGGGCGCACGCTTCGAGACGTACGCCTACGCCGACCGGCTGCTCGGTGTCGAACTCACCCGTGACGTGGGATCGACGCCATGATCGCGCGGGCGGGAGCCGGTCCGCTGCGGCACCTGGTCGTCCTGCGGCACGCCAAGTCCGCCTGGCCGGAAGGCGTCCCCGACCACGAACGCCCCCTCGCCCCGCGCGGCCGCCGGGACGCGCCGGCCGCGGGCCGGGCCCTCGCCGACGCCGACCTGCTGCCGGACCTCGCCGTGTGCTCCACCGCGGTACGCGCCCGGCAGACCTGGGAACTGGCCTCGGCGCAGTGGGGCACACCACCGCCGGTGCGGCTCGACGCGCGGGTGTACGCGGCCGACGTACCCGAGCTGCTGGCCGTCGTGCACGAGGTGCCCGCAGAGGTCGACACCCTGCTGCTCGTCGGGCACAACCCCGGGCTGGAGGAACTGGTCCTCGCCCTTGCCGGAGACGGCCTCGACGACGCGCTCGACGCGGTCCGGCTGAAGTTCCCGACCTCGGCGATCGCCGTACTGGCCTGGCGCGGCACCGACTGGCAGGACCTCACTCCGGGCACGGCCCTGCTCACGGACCTGACCGTGGCGCGCGGCAAGAAGAAGAAGTGACCGCGAGACGGTCGTGGGGCGCGGCAGGAAGAAGCGACCGCGAGACGGCCGGGGACCGGGCGGCGGATCACTCCGCATAGGGTGGCCGGATGCAGGACGAGTACCGCACAGTCGCCCGCGTGGGCGTGCACGAGACCGAGGTCAATCGGTCCCGCTTCCTGTGCGCCCTCGCCCCGGCGGCCACCGAGCAGGAGGCCCAGGCCTTCGTCGCGGCCGTCCGCAAGGAGCACGCGGACGCCACGCACAACTGCTTCGCGTACGTCATCGGCGCCGATGCCGCGATCCAGCGGGCGAGCGACGACGGCGAACCCGGCGGCACCGCCGGCGTCCCCATGCTCCAGATGCTGTTGCGCCGCGACATGCGGTACGTCGTCGCCGTGGTCACCCGCTACTACGGCGGCGTCAAACTCGGCGCGGGCGGCCTCATCCGCGCGTACGGCGGAGCGGTCGGCGAGGCCCTGGACACCCTCGGCGCGATCACCCGCCGCCGCTTCCGCCTCGCCACGGTGACCGTCGACCACCAGCGCGCCGGCAAGATCCACAACGACCTGCGCGCGACCGGCCGTGAGGTACGGGACGTGCGCTACGGCGAGGCGGTCACGATCGAGATAGGGCTGCCGGACGCCGACGTCGAGGCCTTCCGGGCGTGGCTCGCGGACGCGACCGCGGGGACGGCCCGGTTCGACCTGGGCGGGGAGGCGTACGGGGAGTATCACGGACAATCCTGACCATCCGCCGTCGGATGGTGGTGACAGGTCGAGGTTCGTGGGGGGTCAGGTGTCGGCAGGCGTTAGCGTGGTGGCTGCTGACCGCGAGCTTGTGTTGGTTCGTGCTGGTTCCAGGGGCGGAGCAGGGGGAGACATGCGGTTCGGAGTGGGTTTGTGAGATTGCTGCACACTTCCGACTGGCATCTCGGCCGGGCGTTCCACCGGGTGAACATGCTCGGGGCCCAGGCCGAGTTCATCGGCCACCTCGTGACGACCGTGCGGGAGCGCGGCGTGGACGCGGTCGTCGTGTCGGGGGACGTGTACGACCGCGCGGTGCCGCCGCTCGCCGCGGTCGAGTTGTTCGACGACGCGCTGCACCGGCTCGCCGACCTCGGTGTGCCCACGGTGATGATCTCCGGCAACCACGACTCGGCCCGTCGGCTGGGCGTGGGCGCGGGCCTCATCGATCGCGCGGGCATCCATCTGCGGACCGAGCCGTCCGCGTGCGGGACGCCGGTGATGCTCTCCGACGACCATGGCGACGTGGCCTTCTACGGGCTTCCGTATCTCGAACCCGCCCTGGTGAAGGACGAGTTCGCGGTGGACAGGGCCGGACACGAGACCGTGCTCGCCGCCGCCATGGACCGCGTCCGCGCGGACCTCACCACACGTGCGCGTGGCACCCGCTCCGTCATCCTCGCGCACGCCTTCGTCACCGGTGGCGAAGTCAGCGACAGCGAACGGGACATCACGGTAGGAGGGGTGGCCGCGGTGCCCGCCGGCGTCTTCGACGGTGTCGACTACGCGGCGCTCGGGCACCTGCACGGCTGCCAGACCATCACCGAGCGCGTGCGCTACTCCGGTTCCCCGCTGCCCTACTCCTTCTCGGAGGCCGGGCACCGCAAGAGCATGTGGCTCGTCGACCTGGACGCCGACGGGGCGGTCACCGCCGAGCGCGTCGACTGCCCGGTCCCGCGCGCGCTGGCCCGCATCAGGGGAACCCTGGAGGACCTGCTCGCCGACCCGGAACTCGCCCGGCACGAGGAGGCCTGGGTCGAGGCGACCCTCACCGACCCGGTCCGGCCCGCCGACCCCATGGCCCGACTCGGCGGGCGGTTCCCGCACACGCTCAGCCTCGTCTTCGACCCGGAGCGGACGCCGGACGACCCCGCCGTGTCGTACGCCACGCGGCTCGCCGGGCGCACCGACCAGCAGATCGCGGAGGACTTCGTGGCCCACGTGCGCGGCGCCGGACCCGACGAGCGCGAGCAGGTGGTGCTGCGGGACGCGTTCGACGCGGTGCGGGCGGACGAGGCCGTGCGGGAGGTGGCGCGGTGAGGCTGCACCAGCTGGAGATCACCGCGTTCGGGCCCTTCGGAGGGTCCCAGACCGTCGACTTCGACGAACTGTCCACCGCCGGGCTCTTCCTGCTGCACGGACCGACCGGCGCCGGCAAGACCTCCGTCCTGGACGCCGTGTGCTACGCGCTGTACGGCACCGTGCCGGGCGCCCGGCAGTCCGGTCAGGGCATGACGCTGCGCAGCGACCACGCCGCGGCCGGTACGCGCACCGAGGTACGCCTCGAACTCACCGTAGCCGGACGCCGGTTGGAGGTCACCCGGCAGCCGCCCTGGGAGCGGCCCAAGAAGCGCGGCTCGGGCACGACGCTCGACAAGGCCCAGAGCTGGCTGCGCGAGTACGACGCCGCGGCCGGCGCCTGGAAGGACCTCAGCCGCTCCCACCAGGAGATCGGCGAGGAGATCACTCAGCTGCTCGGCATGAGCCGCGAGCAGTTCTGCCAGGTCGTGCTGCTGCCCCAGGGCGACTTCGCGCGCTTCCTGCGCGCCGACGCCGAGGCCCGCGGCAGGCTGCTCGGCCGCCTCTTCGACACCCACCGCTTCGCCGAGGTCGAGAAGCGGCTCGCCGAACGCCGCCGCGCGGCCGAGGCCCGAGTGCGCGAGGGCGACGCCGAGTTGCTGGCCGACGCGCACCGCATGCAGCAGGCGGCCGGTGCCGCCATGGAGCTGCCGGACCTGGAACCGGGCGAACCGGGCCTCGCCGACGCCGTGCTGTGTGCGGCCGCCGTCGCCCGCAGCACCGTCCGCGAACAGCTGACCATCGCCCACTGCCGCCTCACGGCCGCCGAGTCCGCCCAGGCCGCGACCGACCGCGCCCTGGCCGACGTACGCGAACGGGCCCGGCTGCAGCGGCGGTTCGCCGAGGCGCGGGAGCGGGCCGCGCTGCTGGAGGAGCGGTCCGACGCGTACCGGCAGGCGCAGGCGCGGATGGAGCGGGCACGCAAGGCGGAGGCGGTGGCGCCGGCGCTGGAACTCCGGGAGGCGGCGGACGCGGACCACCGGCGGGCCGCGGCGGAGGAGGCACGCGCGCGTGCCGTGCTGCGAGATGCCCTCGGGGACGGGGAGGCCGATTTTCCTCCCGGAGCCGTTCTCGGCGAGGAGTCGGCTGACACCAGTCCGGAGCGCGCCGGTGCCGACAGGCATCCGCTCTCCCGGCCGCCGGTCGTCTTCGCCGACGCCGGTGCCGCCGGACTCGCCGCGGCCGCCCGCCGCGCCGCCGAGGAGCTGGGCGGCCTGGAGTCCGCCCGTCGCGGCGAGCGACGGCTGGCGGAACTCGTCCAGGAGCGGGAGAAGTTGGAGCGTCAGGAGCGGGACGACGAGGAGGTCCGGCAGGAGGCGCAGGCATGGCTCGCCGGGTGGGAGGCGACCCGGGCCGGACTGCAGAGCCGTATCGAGTCGGCGCAGGACGCCGCCGCCCGGGCAGAACAGCTCGCCGTCCGGCGCGAACCCGCCCAGCGGCGGCTGAGGGCGGCCCGGCAGCGCGACCAGTTCGCGGTCGACACCGACGCGGCACAGCGGCAGGCACTCGCCACGGCGGAACGCGCCGTCCAGGCCCGCGCGCACTGGCTCGACCTCAAGGAACAGCGCCTGAACGGGATCGCCGCCGAACTGGCCGCGAACCTCGCCGACGGCGAACCGTGCGCCGTCTGCGGGGCCACCGAACACCCCGCCCCCGCCCGCAAGGTCGCCGGCCATGTCGGCCGCGAGGCGGAGGAGCGCGCCCTCGCCGCCTACCAGAGCGCCGACGAACAGCGCGCCGAGGACGAACGGCGCCTGGGCGTCGTACGAGAAGCACTGGCCGCCGCCACCGCGGAGGCCGGTGACACCCCCACCGGACAACTTGCCGAAGAAGCCGACGAGTTGGAGCGGCTCTACGCACAGGCCCGCAGGGACGCCGCCGCGCTGCATCCCGCGAACGAGGAGCTGCGCCGGGCCCGGGCCGAGCACGAGCAGCGGACCGCCGCCCAGCAGCAGGCTGCGGTCAGAGCCGCCTCCCGGGTCGGCCACCGCGAGCGGCTCGACCACGAAAGGGCCACTCTGGAAGGCGAGTTGGCGCAGGCGCGCGGTGCCGCCGACAGCGTCGCCGCGCGGGCCGCGCAACTGGAGCGGCGGGCCGCGCTGCTCACCGACGCCGCCGACGCCGCGCGCGCCGCCGAGGACACCGCCCAGCGCCTCAAGGACGCCGACGCCCGTCTCGCCGACGCCGCCTTCCGCGCCGGGTTCGACACCCCACCGGCGGCGGCCGCCGCGCTCCTCGACGAGGCGGCCCACCGCGAGCTGCAACGGCGGCTGGACGCCTGGCAGTTCGAGGAGGCCGCCGTACGGGCCGTCCTCGCCGAGACCGACACCGCGGCCGCCGCCCAGAAGCCGCCCGCCGATCTCACCGCGGCGGAGCGGACCGCGGCCGCCGCGGCCCAGCGTCTGCGCGACGCCGCCTCCGCGCGCGACGCGGCAGACCGGCGCTGCACGGAACTCGACCGGCTGTCCGCGCGAGCCACCGCGGGAGTACGGCGCCTGGCGCCGCTGCGCGAGGAGTACGACCGCGTGGCCCGCATGTCCGGCCTCGCCGCGGGCACCTCGTCGGACAACGAACGCAAGATGCGCCTGGAGTCGTACGTCCTGGCGGCCCGGCTGGAACAGGTGGCCGCCGCCGCGACCGTACGGCTGCAGCGCATGTCGTCCGGCCGCTACACCCTCGTCCACTCCGACGACCGCAGCGGACGCGGCCGCAGCGGCCTCGGACTGCACGTCGTCGACGCCTGGACCGGCCGCGAGCGCGACACGGCGACCCTGTCCGGCGGCGAGACCTTCTTCGCCTCGCTCGCCCTCGCCCTCGGCCTCGCGGACGTCGTCACCGACGAGGCGGGCGGGGTCCGCCTGGACACCCTCTTCATCGACGAGGGCTTCGGCAGTCTCGACGACCAGACCCTCGACGAGGTCCTCGACGTCCTCGACTCGCTGCGCGAGCGCGACCGCAGCGTCGGCATCGTCAGCCACGTCGCCGATCTGCGGCGGCGCATCCACGCGCAGCTGGAGGTCGTGAAGGGGCGCTCGGGGTCGGTGCTGCGGCAGCGCGGGGTCGGCTGAACTCAGCGGCCCAGCGGGCGCCTTGGCAGCGGCGAGGAGTAGACGACGCTCGTGGTCACCGAGCCCAGCGCGCCGATCTTGCCCGACACCTCTTCCAGATGGCGCATGGAGCGCGCCGTGACCTTGATGACGAAGCAGTCGTCGCCCGTCACATGGTGCGCCTCCAGGATCTCCGGCGTCGCCGCGACCAGGTCGTGGAAGGGTTTGTAGTTGCCGTTCGGGTAGCGCAGCCGGACGAACGCCAGGATCGGCAGGCCGAGCCGCTCGGGGTCCACGACGGCCGCGTACCCCTTGATGACGCCGGCCTCCTCCAGCCGCCGTACCCGCTCGGTCACCGCGCTCGGCGACATGGACACGGCCCGGGCCAGCTCGGCGAAACTGGCCCGGCCCTCCCGCTGGAGGACGTCGAGGATGCGCCAGTCGGTGGCGTCCGGGGAATACACGGTCATCACCGAGAGATAGCAGGGGAATCCCCGGCCCGGCAAGGTCCGCGCCGTGAATCACCCCTTCAGTTCGGTGAACGGCGACCGTAGATTTCCGGTCATCGGAACGATCACGGAGAGGGCCTCCCCATGACCACCACCACGACGACCGCCGTCAACCCCGTCCTGCGCGTCGCCCCCGCCGCCCCGGCCGAGGCCGCCGCCTACTTCCGCGCCAACCTCGTCTTCCACGCCGACGTGTCCGACGTCGCCGCGGCACTCGCGGCAGGCGGTGACCCCGGATTCGTCGTCCTCGACTCCCGTTCCACCGAGTCCTGGGACCAGGGCCACGTCCCGGGCGCGGTCCATCTCCCGACCGCGCTCATCCCCGAGCAGGCCGAGCAGCTGCTCGACAAGTCCGTGCCGGTCGTGACGTACTGCTGGGGTCCCGGCTGCAACGGCGCCACCCGGGCCGCCCTGGCCTTGGCCGAACTCGGCTACCAGGTCAAGGAGATGCTCGGCGGCTTCGAGTACTGGGCGCGTGAGGGCTTCGAGTTCGAGACCTGGCAGGGCCGCGAGCGGCGCGCCGCCGACCAGCTGACCGCACCGGCGGACGCGGAGGACTGCGGCTGTTGAGGCCGGAGTTCGGTCGGCTTTGCGAA
Source organism: Streptomyces sp. NPDC006602 (assembly GCF_042870385.1). NCBI lineage: Bacteria > Bacillati > Actinomycetota > Actinomycetes > Kitasatosporales > Streptomycetaceae > Streptomyces > Streptomyces sp. NPDC006602. The sequence continues at coordinate 765,410 of NZ_JBIAHG010000002.1, read as the reverse complement.
CGTGTAGGTTCTGGCGCATGGTGCGATACGCGGAACCGGGCACGGTGGAGTGGGTGGAGTCGGGCGGCGGTCCGCTCATAGCGGTGCCCGAGACGGTCCTGCCGTTCTGGGCAGGGGCCGACGGCGACGAGACGGCGTCCGACTACGACCGGGCGTGCGAGGTCGACGGGTTCATCGGGCTGCTGCCCGTCGGGGACAGCGCCGCGCTGGTGTTCGGCGACGAGCCCGCCTCCACCACCTATCTGCCGGACCACCACACCTTCGTACGGTGGTCCGCGGCCGACTCCGAGGCCGCGCTCCTCGCGGAGATCCCGGCGGCGCTCGCCGCGGCGGCGTGGGAGCCGGAGATGCGCTGGAACGTGCCCGGAGCCGTGCTGCTGTTCGACGCGGCGTGGCCCGGCGCCGCCTCCGCACGCACCGACCACGTGAGGGTCGCCCTCACTCCAGGCCGGTACGCCGTACGCGCGGCCCATGTGCGTCCCGGCCCCGAGACGTGGCTGGGACTCGTACAGCTGCGGCGGCTGCCGGACTGATCGGGCTCGTGGCGCGGCCGCCGGAACCGGCCCCTCGCGCGGCGGCTGTCGGAACTGCCTCCTCGTGGGGCGGCTGCGGGACTGATCCGGCTCGTGCGGCGGCTTCCGGGACCGCCTCCTCGTGCGGCGGCTGCCGGGACCGCCTCCTCGTGCGGCGGCTGCCGGGACCGCCTCCTCGCGCGGCGGCCGCCCGACTGCGCCGCCGCGTAAATTCGGCTGCGGCGTCGCTGGGTCACCGCGCATCCTGATCTCCATGCCTCTTCTTCCCCACCCCATCCCCGAAGAACTGCGCCGCGACCCGCTGCCTCTGCGTGGCCGTACCGCCCTGGTCACCGGCGCCAGTCGGCGTGCCGGTATCGGATACGCGGTGGCGCGGCGGCTCGCCGCGTACGGGGCGAGCGTCTATCTGCACCATCACGTTCCGCACGACGAGGAGATGCCCTGGGGCGCCGACCGGCCCGAGGAGGTCGCCGCCTTAGTGCGCGAGGTGCTGGGCGACCCGGACGCCCGGGTCGTATCGGGGCCAGGTGACCTGTCCGACCCGGCCGTGCCCGCCGAGCTGATCGCCACCGCCGCCTCGGCGCTCGGCGGGCGGCTCGACATCCTCGTCGCCAACCACGCCCTCAGCGGCTCCGACGGCACTCTCGACACGATCGACGCCGCGATGCTCGACGCCCACTGGGCGACCGACACCCGCTCGGTGCTGTTGCTCGTGCAGGCCTATGCCCGGCTGCGGGCCGAGCTGCCGCCGCGCACCCCGGGCGGCCGGGTGGTGATGATGACCTCCGGCCAGGACCACGGCGCCGGCATGCCAGGCGAGATGGCCTACGCCCTCCAGAAGGGCGCCCTCGCCTCGATCACCCGCTCCCTGTCGACCACACTCGCCGAGCAGACGGTCACGGTGAACACCGTCAACCCCGGCCCGGTGGACACGGATTACCTGACCGGGGAGGCGTACGACACCGTCGCCGCGATGTTCCCCGGCGGTCGCTGGGGGATGCCCGACGACCCCGCCCGCCTCATCGCGTGGCTCGCGACGGACGAGGCGGGCTGGGTCACCGGCAATGTGATCGACTCGGAGGGCGGCTTCCGGCGCTGACCCCTGCGAGAGTCAGAGCTGCGACAGTTCGTCCACCAGGTCGTCCAGTCCCAGCGAGCCCTGCGAAAGAGCGGCCATGTGCCAGGACTTGAGGTCGAAGGCGTCGCCGTGCCGCTTGCGGGCGTTCTCCCGGCCCAGCAGCCAGGCCCGCTCGCCGAGCTTGTAGCCGATCGCCTGCCCCGGGATCGTCAGATAGCGGGTCAGTTCGCTCTCCACGAAGTCCGCCGGACGGCTGCTGTGCGCGCCGAAGAATTCCTGGGCCAGCTCCGGAGTCCAGCGCTCGCCCGGGTGGAAGGGGGAGTCCGCCGGGATCTCCAGCTCCAGGTGCATGCCGATGTCGACGATGACCCGGGCGGCCCGCATCATCTGCGCGTCGAGGTACCCCAGGCGCTGCTCCGCGTCCGTGAGGAAGCCGAGTTCGTCCATCAGCCGCTCCGCGTACAGCGCCCAGCCCTCCGCGTTGGCGCTGACCATGCCGATGGAGGCCTGGTAGCGGGAGAGGTCCTTGGCGACGTGCGCCCACTGCGCGAGCTGGAGATGGTGACCCGGGACGCCCTCGTGGTACCAGGTCGAGACCAGGTCGTAGACGGGGAAGCGGGTCTGGCCCATCGTCGGCAGCCAGGTGCGGCCCGGGCGTGAGAAGTCCTCCGAGGGGGGCGTGTAGTACGGGGCCGCCGCGCCGCCGGGCGGAGCGATCCGGGACTCCACCTTCCGCACCCGCTCGGCGAGTTCGAAGTGCGTGCCGTCGAGCGCGTCGATGGCCTGGTCCATCAGGCCCTGCAACCAGTCGCGGACCTCGTCGACGCCCTGGATGTGCTTGCCGTGCTCGTCGAGGTGCGCGAGCGCCACCCACGGCGTCTCGGCGCCGGGCAGGATCTTCTCGGCCTCCTGCTTCATCTCGCCGAGCAGGCGGTGGTACTCGGCCCAGCCGTACGCGTACGCCTCGTCCAGGTCGAGGTCGGTGCCGTTGAAGTAGCGCGACCAGCGGGCGTAGCGCTCCCGGCCCACCGTGTTCGGGGCGCCCTCGATGGCCGGCGCGTACACCTCGCGCATCCAGTCCCGCAGCTCGGCCACGGCCGCGTTCGCCGCACGGGCCGCCTCGTCGAGTTCGGTGCGCAGCGACTCGGGGCCCGCCGACGCGAAGTCCTCGAACCAGCCCCGGCCCTTGCCGTCCGTGTCCGCCCACTCGGTGAGCTGATCGACGAAGGTGGCCGTCGGCCGCGGGGCCGCGTACAGCTTGCGCTCCAGGCCCAGCGTGAGCGACTCGCGGTAGCCCGCCAGGGCGGTGGGCACCGCGCGCAGCCGCTCGGCGACGGCCGCCCAGTCCTCGTCGGTCTCCGTCGGTGTGACCGTGAAGACCTCCCGCACCGAGTGCGCGACCGTGCCCAGGTTGCCGACCGAGCGCAGCCCCTCGTCCGCCTCGTGCACCGCCAGTTCCGCACTGAGCCGCTCACGCAGCAGCCGCGCACACCGGCGCTCGATGTCACTGTCCGCACCGGGCTGCCGCTCGGCCTCGTCGAGCCGCGCCAGCGTGGCCCGGTGCAGCTCCGCGAGCGCCTCCTGGCCCGCGGGTGAGAGGTCGGGCAGCCTGCTCGAACTGTCCTTCACACCGAGATACGTACCGGTGACCGGGTCGAGGGCGATGAGCTCGTCGACATACGCGTCGGCGACTTCACGGGGCAGCGGGCTCTTGGTCTCAGACATGTGGACCATCCTCGTACGACGGGTCGCCGCACGTCACCCGGTTTGAGCCGAGGGCGTACCGGGAGGCAGGAGAGGCCCGCAGTCCCACTGCTGGAAGATCAACCGGGTCTCCACGCGGGCGACTTCACGCCGGGACGTGAACTCGTCGATGACCAGGCGTTGCAGGTCGGTCATGTCCGCGACGGCCACATGGACGAGGTAGTCGTCCGGGCCGGTGAGGTGGAAGAAGGTCCGGGACTCCGGCAGTGCCCGGATCCGCTCCACGAACGGTCCCACCAACTCCCGCCGGTGCGGCCTCACCTGTACGGACAGCAGCGCCTCCAGGCCCCGGCCCAGCTTGGCGGGATCGAGCCGGAGCTGATGGCCGAGGATGACGCCGGCGCGGCGCAGCCGGGTCACCCGGTCCAGACAGGTCGACGGGGCGACCCCGACCTGCGCGGCGAGGTCCCGGTAGGTGGTCCGGGCGTCGTTCTGCAGCAGGCGCAGCAGATGCAGGTCCACCGGATCCAGTACGACAGATTCGGCCATCGGCCGAACGTAGCACGGGATCCCACCCCTGTGACCCGGCCGGTGTTCACCCTTCCGTCCATGGACACAGCGAGCAGGGACACAGCGAGCGGGCAGACGTCCTCGCATGACGCCGTACGCACCGCCACGAGAGCACTGGCCACCGAGGCCGTCCACGCCGGCCGCGACGACCTCGCCCGGCAGGGACTGCACGCCCCGCCGATCGACCTGTCCACCACCTATCCCTCGTACGACAGCCGCGGCGAGGCCGCCCGCATCGACGCCTTCGCGACCACCGGCGCCGAGCCAAAGGGCCCGCCCGTCTACGGGCGGCTCGGCAACCCGACCGTCGCCCGCTTCGAGACGGCCCTCGCCCGTCTGGAGGGCACCGAGGCCGCGGTCGCGTTCGCCAGCGGCATGGCCGCGCTGAGCGCGGTCCTTCTCGTACGGTCGTCCCTGGGCCTGCGCCACGTGGTGGCCGTGCGCCCGCTGTACGGCTGCAGCGACCACCTGCTCACCGCGGGGCTGCTCGGCTCCGAGGTGACCTGGACCGACCCGGCCGGGATCGCGGACGCGCTGCGACCGGACACCGGCCTGGTGATGGTGGAGTCCCCGGCCAATCCCACGCTCGCCGAGGTCGACCTGAGGGCCGTCGCCCACGCCTGCGGCTCGGTGCCGCTGCTCGCGGACAACACCTTCGCCACCCCCGTGCTCCAGCGTCCCGCCGAGCACGGTGCGCGCCTGGTGCTGCACAGCGCGACGAAGTACCTGGGCGGGCACGGAGACGTCATGGCCGGGGTCGTGGCCTGCGACGAGGAGTTCGCCGGGCGGCTGCGGCAGGTCCGGTTCGCCACGGGCGGTGTGCTGCATCCGCTGGCCGGCTATCTGCTGCTGCGCGGCCTCGCGACCCTCCCGGTGCGGGTACGGGCCGCGTCCGCGAACGCCGCGGAACTCGCCCGGCGGCTGGCCGCCGACCCGCGCGTCGGCCGCGTCCACTATCCGCGCATCGGCGGCGCGATGATCGCCTTCGAGGTGTACGGCGACCCGCACGAGGTGATCGGCGGCGTCCGCCTGATCACCCCGGCCGTGAGTCTCGGCAGCGTCGACACCCTCATCCAGCACCCGGCCTCCATCAGTCACCGCATCGTGGACGCCGAGGACCGGCGCGGCGCGGGCGTGAGCGACCGGCTGCTCAGGCTGTCGGTGGGCCTCGAGGACGTCGAGGACCTGTGGGAGGACCTGGACCGGGCGCTGGGCGAACGGTTCGGCACCACGTGCCGAACCGTCCACCCGGCCGGAGCCCGCGACTCCTAGTCGCGGACGGTCTCCTCGCTGAGCTCCAGCTCCCGCTCCTGCTCGTACGCCGGCGGCGCTCCGACCGGAGCCACGTCCAGGCGGGCCGTGATGACCAGGGTGCCCTGCTCGATCTGATAGTCGAGGGGGAGCCCCAGGCCGCGCATCGCGGCGACCATGCCGGTGTTGGACGACTGCGTCACCGCGTACACGCTCGCGCAGCCGGCCTCGACGGCCATCGCCACCAGCCGTCCGAGGAGTTCGCCGCCGATGCCGCGCCGCTGCCAGGCGTCCTCGACGAGCAGCGCGACCTCCGTCTCGTCCCCGTCCCACAGCAGATGGCCGAGCCCCACGACGCGCCCGGAGGCGGTCTGTACGGCGAGCGTCCGGCCGAAACGGGGGCTGAGCAGGTGGTTGAGGTAGCGGTCGGCGTCACCGACCGGACCGTGGTACCGCATGCCGAGGGTCCGCTGCGAGCACCGCTCGTGCATCGCCTTCGCGGCCTCCAGGTCGTCCACGTCGGCCCGGCGTACGGTGATGTCGTTGCCCTCGGGCAGGGTCAGTACGTCGTGGCTGCGCGGCATCCGCGGACCGAGCCGCGCGTCCAGCTCCACCAGCGCCCGTACCCGTGCGAACTCCGTCGGGGTGAACGGCAGGTACGGCCGCTCCACGGTGATCACTCCGCCTTCCGGCGCCCGGAGCCGCATCACGGTGTCCTCCAGTACGCCTTCCGCCGGTACAGCCTCCGTTCCCCGGCCGTCACCGGCCACCGGCTTGGCGGGCAGGGACCGGATGGTGCAGCGGCCCAGCAACTGGCGCAGGGCCAACGGCAGTTCCGCCGCGTCCAGGGCCGTACGGGCGGCCAGGCCCAGCACCCGGGTCGGCGCGTCCACCAGGTCGTGGGCATCCGCCCGCTCGATCCAGGTGTCGCTGCCGCCGGCCGCCGCGATCGCACGGGTGATCTCGGCGCCCGCGAGGTCGCCGGGAGCACGCAGCAGGAACTCGTCCACCGTGCCGTCGGCCAGCGGGTGCGTCTGCAGGCTGAGGATGTCGACCCGCTGCCCGGCGAGGGCCGTGCACAGGGCGGCCAGCGAGCCGGGTGTGTCCTTCACGGTGGTCCGCATCCGCCACAGGGTGCTCTCCGCGGCCACCGGGTCCGGCGTCGCCGACACCCGGTCGGACGGCCCGGCCTGCTGCTCCATGGGCAGCGGCCGGGCACCCGTATCGCCGGTCGGAGGGGCGTGACCGTGGCGGCGTGACCACCATGTGTGGAACCCCGCCGTGGCGATCAGCACCATCGCCGAGACCAGCAGCAGCTCGGGGCCGTCGGGCCCGTGCCCCACCAGGTTTGCCACGGCGTCCGCCACCGCAACGGCGGTGAACAGGGCCGCGAGTTCGACCACGTCGCGCCGCCAGTGGTGGACAGGGCGACCGTTCTTGGTACGCGTCACATCGGACACTTTTCGAGTCATGCACCCACTGTGGAGGAACGGTGTTGCGTGATCACGAACGCTTTGTGACTGATCGGTAAAAGATGGTTCCGTACCTTTTGTTTTTCTTTGTACGATTCTTATGTGGCCGTTACTGACCGATACGGCCCGGCTGGAGCACCCGTGTGAACAACACGGTGCCGTCCTGTTCCCGCAGCCGTACCGTCAGCTCCCCGCCGGCCCCGTCGATGTCGACCTCGCCGAAGAACTGGTATCCGCCTGCGGGAGAGACATTGGCCGTGGTGGGTGCCTTGACGAAGACCCGGTCCGGGCCGAAGGTGCCGTCCAGCGCGTTCGCCGGGAAGGCGCCCGCGTTGAGCGGTCCGGAGACGAACTCCCAGAAGGGCGCGAAGTCCTTGAACGCGGCCCGCGACGGGTCGTAGTGCTGGGCCGAGGTGTAGTGCACGTCGGCCGTGAGCCAGACCGTGCCGGTGATCCGCCGGTGCTTGATGAACCGCAGCAGTTCGGCGATCTGCAGCTCACGGCCGAGCGGGGCGCCGGGGTCGCCCTGCGCGACCGCCTCGATGTTCGGCCTGCCGTCCGTGGCGTCCGGGACTACCAGGCCGAGCGGCATGTCGGAGGCGATCACCTTCCACACCGCCCGGGAGCGGGCCAGTTCACGCTTGAGCCACTCCAGTTGCTCGCGCCCGAGGATGCCCCGCGGGTCGGTGGCCTGGTCGTCCGGCGAGTTCGCGTTGCGGTAGGTGCGCATGTCCAGGACGAAGACGTCGAGGAGCGGACCGTGGTGCTGCACCCGGTAGACGCGGCCGCCGGGGCGGCGCAGGGTCGAGATCGGGAAGTACTCCGAGAACGCCTGCCGGGCGCGGGCGGCGAGCACGTCGACGCTCTTCTCGGTGTAGCGGGTGTCGGCGAGGATCTCGCCCGGGAACCAGTTGTTGGTGACCTCGTGGTCGTCCCACTGGATGATGGAGGGGACCTGGGCGTTGAAGCGCCTGAGGTTCTCGTCGAGGAGGTTGTAGCGGAAGTTGCCGCGGAACTCCGCCAGTGTCTCGGCGACCTTCGACTTCTCCTCGGTGGTGAGGTTCCGCCAGGTACGCCCGTCCGGCAGGGGCACGGTCTCGGTGAGCGGGCCGTCGGCGTAGATGTTGTCGCCGCTGCAGAGGAAGAAGTCCGGGTCGAGCTTCGCCATCGCGTCGTAGATCCGGTAACCGCCGAGCTCCGGGTTGATACCCCAGCCCTGCCCGGCCAGATCGCCCGACCAGACGAACCGCACGCCGTCGCGCCGCTTGGCGGACGCCGTGCGGAAGGTGCCGGTGACCGGCTCGCCGGTGCGTCGCGGGTCGTCCGGGTCGGCGAGCAGGACTCGGTAGTGGATCTGCTCGCCCGCGGGCAGTCCGCGCAGCGGGGTCGTCCCGGTGAAGTCCGTGTCCGCGCCGAGCAGCGGCCCGTGCCATCTGCGCGGGTTGCGGAACGACTCGGTGGCGGAGGTCTCCACGACCATCCGGGCCGGACGATCGGAGCGCACCCACACGAGTGCCGAGTCGTCGGTGACGTCTCCCGTCTGCACGCCCCAGCCCGCCCCGGGGCGCCCGGACAGTGCGAACGCCGGTGCCGCACCGACGGCGGCGGGCAGGGTCAGGGCCGCCGAGGCGGCGAGGGAGCCGCGCAGGACGCCGCGGCGGCCCGGGAACGGACGGTGTGACATGGATGCGCCTCCAGGGACGAGTTCGGGCCAGTGTGCAGTGCCACACCTACTCGTACGCCGCAGCGCCCACGGAAACCGCAAGTGAACAACTGACCGTGCCGCGGCGGGACCAGGCCAACGGCCACCGCTCAACTACTCGCCCGCACGCCGCCCTTGCCCGTGACCCGGCGGTCCCGTGAGAGGCCCTCAAGGCCCTCGCGTCCCGAGGGCGGGCCCCTCAGCGGCTGCCGTCGAGGATGACGCGCGAAACCAGCGCGGGGTCGTCGTTCATCGGGCAGTGGCCGCAGCCGGGCAGCCGTACCAGCCGTGCCCGGGGGATGATCTGCTTGGCGCGCACGCCCTGGCGCCGGATGAGCAGCCTGTCCTTCGTGCCCCAGGCGAGGGTGACGGGGATGCCGGGCACGTCGTCGGTGAACTGGACGGCGCTGCCTGCCCGAAGGGTCTCGGTGAATCCCGTAGCCCGCGCCAGCGCGAGCGTCTCGGCGACGACGGCCTCGGGCGAACGGCGGGTCGGGCGGGCGTAGATGGTGCTCGTCAGGGCCGCGCGACCGACCGCCGTGCGCGCCAGCTGCTCGACCACCGGAAGCGGCATGCGCTCGGCGATCCGCCGCATCGCGAGGAGCACGCCGAAGGCGTAGCGCCGCTCGGCCTGCGACCAGAACCCGGCCGGCGACAAGGCTGTGACCGAGCGCACGAGCCGCTCCCGGCCGAGCTCCAGCGCCAGCAGCCCGCCGAGCGAGTTGCCCGCCACATGCGGCCGGTCGAGCTCCATCGCCTCGCAGAAGGCGCCGAACACCGACGTGGTCGTGGGCAGGTCGTACGCGAGGCCGTCCGGCAGGCCGGGGGAGACGCCGAACCCGGGCAGGTCCACGGCGATCACGTCGCGCTCGGTCGCGAGGATGTCCACTATCGGGTCCCAGGCCTGCCTGTGGTGACCTATGCCGTGCAGCAGGAGCAGCGGTTCGCCCCTGCCTTTGCGCGTGTAGGACACGGTGACCGACTGGGGGCCCTGTGCGGTGGGCACCTTGAAGGCGACGGTGGCGGACATGAGGCTGCTCCTCGACGGTGGGGAGTCGTTGACGAACGCGATGGTAGACAGCTTGTCAGCAATTGCTACCGGCGGGTAGCCCCTTGGAGTCCTTGGGGCGGCGCGCCTCCGCAATCGCCTGGACACGACCGCAGGTGTCCGCTGGGATGGATCCGTGACCGCCGACACCGTGACCGACGTCTTCGAAGAGCACCGCCCGGTCCTCCTGGGCGTCGCCTACCGCATGCTCGGGCGGGTGGCCGACGCGGAGGACGTGGTGCAGGAGGCCTGGCTGCGCTGGGCGGGCGCCGACCGGACCGAGGTGCGCGAACCGCGCGCCTATCTGGTGCGCATCACCACCCGCCTGGCCATCGACCGGCTGCGCCAGGTCAAGGCACGCGGCGAGACGTACGTCGGCCCGTGGCTGCCCGAGCCGTACGTCACGGACTTCGGCGACACCGTGCCCGACACCGCGGAGCGGGCGGTCCTCGCCGACTCGGTGTCCCTCGCCGTCCTCGTCGTCCTGGAGTCGCTGTCGCCGCTGGAGCGTGCGGTGTTCGTCCTCAGGGAGGCCTTCGGCTATCCGTACGCCGAGATCGCCGGAATGCTCGAGCGCGGCGAACCGGCCGTGCGGCAGCTCGCCGGGCGGGCCCGCAAGCACGTCGAGGAGCGCCGGCCACGCTACGAGGTCGACCCCGTGCAGCGCCGTGACCTCACCGAGCGGTTCCTCGCCGCCGCTGAGGAGGGCGACCTGGAGGGGCTCATGTCCCTGCTCACCCCGGACGTACGGCTCGTGGGCGACAGCGGCGGCAAGTCGAAGGCGCCGCTGCGGGTCCTGGAGACGGCCGACAAGGTGGGCCGCTTCATCGTCGGTGTCGCCCAGAAGGGCGGGATCCCCGACCTGTCCATCCGCTTCCTGGAACTCAACGCAGGGCCCGCGATCCTGGCCCTGTCGGGCGACAAGCCCGACTCCGTCTTCCAGCTGGACGTCCTGGACGGGCGCATCCAGTCCGTCTACGTCATCCGCAATCCCGACAAGCTGCGGTCCCTGGCCGCACTCTGACGCCCGGCGCCCGGCCCGCTGCACGAACGCCTCGTGAACGCTGTGCGGCAACACCGTCATGCGCTGCGCCAGGGATCGAGGATTGGTCTTGACCAAGGGTGGGGGTCGTCCTATGGTCGCAGAGAAGTGCAACAACCTTTAATAAACAAGGGCGCTAAAACGCCGCCGGACCACGGCGATTGCGGAGGCAAGGGTGGGGACCACGCAGCTGGAAACGGTGCCGGAACCGAAGTACTGGCATCTCAAGACCGTACTCAGTGAGGCACTGGACACCGAGTTCACGGTGGGCGAGATCCTGCCCAACGAGCGCGACCTCGCCGCCCGCTTCGGCGTGGCCCGCGCCACGCTCCGCCAAGCCCTGGAACAGCTCGAACTGGAAGGCCGTCTCCAGCGGCGCCGCGGAGTCGGTACGACCGTCGCGCCGCCCCGCATGGGCGTGGCCGTCGGCACGGAGCAGCACGCCTGGCCGGGCGCGGCCGGCGACGACTGGCAGCCCGTCGACTGCACGCAGGAGGTGCCGCCCGCGGCGGTCGCAGACGCGCTGGAGACCGGGACCGACCAGCCCGTCCACCTGGTGCGCCGCTCCCGCACGACGCACGGCCAGCCCGTCGCCGCCGAACTGCTCTACATCGTGTCGTCGGCGGTACCCGACGTCTCCGCCGTCGGCGCGCCCGCCGGAGCGGCACGCGCGCGTGCCGTGCTGCGCGAGCTCCAGCGCCTGGAACTGGAGGGCCAGGAGAGCGCCGTCGAGCTGGGCTCCGCCCGCGCGGACGACGCCCGGCAGCTGGACCGCCTCCCCGGGGCGCCCGTCCTCGTCGTCACCACCCGCTACATCGCCGAGGGCCGCACGGCCGCGGTCTCCGTCGCCACCTACCGCGCGGACACCTGCCGGCTGACCTTCGGTGACCCGAGCGGCGTCGAGTTCCACCAGGGCCCGGAGCGCCGGGCCTCCTGACCGTCGTGAGGGCCGCCTTCATGGAACAGCGCCCCGGAGCTGGCTCCGGGGCGCTGTTCCATGAAGGCGGCCCTCAGCGGCGTGCCGTCATCGTCCCCTCCACCGCGAACAGCTGCTCCTCCACATGGTCGAGCGCCAGCCGCAGCGCGCCCGTCGCCACGGCCGCCTCGCCCAGCAGGGACAGGGCCACGTTCGGAGGCCGCAGGCAGTAGCGCGCCAACTCGCGCCGCAGCGGTTCCAGTACGCCGTCCAGTCCGGCCGCCCAGCCGCCGACGACCACCAGTTCCGGGTCGAGGGCCAGCACGAGGGCCGCCACGTCGTGCACCAGCCGCTGGATGAAACGGTCGACGGCCGCGCGGGCCCGCTGGTCGCCCTCCCGTGCCTGGGCGAAGACCTCGGCGACGGCCTGCTCGTCCAGGGGGTGCAGGGGCTCGTCCGTGGTGGACAGCAGCGTCTCCGGGGTGACCTCGCGGCCCAGCAGGTGCAGGGCACCGATCTCGCCGGCCGCCCCGCCGTAGCCCCGGTGCAGCTGCCCACCGATCAGCGCGCCGGCGCCCGGGCTCAGCCCGGCCAGCACGAACACGATGTCGTCGGACTCGGTGGCGGCGCCCTTCCAGTGCTCGGCGACCGCCGCGGCATTGGCGTCGTTCTCCACCAGGACCGGGCACTTGAAGGAGCGGCTCAGCCGCTCGCCGAGACGCAGACCGGTCCACTCGGGCAGCGCGGTCCCCAGCCGGACCGTGCCGTCCGCCTCGACGATCCCCGGCGTGGCGACGCCCACGGCCCGCAGGGAGCCGCGCGCGACCCCGGCCCGGCGCAGCAGTTCGGCCACCGCGGTGCGCAGCCGTTCCAGGCGCTCGTCCGCCGAGGCCGTCTCGTCGACGTCCTTGGCCTGCGCGCCGATCACCCGGCCGTCCAGGTCGGAGAGGAGCACGGCGACGCGGTGCGCCCCGATCTCCACGCCCAGCAGATGACCGGCCTCGGCACGGAACCGGAACCGCCGCGCGGGCCGCCCCTGGCGCCGCACCACACTCTCGTCGGCGGCCTTCTCGACGACGTAACCCGCCTCGATCAGCCCTTCGACGACACCTTCGACGGTCGGCCGGGACAGTCCGGTCACCCGGGTGATCTCGGTCAGCGTCGCGCAGTCCGTGGCACGCAGCGCGTGCAGCACCACCGCGGAATTGATCCTTCGCAGCAGCGAGGGATCCCCGCCGGTCAGCCGCCCCAACGTCCGTCCTCCCAGCTCGTGCGCGTGTTGGCCGGATCGTACTCGGCGCGGCGCACCCCGGCGAGTGCCGGGACGCACGAGCCGACCGCCTGCCTCCACCGACGGGTTCCGGTCAGCGGGCCTGCGGGCCCCCGACGGGTTGAGTCGGCCGTCCGCCCGGCCCAGCAGCGGGTTCCGGAGCGCATCCCCCCGGACCGGCGACGAGCCGAGGTCAGCCGGGTGCCACGAACCCCGACTCGTACGCCGCGATCACGGCCTGCGTCCGATCCCGCGCCCCCAACTTCGCCAGTACGGCGCTCACATGCGACTTCACCGTCTCCGTCCCGACGACCAGCCGGGCGGCGATCTCCGCGTTCGACAGCCCGCGTGCCATCAGCCGCAGCACCTCGGCCTCCCGCTCGGTCAGCTGGGCGCGCGCCATCACGGCACGGGCCGCGGGGTTGCCGCCGTCGTCGCCGTACTCGGCGGCGAGCTGCCGCACCGAGGCCGGGAACAGCAGCGACTCGCCTTCGGCCACCAGTCGCACCGCGTGCACGATCTCGGCCGGCCGCGCCCGCTTCAGCAGGAACCCGTCAGCACCGGCCCGTAGCGCCTCGTACACGTACTCGTCGTTCTCGAACGTCGTCACCACAAGGATCTTCGGCGGCTCGTCGACCGTCCGCAGCACCGCGCGCGTGGCCTCGATGCCGTCCATGAGCGGCATGCGTACGTCCATGGCGACCACGTCCGGCCGCAGCCGCCGCACCAGCGGGATCACCGCCGCCCCGTCGGCAGCCTCCCCGACGACCTCGATGTCGGGCTGCGCCTCCAGCACGGCCCGCAGACCGGCACGTACGAGGGGTTCGTCGTCGACGAGGAGAACGGTGACCGGCATCCGGCCAGCGTAGATCAGCGCAACGGCAGCTCTACCTGCACCTGCCAGTCACCCTGGTCCGGGCCGGTCCGCGCCCGTCCCCCGAGCAGCGCCGCGCGCTCGCGTATGCCGCGCAGCCCGCTGCCCCGCCCGGGACCCGGTATCTCGGCGGTGAGCGGATTGCGCACCTCCAGGCCGAGCGCGCCGCCGGTGACCTCGATACGGACCCGGACGGGGACCGCTCCCGCGTGCCGCAGCACGTTCGTCAGCGACTCCTGCAGGATGCGGTAGCCCTCCCGGGAGACGGGGCCGGGCACGGTGTCCAGGGGACCGGTCAGTTCGGCCTCGACCTTCGCCCCGGAGGCGCGGGCGGACTCCAGCAGCCGGTCGGCGTCCGTGAGCGTGGGCCGACTGCTCACGGGCCGCTCCGACTCCCGCAGGATGCCCAGCACCCGCTCCAGATCCTCCAGCGCGGCCCTGCCGGTCTCCTCGATGGCGTCCAGGGCCCGCTCGGTGAACGCGGAGTCCTTCGCCGCGCGTGCCGCGCCCGCCTGCACCACGGCGACGGTCAGCGCGTGGCCGATCGAGTCGTGCAGCTCCCGGGCGATGCGCGTGCGCTCCAGCAACTGCTCGGTGCGCTCCTCCAGGGCGGCGAGCCGCTCCGCGGGGGAGGGGCCGAGGAGACGGCGGGCAATGACGGTGATCAGCTCTCCGGAGGCGACCACGACGGCGGCCAGCGCGATCAGGGGGAGGGGCGTGAGCAGGGCGTACCACCAGTGGTGGCCCGGGACCTGGATGAATGTGGCCGGGTCCGGACTGCCTCCCCGAGCGGTGCGCACCAAGTCGTCGGTGAGCATGGGCAGGTGGATCGTGAGGAAGGAGACCGCACAGCCCACGAGCAGCCGGGTCTCCAGCCACAGCGTGGTGCGCCCGCGGTCGCCCCAGGTGACGGACGGCGCGGTGACGATGTCCGCGTTCCCGTCGTCGTGCCGCTGGCCGAGCAGCAACAGCCTGGCCTGCAGCCCTTCGACGGTGCGCATCGCGGGCACGAGTCCCGCCACTGCGAGCAGCACCACCGCCGTGAACCACGCCCACACCGGATCGAAGATGTACCACCACATGGCCGGCCACACGACAGCCATGAACAGATGCAGCCATCGTGTGTACGTCACCGCCCGGGTGAACGGGCGCAGCATGCGGGCCATTTCGTCATCGTGCCAGCCCCCACTGACAACGGACCTCCCCCGCGTGGGGGAGACGGTCCCCACCGGCGGGGGAGGCCCGCGCCCCGTCCCTCGGCCAGGCTGCTGCCATGACCAGCATCGACGTCCAGGACCTCAGCAAGGAGTACGGCACCCGGCGAGCCGTGGACCACCTCACCTTCCGTGTCCTCCCCGGTCGCGTCACCGGCTTCCTCGGCCCGAACGGCGCCGGAAAGTCCACCACCATGCGGCTGGTGCTCGGCCTCGACCGGCCGACCTCCGGCTCCGCCACCATCGGCGGCCGCGCCTACGCCACACTCCGCGAACCCCTCCACCACGTCGGAGCCCTGCTCGACGCGCAGGCCGCGCACGGCTCCCGCACCGGCCGCGACCACCTGCGCACACTGGCCGCCGGCAACCGCATCCCGGACCGCCGGGTCGACGAGGTACTGGAGGAGACCGGGCTCGCCTCGGTGGCCCGGCGCCGGGTGCGGACGTACTCCCTGGGCATGCGCCAGCGGCTGGGCATCGCGGCCGCCCTGCTCGGCGACCCCGAGGTGGTCATGCTCGACGAGCCGTCGAACGGCCTCGACCCCGAAGGCATCATCTGGATCCGCGAGTTGCTGCGCCGACTCGCGGCCGAGGGCCGCACGGTCCTGGTCTCCAGCCATCTGATGAACGAGACCGCGTCCTTCGCCGACCACCTCGTGGTCCTCGGCCGGGGCCGCCTGCTCGCCGACACCCCGATGCGGGAGTTCATCCACGCGCGCGTGCGGCCCCGCGTACGCATCCGCACGTCGGACCCCACCGCGCTCAAGGCGGTCCTCGCCCGGCACGGCCACGACGCCGAGCAGCACGCGGACGGGCACTGGACCGTGCACCACGCGCGCGTGGACGACATCGGCCGCCTCATGTCCACTGCGGGCGTGCCGGTCCTCGAACTGACGGCGGAGGAGGCCACGTTGGAGCAGGCCTACCTCGATCTGACGGCCTCGGAAACCGAGTTCGCCGCCCCCGCTTCCCACCCGTCCACGACGCAGCCGTTGGAGGCCTGACATGTCGTTCGCACCCGTCCTGCGCGCCGAGTGGCTGAAGATCCGCACGCTCCGTTCGCTGTGCGGGGCACTGCTGGCGGTGTTCGCCGCGACCACCGCCTTCTCCGCCGTCGCCGGGGCCTCCGAGACGTCCGACCCCGAGTTCGACCCGCTGTTCATGGCCCTGTCCGGGGCCGTGCTCGGCCAGATCGCCGCGATCTCCTTCGGCGCGATGGCCGTTTCCTCGGAGCTCCACGGGGGTGGGTTCCGACTGACCTTCGCCGCGGTGCCGCAGCGCGGTCGATGGTTCGCGGCCAAGGTGACCGCGATCGCCGTACCGTCCCTCCTGGTGGGACTGCTCACCGCCTTCGCCGCCCTCGTCGTGGCTCGGGCCGGGCTCGGCGACGCGGCGAGCGGACTCACCGTCGGCGAACAGGTGCGCGGGGTCGTGGGCTGCGGGATCTACCTGATGCTGATGGCACTGCTGGCGGCCGGACTCGCGGCCCTGTTGCGCAGCGGAGTCGCCACCCTGTCCCTTCTGATCCCGTTCATCCTCGTCGTCTCGTTCGTCGTCGGGGACGCGACGGGCACCGTCGCCGACTTCCTGCCCGACAAGGCGGGCCAGGTGGTGCTGTACCAGACGCACGAGGGCACGTTGGGGCCGTGGTCCGGGCTCGGGGTGACCGCGCTGTGGACGGTGGCGGCGCTGCTGGCGGGAGCGTGGAGCATGCGGCACCGGGACGCCTGACGCCGGGGATGTCTGACGGCACGCCAATTGTCAGTGGTGCCGGGTTTACTGGACCACATGAACATCGCACGGCACATCGCCCTCATCGACGAGCTGTGCTTCCGCCCCTTTCCGGCGGAGCGCCGCCGGTCGGACTTCGGCGTCGAGGGACCCGGGTACCACGTCGCGGTGTTGGACAGCAGTCAGGGCCTCGCGGACTGCGACTGCGGCGTGCGCGCCACGACGGTGGAGCAGTACGAGAAGGACCGGGACGCCCTGTACGAACTGCTGGCGCCGCGCTGGGGACACACGGACCCGTTGAGCCTGCAGACCACCCTGCTGCGCACCGACCGGGAGGAGATACCCGAGCCGTGGGCGTCGTTCAGCGCCGACGCACGCATGACCTATCTGTGGGAGGTGGAGGGGACCGGCCGTTGGCTCGCGGTGGCCGTCGCCGACCGGAACACCTCGGACGAGGTCCGACTCCTCGCGGTGGTCACCGAGATCGACCCACCCTGAACCAGCAGCCAGTACCGGCCTGTTCGGAGCTTTCCGTTGACCGATGCCCTCGTGTTCGGCAATGTCGCCGGTCGTGGGCATGGCGTGCGACTGGCGTCGAAGTGAGGTCGTGGCATGAGGGCGATCGTCGTAGGGGCGGGTATCGGGGGACTCGCCGCGACACTGAGCCTGCGCCGCGCCGGCCATGAGGTCACGCTCGTCGAGCAGACGTCCCGGTTCGCCGAGGTCGGGGCCGGGATCCAGCTCGCGCCCAACGCCACACGCGTGCTGCGCCGACTGGACCTCCTCGACGCGGTTGCCGCGCAGGCCGCCCGACCCTCCCACCTGAGCTTTTGCACCTGGTCCGACGGGTCCGAGATCTGCCGCTACACGCTGGGCCGCGAGGTCGAGGTCGAGTTCGGGGCGCCCTACCTGCTCCTCCACCGGGCCGATCTGCACCAGGCCCTGGCCGCCGCGGTGCCGCCCCGGTCGTTACGCCTGAACACCGCTGTCGTGGGAATCGACCAGGATGACGAGTCCGCCTATGTGACCACGGCAGGCGGTGAGCGCCTGGGCGCGGACCTGGTCGTGGCCGCCGACGGGATACGGTCCGCGGCCCGCCAGTGGCTCTTCGGCGCGGACGAGGCGGTCTTCTCCAAGACCGCTGCCTACCGCGCGCTGCTCCCGGCCGACGAGGTGGCCGATCTCGATCTGCCGGAACTCGGCGTCTGGCTCGGACCGGGCCGGCACTTCGTCCACTACCGGCTGCGCCGCGGGGAACTGCTCAACGTCGTCGCCGTGTTCGGCGCGGAGGCGGCGCAGGAGTCGTGGACCGCTCGGGCGGAGCCGGGAGAGCAACTGCACGTGTTCGACGGGTGGGACTCCCGGGTGCTCAAGGTCCTCGAACGCGCGGGGCAGGTGTTCCGCTATGGCATCTACACACGTAGCCCGCTCGCCCGCTGGAACATCGGACGGGTGACCCTGCTCGGCGACAGTGCCCACGCGATGGTGCCGTTCCAGGCCCAGGGCGCGGCGCAGGCGATCCTGGACGCGGCCGTGCTCGGCGACGCCCTCTCGGGTGCGAAGCCGGCGGAAGTACCCGAGGCGCTCGACCGGTACGCGCGCCGACGGCTGGCGACCGCCACGAGCGCGCAGGCCGGTTCCGCGCGGGCGGGCGAGGAGTTCCACCTGCCGGACGGGCCCGAGGCCCAGGCGCGCAACGCCCGCATGGCGGCCTACGCGGCCGAGCACCGTTTCCTGCCGCAAGCGACCGCGTGGCGGGAGGGATGACGTCCCCCCAGGGGGTGTCCTCGTGCCGCGAGACGGCGAAGGCCCCGGGAGTCCGACCGGCAAACCCTAGTCCTCGGCCGCCACTCGCAACCGCGCGAACTCCTCCGCCATCGTCGCCGCCGTCCAGTGCGCGTTCAGCCCGCTCGGGTTCGGCAGCACCCACACGCGCGTGTCCCCGATCGTCCGCTCCTGCGGCCCCACCCGGGCCTTGCGGTCGTCGAACGCGGCCCGGTAGGCGGTGACCCCGACGACGGCCAGCCAACGCGGCCGCAGCCGGGCCACCTTGAGCGCCAGCCGCCGCCCGCCCTCCCGGTACTCCTCCGCGCCCAGCTCGTCGGCCCGCGCGCTCGCCCGGGCCACGACGTTCGTGATGCCGAGCCCGTACGACAGCAATTCCTGCTGTTCGGACGGCTTCAGGAGCCTCGGTGTGAACCCGGACAGGTGCAGCACCGGCCAGAACCGGTTGCCGGGGCGGGCGAAGTGGTGGCCCGTCGCGGCCGTCATCAGACCGGGGTTGATGCCGCAGAACAGCACGCGCAGGTCGTCCGCGACGACGTCCGGTACCAGACGGCCGCGGGCGGCCTCCAACTCCTCGGGAGTCAAGCGCGTCAGAGGATCGCTCCGGGGGTGTAACCCGCGGCCTCCGGGCGCTGCTTGACGATCTCCTCGATGCGGCCGATCACGGTGGCGACCTGGTCGGCCGCGGCGCCCGTGAAGGACAGCTTGTCGGCCATCAGCGCGTCCAGCCCGGCGCGGTCCAGCGGGATCCGCTCGTCGGCGGCCAGCTTGTCGAGCAGCTCGTTGCGCTCGGCGCCCTGCTCGCGCATCGCCAGCGCGGAGGCCACCGCGTTCTCCTTGATCGCCTCGTGCGCGAGTTCACGGCCGACGCCCGCGCGCACCGCGCCCATCAGCACCTTGGTGGTGGCGAGGAACGGCAGGTAGCGGTCCAGCTCACGGGCGACGACCGCCGGGAAAGCGCCGAACTCGTCGAGCACCGTAAGGAACGTCTCCAGCAGACCGTCGAGGGCGAAGAACGCGTCGGGGAGGGCCACCCGGCGCACCACCGAGCAGGACACGTCACCCTCGTTCCACTGGTCGCCGGCCAGCTCGCCGGTCATCGACGCGTAGCCGCGCAGGATGACCATGAGGCCGTTGACGCGCTCGCAGGAACGGGTGTTCATCTTGTGCGGCATCGCGGACGAGCCGACCTGGCCCGGCTTGAAGCCCTCGGTCACCAGCTCGTGCCCGGCCATCAACCGGATCGTCTTCGCCAGCGAGGACGGGGCCGCCGCCAGCTGCACCAGCGAGGTCACGACCTCGTAGTCCAGTGAGCGCGGGTAGACCTGGCCGACCGAGGTGAACGCCTGCGAGAAGCCCAGATGCCCGGCGATCCGCTGCTCCAGTTCCGCGAGCCTGCCCGCGTCCCCGCCGAGCAGGTCCAGCATGTCCTGCGCCGTGCCGACCGGGCCCTTGATGCCGCGCAGCGGGTAGCGGGCAAGGAGTTCCTCGACCCGGCCGTACGCCACGAGCAGTTCGTCCGCCGCGGTCGCGAAGCGCTTGCCGAGGGTCGTCGCCTGCGCGGCCACGTTGTGCGAGCGGCCGGCCATGACCAGCTCGCCGTACTCGCCCGCCAGCTTCCCGAGCCGCGCCAGCACGGCCACCGTACGGTCGCGCACCAGCTCCAGCGAGAGCCGGATCTGCAGCTGCTCCACGTTCTCGGTGAGGTCGCGGGACGTCATGCCCTTGTGTACCTGCTCGTGCCCGGCGAGGTCGTTGAACTCCTCGATCCGCGCCTTCACATCGTGCCGCGTGACCTTCTCGCGCTCGGCGATGGAAGCCAGGTCGACCTGGTCGAGGACGCGCTCGTAGTCGGCGATCGCCGCGTCCGGCACCTCGATCCCGAGGTCCTTCTGGGCCCGCAGCACGGCGAGCCAGAGCTGACGCTCCAACTTCACCTTCTGCTCGGGCGACCAGAGCGTGGCGAGCTCGGCGGAGGCGTAGCGTCCGGCGAGGACGTTCGGGATGCGGGGCTTGGCGGGAGCGGAAGTCACGTGTACGGAGTTTACCCGCTGTCCAGGGCGGCCCTTGCACGTCCCCTCAGTCCATAAAGTGCAGGTCAGAGGCGCCAAGTTGGTCGCGGGCAGGCTCCGGGAGGAGGCTGACGTGCCGCTGGGCCGACCTCGCTCCCCACGTCATCGCAGCAGCGTCGGCGCGTGGAACTCCCCGAGGCCGGAGGCCAGGTCCCGGTCCAGCCAGTAGCGGCGCGGCTCCGCGAGCATGACGTCGACGCTGACGGTGAGGATGCCGGGGATCTTGGCCAACTCGTTGTCGATGAAGAGGGCGAGGGCGGAGCGGTCGGTGACCAGGCCGGTGGCGAGGACGGACAGGTCGCTGGCGACGTGGACGGCCAGTCGGGTCTGGGCGAGCTGATCGAGGCGGCGCATGACGTCGGGGGTCTCGCCGGGGGCGACCCGCAGACGCAGTATGAACGGGGTCTGGAAGCCCAGCCACTGCGACACGATCTCCAGGCGCGGCTGGACCCAGCGTTCGTCCAGGACGCGGCGTACGACGCGGTGGGCGGTCGAGGTGGCGAGGTCGGCGGCCCGGGCGATGCTCGCGGCGGAGGCCCGGCCGTCCTGGATCAGCTGGGCGACGACCGTGCGCTCGGCCTCGCTCAGGGGTTTCGCGGGGGGCGTCGCGGTCGCGGTCGCGGTGCCTTCCGCCGGCGCGCCGGTCAGCTTCAGCAGCTCGGCCCGTTCGGTGTCGGTCAGGAACCGAGGGTCCCAGGTGATGCCCCGGCGCAGCGTGCTGAGCGCGGGCAGGGCCTTGACGCGGCGGACGCCGGGGACCGAGAACATCCGGTCGATCGCCTCGCTCGTGGCCGCCTCCGAGGGGGCGTGGACGACGGCGTAGAGCGGATGGTCGCCGGAGATCTGGGCCAGGAGCTGCAGATGGGGCAGGTCACGGAGCCGGTCGAGGACGGCCAGCGGCGTCTCGCCCGCGATGTCCAGGAAAACGTGCACCGGCATCGCCGTGGAGTGCATTCCCCAGTCGGACTGCCCGATCACGCGGACCATCCGGGCCTCGTGCAGCCGGTCGTAACGGCGCTTCAGCGTGCTGGCGTCGGCGGACAGGATCGCGCCGATGTCGTCCCAGGTGGCCCGGGGCGCCAGGTGAAGTGCACCGATGAGGCGCCGGTCGAGCTCGTCGAGGAGAGGACGGGTCATGGTGTCCCACCTTAGACTGCCGAAGCTTGCCGGTTAATCCCACTGTTACACACCGAGGCTGGAGAATCTCTCATTTGAGTGCCATGGTTTGCAGGAACGTCCCCGGCAGTTCCCTCTGAATGCACGAAGAGGTACCCATGAGTGCCACCGCGACCCAACCCCAGCCGACCGAGCCTCCATCGAGAGCCCTGCGCGCCGCGTTCCGCGCGTTCGCGGCGATCGAGAAGGCCGGCAACAAACTGCCCAACCCGTTCTGGCTGTTCTGGATCCTCGCGGGGGTCGTCGCCGTCCTCAGCGCCGTCCTGGCAGCGGCCGGCGTCAGCGCCGTACACCCCGGCACGCACGAGACGATCAAGGTGGAGAACCTGCTCAGCAGGGACGGCCTCACCATGGCCGTCGAGGGAGCCGTCGACAACTTCGCCGCCTTCCCGCCGCTGGCCACCATCCTCACCGTGATGTTCGGCATCGCCGTCGCCGAGAGGAGCGGACTGTTCTCGGCGCTGCTGCGCCGGATGGTCGCGCGGGTGCCGGGCAGGTACCTGACCTTCGCGCTGTCGATGACGGCCATGGTCGGCCATGTCGCCGGTGACGCCGCCTACGTCACCCTCATACCGCTCGGCGCACTCGTCTTCCGGGCTGCGGGCCGCAGCCCGGTGCTCGGCTGCATCGTCGCTTATGTCTCCATCTCCGCCGGCTACGACGCCTCGCCGTCCCTCACCACGACCGACGTCCTGCTGTCGTCGATCTCCACCGCCGCCGCCCACACCATCGACGCGGACTACGTGGTCACCCCCGTGGCCAACTACTTCTTCGGCCTCGGCTCGTCCGTCCTCGTGGCCCTGGTGATCACGCTCGTCGTCGACAAGGTCCTCGCCCGCCGCGCCGACCTGGAGCCCGACGAGCCGGTCACCGCGCTGAACGCCGAGGAACTGGAGGCGATCGAGGTCACGGAACAGCAGCACCGCGCGCTGCGCGTGACCGGTCTGGTCGCGCTGGGCTTCATCACGTTCCTGGCACTGGCGATGACCCCGGCGTCCTCACCCCTGCGCGGCGAGGGCGGCGGCATCGTCGACTCCCCGTTGATCGGCGGCATGGCTCTCGTCCTGGGTGTGTTCTTCGCCGTGCTCGGCACCGTCTTCGGCCGCATGACCGGCACGTTCGCGGCGGCACGCGACGTCATCGCCGCAATGGTCGACGGCACCCGCTCGATGGCCCCGATCCTCGTCCTCTTCTTCGCGATCTCCCAGTTCCTCGCCTACTTCAAGTGGACGAACATCGGCAACATCCTCGCCGTCAAGGGCGCGGAGACCCTGCGTGACCTGGAGATGCACGGCTGGACCGTCCTGGTCGGCATCGCCGTGCTGATCACGTTCATGAACCTCGTCATCACCAGCGGCTCCGCCCTGTGGGCGCTGGCCGCCCCCGTCCTCGTGCCCATGCTGATGCTCATCGGCATCGAGCCCGAGACCACCCAGGCCGTCTACCGCGTCGCCGACTCGGTCACCAACTGCGTCACCCCGATGAGCCCGTACTTCGTGATGGCACTCGGCTTCATCCAGCAGTACCGCAAGTCCGCCGGCATCGGCACCCTCGCCTCCTTCACGATCCCGATCGCCGCCGTCGTGTGGATCGTCTGGGTCGCGTTCTTCGTGGCCTGGTACCTGCTCGGCATCCCCTTCGGCGTCAGCTGACCCCACCCTCACCCATCCACGCCACCCCCCACCTCCGTACGAGAAGTACGGGACGTGGTGGACACACGAGAAAGCCGATCATGACCGCATCGCCCGCTGCCTCCGCCCTCACCGCCCGCGCCCAGGAGGTCTCGTCGGAGATCGTCACCGACATCCTGACCCTCGTCCGCCACGAGACCGGCAGCTACGACCTGCCCGGCCTCGCGGCAGGCCTGGACCTCCTGCGCGAGGTGACCGTCCACCGGCTCGGGCGGCCCGACCACGAGCACCGCCATTCCGGCGGCACGTGCGGAGACACCCTCACCCTGACCTACACCGGCACCGGTCCTGGGCACGTCGCGCTCGTCGGCCACTACGACACCGTATGGCCGACCGGCACGCTCGCCGGATGGCAGCAGCCGGAGCCGGACGGCGACGGCCGAGGGAAGCTCAGCGGACCGGGCATCTTCGACATGAAGACCGGGTTGGCCCAGGGCGTCTGGGCCCTGAGGCTCGCCCGGGAGAGCGGCGCACCCGTCCCCACCGTGACCTTTCTCTTCAACGGCGACGAGGAGATCGGCTCCCTGTCCTCCCGTCCCGTGATCGAGGAGGTCGCGCAGAAGGCCGACGTCACGCTGGTCCTGGAGCCGACCGCCCACGGAGCGGTCAAGACCGCCCGCAAGGGTTCCGGGATCTTCCGGGTCACGGCCACCGGCGTCGAGGCGCACGCCGGGCTCGCGCCCCAGGACGGGGCGAACGCGATCAGCGCGCTGTCCGAGTTCGTGGTCGCCGCCGCGGCCGTCGCCGCCCCCGAGCGGGGCACGACGGTCAACACCGGGCTGATCAGGGGTGGTTCCGCCACCAACGTCGTCGCCGGCCGGGCCACCGCAACCATCGACATCCGGGTCGGCGTCGAGTCCGAACAGGACCGCGTGGACGCCGAGTTCGACGCCATCAGGGTCAGTGACCCCCGCGTCCGCATCGAAGTCGACCACGCCTGGAACCGCCCGCCCATGACCCTGAACGCCGCCTCCGCCCCCCTCCTGGACCTCGCCCGCGAAGTCGCCCGCGAACAGGGCCGCGACCTGGCCGACGCCGCCGTCGGCGGTGCCAGCGACGCCAACTTCGTCGCCGCCCTCGGCCTGCCCGTGCTGTGCGGCATGGGCGCGGTCGGCGACGGCGCCCACGCCCGGGGCGAATTCGTCTACCCCGACACCGTGCCCGCCCAGACCGCCCTGGTCGCCGGACTGCTCGGACGGCTGGCTGAACCGCTGCGCGGCTGAACGCCCATCCTCCTCACAGGCCGCGACCTACCGCGCGACGAGTGCCCCGCGTGGTCGGCGGATTACCCCGTCGGCCTTTCGTACGGCAGTAGCTCCGGCCGCTTCGGCGGCAGGCCGTCGCCCGAGGAGCGGCCCGACAGGCGGCGGCCGATCCACGGCAGCAGGTACTGCCGGGCGAAGCGGGCGTCGGCGGCCCGGCGGGCGCCCCAGCCAGGCGGTGGCGTGAGGGGCACAGGCGTGCGCCACTCGGTGTCCTCGGGCTCGTAGCCGAGGCCCTGCCACACCGCTTCCGCGACCCTGCGGTGGCCCTCGCCCGTCAGGTGCAGCCGGTCGACGTCCCACATGCGCGGGTCACCCAGCGAGGGCGCGCCGTACAGGTCGACGACCAGCGCGCCGTGCTTCTCGGCGAGGCCGTCGACGCATTCGAACAGCTCCTCCATGCGCGGCCGGAAGCGCTCCAGGACCGGCCCCTGGCGGCCCGGGCTGCGCATCAGCACCAGCTGCTCGCAGGACGGGGCGAGTCGCTCCACGGCCTCCGTCAGCAGGGCGCGCACCCGCCCCATGTCGCACTTGGGGCGCAGCGTGTCGTTGAGACCGCCGACCAGCGTGACCACGTCGGCCCGCATGGCCGCCGCCACGTCGATCTGCTCGGCGACGATCTGCCCGATCAGCTTTCCGCGCACCGCGAGGTTCGCGTACCGGAAGCCGGGGGAGTGCGCGGCCATCCGCCCGGCGAGCAGGTCGGCCCAGCCCCGGTAGGAGCCGTCCGGCAGCAGGTCCGACATGCCCTCGGTGAAGGAGTCGCCGACCGCGACGAGGCTGGTGTGTGTGGGGTTCTTCTGCATGGCGTCAGCGATGGTAACCCGGGGCCATACCCGTCGGTCGGTCGGCCCCGGGCCCCGTCTCACCGCTCAGGTCCGCTGCCCGAACAACTCCCGCAGCACGTCCTCCATGGTCACCAGGCCGGTCAGCCGCCCGTCCGAGCCCAGCACGGCCGCGAGATGCGTACGGCTGCCCCGCATCGCGGTGAGGACGTCGTCCAGCGGCGTGCTCTCCCGTACCCGGGCGCTGGGCCGCATGTCCTGCACCCGGAACGGCACGTCCCGCGGGGCGGCGTCGAGCGCGTCCTTCACATGCAGGTAGCCGACGATGCGGCGCCCGTCGTCCACCACCGGGAAGCGGGAGAACCCGGACTCGGCCGACAACTGCTCCAACTGCTCCGGAGTGATGCCCACGCGCGCGTAGACGACGCGTTCCAGGGGAAGCACCACGTCCCGCACCGGCCGGCGCCCCAGCTCCAGCGCGTCGTGCAGCCGCTCCAGTGCACGGTCGTCGATCAGGCCCGCCTCGCCGGAGTCCCGTACGATCCGGGCCAGCTCGGCGTCCGAGAAGGTGGCCGCGACCTCGTCCTTGGTCTCGACCCTGAGGAGCTTGAGGAGGGCGTTCGCGAAGGCGTTGATCGTGAAGATCACCGGCCGCAGCGCCCGGGACAGGGCGACCAGCGGCGGGCCGAGCAGCAGCGCGCTGCGCACCGGCTCCGCGAGCGCGATGTTCTTCGGCACCATCTCGCCGAGCAGCATGTGCAGATACGTCGCCAGGGCCAGCGCGATCACGAAGGAGACCGCGTGTCCGGCACCGGCGGGCACGCCCGACGCGTGGAACACCGGCTCCAGCAGATGCGCGATGGCAGGCTCCGCGACCACACCCAGCACCAGCGTGCACAGCGTGATGCCGAGCTGTGCGGCCGCCATCAGCGCGGACACGTGCTGCAGCCCCCACAGCACACTCTTCGCACGCCGGTCGCCCAGGTCGGCATGCGGCTCGATCTGGCTGCGGCGCACGGAGATCAACGCGAACTCGGCGCCCACGAAGAAGGCGTTGACGACGAGGGTCGCCAGACCGATCAGCAACTGAACGGCGGTCACTGGCCCTCCACCTCCGTCATTCCCTCGTTCAGCGGCGCGTGCAGCACCAGCCGCGCGGCCCTGCGGCCCGACGCGTCCACCACGTCCAGCCGCCAGCCCGCCACCTCGACCCGGTCACCGACGGCGGGGATGCGGCCGAGCTCCGTCGCGACGAGGCCGGCCAGGGTCTCGTACGGCCCCTCGGGCGCCTTCAGACCGACGCGGGCGAGCTGGTCGGTGCGGGTGGAGCCGTCCGCCGAATACAGGGTGCGGCCGTCGTCGTCGGTGCCCGCCCGGGCCAGGTCGGGCGTCTCGTGCGGGTCGTGCTCGTCCCGCACCTCGCCCACGACCTCCTCGACGATGTCCTCCAGGGTGGCCACGCCCGCCGTACCGCCGTACTCGTCGATGACCACGGCCATCGTGCGCTTGCCGGACAGCCGGTCCAGGAGCCGGTCCACGGTGAGGGACTCCGGGACCAGCAGCGGCTCACGCATCAGCTCGGACACGGACACGCGGGTGCGGCGCTCGGCGGGCACCGCCACGACGTCCTTGATGTGCGCGGTGCCCACGACCGAGTCGAGGTTGCCGCGGTAGACCGGGAACCGGGACAGGCCGGTCGCCCGGGTCGCGTTCGCCACGTCCTCGCAGGTCGCCTGGACGTCCAGGGCGATGACCTGCACGCGCGGTGTCATCACGTTCTCCGCGGTCAGGTCGGCGAGGTTCAGGGTCCGTACGAACAGCTCGGCGGTGTCGGCCTCCAGGGCGCCCTCCCGGGCGGAGTGCCGGGCCAGTGCGGCCAGCTCCTGCGGCCCGCGCGCGGAGGCCAGCTCCTCGGCGGGCTCCAGACCGAACCGGCGCACCACACGGTTGGCGGTGTTGTTGAGGTGGGAGATGAAGGGGCGGAACGCGGCGCTGAACCAGCGCTGCGCGTTGCCCACGCTCTTGGCCACCGCCAGCGGCGAGGAGATCGCCCAGTTCTTCGGCACCAGCTCGCCGACGACCATCAGGAACACCGTCGACAGGGCCGTACCGAGCACCAGGGCCAGGGAGCTCGCCGTGGAGCGCGAGATGCCGGCCGATTCCAGCGGGCCGGCGATCAGCGCGGCGATCGACGGCTCGGAGAGCATGCCGACCACCAGGTTGGTGACCGTGATGCCGAGCTGCGCGCCGGAGAGCTGGAAGGTCAGGTTCCGTACGGCCTTGAGGGCGCCGGCCGCGCCCCGCTCGCCGCGCTCCACCGCGCGTTCCAGCTCGCCGCGCTCGACGGTGGTCAGCGAGAACTCGGCGGCGACGAAGGCGCCACAGATCAGCGAGAGCAGGATCGCCACCAGCAGCAGGAGCACTTCCGTCATCGGGTCACCTCCGTCCCATGGTCGGACAGGGCGGGGAGGATCGCGCGATGTCGCGTACTGGTACTGGGAGGCTCGCCCATGGGCGGACGCTCACACCTTTCATGGAGGACCGAGTGGCCCTCCAATGGTAAAGGATGGGCAAAAGAGTGCCTTCGGCGGTCGGTTCCCTAGTCGGTGAGGGGCTTCACCCAGCGCCGCCAGTGCTCCTCGGGCGTGTACCCGGCCGCCCGCCACGCATGGTGCCCGGTCTCGTTGCGCGTCAGCACCATCGCGTCCCCGCGCCGCCCGCCCAGCCGTACGAAGCGCTCCTCGGCGGCCGTGAGCAGGGCGCCGCCGATGCCCCGGCGGCGGCGGTCCGGGTGGACCGCGAGCCGGTAGAGGTGGCAGCGCCAGCCGTCGAAGCCCGCGATCACCGTGCCGACCAGTTCCCCGCCGAGCTCGGCCAGGAGCAGGGCCTCGGGGTCGCGGGCGACCAGCCGCTCCACACCGCTCCGGTCGTCACTGATGCTCGTCCCCTCGGCGGCCACCTTCCAGAAGGCCAGCACGGCGTCCAGGTCGTAGGGCGTCGCGGCCCGTATCCGCAGGTCAGTCATACGCCGATCCCATCACGCCCACCGGACCGGGACGCGGAATTCCAGCATCCGGACGGTCATCGACCCCGCAACCGATCGACCACCGGCGCGAACGCCTCCATGTACGGCTCCAGGACCGTCAGATACGAGAACCCGTACCGCTCGCGCTGCGCGAGCACCTTCGCGGTGATCTCCTCCAGCGTGCCGGCCAGCACGAGGGGCAGCTCCAGGGCCTGCTCCACGGTCACGTCCGGCACCCGCTCCACGAGAGGCCGGACGGCCGCCTCGGGATCGTCGGTGATCACCACCAGCTGGAGGAGGAGGTTCAGTTCGGCCGGCTCCACGCGCCCCTTCGCCAGATCCCGGTACCGGGCCACGCGCTCGTCGAGTTCCTCGGGTGTGATCGGCAGCAGCTTCCCCGCCGTGTCCCCCGGCACCGGGCGCGCGCCGGTGAACGCCGCGATGTCGGCGTGCTCGGCGGTGAGCCGCAGCATGCGGTCGCCGTTGCCGCCGACCATCAGCGGCACCCGGGGCTGCACCGGCCGCGGCATGGGGGTCCCCCCGCTCGAGCGAAGTCGAGAGTGGGGGAGATCGGGGGAGCCGAGCAGGCGCTCCACCTCCTCGATCGTGCGCCGCAGATGGTCCACCCGCTCGCCCGGCGAGCCGTACGGCAGTCCGGCCGTGTCGTGCTCGGCCTGCACGTATCCGGTGCCCAGGCCCAGCTCCAGCCGCCCGCCGGTCAGCGCGTCGGTCGTGGCGACCTCGCGGGCCAGCAACGCGGGGTTCCAGAAACCGGCGTTGAGCACGAACGTGCCCAGCCGCGGCCGCTCGGTCGCCTCCGCCGCCGCGACCAGCGCCGGGAAGGGCGCGACCATGCCGAGGTGGTCGGGGACCAGGATCACGTCGTAACCGAGCTCCTCGGCCCGGCGGCACTTGGCGCGCCACTCCTCGGCGGGCCCGGGGACGATCATGCTGGCGCCGAAACGGAACGGACGGGTCATGAACTCTCCTCAGCGGAAAGCGACTTGAGTACCCGCCGTGATTCCATCACTCGTGCGCGATGGCCGCCAGCACATTCATGCGAGATGCACGCAACGCGGGCAGCAGGGCCGCCACGACACCCACCACCGCCGAGCCGACCACGACCGCGACGATCGTGGTCCAGGGGATCGCGAGCGCGTTCATGCCCTGCAGCGCCAGCACCTGCTGGGTGCACACGCCCCACACCAGCCCCAGGGCGAGCCCCAGCACCGCGCCGAACACCGCGATCACCACCGACTCCAGCCGGATCATCCGGCGCAGCTGACGCCGGGCGAGCCCGATGGCCCGCAGCAGACCGATCTCCCGGGTGCGCTCCACGACCGACAGGGCGAGGGTGTTGACCACGCCGAGGACCGCGATGACGATCGCGAGCCCGAGCAGCGCGTACACGAGGTAGAGCAGGACGGCGATCTGGTCGTGGACCAGTTCCTTGTAGTCGGCCAGGTCGCGCACCTGTACCTGCGGATACGGGTCGAGCGTGCGCTCCAGGCCGGTACGCAGGTCGTCGGCGCTCGTCCCGGAGGCCGCGTTCACGTACAGCCCGGAGTCCTGCCCGCCGGGCGCGAACCTCTCCAGCGTGGCCAGGCCGAAGTACAGACCACCTTCCGTGCCGAACCCTTCGGCGGCGTCCTGGTCGGTGAGGGCGCCCACGGTCAGTTCGGTGGTGCGTCCGCCCTGGAACTCGACGGGGATCGCGCTGCCGACCCGGACGCCGTGGTCACGCGCGAAGTCCACGTCCATGGCGAACCTGCCGTCCGCGAGCGCGGCCGCGGTGTCGCCCTGCGCGTACGTGATGTTGGCGACCTCGTCGAGCTGCGGGTCGTAGGCCGCGGCGGTCGTCTCGACCCGGTCGCCGTCCGGCAGCCGTACGGCGACCGGGGCGAACCGCGACCGTACGACGAGCCCCACGCCCTCCGTGTCCCGTACCGCGTCGGTGACCTCCTGCGGGAAGGGCAGGAAGTTGCCGTTCTGCACGACGAAGTCGGCGCCCAGCGTCTCGTCGATCTGCTGGTCGAAGGACTCGCTCATGGAGGCGCTCGCCACCGACATCCCGCCGACCAGGGCCAGGCCCACCATCAGCGCGGCCGCGGTGGCGCCGGTACGGCGGGGATTGCGCAGGGCGTTGCGCTGGCTCATCCGGCCGACGGACCCGAACAGCGCGGGGAAGGCGCCGCCCAGCACCCGGATGACCGGCCGCACCAGCAGCGGGCCCGCGATCACGGTGGCCAGGAGGGTGAGGATGATGCCGAGGCCCAGCAGGGAGGCCGCTGAACCGGTCTCCGACGCCGTCACGCAGCCGAGGAGCGCGGCCGCGCCGAGCGCGCCGACGACACCGCCCACGATCGCCCGCGTCCTGAGCGGCCGGCCGATCCCGGCGATCTCGGCGTCCGCGAGGGCGGCCATCGGGGAGACTCCGGCCGCGCGCCGGGCCGGGAGGTAGGCCGCGACGAAGGTGACGCCGACGCCGACGACGTACGCCGCCACCGGCGTGCCCCAGCCGATCACCATCTCGCTGGCCTTGATGTTCATGCCGAGTGCGTTCATCAGCTCGATCAGCCCGGCCGCGAGCCCGATGCCGGTGGCCAGGCCCAGTGTGGAGCCGACCAGGCCGAGCAGCATGGCCTCGGTGAGGACGGATCGGCGTACCTGGCGCCGGTCGGCGCCCAGGGCGCGCAGCAGGCCCAGCTCGCGGGTGCGCTGGGCGATCAGCATCGAGAAGGTGTTGACGATGAGGAAGACGCCGACCAGCACGGCGATGCCGGCGAAGCCGAGCATGACGTACTTGATGATGTCGAGGAATCCGCCGAGCTGTTCGACGTCGGACTCGGCCTGCTCGTCGGCGGTCCGGTAGTCATAGGTGTCCGCGCCGAGCGCGGCGGCCACGCGCTGCTTCAGCTGGTCGTCGCTGACGCCCTCGTCGGCGTCGACCGAGATGCTGGTGGCGGCCTTCGCGTCGCCCAGCAGCTTCTGCTGCGCGGTCGGCGGGTCGAGGAAGACGAGTGCGGCACCGGGGTTGGTGGTGGTGAAGGTGACGATGCCGACGACCTCGACCTTGAAGGAACCCGGACCCGCGATCACGGTGAGCGTGTCGCCGATCCCCACGTCCTTGCGGTCGGCGGTCTCCGAGTCGAGCATCGCCTCGGCCGGTCCGCGCGGGGCGTGACCTGAGGTGAGCTCCACCGGGCTGCGCTCGTCCGGGTTCCAGTCGGTGCCGATGGTCGGTGCGCCGGTGGTCGGGCCGACGGACTCGTTCTCGTCGTCGACGACGGTGATGTTCTGGACCTCGGCGTCCGAGCGCGCGGCGGCGACCCCGTCGATCCTGGCCACCCGGGCCGCGAGCTCGGCCGGCAGGGTGGCCGTACGGCCGGACGGCACCGCCTCGTCGAGATCCTCCTTCGGGCTGACGGTCACGTCGGGCGCCGTCGAGGCGAAGAGCCGGTCGAAGGTCCGGCTGAGCGTGTCGGAGAAGATCAGGCTGCCCGCGACGAACGCCACGGACAGGACGACGGCCAGCGCGGAGAGCAGCAGCCGCCCCTTGTGGGCGAGGAAGCTGCGAAGGGTCGCCTTCAGCACGGGATCAGTCCTTGTCGAGGGTGACGTCGGACGAGGTGCCTGAGTTCTCGGCGGTGAACGGGGCCCGGGTCACGTCGAACCGTTTCATGCGCTCCAGGACCCCCTCCGCCGTCGGCCGCTCCATCTCGTCCACGATCCGCCCGTCCCCGAGGAAGAGCACGAGGTCGGAGTGGGCGGCCGCGCCCGGGTCGTGCGTCACCATCACGACGGTCTGCCCGAGTTGGTCGACGGCCTCGCGCAGGAACCCGAGGACCTCCAGGCCCGCCCGCGAGTCCAGGTTGCCGGTCGGCTCGTCCGCGAAGATCAGCTCGGGCCGGGAGGCGAGCGCGCGGGCGCACGCGACGCGCTGCTGCTGGCCGCCGGAGAGCTGGGACGGCCGGTGCCCCAGCCGGTCCCGCAGCCCCAGCGTGTCGATGACCTGGTCCAGCCACTTCTCGTCGGGCTTCTTGCCCGCGATGTCCATGGGCAGGGTGATGTTCTCGGCCGCGTTCAGCGTCGGGATGAGGTTGAACGACTGGAACATGAACCCGATCCGGTCCCGGCGCAGCCGGGTCAGCTCGCGGTCCTTCAGCCCCGTGATCTCGGTGTCGCCGAGCCACACCTGCCCCGCCGAGACGGTGTCGAGGCCCGCCAGGCAGTGCATCATCGTGGACTTCCCGGAGCCGGACGGCCCCATGACCGCGGTGAACCGGCCGCGCGCGATGTCCACGTCGACCGAGTCCAGGGCCAGCACGGTCGTCTCGCCCGAGCCGTACGCCTTGGTCAGACCGCGGGCGCGGGCGGCGATCCCGTCGGCCGATGCCTGGCCCGGCACGTGCTGAGCAGCGGGTGTGGACAAGGCTGTCTCCTCGCTCGTGGCTGTCGCGCACTCCTGGTCCTGCCCGAGGGTAATGTGACCGGGCCC
This sequence comes from Streptomyces sp. NPDC006602, assembly GCF_042870385.1. Lineage (NCBI taxonomy): Bacteria > Bacillati > Actinomycetota > Actinomycetes > Kitasatosporales > Streptomycetaceae > Streptomyces > Streptomyces sp. NPDC006602. The sequence goes on along the minus strand of NZ_JBIAHG010000002.1, from coordinate 732,711 downwards.
ACACCGGGTATCCCTCGTGGGGTCGAGTCGCTCTCCGCCCCAGGTCGGGTCCCCGGTACGGGTGTAAGGGGCACCTTCCGTGCTCGTATCGGCGTCCAGGGCCCCTTGCGGGTGCTAGCAATCCGGCGCTAGCTTCGAAGCATGGCGAAGACCCAGCTGAACGTACGCGTCGACGAGGGCACGGCCCGCGCGGCCCGCGAGCGTGCTCTGGCCCGGGGCATGAGCGTCAACCGCTACATCGAGGAACTGGTCCGACAGGACACCGGCGAGGTGGGGCACACCTTCGTGGAGGCGGCCGCCGACTTCATGAAGCAGTACGAGAAGGTGTTCGCCGACGAGGCCGGCGAAGGTCGCCGCTGATCCGTTGAACAACATCAGAATCGACCTCGCCTGGCTCCTGATGCTCGCCGAACAGAGGACCCCCTCAGACCCCCAGGTCACCGACTGGGGCGCCCTCGTCGCCGCTGTCGCGCGCCACCAGGCCGAGATATTCGACGCCCCCGTCTACGACAGCCCGCACGCGCGTGCCGCCGCGCTGCTCCAGATCCTCATCCACGTACCGGCGTTGGAGCGCTCCAACGCTCTCTTCGCGTGCGCCGTCGCCTACGCGTATCTCGTCGCCAGCGGCCTCAAGGTCGTCACCTCGCCCGAGCAGGTGCGTGAACTGGCCCGCCTGGTCAAGAACGGTGAGGCGTCCGTGTACGACATCGCGCAGGAGCTGCGCCGGTGGAGCCTGTGATCAGGGCTCCTGGGCCGCGGGGCGCCACGCGGTGCCGAGCACGCAGTAGGACGTGGGCAGTCTCGGTCCCTTCTCCGGCATCAGAACCCGCCGGTAGGGGCCCAGTTCGAACCCGGCGTGCCGCAGTGCGCCGATCGGGTCCCGGGCCAGATGGCAGCCGCCGTTCAGCGGCGGCCACAGCGTGCGATCCAGTGCGCGCTGGGTGAGGGACATCGCCCGGCCGCCACCCCTGCCGTGCTCGAAGAACCGCACCTCGCCACCGGGCCGCAGCACTCGCCGTATTTCGCCGAGGGCCCGCGGCACGTCCCGCACGCTGCACAGCACCAGGGAGACCACCGCCGCGTCGAAGGCCTCGCTCTTGACCGGCAGCGCCTCCGCCGCGCCCGGCGCCACGTCGACCGGCACCCCGGAGCGCAGGGCGGCCTCCAGGGCCAACTGCCGCAGCCGGCGCTCCGGTTCGATGGCCACGACCTCCGAGACGGTGCCCGGGTAGTGCGCGAAGTTCAGGCCGTTGCCCGCGCCGATCTCGATGACCCGCCCGGACAGCCCGGCCAGCAGCCGCTCGCGCACGCCGCCCATGCCCATCCTGGTCTCGGCGTTCACACTGATCCGGGCGTAGTACCGGGCGAACAGCGGGTGGTGGACGGCATCGCGGGACACCTTGCCGGATCGGGCGGACCGCAGCGGCATGGCAACCTCCCTGGCAGGCGGACCTCACCAGGATTGTCCCCCGTACGGGCCCCTCGCACCCCCCCCCGCGGTCCGGTCACGCGACGAAGTCGCGCACCTGCTCGCAGACGGTGTGGTCGTCGTACATGCCGGTGTACGACACGCGGCCGGCCGAGACACCCGGCCGCCGCAGTCCACCGGGACGAAACCGGTGACCACCGAGACCAAACCGGTGATCAGGGAGCCTCCCGCCTCCGGAACGCCTCCGCGTCCCACGTGCCGTCCAGCCGCGGCGCCAGCCAGTCCGGCGCCGCGGCGCGGAAGGCGGCGGGTTCGAGGGTCCCGGCGCCGGCGGGCAGGGCTCCCAGCAGCGGGGCCCCGGACACGTCCGGCAGGTCCGCCAGGTTGCAACGCGAGGCGAGATCGGGCGCTTCGGGCCAGCTGCCGATCAAGATCCCCGCCAATTCGAGCGCGCGGCCCCGGAGTTCACGGGCCGTCAGCTCCGTGGTGTTCAGGGTGCCCAGGCCCGCCGACGCCACCAGCAGCACCGGCGCCGCCAGCAGCCCGGCCACGTCGGCGAGTGTCCCGCCCGCCGCGTCGAAGCGGACGAGCAGTCCGCCCGCCCCCTCGACCAGCACCAGGTCGTGCTCGGTGGCCAGCTTGGCGGCGGCCTCGGCGACCTCCCGCGGACGCACCGGCGCCCGCCCGGCCCGCCGCGCGGCCGTGGCCGGCGCCAAGGGCTCGGGATACCGGGCGAGTTCGGCCGCCGTCACGCCACCCGCGAGCCGCGCCACCTCGTCGGCGTCCCCGGGCTCGTCCGGCCGTACGCCCGTCTGTGCGGCCTTCAGCACGGCCACCGACCGTCCGGCCGCGAGCGCGGCGGCGGCGACGGCCGCGGTCGTGACCGTCTTGCCGACCTCCGTGCCGGTGCCCGTGATCACCAGTACCGCCATGTCATCCCTCCCGCGCCGCCGCGCAGACCGCGCGGGCGATCCGTGCCACGTCCGCGTCGCCCGTGACGTACGGCGGCATCGTGTAGACGAGGTCGCGGAACGGCCGCAGCCACACGCCCTCGCGCACGGAGGCTTCCGTCGCCGCCTTCATGTCCACGGCGTGGTCGAGCTGCACGACACCGATGGCGCCGAGGACGCGGACGTCCTTCACGCCCGGGATCCCAAGAGCAGGCGCCAGCGCCTCCCGCAGCCCCGCCTCGATCCGCTTGACCTCCGCGAGCCAGTCCTGGCCCAGCAGCAGCTCGATCGAGGCGCAGGCGACCGAAGCCGCGAGCGGATTGCCCATGAAGGTCGGGCCGTGGGCGAGGACCGGGACCTCGCCCCGCGAGATGCCGTCGGCCACGCGCGCGGTGCACAGCGTTGCCGCCATGGTCATATAGCCGCCGGTCAGCGCCTTGCCCACGCACATCACGTCCGGGGTCACCGCCGCGTGCTCCGCCGCGAACAGCGCGCCCGTACGTCCGAACCCCGTCGCGATCTCGTCGAACACCAGCAGCACGCCATGCGCGTCGCACGCCTCGCGCAGCACCCGCAGATAGGCGGGGGAGTGGAACCGCATCCCGCCCGCGCCCTGCACCACCGGCTCGACGATCACCGCGGCCAGCTCGTCGGCGTGCCGCTCGATCAGCGCGCGCAGCCGGTCGGCGTACGCCTCCTCGTACTCCACCGGCGGCGGGTCCGCGAACACCTGGCGCTGGAGCACCCCGGCCCACAGCTCGTGCATCCCGCCCTCGGGGTCGCACACCGACATCGGCTGCCAGGTGTCCCCGTGGTACCCGCCGCGCCAGGTCAACAGGCGTTGCTTCGAAGGGCGGCCGAGCGAGCGCCAGTACTGCAGACACATCTTGACCGCGACCTCGACCGACACCGACCCGGAGTCGGCGAGGAAGACATGCTCCAGGCCGTCCGGCGACATGTCGACAAGGAGCTTCGCGAGGCGTACGGCGGGCTCGTGGGTGAGCCCGCCGAACATCACGTGGCTCATCCGCCCGAGCTGCTCGCGCGCGGCCTCGTTCAGCACCGGGTGGTTGTAGCCGTGGATCGCCGACCACCAGGACGACATGCCGTCGACCAGCTCGCCCGAGCCGTCGGCCATCTTCAGCCGTACCCCGTTCGCCGACTCCACGACGAGCGGCTCCTGCCGGCCCGGCATGGGACCGTACGGATGCCAGACGTGCCGCCGGTCCAGCTCCAGCAGCTCGGCGACAGTCAGGCCGGTCAGGTCAGGCATTGGGCGCGAGGTCCGTTCCGGCGCCTCGACGGCGTACGGCGACCAGGTCCGTACGAGCCTCCCCCGCGGGCACGGCGGCCGGAGCGGACCCGCACGCGCCGCGGTCCTCGTGCGATCCGCATCCGCCGGCGTCCTCGTGCGACCCGCACCCGCCGCCCTCGTGCGACCCGCACCCGCCCCCGGCCGTCACCCGGTGCTCCGGCAGCGTCACCTGGTCGGTGCCCTCCACCTCGAACCCGGCGTCCGCGATCATGTCGAGGTCGACCTTGCCCGCCTGGCCCTCGCTGGTCAGGTAGTCGCCCAGGAAGATCGAGTTGGCCAGGTGCAGCGCCAGTGGCTGCATGCTGCGCAGATGGACCTCGCGGCCGCCCGCGATGCGCACCTCGACGTCCGGGCAGACGAACCGGACCATCGCCAGGATCCTCAGGCACCGCTGCGGGGTGAGGTTCCACTCCTTGGCCAGCGGGGTGCCCCCGAACGGGATCAGGAAGTTGACCGGCACCGAGTCCGCGTCCAGCTCGCGCAGCGAGAAGACGACGTCGATCAGGTCCTCGTCGCGCTCGCCCATGCCGGCGATCAGCCCGGAGCAGGCGGACAGTCCGGCCGCGTGCGCCTTTTGTACGGTGTCCACCCGATCGGCGTACGTGTGCGTGGTCGTGATGTCCCCGTACGTCTCCTCGGACGTGTTGAGGTTGTGGTTGTAGGCGTCGGCGCCCGCCGCGCGGAGCCGCTCGGCCTGGCCGTCGGAGAGCAGACCGAGGCAGGCGCACACCTCGACGCCCTCGTTCTGGTCCTTGATCGCCTTGATCGTGTCGGAGACCCGGTCCACGTCCCGGTCGGTCGGACCGCGCCCGCTGGCCACCAGGCACACCCGTTTGGCGCCTCCCGCCAACCCGGCCGCCGCGGCCTTCGAGGCGTCATCGGGCTTGAGCCAGGTGTACTTGAGGATACCGGCGGTGGAGCCGAGCCGCTGCGAGCAGTAGGAGCAGTCCTCCGGGCACAGGCCCGACTTGAGGTTGACCAGGTAGTTGAGTTTCACCCGTCGGCCGAACCAGTGCCGGCGTACCTTGCCGGCCGCGGCCACCACATCGAGCAGGTCGTCGTCGGAAGTGGCGAGGACGGCCAGCGCCTCCTCGCGGGTCGGCAGCTCGCGCCGAAGCCCCTTGTCCACCAGCGTGTTCAGCAGGTCCATGAGAGCCGATCCTGTCCTACGCAGGCGCTTTCGGCCAAGGAGAGTTCACACAACAGAGACGCTTCGACGTGTGGGTATCGCCACATCATGGGTGCCCGGCAGTCCCGCTAGTGTCTGTGGACTGCCTACAAATCGCAGGCACTGCCTACACATCCCTGGAGGGCCGATGGCGTTCGCCTGGATCGACGAGCAGGCCGAGCTGCGCCGCCGCGCCGGACTCGTACGGACGCTGCGCCCCCGCCCCTCCGACTCCCCGCTCCTGGACCTGGCGAGCAACGACTACCTGGGGCTGGCCCGGCACCGGGTGGTCACCGAGGGCGCGGCGCGGGCCGCTCGGACCTGGGGCGGCGGCTCGACCGGTTCCCGGCTCGTCACCGGCACCACGGAGCTCCACCAGGAGCTGGAACGCGAGCTGGCCGACTTCTGCGGCTTCGAGGCGGCGCTCGTCTTCTCCTCGGGCTACGCCGCCAACCTCGCGGCGGTGACCGCGCTGGCACCGCACGGCTCGCTGATCGTCTCCGACGCGGGCAACCACGCCTCGCTCATCGACGGCTGCCGGCTGGCCCGCGGCACCACGCAGGTCGTCGCGCACGCCGACCCGGGCGCCGTGCGCAAGGCGCTCCAGACGCACGAGGGCCCCGCCGTCGTCGTGTCCGACACGGTCTTCTCGGTCGACGGCGACGCGGCACCGCTGGCCGGGCTCGCCGAGGCGTGCCGGGAGCGCGGCGCGGGGCTGGTGGTCGACGACGCCCACGGTCTCGGCGTCCTCGGCGACGGCGGCCGCGGCGCCCCGCACGCGGCGGGACTCGCGGGCGCCGCCGACGTCGTCGTGACGGTCACGCTGTCCAAGTCGCTCGGCAGCCAGGGCGGTGCCGTGCTCGGCCCCGCCCGGGTGATCGACCACCTGGTCAACGCGGCCCGGACGTTCATCTTCGACACCGGCCTCGCCCCCGCGGCGGCGGGCGCGGCCCTGGCCGCCCTGGGCCTGCTGCGCCGCGAGCCGGAGCGGGCGGCGCGAGCGCGCGCGGTCGCCGCCGACCTGTACGCACGCCTGAGCGCCGCGGGTCTGGAGGCGGTACGTCCGGACGCCGCGGTCGTCTCCGTGCGCGCACCGTCCCCGGAGGGGGCCGTGCGCTGGGCGGCCGACTGCCGTGCGCAGGGGCTGGCCGTGGGCTGCTTCCGTCCTCCTTCCGTGCCCGACGGCGTCTCCCGGCTGAGGCTGACCGCCCGCGCGGACCTCTCCGACGGGCAGATCGAACGTGCTGTACGGGTGATCGGCGAGACGCGACCGTGAGTCGCGGGACGGCGCGCATCCTCAGGCTCTCTCGCGGGTGCCACGGCCGTGCGTCGCGCGACGGCGGAACCGGTCAGATGTGGTGCACCGCGGCCGTGAAGCCCGCCCAGCTCTCGGGGGAGAAGAGCAGCGCGGGTCCGGCCGGGTTCTTCGAGTCGCGCACGGCGAGCAGTCCGGCCGGGCGTCCGGCCACGAGCCGGGCGGTCTCGACGCAGTTGTTCGCTCCCGTGCTGTAACTGCTGCGCAGCCACCGCGGGCCGGGCAGATCGGTACTGGAAGGTACGTGCCGAGGCAGGGCAGACATGGTGCCTCCTTACGCGCCGTCACCTATAGCGGCGATGTAGTCCAACGAGTCCTCGGGCGAAAGGGCGTGGAACCGAAGGGCGTTGAAGGCCTCGGTGTAAGCCTGGAGGTCTTCTTTCCGTTCGAGGTAGAGGCTACTCGTCAAGTGGTCGAGAACAACCACATCCAGATCAGATGTGCGCGAAAATGAGAAGATAACGAAAGGCCCGGTGACACCGATGTGCGCGCCGGCCGCGAACGGCAGTACCTGCAGGCGCACTTGGGGCAGCCGCACCGCCTCGACCAGTCGTGCCAGCTGCCGCGCCATGATGTCGGGGCCGCCGACCTCCCGCCGCAGCACGGCCTCGTCCAGAACGGCGCTCAACTCCAGCGGCGGATGCGAACGCAGCACGTCCTGCCGGGCCAGGCGCACTTCGACCAGGGCGTCGAGACGCTCGTCGTCCAGCCCGTCCACCGCGGCCTTCGTCACCGCCCGGGCGTACTCCGCCGTCTGCAGCAGGCCGGGCACCACCGAGGTCTCCAGCGTGCGCATCGCGCTGGCCTGCGACTCCAGGCTGATGAAATCCCGGTAGGTCGGCGGCAGCACACCTCGGTACGCCTGCCACCAGTGGTGGCGGCCGCCACCCTCGCCGGAGCCCGCCAACATCAGGAGCAGCTCGCGCAGTTGGGAGTCGTGCACCCCGTAGGCGTCGAGCAGTAACCGCACATCGGCCGGTTTCACCCCGCTCGCGCCGGTCTCGATCCGGCTCACTTTCGACTGGTGCCAGCCCACCAGCAGGGCCGCCTCACCACTCGTGAGCCCCGCACCGGTGCGCAGCGCACGCAGTTCGGCGCCCAGCTTCCGGCGGCGCACCGCGGGACCGTGCTGCATGGGGCTACTCCTTACTCCAACCAAGGCACCCAAATACGGTCTGCCGTCGCAGAGTTCACCGCTTCGAGCGACAGATATATGCACATCTTGGTGGATCGCCACCCGTGACCGCCCCGGTAATGGCACTCTGGCCGCGAAGCACCAGTCCGGGACCGTACTCGAACCTCCGCCTTCGCGTCGGACTGCGGTACCGCGGGGAAGGGACGACGTCGTCATGGCAGACCACCTGGAATCATCCGTCACTCTGCCGAGCGTTCCCGCCTCGGTCTCCGCCGCCCGCTCCTACGTGCTCACAGCTCTGGCGGAATGGGGTCTGCCGGCGGACACGGACGTAGCCGAGACCATCCGCCTCATCGTCTCCGAACTCGCCACCAACGCCGTACAGCACACCCTCGGGCAGTCACCCACCTTCACGGTGGACATCGCGCTCGACCGTGACGAGCACCTGCGCATCGGTGTCACCGACAGCCACCCGCGCTTCCCGAAACGACTGCCCGCCGCCGTCCAGCAGGACAACGGCCGCGGCATGGTGATCATCCGCTGGCTGACCGCGGAGTGCGGCGGCAAGCTCAGAGTCCGGCCCACCCGCGAGGGGGGCAAGACCGTCTTCATCGAGCTGCCGTGGACGGTGCCGGCCCAGCCGGTGCCGGCGGCGGGCCAGCAGGAGCCGTAGCGCTCACGGCGCCGGCCGCGTGCTCCCCAGGGGCGTCAGGAGGTCACCGGCGGCGCGCCGAGAGGTCTCGGTGGGGTACTCCTCCTCGGACCGCCGTGGGCTGCGGCCTGACGGCCGTCCGGTGCGCGTCGGCCCGTACGGCCCGCCGTACCAGCCGGGGAAGCAGCCACCACAGGCCCAGGCACACCAGCAGGGTCGCCCCGCCCGCGGCCAGCCCTCCGGCCCGGCCGGTCGTCACGTCCACCACGAGCAGCACCGACCCGGTGAACGCGAACACCAGCACCCCCATGCCGAGGGTGGCGAGCCGCGAGGAGACCTGGACTATGCGGGGCTTGGCGCCCTTCTGGAAGAGCGAGCGATGCAGGGCGGCGGGCGCGGTGAACAGCGCCGCCGCGAGGACCGCCAGCAGCAGCGTGACGACGTACGTCGTGCGCTGGACCGTGTCGAGCGACGGGAAGCGCGGCGTGAAGGCGAGGGTCAGCAGGAACGCGAAGAGGATCTGCACCCCGGTCTGGGTGACGCGCAGTTCCTGGAGCAGTTCGCCGAAATTGCGGTCGGCGCGCTCCAGCGGGGTCTCGTTGCGTGCGGTGCAGGGACGGTGGTCGGCCATGGATGAACGAGTAACCATCTCAGCCCGTGTCACGCGTCCCGCGGGGCCCCAACAGGGGACGGCGGCGGGTCAGGTCGCCGCCGCCCCCGAGGGTGGGTGGGTCACTTGACCCGGCCGTACCAGACGCTCTTGGTCCAGAGCTTCTGCAGTCGCACCACGTCCCCGGTCTTCGGGGCGTGCCAGATCTTCCCCTTCCCGGCGTAGATGCCGACGTGGTAGACGCTCGACCCCGAGTGGAAGAACACCAGGTCTCCCGCCTTGCGGCTCTTCGAGGAGATGTGGTGCGTCTTGTTGTACTGCTGGGCCGCCGTACGAGGCAGCTTCTTGCCCGCCTTCTTGAACGAGTACAGCGTGAGCCCTGAGCAGTCGAACCGGCGTGGTCCGGTGGCGCCGTACCTGTACGGGGAGCCCTTCTTGGACGCGGCGATCTGAAGTGCCTTCGTCGCCGGCGTGGCGGCCGCGGCGTCGGAGGCGACACCCGGGACCACGACGGAGCCGCCCACCGCGGCGAGGGTGAGGGCCGAGGCCGTACCGGCCCGGACCATGAGCGACGGGACACGATTGAGCGCAGTCATGCGCAACCCTTCGTCAGCCGCCTGTGAAGGATGACCTGTCGGATTCGGGCTGGCGAAGTTGCCCGGCCGCTGCTGCGGCTTCACCCCAAGGGCAGCTCGGCGCGGTCATGGCGTGACCGTTCCGGCGACCCGTCGTGCTTGGGTCCTCCACTCCTGCCGATCCACTTCTGTCGACCTGTCATCCGGGCAGCGGCAGGACTCGGCGTCCGCCCGGATCGCCCCGCCGTTGTGACGGGGTCTTGTCGTCAGACAGGGATCTTGGCTCAGGGATGTCCGAAAATCCCAACGGAACCGATGGTTTGTGTTGTTACTCACCACTCACCCGTTCGGGTGGACACCCCCGTGTTCGAGAGGGCGTCCAGGGGCCCGAGGGCCCCCCGACCAGCACCGGAACGACTCATTCCGCCCTGGGCCTACGCGCGTTGCGCAACTTGAGCGGGCCTGAAAATGGACGCGCGACTACGCCAAGAGGTGGTACACCGTTTGGTCCGTTTCGGCGCCGGTCCGGACGCTCCATCAGGAGGCGGACCGGACCGGCTGTGGGTGCGTCAACTGTCGGTGGGCGGCGGCAGCGTGACGCGGGCCGTGCGGCGCTCCCCGTCCAGCACGCGCAGCGCACGCGCCAGCGTGTCGGCGTGCACCTCGGTCTCGCCCCGACGGTGCATCAGCGCCAGTGCGTCCCGCAGCTCGGCCGCCTTGGTGACCAGCGCCTGCGCGGCCCGCAGTCCGCGGTACGTGTCGCCGTGGCGGGCCGGGTTGATCCGGCCGAGCAGGTCCACCACGTCGAGGTAACGGTCGATCAGTTCGCCCTCGGCGCGCGTCAGGGCCGGCAACGGTGGCAGGTCGGGCAACATCGACGGCTCACCCCTCGGCGCGAGTGGGGCGCGAGCCCTTGCGGCTCGGGATGACGCGGTCCGCCAGCCCGTACTCCAGCGCCTCCTGCGCGGTGAAGATCTTGTCCCGCTCGATGTCGGTGTTCACCTGCTCCGGACTGCGCCCGGTGTGCCGCACGAGCATCTCCTCCAGGCGGGTCCGCACGCGCGTCAACTCGCCGGCCTGGATGGCCAGGTCGCTCGCCTGCCCCTGAACCGGCTCGGACAGCGCGGGCTGGTGGATCACCACGCGGGCGCCCGGCAGCAGGCTCCGCTTCCCGGGCGTGCCCGCGGCCAGCAGCACCGCGGCCGACGAGCCGGCCTGCCCCAGGCACGTCGTCTCCACGTCACAGCTGACGTACTGCATCGTGTCGTAGATCGCCGTCATCGAACTGAACGAGCCCCCGGGGGAGTTGATGTACAGCACGATGTCGCGGTCCGGGTCCTTGTACTCCAGGTACATGAACTGAGCCATCACGTCGTTCGCCGAGACGTCGTCGATCGGCGTCCCCAGGAAGACGATCCGCTCCTCCAGCAGCTTCGAGTACGGATCCATCGTCTTGTGCCCGGAGCTCGTGCGTTCGGTGAACTCGGGCAGGACGTGGCGGGCGGATGGTCGGGTCATGGCTGCCCCTCCTTCGGCGTCTGTAAAAAATGTACAGGACGTACGTGACGTTATGATGGGCGTATGGCCTACGAGATTCCGGTGACGCAAGCCAGGGCTGAACTCGCCGACCTGATCAACCGGGTGGTGTACGGCGGTGAGCGGGTGGTCGTGACGCGGCACGGCAAACCCCTCGTCGCCCTGGTTTCCGCCGCTGACCTCGAACGGCTGGAGGAACTCCAGGAGCCCGCGGAGGAGCAGGTGATCAGCGCGGTCTCCACCGTTCGCGAGGTCGCGTCCGCTCCCCGCGAACAGCAGCGCTTCGGCATCGCGGCGCACCACCGGGGGCACGGCGCCTCCTAGCGGCACGGCGCGTCCCCGGGGTCGCGGGACGAACGAAAAGGCGCACGGAGGCCGCGCAGTCCGGGCAGGGCGACCGCAGACCCCGCCGCGATGCCGGTCAGGGCGAGCGGCAGCACGCTCGCGTTCAGCGCCGCGCCCCGCGGGTCCGCCTCGGGGGCGGCCACCATGTCGACCGTCCTGACCTGCGTGCCCGAGGCGGCGGCCCGCTCGGGCACGGCCTGCTGGAGCAGCTGGGCGACGAAGGGACTCGCCGCGGAGGCGGTCAGCACAGTTCGGTGCCCGGGGAGGTGGCCACGACCGTGCCGTATACGGTCCGGTCCTCGACGGCGTCCCGGGCGGCGGCCTCGTCGGCCGTAAGGGTGGATCTTGAAGGCGCCTTCCTGCCCGCGCGAGCCGCTTCTCCAGCTGAGCCGTCGCGGTGACGGGTCCGGCGACGCCGAGCGGCAGATCGCGTGGCGCGGAGCGGGCCACGGGCCAGGCGAAGGTCCACAGGGCGAGCGCCGCGAGCAGGGGGACGAGGACGACGACCACGATCCTGCGGTGGGCGGAAGCCAACGTGGAACGAACATTCCTTCTTGGCCGCCGCGCTCAGCTTCGTCCGCAGCGGCTTCCACGCCACGTCCACGCAGGAGGTGCTGAAGGAGGTCGACCGCTCGGCCTGAGCGGTGTACCGCTGCTTCAGCGGCAAGGGGGAGCCGATCGCAGCGATCGTCGGCTAGGTGCTCGGAGGAGTCCGTGAGGCCTTCGAGGCAGCCGCGAATCAGCACCCCCCTCGGCCGCCGGAGCGTGCTACGCGCGTTGATGAGCATGTCGGCTCCGCGGAACGAAGCCTGAACGGATCACAGCTCGGTTAACTTGCTTGAAACCCCGTCCAACTAGCCTGCCGATCCACGCCACCAGGGACTTTGCCCGGGGGCTGCGGCAGCCGGACCCCGCACGGTCCGGAGCGAGGACTGTGAGGTGGGACGTGCAACTGACCCCGCACGAGCAAGAGAGGCTGCTGATCCACGTGGCGGCCGACGTGGCCGAGAAGCGCCGGGCCCGCGGGCTGAAGCTCAACCACCCCGAGGCGGTCGCGCTCATCACGTCGCACATCCTCGAGGGCGCGCGTGACGGCCGTACGGTCGCCGAGCTCATGTCCTCCGGGCGCACGCTGCTGACCAGGGACGACGTCATGGAGGGCATCCCCGAGATGATCCACGACGTCCAGGTCGAGGCGACCTTCCCGGACGGCACCAAGCTCGTCACCGTCCACGACCCGATCGTCTGAGGGGCCTCGATGATTCCCGGCGAGTTCCTGTTCGCGGACGACCCGATCGTCTACAACGAGGGCCGCGAGGTCACCTCGCTGACCGTCCTCAACGCCGCCGACCGGCCCGTCCAGGTCGGCTCCCACTACCACTTCGCCGAGGCCAACCCCGGCCTGGACTTCGACCGCGCCGCAGCACGCGGCAAGCGGCTCAACATCGCCGCCGGAACGGCCGTGCGCTTCGAGCCCGGGATCCCCGTCGACGTCGAACTCGTCCCGCTCGCCGGCGCCCGTGTGGTGCCCGGACTGCGCGGGGAGACCGGAGGTGCCCTCGATGCCTGAGATCTCGCGTGCCGCGTACGCCGACCTGTTCGGCCCCACCACCGGCGACCGCATCCGGCTCGCCGACACCGACCTGCTCGTCGAGATCGAGGAGGATCGTTCCGGCGGTCCCGGGCTCGCTGGTGACGAGGCCGTCTTCGGCGGCGGCAAGGTCATCCGCGAGTCCATGGGCCAGTCCCGTGCCACGCGCGCAGACGGCACCCCGGACACGGTCATCACCGGCGTCGTGATCATCGACCACTGGGGGATCGTCAAGGCCGACGTCGGCATCCGCGACGGCCGGATCACCGGCATCGGCAAGGCCGGCAACCCCGACACCATGGACGGCGTCCACCCCGACCTGGTGATCGGCCCGGAGACCGAGATCATCGCCGGCAACGGGCGGATCCTGACCGCCGGCGCCATCGACGCGCACGTCCACTTCATCTGCCCGCAGATCGCCGACGAGGCGCTGTCCTCGGGCGTCACGACGCTGATCGGCGGTGGCACCGGCCCGGCGGAGGGCTCGAAGGCGACGACCGTGACGCCCGGCCCCTGGCACCTGGCCCGGATGCTGGAGGCGATGGAGGGGTACCCCGTCAACTTCGGACTCCTCGGCAAGGGCAACACCGTCTCCCACGAGGCGATGCTGTCCCAGATCCGTGGCGGCGCCCTCGGCCTCAAGCTGCACGAGGACTGGGGCTCGACCCCGGCCGTCATCGACGCCTCGCTGACCGTCGCCGACCACACCGGCATCCAGATCGCCATCCACACGGACACGCTGAACGAGGCCGGATTCGTCGGCGACACCCTCGCGGCGATCGCCGGACGCGGCATCCACGCCTACCACACCGAGGGTGCGGGCGGCGGGCACGCGCCGGACATCATGACCGTGGTGTCCGAGCCGCACGTACTGCCGAGTTCGACGAACCCGACCCGGCCCTTCACCGTCAACACCGCCGAGGAACACCTCGACATGCTGATGGTGTGCCACCACCTCAACCCGGCCGTCCCGGAGGACCTCGCCTTCGCCGAGTCCCGGATCCGGCCCTCCACGATCGGCGCTGAGGACATCCTCCACGACCTGGGCGCCATCTCGATCATCTCCTCCGACGCGCAGGCCATGGGCCGGGTCGGCGAGGTCATCATGCGGACCTGGCAGACGGCCCATGTGATGAAGCGGCGGCGGGGCGCGCTGCCGGGCGACGGACGCGCGGACAACCATCGGGTACGTCGCTATGTCGCCAAGTACACGATCAACCCGGCCGTCGCGCAGGGCCTCGCCCACCAGGTCGGCTCGGTCGAGACCGGCAAGCTCGCCGACCTGGTGCTGTGGGAGCCCGCGTTCTTCGGGGTCAAGCCGCACCTCGTCGTCAAGGGCGGGCAGATCGCGTACGCGCAGATGGGCGACGCCAACGCCTCCATCCCGACCCCGCAGCCGATCCTCCCGCGTCCGATGTTCGGTGCGATCGGGCGGGCGCCCGCCTCGAACTCCGTCAACTTCGTGGCGCCGCTCGCCATCGAGGACGGCCTCCCGGAGCGGCTCCAGCTCGGCAAGAAGTTCGTGGCCATCGAGTCGACGCGTCAGGTCACCAAGGCCGACATGCGGGAGAACGACGCGCGGCCCCGCGTCCAGGTCGATCCCGACAGCTTCGCCGTGCACATCGACGGGGAGCTCGTCGAGGCGACTCCGGCCGCCGAACTGCCCATGGCCCAGCGCTACTTCCTCTTCTGATGTCCAGGGCCGCACTTCTTGTCCTCGCCGACGGCCGCTTCCCGGCCGGAGGGCACGCGCACTCCGGCGGCGCCGAGGCGGCCGTCAAGGCCGGGCGCGTCACCGGGGGCGAGAGCCTGGAGTCCTTCTGCCGGGGGCGGCTGCACACGGCCGGGCGGGTCTCCGCCTCGCTGGCCGCGGCGGCCGTACTCGGCGTGAATCCCGTGGAGTTGGACGCGGCCGCCGACGCGCGCACCCCGTCCCCCGCACTGCGGGTCGCCGCGCGGAAGCTGGGCCGTCAGTTGATGCGGGCCGCGCGGGCGGCCTGGCCGTCCGGGGAACTCGACGCCCTGGCGCGGGAGTTTCCCAAGGGGGCGCATCAGCCGGTGGTGCTCGGGGTCGCGGGGCGGGCAGCGGGGCTGGGGGCCCTTGATGCCGCCTACTGTGCGGCGTACGAGAGTGTCAGTGGCCCGGCTTCGGCCACGGTGCGGCTGCTGAGCCTGGACCCCTTCGACGCCACGGCGGTGCTGGCCCGGTTGGCGCCGGAGCTGGACCGGGTCGCGGATCAGGCGGTGGAGGCGGCGCGGAAGGTCGTCGACGAAGGTGTCGATGCGTTGCCTGCGGCGTCGGCTCCGTTGTTGGAGATCAGCGCGGAGGTGCATGCCGCTTGGGCCGTCCGGTTGTTCGCGTCCTAGTCGGGTCGCCCCCGCCGCCCCTTCCCGTCCCGTCCTTGGGGGCGCCGCCCCCAGACCCCCGTATCGGCCTGAACGGCCTCGTCCTCAAACGCCGGACGGGCTGGCCGAATAGCGCTGACCCACGTGTAAACGTGTAATAGGAGTCGCCCCATGCACCTCGACCACTCCCACGACGGCCCCGCCGCCGTCAGCGCCGACGCTCACCGTCCCGACGGCTCGCACCGTGCTCTTCGGATCGGGCTCGGGGGGCCCGTCGGGTCCGGGAAGACCGCCACTGTCGCCGCGCTCTGCCGGGCGTTGCGTGACGAGTTGTCCCTCGCTGTCGTCACCAATGACATCTATACCCGCGAGGACGCCGAGTTCCTGTTGCGGGAGGCCGTGCTGCCGCCCGAGCGGATCACCGCCGTGGAGACGGGGGCCTGCCCGCACACCGCGATCCGGGACGACATCTCCGCCAATCTGGAGGCGGTGGAGGATCTGGAGGACGAGGTCGGGCCGCTGGACCTGATCCTCGTCGAGTCCGGCGGGGACAACCTGACAGCCACCTTCTCCAAGGGGCTCGTCGACGCGCAGGTCTTCGTGATCGACGTGGCCGGCGGGGACGACATTCCGCGCAAGGGCGGCCCGGGCGTCACCACCGCCGACCTGCTCGTCGTCAACAAGACCGACCTCGCCCCGTACGTCGGCTCCGACCTGGCGCGGATGGCGGCCGACGCCAAGGCGCAGCGGGCCGAGCTGCCGGTCGTCTTCCAGTCACTCAGGACCGAGGCCGGCGTGCGGGACGTCGCCGCCTGGGTGCGGGCGCAGCTCGCCGCGTGGACGGCAGGGCCGCGGCCGTGACAGGGGTGCGGGCCACCGCGCGGATGCTCGCGCGCGACGACGGCCGCGGCGGTACGTCCCTGCCCGTCCTGAAGGGTGACGGACCGCTGGCGCTGCGGCGGACCCGGGGCAACGGCGGCGAGGCGCACGTCATGCTCGTCGGCGCGATGAGCGGCCCGCTCGGCGGCGACCACTTCACGGTGGAGGCCGGGGTGGAGACCGGAGCCCGGCTGCGCGTCGGGTCGGCCGCCGCCACCATCGCCCTGCCGGGCCAGGCCAAGGGCGAGGCCCGCTACGACGTCCGGCTCACCGTCGCCGACGGCGGCGAACTGCGCTGGCTGCCCGAGCAGTTGATCTCCGCACACGGCAGCGACCTGTACGTCACGACGCGCGTCGAACTCGGTACGACGGCCCGGCTCGTGCTGCGCGAGGAGCAGGTGCTCGGGCGGGCCGGTGAGGAACCGGGGCGGCTCAGCAGTCGTCTTGCCGTACGGATCGCGGGGCGTACCGTGCTCGACCAGGAGCTGTCCTGCGGACCCGGGGCGCCGGGCGGCTGGGACGGGCCCGCCGTGCTCGCGGGGCATCGAGCCGTCGGCCAGGTCGTCGTCGTACGGCCGGAGTTCACGGACGAGCCGGTGGCGGCACGGGTTCTGGGGGAGGGCGCCGCGGTCGTTCCGCTCGCCGGGCCCGCCGCGCTGGTGACCGCAGTGGCGCCGGACGCGCTGAAGCTTCGGCGGATCCTGGACGAGGCGCTGACGTCCCTCGGTTGAGTCGGCGGGCCGGGAACCGCCGAGCGAACGTCTCAGTCCGGTTATCGGATTGGCAAAGAAGGTCAACAACCCCTGTCCTCAGGCAGCTCACAGCCGCGAGGATCCCCGTACCGATCACAACCACGTACGGGGAGGGCCCACTTGAGGGACAAGAGAGCGACCAGGCGGGTGGCCGCGTTCGGTTCCGCCGGAGTGCTCGTCACAGCGACCCTGATAGCCGGAGCCGTCGCGGTGCCCACCGCGAGTGCGGACAGCCGCCACGGCCAGGACCGCGAAGCCCGCGGCGCGGCGATCGCCGCAGCCAAGGCCGAGAAGGCCGGGATCGACTGGCAGGACTGCCCGGCCGACTGGGGCCTGGAGAAGCCGATCCAGTGCGGCTATGTCACTGTGCCGCTCGACTACGCCAAGCCGTTCGGCAAGCAGATCAAGCTTGCCGTCGACCGCATCGGCAACACCGGCACCAAGGAGGAGCGCCAGGGCGCCCTCATCTACAACCCGGGCGGCCCCGGCGGCTCCGGCCTGCGCTTCCCGCGCCGGGTCATCACCAAGGCGCCCGTCTGGGCCAACACGGCCAAGGCGTACGACTTCGTGGGCTTCGACCCGCGCGGCGTCGGCCACTCGGCGCCCATCTCCTGCGCCGACCCGCAGGAGTTCGTGAAGGCGCCCAAGATGGACCCGGTGCCCGACTCCGAGGCCGACAAGCTCGCCCAGCGGGGGCTCGCCCGCGAGTACGCGGAGGGTTGCTACGAGCGCAGCGGCGAGATGCTGCCGCACATGACCACCCCGAACACCGCGCGCGACCTGGACGTCATCCGCGCCGCGCTCGGCGAGAAGAAGCTCAACTACCTCGGCGTCTCCTACGGCACCTACCTCGGCGCGGTCTACGGCACCCTGTTCCCGGGCCACGTCCGGCGCATGGTCGTCGACAGCGTCGTCAACCCGTCGCGGGAGAAGATCTGGTACGAGGCCAACCTCGACCAGGACATCGCCTTCGAGGGCCGCTGGAAGGACTGGCAGGACTGGGTCGCCGCCAACGACGCCGTCTTCCACCTCGGTGCCACGCGCGCCGAAGTCCAGGCCAAGTGGCTTCAGTTGCGGGCCGCCGCCAAGAAGAGCCCGATCGGCGGGGTCGTCGGCCCGGCCGAGCTGCTGAGCTTCTTCACGGGAGCCCCGTACTACGACTCCTCGTGGATTCCGGTCGCCACCGTGTTCAGCAAGTACTTCGCCGGCGACACGCAGGCGCTCGTCGACGCGGCCGCCCCCGACCTGTCGGACACCGCGGGCAACATCGCCTCGGAGAACGGCAACGCCGTCTACACGGCCGTCGAGTGCACCGACGCCAAGTGGCCGACCAGTTGGAAGAAGTGGGACCGGGACAACACGAAGCTCCACCAGAACTACCCGTTCCTGACCTGGTCCAACGCCTGGATGAACCTGCCCTGCGCGACCTGGCCGGTCAAGCAGCAGACGCCGGTGAACGTGAAGACCGGCAGGGGACTGCCGGGCGTGCTGATCGTGCAGTCCGAGCGTGACGCGGCCACCCCGTACGAGGGCGCCGTCGAACTGCACCAGCGTTTCAAGGGCTCCCGCCTGATCACCGAGAAGGACGCGGGCTCGCACGGCGTGACCAGCCTGGTCAACCCGTGCATCAACGAGCGGGTGGACGCCTACCTGCTCTCCGGCAAGCTGGACGCCGCCGACGCGACGTGCGGACCGCACGCGACGCCGAAGCCGTAACCGGTACGCGGAGAGGGGGGCGGCCGTCGCCGACGGCCGCCCCCCTTTCACGTGTCGAGCGTGTCGAGCGTGTCGAGAAACGCGTCCTCCGCCGCGTAGTCGAAGAGGTCGCCGTACGTCTGGAACATCTTCGGGTACGCCTCCCGCCAGTCCCGCCCGGCGAGGTGCCCCTCGATCCACGCGACCGTGTCCGGCAGCGTCTGCTCGTACCGCACGACCGGTCGGTAGCCCAACTCCCGTTCCGCCGCGGACATGTCGCACACCACGGGCACCGGCACCGACCACGGCGTGTCACCCACCGTGGGCGCCGGCGGCGGCCCGGCCACGAGGACGCTCTCGCTCTCGACGCCCATGACGGCGTCGATCGCGCGGGCGATTTCCGCGACCGTCGGAGCGTCCGGGTCCACGGCGTTGAGGACCCTGGTGCCCGGCCGCGCGGCGGCCAGCCGGATCAGCTCCGCGATGTTGTGGACGCTCGCCGGATGGAACCGGCTCTCGCCCCCGTAGGGCAGAACGCGCCGTGACCGGCCGTCCAGGTTGCGCTTGACGAAGTACAGTTCGCGCGGCGTGCGGCAGTGCGGCCCGTGGATCGCACCGGCGCGCAGCAGCGTGGTCGGCAACCGCTGCCCCGCCGCAAGGAGTTCGCGCTCCAGCCCCGCCTTGCGGGTGCTGTACGAGGTGTCGCCCGGCCGGACGGTCCGCTGGGCCTCGGTGATCGGTACCGGGTACTCGGGGAAGCCGTCCGGCTCCTGCTGGGTGTCGAAGCCCCGGCCCTTGTCGTCCTCGTACACCGACACGCTGGAGACCACCACGGCCGAGCCCACGCGAGCGCCCAGCGCGGTCAACTGCCGTGCGTGCTGCGGCCCGTAGGCCACCATGTCGACCAGGACGTCGCAGTCGGGCCCCACCGCGGCGGCCAGGGCCGCGTCGTCCTCCCGGTCCGCGCCCATCTCGCGTACCTCGTCGGGCCAGCCCTCGTCCCGTCCGCCGCCGCGCGAGACGGCCGTCACCTGCCAGCCGTCCCGGGCCAGCACACCCACGGCCGCCCGCCCGATCTGTCCCGTCGCTCCGACCACCACAGCACGTCTCATGCGGCGACCGTACGCCCCGGCCCGGCGCGGCTGCAGGTGCTCTGCCGACAGCAGAGGTCAGCTCAGCGGCATCCGGCGGAACCTGCGCTCCTTTTCCGAGCGCGCCGCCGCGTCCTCGGCCTTGGCGACGGCCGCGTACTGGTCGACGTACTCCTGCTCGGACAGCGTCAGGATCGCGTACATGATCTCGTCGGTGATCGCGCGAAGAATCGCCTTCTCGTTCTCCATGCCGGCGTACCGGGAGAAGTCGAGGGGCTTGCCGAAGCGGATCACCACGGGGTGGATGTTGGGGATGAGCTTGCCCGGCGGCTGCGCCTCGAAGGTGCCGATCATCGCGCAGGGGATGACGGGCACTTGGGCCCTGAGCGCCATCACGGCGACGCCGACCTTGCCCTTGTAGAGCCGGCCGTCGTGGGAACGGGTGCCCTCCGGGTAGATGCCGAGCAGCTCGTCCTTGCGTAGGACGCCGAGTCCTTCGCGGATCGCGGCCTGGCCGGCCTCCTTGCCGGAGCGGTCCACGGGGATCTGTCCGGCGCTGCGGAAGAAGGTCGCGACCAGTCGGCCCCTGATGCCGGGTCCCGTGAAGTACTCGGCCTTCGCGAGGAAGGTGATGCGCCGCTTCAGCACAGCGGGCATCAGGAAGTGGTCCGAGAAGGAGAGGTGGTTGCCCGCGATGATGGCCGCGCCGGACGCCGGAACGTGCTCCAGGCCTTCGATGCGTGGGCGGAAGACAAGTCTCAGCAACGGCCCCAGGAACACGTATTTGAGCAGGTAGTAGAACAAGTGGGGGCGCTCCTCACTCCGGCGGTCGGCTCAACCGCCGCGTCAAAGCAGGTCAACCGGCACGTCGTGAGGGTGCCAGTGTAGGGGCAGGCCGAGGCTGCCGGAACCGGACCGGGCGGGCTCGGGTGGGGTGTTGGCCGATCATCGACGGGTCGGCGGCGGCGGTCACGGTGGCATTCACAGGGGTGTCCATGGCCGTACTCACCTCCGACTCACCTCCGACTCACCGCCGTGCTCACAGCCGGACGATGATCAGGGCCGTGTCGTCGGTGGCGCCGCCGGGTGGCAGCAGCTCCATCAGGACGGCGTCGGCGAGGGTCTCGGGGTCGGCGGCCCGGTGGCGGCGCAGGGAGTCGGCCAGTCGGGCCAGACCGGTGTCGATGTCCTCGCGGCGGCGCTCCACCAGGCCGTCGGTGTACAGGGCGAGAGTGGCGCCGCTGGTGAAGACGGTGCGGGCCTCGGGTCTCGGGATCGGGTCGGGGCGGGCGTCCAGCGGGGTGTCGGTGGCACGGTCGAGGAACTCCACCCGGCCGTCGGGGTGGACCAGGACGGGCGGCGGGTGGCCGGCGCTGCTGTAGGTGATCGTCTGCCGGTCGAAGTCGATGAACGTGGTGACCGCGGTGGCCGATTCGGCGCCGTCGACCACATGGGCGTACCGCCCGAGGGCGTCCAGCGCCTGGGCCGGTCCCTCGGCGACCCGGGAGGTGGCGCTGAGCGCGCTGCGCAGCTGGCCCATGACCCCGGCGGCCGCCAGTCCGTGACCGACCACGTCGCCCACGGAGACGCCGAGGCGGTGACCGCCCACCAGGTCGACCAGGTCGTACCAGTCGCCGCACACGTTCAGCGCGCCGACGGCGGGCCGGTAGCGGACGGCCGCCCGGCGGTTGCTCGCCTGCCGGGCCGGCAGCATCGCCTCCTGCAGGGCCAGGGCCACCTCGCGCTCGCGGGCGTGCGCCCGCCGCAGCCGTTCGTTGAGCTCCTGCAGCTCGCGGGCGCGGGTGTACAGCTCGGCCTCCAGCACCTGGGCCCGGCCGGTGCTCCGCCCGCCGCGGGTCCGGATCAGCTCGGTGACCTCCTCGACCCGGTGCACCAGCAGCACCACGTCCCCGTCCGGGCCGAACACGGGCGCGTTGCACGGGCTCCAGTACCGCTCGTGCCAGTGCCCGGGCCGCTCGGGGTCCTCGACGTCGTACCGCTGCAGGGCCATCGCGTCGCGCTCGCCGGTGGCCATCACGCGCCGCAGCGAGGCCTCCAGGTTGCGCGTGCCCGTCGCCCCGGGGTCGTTGGGGTTGTCCGGGAAGACGTCGAACATCCGGCGGCCGACGACCTGCTCGCGCTTGCGGCCGGCCGAGCGGAGGAACTCCTCGTTGGCGTCCGCGATGACCAGATCGGGCGTGAGCAGCGCCACCATTCCGGGCAGGGCCTGGAACGCCGCCGCGTAGTCGATCGCCGAATCGTTCATGGCTTCGCTCTCACCACCGGGATCACCCAGTTTCCCACGTATGTTCCGTCTCATGCCCTATCAGACGTTCCAGGGTTATATGGGAGGGTACGTCAGTGACTGCTCCGCCCAGATGACCTTGCCCTCCGGCAGGAAACGGGTCCCCCACCGCTGGGCGAACTGGGAGACCAGCAGCAGTCCGCGCCCGCCCTCGTCCGTGGTGCGGGGGTGGCGCAGATGGGGTGCGGTGGCGCCGCCGTCGAAGACCTCGCAGATCAGCGTCCGGTCCATGATCAGCCGGAGCCGGATGGAGCCGATGGCGTGCCGGATGGCGTTGGTGACCAGTTCACTGACGACGAGTTCCGTGGTGAAGGCCAGCTCGTCCAGGCCCCAGTCCGACAGCCGGCGGCTGGCCGCCTTGCGGGCGTCGGCGACGACGGCCGGGTCGGCGGGCAGCTCCCAGGACGCGACCTGGTCGGCGCCCAGGCGTCTGGTACGGGCCATCAGCAGGGCCACGTCGTCGTGCGGACGGGCCGGGGCCAGGGCGTCCACGACGGTACGACAGCGCTGGTCGAGCGAGGGCGCCGACCGCTCCAGGGCCTGCCGCAGCCGCTCCCGGTTCGCCTCCGCGGGCCACTCCTCGCCATGGGCCAGCAGACCGTCGGTGTACAGCGCGAGCGTGCTGCCCTCCGGCAGGGCCAGCTCGACCGACTCGAACGGCGGCCCTCCCGCCCCCAGCGGCGGTCCCGGCGGCAACTCGACGAACGTGACGGTGCCTTCGGGATGGACGACCGCGGGCGCGGGATGCCCGGCGGCGGCCATCGAACACCGGCCGTCGACCGGGTCGTGGACGACGTACAGACACCCGGAGCCCACGCCCTGCGTGCTGTCGCCCCCCTCTTCCTCGTCCGGTGCCGCGCTATCCTCCTGCGCCGTGCGCCCGACCAGGTCGTCGAGGTGGGCCAGGACCTCGTGCGGCGGCAGATCCAGCGCCGCGAGCGTCCGTACGGCGGTCCGCAGCCGCCCCATGGCCGCCGCGGCGTCGATGCCGTGCCCGGGCACCTCGCCCACGACGAGGGCCACCCGTGCGCCGGAGAGCGGGATCAGGTCGTACCAGTCGCCGCCGAGGCCGGTCAGCTCGTTCGCCGGGCGGTAACAGGCGGCCACCTCCACCGCGTTCTGGTCGGGCAGCCGGTGCGGGAGCAGGTTGCGCTGCAGCGCCAGCGCCGCGTCCCGCTCGCGGGTGTAGCGCCGGGCGTTGTCGACGCACACGGCCGCCCGCGACACCAGATCCTCGGCCAGGCTCAGGTCGTCCTCGGCGAAGGGCTCCTGACGGTGCCGCCGGAAGAACATGGTCACGCCCAGGGTGACGCCCCGGGCCCGGACCGGCACGACCATCGCGCTGTGCAGCCCGAGGTCATGGAAGGTCGCCGCGGGGCCGCCGGGGGTGTCGGTGCCCCACTCCCGGGCGAGCGGGTCGAGCCGCTCCTCCCGCCAGGACCGGCCGGTGACGAGGCAGCGCACCGGCGGTGATCCGGGTGGATAGGTGGCGGGGTCGCCGATGCCGACGGTGGGGGCGGCGGCGCCGTCGGCACGGGCCGTGGTGCGCGCGGCACCCTCCTCACCCTCCTCGCCCTCTTCGGCCGACGTCCGCCCCGCCCGCCGCAGCCGTACCGGATCCGTCCCCTCCAGCGGCCCGGACGCCGGTTCAGCTCCCCGCAGCACCGACTCCAGCAGGTCTACGACGACCAGGTCGGCCAGCGCCGGTACGGCCACGTCGGCCAGTTCCTGTGCCGTCCGGACGACGTCCAGACTGCGGCCGATGTACGCGCCGGCCCGGTCGAGGAGGGCCAGCCGCTGCCGGGCGCGGTGGTGCTCGGTGATGTCGACGACGGTGTAGTACACGCCCATCGGATGACCCCGCTCGTCCTCCAGCCGGGTGAACGACAGCATGTGCGCGGTCTCCCGGAGCGGCGCGGACCGCACGCTGCCGACGAGCTCGTATCCGACGACCGGCTCCCCGGTCGCCAGCACGTGCCGCATCTGCGCCTCGACGGCATCGGAGTCCAGACCCGGCTGTATGTCCGCCAGCCGCAGCCCGAGCCGCCGCACGGGCGGTCCGCCGCCGAACTGTGCCAGGGCGGCGTTCGACCAGACATACCGCAGGTCGGTGTCGACGATGGCGATACCGACCGGCGACCGGGCGACCATCTGCTCCAGCACGGTGCGGTGCATGTCCCAGCCGGGGGCCCCGGTCATCTCCGACAGCAGCACCAGCCACCGCGAGGGCCCCCGGGCCTCCTCGGCGGAGGCGATCCGCACCATGACCCTGACCGGCCGCCCGCCCCCGTGGCGCACCGACAGCAGCCCCGCCCAGCCGCCGTCCCTGCGCCACTGCTCCATCAGGCGCGGCATCCGCCCGGCGTCCTCGGCCGTCACCAGGTCGGCCAGGCTCGTGCCCACCACTTCGGCCGCCGGGTACGCCAGCAGCCGCTCAGCGCCGGCGCTCCAGCTCGTCACCACCCCCGCCGCATCGAGCAGCAGCGGCGCCGCGTCCGCCACGTCGAACCGACGGCGGGCAACCTCGTGCTCCTCGGATGCGCCCACGGCCGACCTCTCTGTCGCTGAGAGTGGTCTACCACCTCTTGACCCAATCTTGCCCCTCGACGACGTGAGCGCACCGCGCGACGGCGCATGGCCGGGCTGGAGCGCCGTAGCTGCCGGCAGTCGTGCCGCTGGCTCGATGGGTGGAGGGCGGGCGCAGCGGCACCCGGCAGCGCGGCGAGCGATACCCACCCGCCGGGCACCCGCCCGCCCCGCACCGACCCCGCGGCTCAGTCCCGCCCCAGCACCCTCCCCAGCGCCCCGAGTGCCGAGACGAGTTCCGTCTCCGTGATCGTCAGCGGCGGCGCCAGCCGAATGGTCGAGCCGTGAGTGTCCTTGACGAGGACACCCTCCTGCATGAGGCGGTGACTCACCTCGCGCCCGGTGCCGATCGCCGGGTCGATGTCGACGCCCGCCCACAGGCCGCGGGCCCGGAAGCCGACGACGCCCTGGCCGACCAGGTCGGCGAGTCCGTCGCGGAGGACCGTGCCGAGGTCGGCCGCCCGGCCCTGGAACTCACCCGTCTCCAGCAGCTCGACGACCGCCGTGCCGACCGCCGCGGCGAGCGGGTTGCCGCCGAACGTCGAGCCGTGCTCGCCCGGCCGGAGTACTCCGAGGACGTCCCGGCGGCCGACCACAGCCGACACCGGCACGATGCCGCCGCCGAGCGCCTTGCCCAGCAGGAGCAGGTCCGGGACGACCCCCTCGTGCTCGACGGCGAGTGTCCGCCCCGTGCGGCCGAGGCCCGACTGGATCTCGTCGGCGATGAAGAGGCAGCCCGTGCGCCGGGTGAGTTCACGTACGCCGGTCAGATAACCCTCATCGGGGATGACGACCCCCGCCTCGCCCTGGATCGGCTCGATCAGCACCGCCGCCGTCGTCTCGTCGACGGCCGCCTCCAGCGCGGCCAGGTCGTTGTACGGCACGACACGGAAGCCCGGTGTGAAGGGGCCGAAGCCCTTCCGTGCCGTCTCGTCCGTGGAGAACGACACGATCGTCGTCGTACGGCCGTGGAAGTTGTCCGCGGCGACCACGATCGTCGCCCGGTCGGCCGGGACGCCCTTCACCTCGTACGCCCACTTGCGTGCCACCTTGATGCCGCTCTCGACCGCCTCCGCGCCCGTGTTCATCGGCAGCACCATGTCCAGGCCCGTCAACTCCGCGAGGCGCTCGGCGAATTCGGCGAGGCGGTCGTTGTGAAAGGCGCGCGAGGTGAGGGTGAGGCGGTCGAGCTGCGTGTGAGCCGCCTCGATCAGGGCGGGGTGGCGGTGGCCGAAGTTGAGGGCCGAGTAGCCGGCCAGCATGTCGAGGTAGCGGCGGCCCTCGACGTCCTCCACCCAGGTGCCCTCGGCGCGGGCGACGACCACGGGCAGCGGGTGGTAGTTGTGCGCGAGGACCGGCTCCTCGGCGCGGATCAGGTCGGCGGAGGTACGCGTACGGACAGGGGCACGGGTGGGAGCTGTCATGAGCGGATCTCCTGGGTGCAGCACTTGATGCCGCCGCCGGCCTTCTGGAACTCGGAGAGGTCGACGGCGACGGGGACATAGCCGTGGTCACAGAGGCGGGAGGCGAGCGCCTCGGCCCGTGGCGCGATGAAGACGTGCCGGCCGTCGGACACGGAGTTGAGGCCGAAGGCCATCGCGTCGTCCCGGCCGGCGAGCACCGCGTCCGGGTACAGGCGGGCCAGCACCTCGCGGCTGCCCGGCGAGAACGCCTCCGGGTAGTACACGATGTTGTCGTCGTCGAGGACGAACAACGCGGTGTCCAGGTGGTAGAAGTACGGGTCCACCAGCGTCAGGCTGATCACCGGATGGCCGAAGAACTCCTGCACCTCGCGGTGCGCCTCCCGGGTGGTCCGGAACCCGGTGCCGGCCAGCACGTACCGGCCGGTCCACACCAGGTCCCCCTCGCCCTCGCAGACGGACTCCGGGCGGTGGACGTCGTAGCCCGCTGCCTTGAACCACGTGTCGTAGTGCGTGGATTCCGGGCGGCGCTGGGGGGCGTGGAAGAGGGAGCCGAAGACGCGGCCGTCGACGACGACCGCCGAGTTCGCGGCGAAGACCATGTCCGGGAGTCCGGGGACCGGATCCACGGTGTCGACGTCGTGGCCGTGGGTGCGGTAGGCGCTGATCAGCGCCTGCCACTGCTCGTGGGCCAGATCGACGTCGACTCGGGTGTCGGGATGCATCCAGGGGTTGATCGCGTACTGCACGGCGAAGTGTCTGGGTTCGCAGACGAGGAAGCGCCGCCGGCGCGGCACACGGGTATCGGTCACAGAGGGGTTCCTCCGCTTCCTGCGGTGTCGACTGAGGGTTGACACCAAGGTAGGAAGGGACCGCCACGGCCGACAAGGAATCAGACTTGCGTGTCGGCGCAGGAATGCTGCGTCTTCGACCGGATCAGCGCACGTCTGTTGCGCCCCCTGTGGTTTCCTCCGGTGCGGGCTGGCTGGCCCCGGCCTCCGGGCTCTCCGGAATGAGGTGGGACAGCACCATCACACTGATCGTCTTGCGGATGAACGGCTCGATGCGGATCCGCTCCAGCACCTCCTCGAAGTGCTCGACATCCCGCGCCCGCACGTGCAGCAGCGCGTCCGCGCCGCCGGTCACGGTCATCGCCGCGGTGATCTCGGGGTGGTTGCGGACGACCTCCGCGAGCCGCCTGGGCGGGGCCGCGCCCTCGCAGTACACCTCGACGTACGCCTCCGTACGCCAGCCCAGCGCCGACGGCTTCACCGTCGCCGTGAACCCGGTGATCACGCCGGTGTCCCGCATCCGGTCCACGCGCCGCTTGACCGCCGTCGAGGACAGCCCGACAGCCGCGCCGATCTCGGCGAAACTGGTCCTGGCGTTCGCCATCAACGCGGTGACGATCTTCCGGTCGAGCTCGTCGAACGGCGCGGGCCTGCTGTTCATGCGGGCACTGTATCCAGCGGAAAGGTCCTGACCGCCCCCGCGACGCCACTCCACGTGTGCACGCGTACGAATAACTCCTACACTCCGGGTTCATGCTGCGCGCCCTGGCTGTCGACGACGAACGCCCCTCGCTGGAGGAACTGCTCTACCTCCTGAACGCCGATCCCCGCATCGGCAGCGCGGAGGGCGCCGGTGACGCGACCGAGGCGCTGCGCCGCATCAACCGCGCCCTGGAGTCCGGACCCGACGGACCGGAGGCGATCGACGTCGTCTTCCTCGACATCAACATGCCCGGCCTCGACGGGCTGGATCTCGCCAGGCTGCTGACCGGCTTCGCCAAGCCGCCGCTCGTCGTGTTCGTCACCGCCCACGAGGACTTCGCCGTGCAGGCCTTCGACCTCAAGGCCGTCGACTACGTGCTCAAACCCGTCCGCAAGGAACGCCTCGCTGAGGCCGTCCGGCGCGCCGCCGAGCGCAGCGACTCCGCCGCCCGGATACCCGTGCACGAACCCGACCCCGACCAGATACCGGTCGAACTCGGCGGCGTGACCCGCTTCGTCGCCGTCGACGACATCACGCACGTCGAGGCGCAGGGCGACTACGCCCGGTTGCACACCGACAAGGGCAGCCACCTCGTACGGATCCCGCTGTCCACCCTGGAGGAGCGCTGGCGCTCCCGCGGCTTCGTCCGGATCCACCGCCGCCACCTGGTCGCCCTGCGCCATGTCGGCGAACTCCGCCTGGACGCGGGCACGGTGAGCGTCATGGTCGGTTCCGAGGAACTCCAGGTCAGCCGCCGCCACGCCCGTGAGCTGCGGGACCTGCTGATGAGGAGGCCGTGACGTGCCCCAGGACCCCGCCGACCGCCGAGTCGTCGTCACCGGCCCGCCCCGACGCACCCTCCCGCATGCTCGGCTTCGCTCGCGCGGGCGGTACCCCCACGCCTCCGGCTACTACCGCCCCCGCACCGAGATCGACGAACAGACCACCCTCGGCCACACCTACGTCCGCTCCCTGATGCGCACCCAACTGCGCGCCGCCCTCGCCGTGTTCGCGTTCCTCGGCCTGCTCATCGGCCCGCTGCCCCTGCTGTTCGCGGCGCTGCCGGACGCCCGCCGCCTCGAATGGGCGGTCCTCGGCTTCGGCCTCTACGTCCCGCTGGTCCTGCTCGCCCGCTGGTACGTGCGGCGCGCCGAGCGCAACGAACGGGACTTCGTGCGCCTCGTCGAAGACCGCTGAACCGCCGACCATGAACTCGAACTACGCTGTCCCCGCCGTCGCCCTGGTCGTGGTGGCGACCGTCCTCGTCGGTGCCTTCGGCCTGCGCATATCCCGCACCACCTCCGACTTCTACGTCGCCTCCCGCACCGTCGGCCCCCGCCTCAACGCGGCCGCCATCAGCGGCGAGTACCTGTCCGCCGCGTCCTTCCTCGGCATCGCCGGCCTGGTCCTCGTCCAGGGCCCGGACATGCTCTGGTACCCGGTCGGCTACACAGCCGGCTATCTGGTCCTGCTCCTGTTCGTCGCCGCCCCGCTGCGCCGCTCCGGCGCCTACACACTTCCCGACTTCGCCGAGGCCCGGCTCGCCTCCCAGGCCGTACGACGGCTCGCGGGCGCCTTCGTCGTCGGGGTCGGCTGGCTGTACCTGCTGCCCCAACTTCAGGGCGCGGGACTCACATTGACAGTACTGACGGGCGCGCCCGGCTGGCTCGGGGGAGTGATCGTCGCGGCCGTCGTGGTCGCCACCGTGGCGGCCGGCGGCATGCGCAGCATCACCTTCGTGCAGGCCTTCCAGTACTGGCTCAAGCTCACCGCCCTGCTCGTCCCCGCCCTCTTCCTGGTCCTCGCCTGGCAGGGCGACGGAGCACCCCGCCACGCCTTCGAGGAACCGGCCACCTTCCGCGAGCAGCGGGTCGTCCGTGTCGACGCGAGCCTCGACCTCAAGCTGGACGCGCCCCTGACCGTCACGGTGAGCGGCACGGTCGACGGCCGCCCGCACGAGGACCAGCAACTCCAACTGCCCGTCGGTACCCACCGCATCGAACAGGGCACCCGGCTGACCTTCGCCGAGGGCACCACCGTCCCGGCCGCCGACCGCGGCAGCAACGGCGGCATGTCGACCTCCCTGGCCGCGAGCCGCGAGGAACGCCCGCTGTACTCCACGTACGGACTGATCCTCGCCACCTTCCTCGGCACCATGGGCCTGCCGCACGTCGTCGTCCGCTTCTACACCAGCCCGCACGGAGTCGCCGCCCGCCGCACCACCGTGGCCGTCCTCGGTCTGATCGGCGCCTTCTACCTGCTGCCGCCCTTGTACGGCGCCCTCGGCCGGCTCTACGCCCCCGAACTCACCATCACCGGCGACGCGGACGCCGCCGTCCTGCTGCTGCCCGACCGCATGATCGGAGGCCTCGGCGGCGACCTGCTCGGCGCGCTGCTCGCCGGCGGGGCCTTCGCGGCCTTCCTGTCCACGGCCTCGGGACTGACCATGGCCGTGGCCGGCGTGCTCACCCAG
This sequence comes from Streptomyces sp. NPDC006602, assembly GCF_042870385.1. Taxonomy (NCBI): domain Bacteria; kingdom Bacillati; phylum Actinomycetota; class Actinomycetes; order Kitasatosporales; family Streptomycetaceae; genus Streptomyces; species Streptomyces sp. NPDC006602. Next base: position 703,048 of record NZ_JBIAHG010000002.1, on the reverse strand, counting down.
GACGTCCTGCCCTCACGCGGCGTACGGCACTTCAGACTCGGCACGGCCCTCGCCATGGCCGTACCTCTCGCGGCGAGCATGCTGGTCGGCGGACTGCCGGTCGCCGACGCGGTGGGGCTGGCCTTCGCCGTCTCGGCGTCGTCCTTCTGCCCGCTGCTCGTCCTCGGCATCTGGTGGCGGCGGCTGACCCCGCCGGGCGCGGCCGCCGGGATGCTGGTGGGCGGCGGCTCCGCCTTCGTGGCCGTGGCCGCGACCATGGCGGGCTTCCCGGGCACCGGTCCGCTGCACGCCCTGCTCGCCTGGCCCGCCCTCTGGTCGGTGCCGCTGGGCTTCCTCACCATGGTGCTGGTGTCCCTGGCGACGGCGGGGCGCGTACCCGCGGGGACGGCGGCGATCCTGGCCCGCTTCCATCTGCCGGAGGAACTGCGGGAGGAACTGCGCGAGGAGGTGAAGGCGTGAGCGGATTCCTCGCCGGGCTGTGCGTGGCGATCCTGCCCCTCCTGGCCGCCGGATTCTGGCTCGGCAGGCGCACCGCACGCCCCCAGAACCTCGGCGGACTCGGCACCCCCGTCGAACACGCCACCTTTCAGACCCTGCACACCGCCTCCCTCGCCGCGCCCCCGCTCCGGGCCGGCCTCACGGAGGAGACGGCCCGCAAGTCGGCCCGCCGACTGCGCACCCTGCTCGGCACGGACGCGCTGTGCCTCACGGACCAGGAACAGGTCCTGGTCTGGGACGGCGTCGGCGACCACCACCGCACCGAGATCATGGAACGCCTCGCCGGTCCACTGGAGACCGGCCGCGGCGAGGCCTTCCGCCTGAAGTGCGACGCTCCCGACTGCCCGGTCCGCTGGGCCGTCGTCGCCCCCCTCACCGTCGACGACCGCGTCCACGGCGCCCTCGTCGCCTGCGCGCCCCGTGAGTCCGCCGTCCTGGTCCGCGCGGCCGGAGAGGTCGCCCGCTGGGTCTCCGTACAACTCGAACTCGCCGACCTCGACCAGTCCCGCACCCGCCTCATCGAGGCCGAGATCAAGGCCCTGCGCGCCCAGATCTCCCCGCACTTCATCTTCAACTCGCTCGCGGTGATCGCCTCGTTCGTCCGTACCGACCCCGAGCGTGCCCGCGAACTGCTCCTGGAGTTCGCCGACTTCACCCGCTACTCGTTCCGCAGACACGGCGACTTCACCACCCTCGCCGACGAACTGCACGCCATCGACCACTACCTGGCGCTGGTGCGGGCACGCTTCGGCGACCGCCTCTCCGTCACCCTGCAGATCGCCCCCGAGGTCCTGCCGGTCGCGCTGCCCTTCCTCTGTCTCCAGCCGCTCGTCGAGAACGCCGTCAAGCACGGCCTGGAAGGCAAGGCGGTGCCCGCCGGCAAGAGTCACATCAGCATCACCGCGCAGGACGCCGGCGCCGAGGCCCTCGTGGTGATCGAGGACGACGGCGCCGGAATGGACCCCGCCCTGCTGCGCCGCATCCTCGCGGGCGAGGTCAGCCCCTCGGGCGGCATCGGGCTGTCCAATGTCGACGACCGGCTCCGCCAGGTCTACGGGGACGACTACGGCCTGGTCATCGAGACGGCCGTCGGCGCGGGCATGAAAATCACCGCCCGGCTGCCGAAGTACCAGCCGGGGGTGCACTCGGCGGGCCGCCTCACCGGCGGCTGAGGATCATGTGGCGGTGCGTGTCATGTGCTCCGGGTGGCCACCATCCCGAGGGTGATCAGCCCCAGCACGACCCAGCCGAACCACAGCCAGCCGTTACTGCCGAGCGCCACCGTATAGGCGGTCACCGCGACGAGTCCGCCGACGGTGAGCACCCCCATCGTCCGGGTCGAGCCGTCCGTGGAACCGGGCATCGCAACACCCTCCTCATGGTCCGTCCCCCTCCATGGTGCCCCCGTTCTGCCTCCGCACGGTGCATACGACGAAATGTGTGCCGTTCTTCCAGGGACCCTCGCTCGTCCAGGAGCCCGCCGTGTACACCGACGGGTCGAAGCCGTAGTCGGCCGGCGGCACCGCCCGCCCGCACGCCACGTCGGATTCCGTGCGCGCCTCGGCCGGCGTGACGTCCGCGTCCAACCGGGTGAACCCGAGCACCTCCTCGTCGTGCGCCCTCTCGCAGGACACCAGCCGGGCGTCCCGGTTGGAGCGGACGTCCAGACAGTCCCGCCTCTGCATGGTCGCCGTGTCCGCGAAGGCCGAGCCCGCCTTGCGGTGGCCGCCGATCGGCCCGTACACCGGCCCGTGCGCGCCCAGCACCAGACAGGCGGTGCGCCGCCCGGCGGCCTCGAAACCCTCCGGCGTCGGCACGACGGCGAGGCTGCGCACGTCCGCGAGCCTGTCCCGGACCTCCTGCGTCCGCTCCTCGCACCGGGCCGGCCCCAGCCGCCGCGCCTCGTCCGCCGACGAGGCCGCGACGAACGCCAGCACCTGACCGTCCGGCGCCTTGGCCCCGCAGGTCGGATCCAGCGACAGCCGGGGCGTGCCCTGGAATCGCTCCGCACCCGCCCAGTCGGCAAGCACACAGTCGCCCTCCCGCAGCGGCTTCACCAGCCCGATGCTCGTTCCGTACGGCGGCCCGCTCCCTTCGCCGTCGCCGGTGGCGGTCCGGTCCGCGAGGGCGTACCAGACGCCCCCCAGGGCCAGGACCATGCCGAGACCGCACGCGAGGAGGGCCCGCAGGGCGTGCGACCGTTCTCGCCGCCGCCTGCCGGGCGCGGACGGCGCCGAGGGTGCGCAGGGCGGCCCGAACGCTTGCGGATCAGCGGTCGGGGACGCGAATCCGTGGGGATCCGCCGTCGGTGCGAACGCGGCGCCGTGCGGCACCGTCGGCAGCGCGGGCACCCCCGCCCAGGGCGGCTGCGACCCCAGGTCGGTCTGGGTCCGGGAGTACGCCTCCGCCTGCGGCGTGACGATCCGCGACAGCGCCGCCTCGGCCTCCGCCGCCGACAGCCGCTGCCCGGGGTCCTTCGCGAGCAGCGCGGCCAGTACGGGCTCCAGCGCCCCCGCCCGTACGGCAGGACGCGGTTCCTCCATGACCACCGCGGTCACCTCGGCGAGATTCGACTCCCGCTCGAAGGGACCCCGGCCCTCGACGGCGTAGTAGAGCGTGCAGCCCAGCGAGAACAGATCGGCGGCCGCGGTGGGCGCCCCTCCCGTGGCACGCTCCGGCGCCAGATACCCGGCGGTTCCCACGAGCACGGACGCCAGCGTGTAGCGCGTCTCGCCGGCGTCCGGCTGCACGGAGATGCCGTAGTCGGTGAGCAGGACCCGACCGTACGGCGCCCCGGAGCGGTCCGGCGCGAGCAGGATGTTCGCCGGTTTCACGTCCCGGTGCATGACTCCCCGCTGGTGCCCGGCGGTGAGCGCGTCCAGCACGGCAAGGCCGATTCGGGCGCACTCGGCCGGGGCGAGCGGCCCCCGTGTCCCGACCAGCTCACGCAGGTCGACCGCGCTCGCCACGTACTCCATGACGATCCACGGCAGCCCCTCGTGCTCCAGCACGTCGTGCACCGTCACCACATGCGGATGGCCGCGCAGCCCCGCCGCGTGCCGGGCCTCGGCACGGGCCCGGGCGACCCGTGCCTCCCGGTCGTGACCGGCCTCGACCGGGTCGCGGAACACGATCTCCTTGAGCGCGACCTCGCAGGCCAGTCTCTGGTCGTGGGCGAGCCACACATGGCCCATGCCACCGCTGCCCAGCTGGTTCAGCAGCAGATAGCGGCCGGCGATGACCCGGCCCACTCCCGACGTCGGTGATCCTGAAGGCATCCGGTGACTCCCGGTTGTGCGGCTACGTGGTCGCACCGGCGGATTCGCCGCCCGCCGGGGTGCTCGTGACCGGTTGGCTGCTCGCCGGTTCGCTGGTGACGGGCCCACTGCTCGGTGGCGGCGCGCTGCTGGTGACCGGCTCACTGGTCGAAGACGAGCTGGTCACCTGCGGCGGCGAACTGGGCGGAGGGTCCGGGGGAGGGGGTGGCGGAGGCGAAGGGGGTGGCGGCGAGCTCGTCGAGGGCGGCGCGGAGCTGGGCGGCCTACTGGACGGGGTGTCGGTGTCCGCCGCCGCGCTGCTCGGGGGGCTCGACGAGGGCGGCTCGGAGCTCGACGGCGGGCTCGACCCGGACGACGTACCGGATGTGGGCGCCGAGGGGGATCCCCCGGGCCCGCTGCTCGACGGTGGCGAAGTGCTGGACGACCCGGAGGACCCGGGCGGTGTCGGGGGAACAGTGGACCCACCGGGCGTGCCGTCCGACGCGCCCCCGGACGTGCCCGCAGGGGTTCCCCCGGACCCGCCCCCGGCCACGCTCAACGTCACGTACTCCCCGAACCGCAGCTTGCTCCCCGCGGGCGGATCGGTCGCCGTGACCCTGGCGCCGTCCGGTGGCAGCCTCTTCCCGTCGTACCCGGCGGCCAGCCCGGAGTCCGCCAGCTGCCGGCTCGCCTGCCCGAACGTCCTCCCGGCGAGCCTCGGCACCGCGCGCCGCTTCCGCGTCTCGAAGGCGGAGTCGTCCTCGCCCGTCGTGCCGACCGGCCGGTTGATGCCCCGCTCGGGTTCCTGGACGTCGACGAGAGCGATCCGCTCCAGCGCCCGGGGCGCGGGCCGCACGGCCATCACCTGGGAACGCTCGTATCCCTGCCACTTCTCGTTGCCGTCCTCGAACTCGACCGAGATCCGGCTCGTGTCACCCGCGAAAGGCCGCAGTGGATTTCCGCACGAGCACTTCACGGCCGGCTGTCCCTGCTGATCCACGAGAATCGCGATTCCCGCCTGGAGCAGCGAGTCGTAGGGGACGGCCTTTCCCTTTTTGTAGTCGTGGTTCTTCACGAGAGTGTCGTGACGCAACAGAACAGGTGTGAGTCGTTCCAGATAATCCGGAATCTCGCTCTGCGATATCTTCAGGACACGTGCCCACGCTCGAGCCTTCCGGTCATTGGCGGGATCGGTGAGGAACTGTTCCAGCCGGTCGACGTCACAGATCGTCGGCTGCTTCGAGCCCCCGTACAGACCAGGTGTGTCCCCCTGCCGCAAGCCGCCGTGCACGGCCTGCGACCGGACCTGGGCATCCCGGCCGAGCCCGCCGGCTTCGTCGAAGAACGGCGCGAGCGAAGGCACGCCCGCGGCGACCGCCTTCACCACGGTGAGCGGCGTCTTACTGTCGCAGCCGCTCAGCGCGAGAATCAAAACCAGGCCGCAGGCAATCCTTTTCCCGACCCTTTGCATAAGTGCGCGAAGTGTCATCACCGCTCCCCCCGGCGGTTCCCCCATAGCGCTTCATGCTACTGAATGAGAAGCCTTTCAACGCCCTTGTGTGTTCAATGAGGCCAAATAGGCGTTGTACGCCTCGAGTTCCTTGTCGCCGTCCCGGTCGGCGGCCCGGTCCTGGCGCTTGGCCTGTCGCTGCTCGGAGCCGTACCACTGGAACAGCAGGGCGATCAGCACCAGCACGGACGGGATCTCACTGAACGCCCACGCGATGCCGCCGGCCGCGTTCTGGTCGGAGAGCGCGTCGATGCCGAGCGAGGCGGGCGGGTTCTTGAACGTCTCGACCATGGGTTCGGACGCCATCATCAGCGCGATGCCGAAGAACGCGTGGAACGGCATGCCCGCGAACAGCTCCAGCATCCGCATCAGATAGCCCGGCCGGCTGGGGCCCGGATCCACACCCATGATGGGCCAGAAGAACACCACACCGACGGCGAGGAAGTGCACCATCATCGCGATGTGCCCGGTCTTGGAGCCCATCAGGAAGTCGAAGATCGGCGTGAAGTACAGCGCGTAGAGGCTCGCGATGAACAACGGGATGGTGAACGCCGGGTGCGTGATGATCCGCATGTACCGGCTGTGCAGGAACATCAGCAGTACCTCGCGCGGCCCCTTGCGGCCCCTGGCCGCGGGCGGCAGCGCACGCAGCGCCAGCGTGACGGGGGCGCCGAGCAGCAGCAGGATCGGCGACAGCATGCTGATCATCATGTGCTGCACCATGTGCACGCTGAACATGACCATCCCGTAGTCGTTCAGCCTGGTGCACATCACGAGCCCGATGGACAGCACACCCACGACAAACGCGATCGTCCGCCCCACCGACCACGCGTCCCCACGCCGCCGCAGCCGAACGACCCCCCACCCGTACAGCGCGAGCCCCACCACACAGGCCACCAGGAAGAACGGGTCCGCCGACCACTGAAGACCGCGCCCCAGCGTGAACGGCGGCAGATCCATGATCATGCCGTGCCCGCTGTGATCCATCCAACAGCTCCTGATTCGTGGGGGTTGTACGCGTCTGTCCGCCCCCAGACTAGAACTGCCCCCGGCCGCCTTTGCGACCGGGGGCAGTGCAACGCCCTCAAAGGCGCGGGGCTGTATCGATATGCGGCTCCGCCGCGTGGGCGCGACAAGCCACACACGACCCGCACCGGGCATGCGACCTGCAGTCTTACGGCGCCGCCCTCGATCAGAGCACGCACTCAGCCTCTTCGTACCGCTCCGCAGGAACCGTCTTCAACGTCTCCACAGCGTCGGCGAGTGACACCATCACGATGTCCGTCCCTCGAAGCGCGGTCATCCGACCGAACTCCCCCCGGTGCACGGCCTCCACCGCATGCCACCCGAACCGGGTCGCCAGCACCCGGTCGTACGCGGTGGGTGTCCCACCCCGCTGCACATGCCCGAGTATCACCGGCCGCGCTTCCTTCCCGAGCCGCTGCTCCAGCTCGATGGACAGCTGCCGCGCAATCCCGGCGAACCGCTCATGCCCGTAGATGTCCTTGGCGCCCTCGTCGAAGCTCATGCTGCCGGGCCGCGGCTTGGCACCCTCCGCCGCCACCACGATCGCGAACCGCTTCCCCGCCTCGAACCGCCCGCCGACCTTCGCGGTCAACTCCTCGATGTCGAAGGGCCGTTCCGGTACGACGATGGCGTGCGCGCCCGCCGCCATGCCGGAGTGCAGCGCTATCCAGCCGGTGTGGCGCCCCATGACCTCGACGACCAGCACCCGCTGGTGGGACTCGGCGGTGGTCTTCAGCCGGTCCAGCGCCTCCGTCGCGACGCCGACGGCCGTGTCGAAGCCGAACGTCACGTCGGTGACCGCGATGTCGTTGTCGATGGTCTTCGGCACGCCCACGATGGGCAGACCGTTGTCCGACATCAGCCGGGCCGCCTTGAGCGTGCCCTCGCCGCCGATGGGGATGATCGCGTCCAGGCCGAGCTCCTCGACGTGACCACGGGCGCGTTCCACACCGTCACGCAGATGGGAGGGCTGGACCCGGGAGGAACCGAGGATCGTGCCGCCGCGGGCCAGGATGCCGCTGACCGCGTCCAGGTCGAGCTTGAGGTAGTCGCACTCCAGGAGGCCCTTCCAGCCGTCCCGGAAACCGATGACCTCGTCGCCGTGGTCGACGACGGCGCGGTGCACGACGGACCGGATGACGGCGTTCAGGCCGGGGCAGTCGCCGCCGGACGTGAGGACACCAATGCGCATAGCCCGAAATACCTTCTCGATGTGGGCCGGATCCGGACCACATCGTCCGGCTCGATCCCCGCCACCCTAGCGGCAGGAGGGGGCGGGGCCGCACCGTGCGTCCGCCTGCTGGACGACCCCGCTCACCTGTGCGGAAGGGCCGTCAGACGGGCTGGTTACAGCGGGCTGGAGCCCAGATGTCAGGCAGGTGGCTGCGCAGCTGTGCTCACGCAGGCTGCTGCGCAGCTGTGCTCACGCAGGCTGCTGCGCAGCCGCGATGCGCTCGTTGCGGAGCGCCTCGTACCACCGGTCGTCGGTCGGCGGCAGCGCGTTGACGTCGAGCGCCAGCTTCAGCAGCAGGTCGGCGATCAGCGGATTGCGCGCGAGCACGGGACCGTGCATGTACGTGCCGAAGACCGTGTCGTTGTACGCCCCCTCCGTGCCGTCCCCGGTCCCGTTTCCGTTGCCGAGGCGCACCTGGGCGAACGGGCGGGCCGTGGGACCGAGGTGGGTGACGCCCTGGTGGTTCTCGAAGCCGGTCAGCGGGGGCATGCCCAGGCGCGGGTCGATGTCGGCGAGCACGTCACCGACGCACCGGTCGCCCTCGCCACGCGTGGAGACCACGTCGAGCAGACCGAGGCCGGGCTCGCGCTGGCCGAGGTCGTTGATGAACTCGTGGCCGAGGATCTGGTAGCCCGCGCACACCGAGAAGACGATCGCGCCGTTCTCGACGGCCCGGTGCAGACCGCCGTCCCGGCGCAGCCGCTCGGACGCGAGCCGCTGCGGCCGGTCCTCGCCGCCGCCGATCAGGTAGATGTCGCCGGACGTCGGGATCGGCTGGTCGCTGCGTACGTCGAGCCGGGCCACGTCGAGCCCGCGCTGCCGGGCCCGGCGCTCCACGACGAGGACGTTGCCCTGGTCGCCGTACGTGCTGAGCAGGTCGGGATAGATCCAGACGATCCGCAGGCTGTTGTCGCTCACAAAAATCCCCTGAGTGTGTCAGTTGCCGACGCGGCGGCGCAGGTCCTGGAAGGCGGTGTAGTTGGCGATGACCTCGATGCGGCCCGGCGGGCTGAGCTGCACGGCCTGGTCGAGGTCCTCGCAGACCTGGAAGTGCTGGTTGGCCACCTCCAGACGCACTGCGAGGTCCAGCTTGCGGTCGCCCACGACGCAGATCGGGTGACCGGTCAGCCGCGTGTAGTCGACGTCCCACAGCCAGGAGGTGTCGGTGCCGTCGGCGCCGCGCGCGTTCACCGAGAGGATCACGGGGGTCGGCGGCGGATCGATCAGGCTGAACGTTTCGAGCCAGCCGGCGGGGTTCTTCGCGAGCAGGAGTCTGAGGTCGCGCTGCATGAACTGCACGACGTCGTACCGCCCGGCCACCGCCTGCACCTGGTACATGCGTTCCAGGGCGACCTGCGGCGGCACGCCGAACACGGCGGCGACGGCGGCCGAGGAAGCGGCGTTGGCCTTGTTGGCGCGGCCCGGCAACTGGAGGTGGATCGGCCAGGCGGAGCCGTGCGGGTCGAGCACGTGGTCACCGGACAGCGCCCAGCTCGGCGTCGGCCGGCGGAAGCCGCACTCGCCGCAGAACCAGTCGTCGCCCGGGCGCTGCATCACCCCACCGCAGGACGGGCAGGACCAGGCGTCGTCCTTCCACATCTGCCCGGCGGCGACCCAGATCACGTTGGGGGAGGAGGACGCGGCCCACACCACCAGCGGGTCGTCCGCGTTGGCGACGATGACGGCCTTGGAACCTGCCAGGCCCTCGCGCCAGTTCTCGGCGAGCATGCGGGTCTCGGCGGCACGGTCGAGCTGGTCGCGGGAGAGATTGAGCAGGGCGATGCACTTCGGGTCGGTGTCCCGGGCGACGCCCGCGAGGTACTTCTCGTCGACCTCGATGACGCCGTACCGGGCCTCGGACCTGCCCGCGAGCGCGGAGGTGATGCCGGCCGGCATGTTGGCGCCGAGCGCGTTGGAGACGACCGGGCCCGCGGCCTGCAGCGCCTCCGCGATCAGCCGGGTGGTCGTGGTCTTGCCGTTGGTGGCCGAGACGAGGACGACGTCCAGGTTCTGGGCGAGCCGGGCGAGAAGGTCGGGGTCGAGCTTGAGTGCCACGCGGCCGCCGATCACCGAACCGCTGCCGCGCCCCGCGGCGCGGGATGCCGCCGCGACCGCCTTGCCCGCGGTTACGGCGATCTTGGCCCGCGGCGAGAGCGGGTCCGAGTTGCCTGCCATCAGTTCTCGATCCTCCTTGCGTACGCGCCGCGCCTCAGCCTCCGGCCACGTGGTGTGGACCTCAGCCTATCGAGATCCATTCGCACTCCCGAATCGCGGCGCCCGCGCGACAGTCGCGTGACAGGAAGGACCGTACCCTTGCCGCCATGCGACACGGCCCGATCCCGGGCGCCCACGGGCGCGTCCGGCCCCTCATGCTGCTCGGCGACGACGTCCTGCACGCCCCCTGCGAGGAAGTCACCGACTTCGGCCCCGAACTGGCGGCACTCGTGGAGGACTTGTTCGCGACCATGTACGCCGCGCAGGGCGTCGGCCTGGCCGCCAACCAGATCGGCGAGCGGCTACGGGTGTTCGTCTACGACTGCCCGGACGACGAAGAGGTGCGCCACCTGGGCCACGTCGTGAACCCCACGCTCGTCGAAAAGGACGGCGTGCTCCTCCGCGGCCCCGAGGGCTGCCTGTCCCTGCCGGGCCTGGAGGCGGGAACGGAACGCTACGACCACACGGTGATCGAGGGGTACACGGTGAAGGGCGAGCCGATCACCATCCACGGCACGGGCTTCTTCGCGAGATGCCTGCAACACGAGTACGACCACTTGGACGGCCGCGTCTACGCGGACCACTTGAAGGGCTGGCGCCACAGACGCCTGATGCGACAGGCAGGGCGAGCTTCATGGCACCGGTGAGTGGACATGCCTCAGGGGCGCGGGGCTGTGTCAGGGTGCGGCTCCGCCGCGTGGGCGCGACCAGCCCCCACCGCCCCGCAGACGAGATACGACCGTCAGAACCCCGGACCGCCGACCTTGTCCCCCACCGCAGCAAGCCGCCCCCACAAGAGGTCGGCAAGACTGCGCACCAACTCGGCTCGGGAACAAGGCCGTTCCCCCAGCCACCAGTCCCCGGCCGCGTGCATCATCCCGACGATCCCGTGCCCCCACACCCGGGCCAACTGCTGACTGCCCGGCCCGAGATCCACCCGGTCCTCGATGACCTGCGCCAGCTCCTCGCCCATCCTGCGAAGCAGCGGCACGCTGTGCTTGCCGACGTCGAACCCCGGGTCGCCGACCTGCCCCCCGTCCGCCGGATGCATCAGGAAGCGGTACACCTGAGGCCGCGCCTCGATGGCCGCCAGATACGTGTCCAGCGTCGCCTCGACCCGCTCCCGCCGATCCGCCGGCGCGTCCAGCGCCGCACGGAGCGAATCGAGCAGCGCGTCCGTGTGCCGCTTGGCCAAAGCTGCGTAAAGCCCGCCCTTGTCGCCGAAGTGGCGATAAAGGATCGGCTTGGTGATGCCGGCCTCCGCGGCGATGGCGTTCATGGAGGCCTGTGGGCCGTCGCGCAGCACCACTCTGTCCGCGGCCTCCAGCAACTCGCGTCGGCGGCGGTCGGCGGACCGTTGCTGATCGGTCCGCTGTGTGGTGTCCATGAGCTCTCCCCACCCGTGCTGTTTAGGTAACGCCTGCGCAAACTAACACCCAGGATGCCCTGGGCATCGAACGGGCTGCCGAGCGGTCATCGGGAGTTGACTTTTCCTACCCACGGGTAACAGACTCTAGTTACCGCAAGTAACATGCACGTGCGTCGCCGCTGGAGGGGACATGGCCGAGTTCACCATGGAGCTCAACGACGAACAGAAGGAGGTCCGGGACTGGCTGCACGGCTTTTCCGCCGAGGTCATCCGCCCCGCGGCCGCCGAATGGGACGAGCGTGAGGAGACTCCCTGGCCGGTCATCCAGGAGGCCGCCAAGGTCGGCATCTACTCCCTCGACTTCTACGCCCAGCAGTACTTCGACCCCTCCGGCCTCGGCATCCCGATGGCCATGGAGGAGCTGTTCTGGGGCGACGCCGGCATCGCCCTCTCCATCGTCGGCACCGGTCTCGCCGCCGTCGGCGTCCTCGCCAACGGCACCGAGGAGCAGATCGGCACCTGGATCCCCCAGATGTACGGCGACGCCAACGATGTCAAGGTCGCCGCGTTCTGCTCCTCCGAGCCCGACGCCGGCTCCGACGTCGCCTCGATGCGCACCCGCGCGGTGTACGACGAGGCCAAGGACGAGTGGGTGCTCAACGGCACGAAGACCTGGGCGACCAACGGCGGCATCGCCAACGTCCACGTGGTCGTCGCCGTCGTGGACCCGGAGCTCGGCTCCAAGGGACACGCCTCCTTCATCGTCCCGCCGAACACGCCCGGTCTCTCCCAGGGGCAGAAGTTCAAGAAGCACGGCATCCGCGCCTCGCACACCGCCGAGGTCGTCCTGGACAACGCCCGGGTGCCCGGCTCCTGCCTCCTGGGCGGCAAGGCGAAGCTGGACGAGCGGCTGGCCCGCGCCCGGGAGCGCGCCAAGGCCGGCGGGGAGCGCGTGAAGAACGCGGCGATGGCCACGTTCGAGGCCTCGCGTCCGGCGGTCGGTGCGATGGCCGTCGGCACGGCCCGTGCCGCGTACGAGGTGGCCCTCGACTACGCCAAGACGCGCGAGCAGTTCGGCCGGCCCATCATCGACAACCAGGGCGTTGCCTTCCAGCTCGCGGACATGCGCACGTCCATCGACGCGGCGCGGCTGCTGGTCTGGCGGGCGTCCTGGATGGCGGTCAACGGCAAGCAGTTCACGGCGGCAGAGGGGTCGATGTCGAAGCTGTTCGCGAGTGAGACGGCGAAGACGGTGACGGCGCAGGCGGTGCAGATTCTGGGTGGGAACGGCTACACGCGGGAGTACCCGGTGGAGCGGATGCATCGGGATGCGGCGATCTACACGATCTTCGAGGGGACGAGCGAGATCCAGCGGTTGGTGATTGCCCGGACCCTGTCGGGGATGCCGATCCGGTAGCGCCGTAGGCGGTGCCGCGCGGTGCGGTCTGCGGGTGCGTTGTGGCTGGTCGCGCCCACGCGGCGGAGCCGCGGATTGATACAGCCCCGCGCCCCTGGGTGGGCATGCTCACCGGTGTTTGAGAGGTGTGAGTCGCTCGGACGACCCGGCCGTGACCCGGCGGCACCAGCAGGCCCTCGCTCGCCGTCATCGGCCGCTCACCACGTGACCGGGAGCGCCTCCGGCCCGCGGATCAACGCGCCTTTCTTGAAGGGGACTTCGTTCGGCGGCACGGCCAGCTTCAGTCCCGGCACGTGGTCCAGCAGGGCGTCGACCAGCAGCTCGCACTCCAGCCGGGCGAGCAGGTCGCCGGGGCAGTGGTGAGGGCCGGAGCCGAAGGACACGTGCGGGTTCGGGCTCCGGGAGAAGTCGATCGTCTCCGGGTAGGGGAACACGTCCGGATCACGGTTCGCGGCAAGGTACGACACGTAGATCGCGTCGCCCGCCCGGATCCGTACGCCTCTGATCCCCACGTCCTCCGTGGCGATCCGGGACAGCCCGACCGCGTTGCGGTGCGGGATGTAGCGCAGCAGTTCGTCGATGGCCTGCGGGCGGATCTCCGGCTCGGAGCGCAGTCGTTCGGCCAGGTCGGGGCGGGTCAGCAGGATGTAGAACAGCTGGCCGCTGTTGCGGGTGATGGCCTCGCCGCCGATCTGGAGCAGCACCGCGAGCCCGACCGCCTCCTCCAGGGTGACCTCGCCACGGCCCACGGCGGCGCCCAGCAGTGAGGTGACGTCCTCGCCGGTGCTGCCTTCGCGCAGGGCGATGAGGTCACCGAAGTAGGCGCCCATCTCGTTCCTGGCCTTCTCGCTGGCCTGGGCGCCGTGCGAGGAGGACAGGATCAGCTGGGTCCAGGTGTGCATGCTGTGCCGGTCGGCCGCCGGGACGCCCGTCAACTCGCAGATCACGGCGATGGGGAAGGGAGTGAGGACGGTCGCCGTGAGGTCGGCCGGGGGGCCGTCCTGGAGCAGCTCGTCGACCAGTTCGTACAGCATTCGGCGGGACTTCTCGCGGATCCGCTCCAGACCCTTCGCGGTGAAGGCGGCGGCTACCGAGCGACGCAGCCGGGTGTGGTCCGGCGGGTCCAGGAAGCCGAGCGCGGCCGGGGCCTGGATGAAGTGCGGGGCGAGCCGGGTGACCTCGCGGTCCATGACGGCCTCGCGGCTGAACCGCGGATCGTCGGTCACCATGCGGACGTCCTCGTACCGGGTGACCAGCCAGGCCCAACCCTCGCCGTCGGGCAGCTGGATGCGGGTGACCGGGCCCTCGCGCATCAGCTCGGTCAGCACCGGGTCGAAGTCCACGCCCCTCAGGTCGAGCGCGGGCCAGTGCCGGATCGGCGGCAGGGTCTCGGTGATCGTCTCTTCGGTCATGAACCGTGTCTGCTTTCGCCTCGGAGACTGGTCCAGTCCACGATCACCCGAGGCGGCGACGATCTCGCGCGGGGTTACTCCGTATCGGCGACTTCGAGGCGTTGCGGGGAGGCGATCGCTATCCGGTCTGTCCGCTGCTGTGCGCGATGCACGCCACATCGATCCGGTCGGCGAGCTTCGCGAGCTCGATCGTCAGCGCCGCCACCGTGTCCTCGTCGAGCCCGTCCTCCCCGGCCTCGACAAGATGCAGCCACCGGCCGCCCACCGTCCGCAACAACTTGCTGACATCGGCGGCAGCCACCTGCAAGGTCCCGCGGTCGTCGACGATCAGAGGCAGAGTCACTTCGCGGTTCACAAAGGGGATCGTAGCCGCGGAAGCGTCACGCTCCGTGCCATACGGTCGTGATGTTGCAGAACTCCCGGATTCCGTGCCCGGACAGCTCACGCCCGTAGCCGGACCGCTTGACCCCGCCGAACGGGAACGCCGGGTGGGAGGCGGTCATCCCGTTCACGTACACACCACCCGCCTCCAGGTCCCGTACAAAACGATCGACCTCGGTCTCGTCCCGCGTCCACACATTGGAACTCAGTCCGAACGGCGAGTCGTTGGCGATCAGCACGGCCTCGTCCAGGTCGGCGGCCCGGTACAGCGTGGCGACCGGCCCGAACGCCTCCTCGCGGTGGATGCGCATCTCGCGGTCGATGCCGGCCAGGACGGTCGGCGGGTAGTACCAGCCGGGCCCGTCGGGCCGCTGTCCGCCGCACAGCACGCTCGCGCCGCTGCGCTTCGCGTCGTCGACCAGCTCCTCCAGGTCGGCCCGACCCCGCTCACTCGCCAGCGGCCCGACCTCCGTCTCCTCCTCCAGCGGGTCGCCGATCTTCAGTGCCTTCATGCCGTCGACGAACCGCTCGGCGAACGCGTCGTACACGTCCGTGTGCACGATGAACCGCTTCGCGGCGATGCACGACTGCCCGTTGTTCTGCACGCGCGCGGTCACCGCGATCCGGGCGGCGCGGTCGATGTCCGCTGACGGCATCACGACGTACGGGTCGCTGCCGCCCAGCTCCAGCACCGTCTTCTTGACCATCTCCCCGGCGGTGGACGCCACGGCCCGTCCCGCGGGCTCGCTGCCGGTGAGGGTGGCCGCCCTGACGCGTTCGTCGCGCAGGATGTCGTCGACCGCGGCGGAGCCGATGAGCAGGGTCTGGAAGCAGCCCTCGGTGAAGCCCGCCCGGTGGAAGAGGTCTTCGAGGTAGAGGGCGGTCTGCGGGACGTTGGAGGCGTGCTTGAGCAGGCCCACGTTGCCCGCCATCAGGGCCGGGGCCGCGAAGCGGACCACCTGCCACAGCGGGAAGTTCCACGGCATCACCGCGAGGACCGGGCCCATCGGCCGGTAGCGGACCAGGGCGCGGGAGGCGCCGGAGTCCTTGACGTCCAAGGCGGCGGGCTCCTCGTCGGCGAGGAGTTCCTCCGCGTGGTCGGCGTACCAGTGCATCGCCTTCGCGCACTTCGCGGCCTCCGCGCGGGCCTGCTTGACCGGCTTGCCCATCTCGGTGGTCATCATGCGGCCGATGTCCTGCTGGTCCTCGCCGAGGAGGTCGGCGGCCCGGTGCAGGAGACGGGCGCGCTCGGCGAAGGACGTCGTCCGGTACGTGCGGAACGTGGCCTGCGCGAGCTGGAGCCGGCGCTCGATCTCCTCCTCGCCCATGGCCTCGTACGTCTTGAGCGTCTCGCCGTTCGCCGGGTTGACCGTTGCGATGGGCATGACCGACCTCCTGGAAAGCTGGTGTGCTTCGACCTTCCCGCGTCGCGGTGGGGACCGCAACGCGTACGCATCTGCTCAGGCCGAGTGCTCCGCCAGCCGGTCGAGAAACGCGGCCTGTGCCGTGACGATCACGGCCCGGGCGCGGTCCAGGTCGAACCACTCCACGCGGTCCACCTCGGGGAACTCCTGGATCTGCCCGGACTTGGGCGGCCACTCCATCCGGAAGGTGCCCGGGGTGACCGCCGCAGGATCGAGGTCCGCCTCGACCGCCCACGCGGTGACGACCTTGCCGCCCGTCTGCCGGATCTCGCCGAGCGGTACGGCCTCGCCGTCGGGCGGGGGCAGCCCCAGCTCCTCCTGGAACTCACGGCGGGCCGCCTCCCAGGCGGGCTCGTCGGAGTCGTACTCGCCCTTCGGTACGGTCCACGCCCCGGCGTCGCGCCGCGCGAAGAAGGGGCCGCCCATGTGGCCGAGCAACACCTCCGTCCCGTGATCGGTGTGTCGGAACAGCAGCAGGCCCGCGCTGCGCTTCACGGCCGCACCTCCGGATGGGCCGCGAGCAGCGTTTCCACCGTGTCGGCGTCCTGAGGGCGCTTGTCCTCGCGGTAGCGGACCACGCGGGCGAAGCGGAGGGTGACGCCGGCCGGGTAGCGGGTGGACTTCTGCAGGCCGTCGTAGGCGATCTCGACGACGAGTTCGGGACGTACGGTCACCACGTGGCCGTTGGTGTCCACGGCCAGCTCCTGGAGCCGCTCGGTCTGCCAGGTGAGCATCGCGTCGGTCATGCCCTTGAAGGTCTTGCCGAGCATCGCGAAGGAGCCGTCCGCGGTACGGGCGCCGAGGTGCAGGTTGGAGAGCTTGCCGGTGCGGCGGCCGTGGCCCCACTCGGCGGCCAGGACGACCAGGTCGAGGGTGTGGACGGGCTTGACCTTCAGCCAGGACGCGCCGCGCCGGCCCGCGCTGTAGGGGGCGTCGAGGGACTTCACGACGACACCCTCGTGGCCGCGCTCCAGGGTCTCGGCGAGGAACTCCTCGGCCGCGGGCACGTCCTTGGGGCCCGACACCAGCGTCCGGCGCACCCGCATCGGCTCGGGTACCAGCCGGGCCAGTTCCGTGTGCCGTTCGGCGAACGGCAGGTCGAGCAGGTCGCGATCGCCGACGGACAGGGCGTCGAAGAAGACGGGGGAGACGGGGACGGCCTCGGCCGCGGTCGTCACGTCCACGCGGGAGCCGACACGGCCCGCGGTCTCCTGGAAGGAGCGGGGGCGGCCGTCCGCGTCGAAGGCGATGACCTCGCCGTCCAGGATGAAGCGCTCGCCCCTCAATTCCATTGCCGCCGCCGTCAGTTCAGGCAAACGGTCGGTGATGTCGTCGAGGGTGCGGGTGTACAGCCGTACGGCGTCGCCGTCGCGGTGGATCTGGACGCGGATGCCGTCCAGCTTCTCCTCGACCGCGCAGGCGCCCAGCTTCTCGACCGCCTCGGCCACCGAGGAGGCGCTGTGCGCCAGCATCGGCAGGACCGGACGGCCGACGGTCAGCCGGAAGCGGTCCAGGGCGGCGGGTCCCTCCGTGAGCAGGGCCTCGGCCACCGTCTGGAGCGAGCCCGCGAGCATCACGGCCCGCCGGACGTCCGCCGACGGTGCCTGAGTCGCCTCGGCGAGCCCCTCGATCGCCACCGCGTCCAGCGCGCCCTGCCGCACCTCGCCACTGATCAGCCCGAGCAGGAACCGCTGCTCGTCCGCCGTGGCCGCGCCCATCAGCTCGCCGACCAGCCGGGCCCGCTCGGCCTGCGAACCGGCGCCCGAGACCTTGCCGAGCGCGCTCAGCAGGGCGTCCACCTCGCGCACGGTCAGGGTCGGCTCGGCGGCCGGGGCGACCGGGCGGCTCAGCACCTTCCAGCCGACGCCGAGCCGGCCCTGCGGCAGACGTCCCGCCAGATACGGGATGACGATCGGCACGTCCGCCGCCTCGGCGTCCCGGAAGAGCTCGGCGAGAAGCGCGATCTTCCGGGAGCGCGCGGAGGTCGCGGCCACCTCCTGGGACACCTGGACCAGCCGGGTCAGCAGCATGCAGCCATGGTGCACCGGAGGCGGGCGCTCTACACCCGGACGGCCGCGGGCGCTCTACACCCGGACGGCCGCGACGGCCGCGTCCAGGTCCGTCATCAACAGCTCGCCGTTGATCGTGGCGGCCGCTCGGTAGCCGCCCGCCGCCGCGTTCACGACCTGCTCCGCGAAGCCCGTCGCGTTGCCCGCCGACCACACGCCGGGCACGGTCGTCAGGCCCGTCTCGTCGACCACGGGGTACGCGCCGAACGGGGTCTCCCGCAGTTCCGCGCCGAGGCGCCGGAGCAGATCGGTCTGCGGGACGGCCCGGGGTGCCACGAACAGCACCTCGCGGTCGTGCGCGGTGCCGTCCGCGAGGCGGACACCGGTGAGCCGATCGTCGTCCACCATCACCTCCGCGACCTCGCCGGGCACCACCTTCACTCCTGCCGCCGCCAGCCTGCGCAGGTCGTCGTCCGACAACTCCTCCTCGGCGACGGTGTGCAGGAAGAAGGTCACGTCCTTCGACCACTGGGACACGATCAACGCCTGGTGCACGCTCATCGGGGTGGTGGCGAGCACGCCGAAGGCCCGGTCGCGCACCTCCCAGCCGTGGCAGTACGGGCAGTGCAGCACATCCCGCCCGAAGCGCTCGGGGAGGCCCGCGACCTCGGGCAGCTCGTCCTTGAGGCCGGTCGCGATCACCAGGCGCCGGGCGTGCACGGTGCGCCCGCCGGCCAGGTCCACGGCGAAGCCCTTCCTGACGTCCACCACCCGGTCCCGGACCAGCTCGACGCCGTACCGCGCGATCTCCTCCCGGCCGACGGCCAGGAAGTCGGCCGGGGACATGCCGTCCCGGGACAGGTAGCCCTGCATGTGCGCGGCGGGAGCGTTGCGCGGCTCGCCCGCGTCGACGACCAGTGTGTGGCGCCGGGCGCGGCCCAGGACCAGCGCGGCGGACAGCCCGGCCGCGCCGCCGCCGATGACGACCACTTCGTAGTTCTCGGTCATTGGTGACCACCTCCACCGAGACAGTCGCTCTCCGCCTGCCGCATTGACAAATGTGTTTGCCGAAACTGCAATGGGCGTCATGAGCGACGACGACATGGACGAGGTCCTCGCCGAGGTCGGGCCGAGGCTGCGGCGGATCCGGAAGGAACGGGGGGCCACACTGGCCGGGCTGTCCGAGGCGACCGGCATCTCGGTGAGCACCCTCTCCCGGCTGGAGTCGGGCCTGCGCAAGCCCAGCCTGGAGCTGCTGCTGCCGATCGCGCGGGCCCACGAGGTGGTCCTGGACGAGCTGGTGGGCGCCCCCTCGGTGCGGGATCCGCGGGTGCGTGCCGAGCCGATCGTGCGGCACGGGCGCACGTACTGGCCGCTGACCCGGCAGCCCGGCGGACTCCAGGCCTTCAAGGTGCTGGTGCCGCAAGTGAACGAGGAACCCGAGCCTCGGACCCACGAGGGCTACGAGTGGCTGTATGTGATGTCGGGGCGGCTGAGGATGGTGCTGGGCGATCACGACATCGTGCTGACCACGGGGGAGGCCGTCGAGTTCGACACCCGCGTGCCGCACTGGTTCGGGTCGACGGGGGAGGGGCCGGTCGAGTTCCTCAGCCTGTTCGGGCCGCAGGGTGAGCGGATGCACGTGCGGGCTCGGCCCAAGCGGTCGTGACGCCTCTTCGTGACGCATCTGACTGTTCCCTGATCGGCAAGCGACCGCTTAGTATGCGAAGGACCCCGGTCATTGACTCCGGTAAGACGCAGTCCCGTGGAGGCCCCGCATGCAGGCATGGCAAGTGCACGAGAACGGCGAGCCGGGCGAGGTGATGCGCCCGACGGACGTGGCGCCGCCCACGCCCGGTGACGGCCAGGTCCTGCTGAGGGTGCGTGCCGCGAACATCAACTTCCCGGACGTCCTCATGGTTCGCGGCCACTACCAGGTCAGGCCGCCGCTGCCGTTCACGCCGGGTGTGGAGATCTGCGGCGAGACCGAGGACGGGCGGCGGGTCATCGCCAACCCCGCGCTGCCGCACGGCGGTTTCGCCGAGTACGCCCTCGCGGACGCCGCCGCTCTGCTGCCCGCACCCGACTCGCTGGACGACGCCGAGGCCGCCGCCCTGCACATCGGCTACCAGACGGGCTGGTTCGGTCTGCACCGACGGGCGCACCTGGAAGCCGGCGAGACGCTGCTCGTCCACGCTGCCGCCGGAGGGGTCGGCAGCGCGGCCGTGCAGCTCGGCAAGGCGGCCGGCGCGACCGTGATCGGTGTCGTCGGCGGTGCCGAAAAGACCGAGGTCGCCCGGAAGTTGGGCTGCGACGTGGTCATCGACCGGCGGAGCGAGGACGTCGTCGCCGCCGTGAAGGAGGCTACCGACGGCCGGGGCGTCGACGTGATCTACGACCCGGTCGGCGGCGAGGCCTACACCCAGTCCGCCAAGGTCGTCGCCTTCGAGGGGCGGATCGTCGTCGTCGGCTTCGCGAGCGGCACTATTCCCAGCCCGTCGCTCAACCACGCCCTGGTGAAGAACTACTCGGTACTCGGTCTGCACTGGGGCCTGTACAACACCAAGAACCCCAAGCTGGTCCAGCACTGCCACGAACAGCTCACCGAGCTGGCCGCCCGGGGCGCGATCAAGCCGCTGGTGAGCGAGCGCGTGCCGCTGGGCGGGGCAGCGGCGGCCGTGCAGCGGGTCGCCGACGGTGTCACCACCGGCCGGGTCGTCCTCGTCCCCGGCCTCACCGAAGGAGGCGCGGCATGACCGAAGCAGCCGAACTCGGGCGCCGTACCGCACAGTTGCTGGACGCGTACCCACCCGCCACCACCGACCGCCTCGAGTTCCTCAAGGCCCGGTTCGACGCCGGACTCGCCTGGGTGCACTACCCCGAGGGCCTCGGCGGCCTCGGTGCTCCGCGCTCCCTCCAGGCCGCGGTGGACACCGAGTTGGAGGCGGCGGGCGCCCCCGACAACGACCCGCGGCGCATCGGCATCGGACTCGGGATGGCCGCGCCGACGATCCTGCAGTTCGGCACCGAGGAACAGAAGCTGCGGTACCTGAAGCCGCTGTGGACGGGCGAGGAGGTCTGGTGCCAGCTGTTCAGCGAGCCCGGCGCCGGATCCGACCTGGCCGCGCTCGGCACGCGGGCCGTCCGGGAAGGTGACACCTGGGTCGTCAACGGGCAGAAGGTGTGGACCTCCAGTGCCCACGTCGCCCGCTGGGCCATCCTCATCGCCCGCACCGACCCGGACGCGCCCAAGCACCGGGGCATCACCTACTTCATCTGCGACATGACCGACCCGGGCGTCGAGGTCCGGCCGCTGCGCCAGATCACCGGCGAGGCCGAGTTCAACGAGGTCTTCCTCACCGACGTCCGCATTCCCGACTCCCGCCGCCTCGGCGAGGTCGGTGACGGCTGGAGGGTCGCGCAGACCACGCTGAACAACGAGCGGGTCGCCATCGGCGGCATGCGGCTGCCCCGCGAGGGCGGCATGATCGGCCCGATCGCCAAGACCTGGCGCGAACGCCCCGAACTGCGCACCCACGACCTCCATCAGCGTCTGCTCAAGCTGTGGGTGGAGGCCGAGGTCGCCCGCCTCACCGGCGAGCGGCTGCGCCAGCAGCTCGTGGCCGGCCAGCCCGGCCCGGAGGGCTCCGGCATGAAGCTCGCGTTCGCCCGCCTCAACCAGGAGATCAGTGGCCTGGAGGTCGAACTCCTCGGCGAGGAGGGCCTGTTGTACGACGACTGGACCATGCGCCGGCCGGAACTGGTCGACTTCACCGGCCGCGACGCCGGCTACCGCTACCTCCGTTCCAAGGGCAACAGCATCGAGGGCGGGACCACCGAGGTCCTGCTGAACATCGTCGCCGAGCGCGTCCTGGGCCTGCCCACCGAGCCGCGCACCGACAAGGACGTCGCCTGGAAGGACCTGGCCCGATGACCGATCTGCTCTACTCGGAGGAGGAAGAGGCGCTGCGCGCCGCCGTCCGCGACCTGCTCACGGACCACTGCGACGCGGCGGGCGTGATCGCGCGCACCGAGTCCGACGCGCCGCACGACCGCTCGCTGTGGAAGTCGCTCGCCGACGGCATGGGCCTGGCCGGGCTCCTGGTGCCCGAGGCGCAGGGCGGCCAGGGCGCCACGCACCGCGAAACAGCTGTCGTTCTGGAGGAGTTGGGTCGGGCCGTCGCCCCCGTGCCCTACCTCACCAGTGCCGTCGTCGCCACCGAGGCACTGCTGGCCTGCGAGGCCGGCGAGCTGCTCGCCGACCTGGCGTCCGGCCGGCGCATCGGCGCCCTCGCCGTCGCCCTGAACGTGGCTCCGGGCGGCGCCTTCAAGACCGTACGGCTGGAAGACGGGACCCTGCACGGGGAGTTGACCGGCATCGCGGACGCGGCGGCGGCCGATGTGCTGCTGGTCCCCGCCGAGGACGGCGGGCTGTACGCGGTCGACGCGGATGCCGTGACCATCACCCCGCAGGTGTCGCTGGACCTGACCCGGCCGCTCGCGACCGTCACCCTCGACGGGGCTTCCGCCCGTCGCATCGGGGACGCCGAACCCGCCCTGCGACGGGCCCTGCGGGCCGGAGCCGGGCTGCTCGCCTCCGAACAACTCGGGCTCGCGGAGTGGTCGTTGACCGAGACGGTCCGCTATCTCAAGGACCGCAAGCAGTTCAACCGGCCCGTTGGTGGGTTCCAGGCACTCAAGCACCGGCTCGCCCAGCTGTGGCTGGAGGTCGTCAACCTGCGTGCCGCCGCACGCAACGCGGCGGACGCGCTCGCGACTGGCGAGGACGCGGACGTGGCGGTCGCCGTCGCGCAGGCGTACGCGGCCTCCGTCGCCGTGCGCGCGGCGGAGGAAGCCGTCCAGTTGCACGGCGGTATCGGGATGACCTGGGAGCACCCGGCCCACCTGTACCTGAAGCGCTCGAAGGCCGACTCGATCGCGTACGGGACCGCGGGCGCGCACCGGGAGGCGGTGGCCGAACTCGTCGCCCTCCAGGCTCCCTGACGTTCACCGGAAGAAGCCGACGAGAAGCCCGCCCCACCTGGGGCGGGCTTCTTGGTGTGCCCCGCCGCGACGAAGTGAACGAACAGCGGCAGTCCGGCCAACTCCTGTTCCAGCTCTGCTCCTTGGGCCCTCTCGGAACGCATACTCTCTGCGGTCCCGTAAGGCCTACCAGGGAGGCAGAGCATGCCCCTCACCACCCGCCGCAGAGCCCTCACCACCCTCGGCGCCGCCCTCGCGGGCACGGTCGCCCTGCCCGCCACCAGCGCGCTGGCCGGCGAACAGAAGCACGGCCCACGGCCGTTGTGGCGCGCCCATGCCCACAACGACTACGAGCACCCGCATCCCCTCCTCGACGCCCTCGACCACCGTTTCGGCAGCGTCGAGGCCGACATCTACCTCGTCGGCGACCAACTCCTCGTCGCCCACGACCCGGTCGACCTCGACCCGGCCCGCACCCTCGAATCCCTCTACCTCGACCCCCTCGCCGCCCGCATCAGGGCCAACCACGGTTCTGTGTACAGGGGCTACCGGCGGCCCCTGCAACTGCTCATCGACATCAAGACCGAGGGCTCCTCGACGTACCTCGAACTCGACCGGCATCTGAGCCGCTACAAGCACCTCTTCACGAGGTACGTCCACGGCCGCGTCCGGCCCGGCCCGGTCACCGCCGTTGTCTCCGGCGACCGTGCCGCCCGTACGCCCATGGAGGCGCAGACAGTCCGGCGCGCCTTCTACGACGGCCGGCTCGCCGACCTCGGCACCTCGGCGCCCGCCTCCTTCGTCCCGCTGATCAGCGACAACTGGACGCTCAACTTCACCTGGCCGGGCGTCGGCGCCTTCCCGGACGCCGAACGGCAGAAGCTGCGGTCCATCGTGCGGACGGCGCACGCGCGCGGGCAGAGGGTCCGGTTCTGGGCCACCCCGGACGTGGCCGGCCCCGCCCGGGACGCGCTGTGGGCCGAACTGCTCGCCGCCGACGTCGACTACCTCAACACCGACGACCTCGCCGGGCTGGAAGCCTTCCTGGACGCCCACCGGTAAATCTGGACGCCCACCGGTAAATACAGATGTCACACGTTCGGGGGACAGGTCAGCTGCCCGGACGGAGCCTCCGCTACGCCACACTTGCGGCCGAACGTCGTGAACCGGACATGGCGGTGTGGTGGAGGAGGCTGACGATGGCGATTTCCATCTCTTTGGTGCTGCTCTTTGCGATCCTGGCGGTGATCTTCCTGCGGAGTGGCGCTCTGAAGTTCCCTCACGCGCTGGTGTGCCTGCTGCTCGGCTTCTGTCTGGCCGGCACGAACATCGCCCCCAGCATCAACAGTGGCCTGATGGCGACGGCGGACATCTTCGCCACCCTCAGACCGTGAACGGCACGGGGTCGCGAAGATCCCGATCCCGTTCGGAACGGGCCGTTCCGCGCCGCCGGAGGGGTGGTCGTCACCTCGTGGATGGCCGTGCTGCACGGAGCGGCCCGTTCGGTGACCCTTCGCGATCGCCGGTCCCACGCTCGTCCAAGGATTCAAGGGCAGCGCACCAGACGAAGACGGCCGCACGGGTTGCTATGCGCCGACGACCCGCGAACGGGTGAGGAAACGCACCCCCTCGGGCGCCTCCAGCGAGAACCCGCTGCCCCGGCCCTCGACGACGTCCACGATCAGCCGAGTGTGGCGCCACGCCTCGTACTGGCTCCGCGACATCCAGAACGTCACCGGCTCCTCGACCCCGGCCACGTCCAGCTCCGCGAGCAGTACGTCCGAGCCGCCGGTGCGGAACTCGCCGGCCGGGAAGCACATGGGGGCGCTGCCGTCGCAGCAGCCGCCGGACTGGTGGAACATCAGCGGACCGTGCGTCTCGCGCAGCCGGCGCAGCAGGTCGGCCGCCGCGGGGGTGAGTTCGACGCGGGAAGCCTCGTCGTATGCGGGGAGTGCGGATTCTTCGGGCATGGTCAGCGAGTGCAGCACGGGGAAGGTTGCGAGGGGGTTGCGGCCGGTCGCCGTACGGAGTGACGGCGCCGGCGTGTGCTCGATCGGCGGGATCGGGCGCCTGGAGTCCGGGGCGTCTCCGCGTCAGGCCGGCCGGACCAGGCCGGACTCGTAGGCGAACACCACGGCTTGGACGCGGGCCCGGGCGCCGATCTTGCCGAGGATGTGGCTGACGTGGGACTTGACGGTGGTCGGGGCGATCGACAGCCGGGCGGCGATCTCCGCGTTGGACCAGCCGGAGGCGACGGCGATCAGCACATCGCGTTCGCGTTCGGTGAGGGCGTCGAGTCCGGCCTCGCGCTCCACGGGGTGGCCGGGCCGTTGTTGACGTACGGCATCGATGAGCGTGCGGGTCAGACCGGGGGTGATCACTGCGTCTCCGGTGGCGACGATGCGGACGGCCGCGGTGAGTTCGTCGGGGGTGGCGTCGTCCAGGAGGAACCCGCGGGCTCCGGCGCGCAGGGCGGCGTAGGCGTACTCGGCGAGGCCGGTGCTGGTCAGCATCAGCACGCGCGGGGGGTTCCGTACGGCTCGAACGGGGCTGGAGGGGTGGTGGAGTGCGGGGGCCCGGGTGATACGGCGGATGGTCTCGATACCGTCGGTGCCGGGCACGCGGGCGTCCAACAGGACGACGTCGGGACGCAGTTCGGTGCTCAGACGGACCGCCTCGAACCCGCCGGACGCCTCACCGACGACGGTCAGGTCGGGCTGGGCCGCGAGGAGCATCCGGAAGCCGATGCGTTGCAGAGCTTGGTCGTGGACCACTAGTACGGAAGTCATGCCGGGCGTACCCCTCTCAGTCACCCCTGAACGAAACCGTTTCGTTCACATGGAAAGGCTATCCCTGATAGCTATCGAAACGGCGCCGTTTTCCTTGTGGTGTGGGTCACATTCCGGTGGTGTCGTCGTCGCTCAGCAGCCGAGCGTCGGACCTCCGCGGACCGATGGTTGTGCAAAACGTTTTGGATATCTAGCTTGTGCGACATGAGCGACAGAACGCCTCCGTCGACCGGCCGCCTCCTGGTGAGCGGCTGCGACGTGCTGCGCGTCCCGACACGGGGCGAGTGCGAGATCCTGCACGCGCAGGACATCGTGGTGGCGGACGGCGTGATCCAGGACGTACGGCCGACTGGCACGACTGGTCCGACCGACGGCCCCGTCAGTCCCGGCCCCGCGGCCGACGTGATCGACGGGCGCGGACTGCTGGCCGTCCCCGGTCTGGTCAACGCGCACACGCACAGCCCCATGGTGCTGATGCGCGGCGCGGCCGAGGACGTGACGGTGGAGGGCTGGTTCAACGACCGCGTCTGGCCGATGGAGTCCAACCTCACCCCTGCCGACGTACGGGCCGGGGCCCGGCTCGCCTGCGCCGAGATGATCCGCTCGGGTGTCACCACCTTCGCCGACCACTACTTCTTCCCCGACCAGATCGCCGAGGCGGTCGCCGAGACCGGCCTGCGCGCCGACATCGCGCCCACCTACTTCAGCAGCCGGGGCGAGGAAGCCCTGGAGGACACGGTGAAGTTCGCGGAGGCCTGGCACGGCCGTGCCGACGGCCGGGTCACCGTCTCGCTCGGACCGCACGCCCCGTACACGGTCGACGACGGCGACCTGCGGACCCTAGCCGGGCACGCCCGGCGGCTCGGCCTGCGCATGCACATCCACGCCGCCGAGCACCTGGAGCAGACGCGGTCCAGTCTGGAGCGGCGCGGCATCACCCCGATCCGGGTCCTGCACGAGACGGGGGTGCTGGACGCCGGGGCGCTGATCGCGCACGGCTGCGGGATCGTCGAGGAAGACCTGCCGCTGCTGGCCGAGTACGCCGCCACGACCGCCGTGGCCTGTTGCCCCAAGGTGTATCTCAAGCACGCGCTGTCCCCGCTCACCCCGGTGCGGGAGTTGCTCGGCGCCGGAGTCACGGTGGCGGTCGGCACGGACGGCGCAGCCGGCCACAACACGCTGGACGTGTGGGAGGCGCTGCGGCTGGTCGCCCTCACCCAGAAGCAGGCGGTACGGGACGCCACCTGGATGACCGTCTCCGACACCCTCCGCACGGCCATGCGCGGAGGGGCCCGAGCCCTCGGGCTGCAGCAGGAGATCGGAGCGCTGGAACCGGGCATGCGCGCCGACATCGTCCTCACCGACCTGTCCGGGCTGCACTGCCGTCCCCTGCACGATCCGCGCGCCGCGCTGGTCTACAGCGCCCGCGCCAGTGACGTACGGACGGTCGTCGTCGACGGCCGGGTCCTGATGCGCGACGGCCGGCTGCTCACCGTGGACGAGCCCGCGTTGCTGGCCGAGGCCGACACCCGGGTGGCCCGGATCCTCGACACCTCCCACGGCAGGGCGGTGCAGCACTATGACCCCTGAGCCGTACCAGCGGGAGGCGGTCCGGCGCCCCGCGTCCATCAAGGACGTGGCCGCCGCGGCAGGCGTCAGCGCCACCACCGTCTCCCATGTCCTCAGCGGCAACCGGCCGGTCAACGAGCACACCGCCGCACGCGTCCGCAGTGTGGTCAACCGGCTCGGCTACGTCCCGGCCTCGCTGGCCCGCAGCCTCCAGGCCGGTTCCACCTCGGTGATCGGCCTGCTGATCCCCGACATCAGCAACACCTTCTTCGCCGAACTCGCCAAGGGCGCCGAGGACGCCGCCCACGACCTCGGCTACGGCCTGATCCTGTGCAACACCGAGTTCGACGCCGACCGCGAGGACCGCTACCTCGGCATGATCCGCAGCCGGTTCATCGACGGCATGGTGTACGCCTCCGGGTCCCCGCCGTCCCGGCGACGGCTGGAGGCCCTGATGGGCAAGTTCCCCATCGCGCTCGCCGACGAGGAGGTCGAGGGTCTCGAAGGCGCCCTCATCGCCACCGCCGACCACGAGGCGGGCGGACGGCTGGTGGGGGAGCACCTCCGGGCGCTCGGCCACCACCGGGTCCTCATGCTGACCGGCCCGCGCGCCCTGAAGAGCAGCAACGCCCGTGCGAACGGTTTCGTACGGGCCTTCCGGGGTGAGGTCGTCGAACGTGTCGGCGACTTCAAGGAGACCTCCGGGTACGGCCTCGTCGCCGAACTCCTCGAGGAGGGCGGTCTCCCCGAGGACTGCACGGCCGTCTTCGCGGCCAACGACCTGATGGCCTTCGGCGCCCTCCTGGCGCTGAGGGAGGCGGGGCTGTCGGTGCCGGACGACGTCTCGGTGGTCGGCTTCGACGACATCCGGGCGGCCTCGCTGGCGCATCCACCCCTGACCACCGTCCACCAGCCGGCCTACGACGTGGGCCGCACCGCCACCGCGCAACTCCTCCAGTACGTCACGCGGGGCGAGGTCCCGCCCGCCTCCCGGCACACCCTCCCCGTCGAACTCAAGGTCCGCGGCAGCACGGCACCCGCCGCCCGCTGACCCTCACCCGACCTCGACTGCCGTCGCGCCGCACGGAGTTCCCGTGCCGGTACCCCCTGCCTCGAAAGGCGGTTCGTCATGCCCAGAGTGCTCGTTGTGGGCGAGTCCTGGTTCACCTACACGGTCCACCAGAAAGGCTTCGACGCCTTCCACACCTCCCAGTACACCGAAGGCGGAGGCGCCTTCCTCGACGCACTCCGCTCACGCGGCCACGACGTGACCTACGTGCCCTCGCACGAGATCCCGACCCGGGTACCGGCTTCCGCCGACGGGTTCGACGCGTACGACGTCGTCGTCATCAGCGATGTGGGCGCCAACAGCTTCCAGCTCCCGCCGGAGACCTTCGACCACTCCGTCCCCGCGCCCGACCGCTCCGAGCTGGTGCGCGGCTTCGTGGAGCGGGGCGGCGGGGTGCTGATGATCGGCGGCTATCTGACCTTCAGCGGCATCGACGCCCGCGCGCGATGGGGGCGTTCCCCGCTCGCCGCCGCCCTGCCGGTGACGATGCTGGACCGCGACGACCGGGTGGAGCTCCCGGCCGGTGCCGTCCCCGAGGTGGTGGGCGAGCACGCGGTCGTACGGGGGCTGGAGCGGTCCTGGCCCGCGCTGCTCGGCCTCAACGAGGTCACCGCACGGCCCGGGGCGTCGCTGCTGGCCGAGTGCGCCGGGCACCCCCTGCTCGTCGTCGGGAGTCACGGCGGGGGCAGGTCGGCGGCGTTCACCTCGGACGTGGCACCGCACTGGGCGCCGCCGCCCTTCCTGGCCTGGGACGGGTACCCCGAGCTGTGGGACCGGCTGGTGCGCTGGCTCGCGGGAGCGGAACGGTGACGCCCGGGCCCGTCCCCACGTCCGTCGCCGGCACACCCCATATAGCGGCTCGGCCGGGCGACTTCGCGCCGCTCGTGCTGATGCCGGGGGATCCGCGCCGTGCCCGGCGGATCGCGGAAACCTTCCTTCAGGGCGCACGGCAGGTCACCGACGTACGCGGCATCCTCGGCTACACGGGAACCCACCAGGGCGTACCGATGTCGGTCCTCGCCTCCGGCATGGGCATTCCGTCCATGACGATCTACGCGACGGAGCTGTTCCGCCACTACGACGTGCGCCGGATCGTCCGGGTCGGCACGGCCGGTGCGATCCCGGCGGCGGTCTCCGTACGGGACGTGGTGATCGCCTCGGCAGCGCACACCGACTCCAGCCTCAGTCGCGTCCTCGTGGACGGGGTGACGCTCTCGCTCGCTCCCTCCTACCGGCTGCTGCGTGCCGCGGCGGACGCCGCCGACCTGGCGTCCACCGCCGTTCACATCGGGGCGGTACTGAGCAGCGACCACTTCTACCTGGACCGCCCCGCCCTCTTCGACGCCCTGGAGCGCCGGGGCACGCTCGCGGTCGAGATGGAGGCGGCGGGACTGTACGCAGTGGCCTGCGCCGAGGGCGGCGAGGCCCTCGCCGTGCTGACCGTGTCCGACCATGTCCGCACCGGTGACGTCCTCACCGCCGAGGAACGCGAGACGGACTTCGACCGGACGCTGCGCATCGCCGCGACCGCGCTGCTCACCGATGGCTGAAATTCCCACAGCGGAAATCAAACAGAAACCGGGCAACGTAGCCAAAACGTTTTGCACTTTCTACTGTCGACCCAGCCGCTCACTCGGCGACGAAACGATCAGGAGATCGATGATGAGATACGGAAGAAGCGCCGCCATCGTGGTGACGGTGACAGGGATGCTCGCACTGAGCGCGTGCGGAGGATCGGGTGGCGGGGACGATTCCGGAGCGGCGTCCTCCGGCAAGCCGCGCATCAAATTGGTGATCAATGGCGGGCTGGGTGACAAGTCGTTCTTCGACTCCGCCTACGCCGGCCTGCAGCGGGCATCGAAGGACCTCGGCTACCAGCTCAAGGTCGTGGAGCTCGGCTCCGACCGCACCAAGTGGGAGCCCGGCTTCGAAGACGCGGCCTCGGCCGACGACTACGACATTCTCGCCGCGGGCACCTTCGACGTCACCGACTACATCGGCAAACTCGCCCCGGAATTCCCGGACAAGAAGTTCTGGGTCTTCGACGCGCCGGTCGACTACAGCGGCAAGAACGGCGCCTGTTCCAACAAGTGCGAGAACGTGTACTCCGTCACGTTCAAGCAGAACGAGGGCGCTTATCTCGCGGGATTCCTGGCCGAGAAGCTGGTGGCCGCGAAAGCCCTCAAGGGAGCCGAATCGCAGAAGAAGGTCGGCGTCATGGGGGGCGTGAAGATCCCGCTGATCGAGGACTTCGTCGTCGGCTTCACGTCCGGCTTCCAGGCCGCCGGCGGAAAGAAGTCCGACGTCCTCGTCCAGTACGTGGGCGGCGACAAGCCGTTCGGCGACCCCGCCAAGGGCAAGGAGATCAGCACCGCCATGTACGGCCAGGGCGCCGCGCTGGTGTGGCCGGTCGCCGGGCTCTCCGGGCTCGGCACCTTCGAGTCGGCCGTCAGCGCCAAGCGGTACGCGTTCGGCGTCGACTCCGACCAGTACCAGACCCTCACCGACCAGGCGCAGAAGAACACCGTCGTCACCTCCATCCTCAAGAACGTCGGCAACGCGCTGTACAAGGCCGCGCAGGACGACCAGAAGGACACCCTGAAGTACGGCTCCGTCTCCACCGTCGGCCTCGCCGATGACGCCGTCGGCTATGTGAACGACGACCACTTCAAGGAGTTGGTGCCCGAGACGATCCGCACCGAGGTCCAGGAAGCCGCCGACAAGGTCAAGTCCGGTTCCGTCACGGTGCCCAGCGCCCTCTAACCGAACGGCCTTGATGATGAACGAGCCATGGGGCAAGGACGGACCGGCCGTCGCCGCCCGCCAGGTCACCAAGACCTACGCCAACGGGGTGCGCGCGGTGCGCGCCGTGGACCTGGAGGTCCCGCCGGGCGAGATCCGGGCGGTCGTCGGGGAGAACGGCGCGGGCAAGTCCACGCTGATGAAGATGTTCTACGGCCTGGAGCAGCCCAGCGCGGGCGAGATCCTGGTCGGCGGACGACCCCGGGTGCTGCGGGGCCCGGCCTCGGCGATCGCCCTGGGCGTGGGCATGGTGCACCAGAACCTCATGCTGGTGCCGTCCTTCACAGTCGCCCAGAACGTCGTCCTCGGCGTGGAGCCGGGCCGGCGCGGTCTGGTCGACCCGAAGGCGGCCGTGGAGACGACCGCCCGGCTCGCGGAGGAGTCCGGACTCGTCGTCGACCCCAAGGCGCGCGTCGACGAGGTGTCGGTCGGGATGCGGCAGCGCACCGAGATCCTCAAGGCACTCCACCGGCAGGCCCGCGTACTGATCCTCGACGAGCCGACCGCCGTGCTCACCCCGCAGGAGACCGAGGACCTGTTCGCCGCCGTACGCCGGCTGCGCGACGGCGGCATGACGGTGCTGTTCATCTCGCACAAGCTGCGCGAGGTACGGGAGATCAGCGACCAGGTGAGCGTGATGCGCGCCGGCTCCCTGGTGGGCACGGTCGCCACCGCCGACGCCACCGAACGCTCGCTCGCCTCCATGATGGTCGGCCGGGACATGTCCCTGGACGTGGACCGCTCCCCGGCCCGCCCCGCGGAGACCACCCTGCGGGTACGAAGCCTCGGCTACGAGGCCGCGACCGGGCAGTGGCTGCACGACCTGGACTTCGACGTCGCCGCCGGGGAGATCGTCGGCGTGGCCGGCATCGAGGGCAACGGCCAGAGCGAACTCGCCGAGATCCTCGCCGGATTGCGCCGGCCCACCGCGGGCACGGTCCACATCGACGGCACCGACACGGCCGGCCTCGACGTGGCGGGACACCGCAGGGCCGGCATCGGCTACGTACCGGAGGACCGGCTGCACAACGGCGCCGCCCTCGACGCGTCCATCGCCGACAACCTCGTCGTCGACCGCCACGACCGCCCGCCCCTCGCCCGCCGTGGCGTCCTGCACCCGAGTGCCGTACGCGCCCACGCCGAGCAGCTGATCGACCAGTACGCGATCCGCACCCCCGACCCGTCGGTCCCGGTGCGGGCGCTGTCCGGCGGCAACATGCAGAAGGTGATCGTCGCCCGCGAACTCTCCGCGGGACCACGCCTGTTGGTCGCCTCGCAGGTGACCCGCGGGGTGGATATCGGCGCGATGCGCTTCATGTACGAGCGTCTCGTCGACGCGCGTGACACGGGCGCCGCCGTCCTCCTCATCTCCGCCGACCTCACCGAACTCCTCGCCCTCTCCGACCGGTTGCTGGTCCTCAAGGACGGCCACTTGGTCGCCCGGTTCGACGACACGACCGGCCTCACGGAGAAGCGGGTCGGGCTTTACATGCTCGGTGTGGAGCAGCACGACCGCGACCAGCTCACGGCCGGTCTGGACGACGTAACGGCCGGCCCGGAAGGCATGGGGGAGGCACCGTGACCACGACCCCCATGACGGCGATCGAGACCGAGGACCGCCGCCAGTACCGAGCCACCCGGCGCCGTGACTTCGCCGTCGACCTGAGCATGGCCCTGGCCACCATCCTGGCCGCCCTGGCCATCGGCTTCCTCGTCATGCTCGCCACCGGCAACGACCCGGTACGGGCGTACGAAGTGATGCTCACCGGCCCGCTGGACCGCTCCTTCCGCGTCGGCCGCTGGCTGGAGGACGCCACGACCCTCACCCTGCTCGGGCTGTCGGTCGCGATCCCCTTCCGTGCCCGGCAGATCAGCCTCGGTGCCGAGAGCCAGGTCTACGCCGGTGCGTTGGCGGCGGCGACCGTCGCGATCTTCGTGCCGCTGCCGCCCGTCGTCGCCGTGATCGTGCCGATGGCCGCGGCAGCAGCCGCGGGCGCCGGAATGGGCCTCGTGCCCGGCGCGATGAAGGCCCGCCTCGGCGCCAACGAGATCGTGGCCACGTTGATGCTCAACGCCATCGTCGTCCGCGTCTACGACTACCTGGTCAACGGCCCGCTGAAGGAGTCCGGCAGCAGCGCCGTGCACTCGAAGTCCATCCAGCAGGACTCGGCGCTCACCCCGCTGAGCGACTGGTTCGGCGTTCCGCTGGGCCGGGCCAACATCGGGTTCGGGGTGATGCTGCTGACCGCCGTCGCACTGTGGCTGCTCATCACCCGTACCCCGCTCGGCTACCGCATCCGGATGACCGGCGCCAACCCCGACTTCGCGGCCTACGGCGGCATTCGCGTGCCCCGCGTCATCGAGTGGAGCTTCGTCATCGGCGGCGCCGTCGCGGGCCTGGCCGGAGCCCATCTCGTCCAGGGCGTGTACGGACGGCTGGAACCCGGACTCGCCGGAAGCCTCGCCTTCGAAGGGATCGTGGTCGCCCTGCTGGCCAGGAACAACCCGCTGGTCGTCGTGGTCGCCGGACTCTTCTACTCCTACCTGCGCGCCGGGGGCGACATCATGGAACAGCAGACCGACGTCGGCACAGAGATCGTGGTGGTCATCCAGGCGGTCATCGTGCTGCTGGTCACCGCCCAGGCCCTGCCTGACCTGCTCAAGCGGCGCATCGCGCGGAGGCAGGTGGGCGTCCGATGAGTTCCGTGCTCGACGTCGTCCTCAGCAGCGCCTTCCTGGCGGCCGCGCTGCGGATCGCCACGCCGTACCTGCTCGCCGCGTTCGGCGGACTGGTCGCCGAACGCGCCGGCATCAGCAACATCGCCCTGGAAGGCCAAATGCTGAGCGCGGCCTGCACCGGTGCGCTGGTCGCCGGGTACAGCCACTCCGTCGCGCTGGGCGCGGTCAGCGGAGTCGCGATGGCAACGCTGCTGGGCGTACTGCTCGCCGCCCTCCGCCTGGAACTGGGCGCCGACGCGATCATCGCGGGCATCGGCCTCAACCTCCTCGCCTCCGGCGGCACCGCCTACGCCGTCTACAGCCTCCTCGACGACAAGGGCGGCACCTCCGGCCTGAAGAGCGGCAGCCTGCCGGCCATCACCCTGCCGGGCATCGAGAACGTGCCGGTGCTCGGCGATGTGGTGAGCGGCCAGAACATGATCACCTGGCTGGCCTTCCTGGCCGCGCCGTTCGTCGCCTGGCTGTTCTACCGCACCCGCTTCGGCTTCCACCTGCGCGCGGTCGGCGAGATGCCGGACGCCGCCGAGTCGGTCGGGATCGCGGTACGTCGTGTCCAGTACGCGGGACTCGCCCTCAGCGGGGCCCTCGCCGGACTCGCCGGGGTCTTCCTCAGCATGGGCTACGTCTCCTTCTTCGTACGGGACATGACGGCCGGCCGTGGCTTCATCGCACTCGCGGCCGTGTTTCTCGGAGGCATGCGGCCCTGGGGCGTCTTCCTCGCCGCGCTCGGCTTCGGAGCAGCCGAGGCACTGGCCGTGCAGCTCGGTTCGCTCGACGTACCGCCGCAGTTGGTGTCGACAATCCCGTACGCGATGACGCTCGTCGCCCTCGCGCTGTACGCGTGGCGCCGCAAACGCCGGGGCCGTGCCGTGCCGGCCGCTGTCTCACTCTGACGCCTCGTCAACCCCCCTCTCCCTGGGCTTTCCCACCCGCCCGCACCTCGCCGAGCGCGCGGGCCGGCGAGCCATGCCCGCACGCCCGTGCGCCTCCCTTGGAAGGACACCCATGCGCCACAGATCCCCAGCTCGCCGCAGACGCGCACTCCTCGCC
The DNA here is from genome assembly GCF_042870385.1 of Streptomyces sp. NPDC006602. NCBI lineage: Bacteria > Bacillati > Actinomycetota > Actinomycetes > Kitasatosporales > Streptomycetaceae > Streptomyces > Streptomyces sp. NPDC006602. Next base: position 668,296 of record NZ_JBIAHG010000002.1, on the reverse strand, counting down.
TCCTTCGCCGCGGCCGGCCTCCTCGGCAGCCTGGCCCTCACGAACGGCTTCGCCGCGGAACCCGAGGCGGACACCTCCGCCAAGCCGCAGGACGTGCGGCTCCTCGACACCTTCACGGTCCCCGCCGGGACCACGGAGCTCGGCATGCCGTTCGGCGGACTGTCCGGCATCGACTACGACCCGCAGTCCGGCGAGTACGTCGCCCTCAGCGACGACCGCTCGGAGAACGGCAAGGCCCGCTTCTACACCCTCCGACTGCCACTCGACGGGGCGGCCTTCGCCGCTGACGAGCCCGCCCTCGACGGCCTGACCGTGCTCGCCGACACCACCGGCGAACCCTTCGCCCCCAAGGCGGTCGACCCCGAGGCGATCCGCTGGACACCGGGCGGCAAGAGCCTGCTGTGGACCAGTGAGGGCGCTTCGTCCATCGGACAGCCCGCCTTCGTCCGAGAGGCGGCCACCTCCGGCGGGTACGTCCGCGAACTGCCACTGCCCCAGGCGTACGCCCCCGTCCGCTCGGCCTCGGGCACGCTCACCGCCGGGGTGCGCAACAACCAGGCGCTGGAAGGCCTCACCCTCTCCCCGGACGGGCGCAAGGTGGTCACGATCACCGAGAACGCCCTCGTCCAGGACGGCCCCGCGGCCGGGCTGACGGTCAAGAGCCCGTCCCGGCTGCTGCAGATGGACCGTCAGACGGGGAAGCCGGAAGCCGAGCACGTCTACGAGGTCGACCCGATCTCCGACGCGCCCACCGCGCCCCTGCCCGCCCCGGTCGGCACGTACTCGGCGGACCGGGGAGTCTCCGAGATCCTCGCGATCAACGACACCGACTATCTCACCGTCGAACGATCCTTCGCCTCCGGTGTCGGCTTCTCCATCCGCCTCTACTGGACCAGCACCATCGGCGCGACGGACGTAGGCGGCAAGGAAGCCCTGTCCGGCACCGAGAAGCCGATGCCGAAGAAGCTGCTGTACGACTTCACCACCTCCGGCACCGACGCCGACAACGTCGAGGGCATCACCTGGGGGCCGAGGCTGCCCGACGGCTCCCGCTCGCTCGTCCTCGTCGCCGACGACAACTTCGGCTTCAACGGCAGCGTCACGAAGTTCCACCTGCTGTCGGTCCGGCCGGATCTCCTCGCCACCCGCACCCCGGACGTCAACGGCGACGGTGCCGTGGACGCCAAGGACCTGGCGGCGATCCCGACCGCCGGCGCGGCCGGAGACCTCGACGGCAACGGCCGTACGGACGCCGCCGACGTCCGGCTGTGGATCTCGTACACCCGCGCCTTCCCCACGGCGCAGAAGCCACCGTCCACCGTCGACGTCCAGCTGCTGTCCTTCAACGACTTCCACGGCAATCTGGAGCCGCCCACCGGACGCGACGCCAACCTCGGCTCCAAGCTCGACCCGAAGTCCACACCGGTCGGCGGCGCGGAATTCCTCGCTGCCCGGCTGGGCCAGCTGAGGCAGGGCACCGACACCTCGCTGACCGTCGCAGCGGGCGACATCATCGGCGCCAGCCCCTTCCTGTCCGGCCTCTTCCACGACGAACCCACCGTCGAATCCATGGAGAAGCTGCACCTGGACGTCACCAGCGTCGGCAACCACGAGTTCGACGAGGGCACCGAGGAACTGCTGCGCATGCAGCACGGGGGCTGCCACCCCAAGGACGGCTGCTTCATCAAGGACGAGCCGTACGACGGCGCCCAGTTCCCCTGGCTGGCCGCCAATGTCATCGACCGCGACTCCGGCGAGCCCCTCCTCGCACCCACCTGGGTGAAGAAGGTGGACGGGGTGAAGGTCGGCTTCATCGGCATGACCCTGGAGGGCACGCCCGAGGTCACCGGCCAGTCCGGCATCAAGTCCGTACGCTTCCTCGACGAGGTGCAGACCGCCAACGCCTCCGCCCGCGAACTGCGCCGACAGGGCGTGGAGGCGATCGTCGTGCTGCTGCACGAGGGAGGCGTGCAGGCCGGATCGTACGGTCAGTGCGACGGCATCTCCGGGCCGATCGTGGAGATCGCCAAGAACCTCGACCCGGCGATCGACTCCGTGGTGACCGGCCACACCCACCAGCCGTACATCTGCTCCCTGCCCGACCCGGCCGGCAACCCCCGCCTGGTCACCTCGGCCTCGTCGTTCGGCCGGGTGGTGACCGAGACCCGGCTGCCGGTGGACCGCCGTACCGGCGATGTCGTACGGGACCGGGTCGCCGCGATGAACCACCTCGTCACCCGCACCGGCGCCAAGGACGCCGACCAGAGTGCCGTCATCGAAAAGTGGAAGGCCCTGTCGGCCCCGCTGGCCAACCGGGTCGTCGGCAGCGTCAGCGCCGACATCACCCGCTCCGAGACCCGCGACGCCGAGTCCGACCTGGCGAACCTCGTCGCCGACGCCCAACTCGCCGCGACCTCGGCACCGGAGCGCGGCGGGGCCCAGATCGCCCTGATGAACCCCGGTGGGGTGCGGGCGGACCTGGTGTACGCGTCGTCGACGGGCGGTGAGGCGCTCGGGGAGATCACGTACGCGGAGGCCTTCGCCGTACAGCCCTTCGCCGGATCCCTGGTCTCCGTGAACCTGACGGGGGCGCAGATCGAGAAGATCCTGGAGGAGCAGTTCAACGACTCCGGCACCCGGGCGCCCACCCTCATGCTCGGCGTCTCCAAGGGCCTGACGTACTCCTTCTCCCGCGGCGCCCCGGTCGGTGACCGCATCGACCCGGCGTCGATCACCCTCAACGGCGACCCGCTGAAGCCGGACGCCACCTACCGGGTGACCGCGAACACCTTCCTCGCTGCGGGCGGCGACGGCTTCACCACCTTCGCCGAGGGCACCGACACGGTCGGCGGCGGGGACGACATCGCGGCCCTCACCGACTACCTCACCGCCCACAGCCCGGTCGCCCCGCCCGGCACCGACCGTGTGACCGAGCTGCCCTGACAACGGCCGTGGCCGAGGGGACAACGGCCATGGCCGAAGGCGTCAGGGGCCCGACGGGGCAATTCCGTCAGGCTGAACGGCATGGTTGCGGCGTTCGGTGTCCGGCCGTGCGGTGCCGGACTGGCGTGTCAGTGGGGCCCGCCCTTCCCCATGGCCTGGCGGACGGCGTCGCGGGTGTGGTCGACCAGGGCACAGGAACGGTCTCCTCGGATGACAGACCGGGACTGGGTCGGCGCCGGGTACCCCCGCTCCGCCTCCCTCACGGCTCCGACGACGGCGGAAGGGCGGCTTTCGGCCGCGGCCGGTGCGAGACCGTGCGTGCGGGGTACTCAGTGCACCGGCGGCTCGCCCGATGGAGGTGTGATCGTGGTGGACGAGACTGATCGCATCAAGAACCCGTGGGGCGCGCGTACGCCGTATGGCCCAGGTACTCCTTGGCCCACGCGCACCGACGCCCACTTGGCGTCCGGTGTCGCCGAGGAGGACGTGGAGCGGTGGGTGCAGTCCGCCTCGCTGCTGCACTCCAACGGGGACGCCATGGACATCGCCGTACGGCACGGGCGGATCGTGGGTGTACGTGGCCGCGCCACCGACCGGGTCAACCGCGGCCGGCTCGGCCCGAAGGACCTCTACGGGTGGCAGGCGAACGCCTCGCCGGACCGGCTGACCCGCCCGCTGGTGCGAGAAGCCGGCCGGCTGGTCGAGTCCGACTGGGACACCGCGATGGGCCGGATCGTGGCCCGCTCGAAGGACCTGTTGAAACAGCACGGGCCGGGCTCGATCGGCTTCTACACCACCGGGCAGCTGTTCCTGGAGGAGTACTACACGCTGGCGGTGCTCGCCCGGGCCGGCATCGGCACCAACCACCTGGACGGCAACACCCGCCTGTGCACGGCCACCGCCGCCGAGGCCCTCAAGGAGACCTTCGGCTGCGACGGGCAGCCCGGCTCCTACGAGGACATCGACCACGCCGATGTCATCGCCCTGTTCGGGCACAACATGGCCGAGACGCAGACGGTGCTCTGGACCCGCGTCCTGGACCGGCTTGCGGGCCCCCAGCCGCCCCGCCTGGTCTGCGTCGACCCGCGCTACACGCCGGTGGCGCGGCGGGCGACCGTACACCTGGCACCCCGGGCGGGGACGAACGTGGCCCTGCTCAACGCGCTGCTGCACGAGATCATCCGCACCGACCGGATCGACCGCGACCACCTCGACACGCACACCGTCGGCTTCGCCGAACTGGCCGCCATGGTCGAGCCGTGCACCCCGCGGTGGGCGGCCCGGATCTGCGACGTACCCGCCGCCTCGATCGAGCACGCGGCGGAGATCACCGGCGGCGCCGAGCGGCTGCTGTCCACGGTCCTGCAGGGCGTCTACCAGTCGCACCAGGCCACCGCGGCCGCCGTCCAGGTCAACAACCTGCATCTCGTCCGGGGCATGCTGGGCCGCCCCGGGTGCGGAGTGCTGCAGATGAACGGCCAGCCCAGCGCGCAGAACACCCGCGAGTGCGGCGCCGACGGCGACCTGCCGGGCTTCCGGAACTGGCAGAACGACGAGCACGTCGCCGACCTGGCCCGGGTGTGGAACGTGACCCCCGAGCGCATCCCGCACTACGCGCCGCCCACCCACGCGATGCAGATCTTCCGGTACGCCGAGCAGGGTTCGATCCGGATGCTGTGGATCACCGGGACCAACCCGGCCGTCTCCCTGCCCGAGCTGTCCCGCATCCGCTCCATCCTGGCCAAGGAGGAGCTGTTCGTGGTGGCCCAGGACCTGTTCGAGACCGAGACCGCGCAACTGGCCGACGTGGTCCTGCCCGCCGCGACCTGGGGGGAGAAGACCGGCGTCCTCACCAACGCCGACCGCACCGTGCACCTGTCCGATAAGGCGGTCGAACCGCCCGGCGAGGCCCGCTCCGACCTGGACATCTTCCTCGACTACGCCGCCCGCATGGACTTCCGCGACAAGGACGGCGACCCGCTGATCGGCTGGCACGACGCGGAGTCCGCGTTCCGGGCCTGGCAGCGGTGCAGCGCCGGCCGCCCGTGCGACTACACCGGCCTCAGCTACGACCGGCTGCGCGAGGGCAGTGGCATCCAGTGGCCGTGCACCGAGGACGCACCCGACGGCACCGCCCGCCTCTACACCGACGGCATCAGCTGGGCGGACCCGGACACCTGCGAGAGCTACGGCAAGGACCTGGTCACGGGAGCGTCCGTCGAGGAGGTCGAGTACCGGTCCCTCAACCCGCACGGCAAGGCGGTCATCAGGGCGGCCGAGTACCTGCCGCCCCACGAGGACACCTCCCCGGACTTCCCCCTCCAGCTGATCACCGGGCGTACCGTCCACCACTTCCACACCCGCACGAAGACCGGCCGCGCACCCGAACTGAACGCCGCCGCCCCCGACGTCTGGGCCGAGCTCTCTCCCACGGAGGCCGCCCACCAAGGCCTGTCCGACGGCGATCTGGTCCAGGTCAGCACCCCTCGCGGAGCGGTGCGCGCCCGGCTGCGCACCACCGGCATCCGGGACGGCGTCGTGTTCCTGCCCTTCCACTACGGCTACTGGGACACGCCCGCCGGCCACCGCCCGCCGGACGAGGGCGCGGGCCGCGCCGCCAACGAGGGCACCGTCACCGACTGGGACCCGGTCTCCAAGCAGCCCCTCTTCAAGACCGCGGCGGCCCGCGTCACCCTCGTTGCCCGCCGTGGCACCGGGGCCAGGGCGGGGAGCACCACCGAGAAGGCAGGGAGCACGACATGACCGGCATCGCCGCCACGCTCCGCATCCTCCACGACGGTGAACGCACGCTGGAGCGTGACCTGTTGACCGCCGCGGCGCGTCACCGCACCGAGCACGAGATCCACCATGTCGCGACGGACCTCTCCCGCTGGTCTCGCGAGCACACCACCCGGCTCGCCGACGTGGGCCGCCACTACGACCTCGACCTGCCCGGCCCCCAGAACCATGCCTCGCCCGGAGCCCTCACCGCGCTGAAGGAGAAGGCCGCCGAAGCCCTCGGCCGCCGTCCGGAGACCGGCCTGCTCCTCCTGTACGACCTGCGCGAACTGCACCTGGCCGCCACGCGGAACTCGCTGCACTGGGAGATGCTCGCCCAGGCCGCACAGGCCACCAAGGACGACCGGCTCCTCGGGCTGGCCGGCGCCTGCCACCCGCAGACGCTGCGTCAGATGCGATGGACCAACACCATGATCAAGGAACTCTCGCCGCAGCTGTTGGTGAGTGCGTGAGCGCCTGCTGCGCGGCACGCTGGCGCTGGGCTTGCTTTTGCACGGCGTACTCCCGCAGTGCCTGCTCGGCACTGCGGGAGTGTCAGGACCCGTCGGTGTCGCCCGCGTCATCGCGGTCGCCCTCGGCCTGAGACGGCGTCGGGTGGTCCGGAGCCGGGCTGTCGGCCGTGCTCCGGGTGTCGGTGTCGTCGGGCTCGCCTTCGGCCTGGGAGGGGGTGTGGTCGTTCATGCGTGTGACTCCTGGTGCACGGGTCGGTCGCCGCTCTCCTGGAAGGTCGTGCTGACCTGGCGTAGGCGCAGCTGTTCCAGCGTGTCCAGCTGGCGGTGGGCGCGTTCGAGCAGGTTGTCGAGCTGCCCGGGATCGAGGCGGGTGTCGGCGTCGGCCAGCCTGCGCAGCGTCCGCCAGCCGGCGGCCTTCCCTTCGACGCCGAGGCGCAGCAGTTCGAGCTCCAGCATGGGGCTGAGCGGAGAGCGGCTGACGAGTCGGCCGTTGGCCTTGAGCCGGCCCGCCCGCTCGGCCAGTCGGCCCGCGACGATCTTGTAGCGGCGTACCGGGACCTCAAGCCGCCGCATGATCTTCAGCAGCTCCGCCCGGTCCTCGGCGATCTCTTCGGCGATCGGCCGCACCGCGTCAGCGAGGGCGGGGTCCCGCTCGGACTCGGCGTCGGCCAGCGTCCGCGCCCGGTCGACGCCGAGCGTGGCTCCGGCGAGGTGATCGTTGAGGTAGATACCGAGCAGGTTCCTGTCGATCGGGTTCGGGCGGTCGTCCATGAGGCCTCTCCCTTCGTGATCGGCGACGCGTTCGGCGACGTCCGACGCGAGGCCGAGTACCCCGAGGGTCCTGGTCACACCCTTGACGCCGGAATTGCGTCGCGCCGACCTACGTCTACCTGGCCTCCGACGCCGACTCGAGCTACACGGTCGGCGAGGTGATCGCAGTGACCGGCGGCATCGCCGACACCCGGTGAGACGCCGCACGGACGCGGGTATGAGCAGCGCGCGGGAGGGAGTGCCGACCGCTCTCCATGGGCGTAACGTCCTCCTATGGGCGAGGTCCGGGCACGTCCGGCATGCGTATGCGGTGCCCCGAGGGAAGCAGCGGGGCACCCGCGGCCGTCCGGGAATGTCCCGCGCGACGCTGGAGGTGCCTCGTGACCAGCCGGGCCGATCCGGCCGCCGACGCGCAGCAACTCGATGCCGTGTTCGCGGAGACGGTGCGCCGGACCGGCGCGTCCATCGGCGCTCTGTACCTGCTCGCGCCGGACGAGCAGGTGTTGTGGCTGGACGTGCTGTGCGGGGCGCCGGCCGAGTTCGCCGCGCCGTGGGAGAGGGTATCGATGACCGCTCCGGCACCGGTGGCCGAGGCGGTCCGTGAGGGCCGGATGGTGTGGGTGGGCAGTCAGGAGGAGATGGCCCGCTCCTATCCGCGCACCGCGATGGTGCTTCCCTACCCGTTGGCATTGGTCGCCGCGCCGGTCACCGGCGCCCGTCGGCGGGGCACGCTGCTGCTGATGTGGCCGACCACCAGCCGTCCGCCGTACATGACCGGACGGGAACGGGGTCACATCGAGTCCCGATGCCGGCGTCTGGCCCGGCTGCTGGACGAAGCCGTCGAGGACGGCAGGCCCCCGGCGCGCGGCGACCGGCCTCGCGTCGTCCCCACCGGGACCGGCCGCCGGTCCGAGAGCCCGGCGATGGCGGCCGCCGACTTCGTGGAGCGCCTGCCCGGCGGCAGCTGCGCCCTGGACCTGGAGGGCCGCTTCGCCTACCTCAGCTCGGGCGCCTGCGACCTGCTGGGCCGCGAGGCGGATCAGCTGCTGGGCACCCTGCCGTGGCAGTCCCTGCGCTGGCTCGACGACCCCACCTACGAGGACCGCTACCGCGCCGCGGTGATCAGCCGCGAGTCCCTCTCCTTCACCGCGTGCCGCCCGCCGGACCGGTGGCTGGAGTTCCACCTCTACCCGGACTCCAGCGGCATCAGCGTCCGCATCCTTCCCAGCGGTGCGCAGCCCCCGCCCGCACCGGCGTCCCACCGGTCCACGCGCACCCTCACACCGGCCCGCGCCGGGCAGCTCTACCAGCTCACCCACCTGGCGGCCGCGCTGACCGAGGTCGTCGGCGTCCAGGACGTCATCGACCTGGTCGCCGACCAGATCATGCCCGCCTTCGGTGCCCAGGGCCTGGTCATGTCCACCGCCGACGCCGGCCGGCTGCGCATCACCGGCCACCGCGGCTACGACGCCCACACCATCCAGCGCCTGGACGGACTGCCCCTCGACACCGACTTCACCCCGGCCGGGCGCGCCCTCGCCAGCGGCATCCCCGCGTTCTTCTCCGACCCGGAGGAGATGCGGCGCATCTACCCCGAGGCACCGTTGATCAGCGGCAAGCAGGCCTGGGCGTTCCTGCCGCTGATCATCTCCGGCCGGCCCGTCGGCGTCTGCGTGATGTCCTACGACCAGCCCCACGAGTTCCCGGCCGAGGAACGCGCCGTCCTGACGTCGCTCGCCGGGCTCATCGCCCAGGCCCTCGACCGCGCCCGCCTCTACGACACCAAACACGAGCTCGCCCACGGTCTCCAGCAGGCCCTGCTCCCACGCACCCTGCCCCGGATCACCGGCCTGCGGGTCGCCGCCCGCTACCTGCCCGCCACCCGGGGCATGGACATCGGCGGGGACTTCTACGACCTGATCCGGCTCGGTGACACCGCCGCCGCGGCCGTCATCGGCGACGTCCAGGGCCACAACGTGGCCGCCGCCGCCCTGATGGGTCAGGTCCGTACCGGTGTCTACGCCCATGCGACCCTCGGCACGCCCCCCGACCAGGTCCTCGCCAGAACCAACCGGCTCCTGGCCGACCTCGCCCCCGACCTGTTCACCAGCTGCCTCTACGCCCACCTCGACTTCGCCCGCCGACGCGTGATCCTGGCCAGCGCCGGTCACCCGCCCCCACTCGTGCGCCTTCCCGACGGCGACACCCGGCCCGTCGACGTCCCGCCCGGACCACTCCTGGGGGTCGACCCCGACGCCGTCTTCCCCCTGACCGAGATCCCGCTCACCCCTGGGCTCATGCTCGCCCTCTACACCGACGGCCTCGTCGAAACACCGGGAGTGGACCTCGACGACTCCATCGCCCACCTCGCACAGCACCTCGCCCACGCCGACGACCGGGACCTGGACCTGCTCATCGACGACCTGCTGAGGAAGGCCAGGGTGGCCGGTCAGCGCACCGACGACATCGCACTCCTCGTGCTGCAGCACGGAACGGAACGGGCCGCTGACGGCAGAGGCGACCCGGTGGTTTCGGGTACCCGGTCCGGGCGGAGCCGGACATCAGGCGTCGGGCTCGGGCAGACCTGAGGAGGTACGGAATGGGACTGCGAGACCACGTGGTGGTGGTGACCGGAGCGTCCAGCGGGATCGGGCGGGCCACGGCCGAGGCCTTCGCGCGCAAAGGGTGCGCGGTGGTGCTGGCCGCGCGCCGAGAGGAGGCGCTGGAGGCGGCAGCCGAGGAGTGCGGGAAGCACCGCGGGGCACGGACGCTGGTCGTGCCGACCGATACGACGGACGTGGGGGCCGTCGAGAACCTGGCGCGGAGTGCCGTGGAGGCGTTCGGCCGGATCGACGTCTGGGTCAACAACGCGGCCGTCAACGCCTTCGGCCGTTTCGAGGACGTGCCGCTGGAGGACTTCCGTAAGGTCCTGGACGTCAATGTGATGGGCTACGTGTACGGGGCCCGAGCGGCGCTGCGGGTGATGCGGGAGCAGGGTACCGGCACGCTGATCAACATCTCGTCCATCGCGGGTACCGTCGCACAGCCGTACAGCCACCCGTACAGCATGTCGAAGCACGCCATCCAGGGGCTCGGGTCGAGCCTGAGGCAGCAGCTGCGGGTGGAGGGGATGAAGGGCATCCATGTGTGCACGGTGATGCCCGCGACCATCGACACCCCGCACTTCGAGCAGGCGGCCAACTACACGGGGCGCAAGGTGGTCGCCATGCCGCCGGTCTACAGCCCCGAGCGGGTCGCCAAGGCGGTCGTCGACCTCGTCCGCCACCCGCATCGTGAAGTCGTGGTCGGCCCCGCGGGCCGCGCTCTGGTTCGCCAGTCCCGGATGGCACCCGCCATCGCGGAGCGGGCGATGGCACGGCAGGCGGACAGGACCCATCTGTCCCGCGACGAGGAGGCTCCCGCCACGCACGGGGTGCTGCACGTACCGGCTCCCGGAGAGGGAGCCGTGCACGGCGGCTGGCACGGGCGGCGGCGCACCGCGATGCGCAGGACGGCCGCGGCCGCCGCGCTGGCGGGGGCGGCCGTGACCGCCGGCCGCCGGATGAGTCGTGCCTCGGCGCACAGCTGACCGGAAGGGGGCCGTGAGCGGTGGTTCCTCGCTGACCGGCAGAGGGCCGTGAGCGGTTCCTCGAGCGGTTCGCCGTACGGCAGTCGGCCGTACGGCGAACCTGTGCAACCGCGACCCGCTCAGCGACCGTCGACCTCAGCCGCCCTGCTCCCGCACGGTCGTATCGAGGGCGGCCGCCACCGCCTCGGGGTCGCTGGACGCTGACCGGTCGGCGTTCAGGCGTTCCCTGAGATCATGGCCGGACACGACCGGCAGCGCGCCGCGACAGTGCTCGGAGTCCAGCTCCGGCGCCGGGACCACCTCGGCCCGGCCGTGGAGCAGCACCAGCACGGCGTCGTCCTCACGGTTCAGCAGTTCGCGGACATGATCGCCAGTGATCATCAGCTCGTCTCCCTCCTTCCGGCCCCTTGCCGTTGCCGTCGGCCCGCTGAACGCCCGGACAGGGCGGACGCCGACACACGGACCGCCCCGATGACGAATCCGCTGCGTACGCGGGCCGGTATGCGGTTCAGCGGGATCCGCAGATCCTGTTCGGGCACGTCGTACTCCAGCCGGGCCAGCCGGGGCGCGAGGGTCGTCAGCAGCGCGATCGTGACGTCCTCGCCGGGGCAACGGTGACCGGTGGCACGGTCGCCACCGCCCTGCGGAACGAGTTCGTCGCGCTGGGGCGGCCGCCCCACGAAGCGCCGCGGTTCGAAGGTGTACGGATCGTCCCAGAGGTCGAGGTCGTGGTTCTGCCCGTACAGGTCGAGCAGGATCATCGCGCCGGACGGGATCGGTTCCCCCCGCCACTCCAGATCGGTGACCGCCCGGCCGCCGAGGAAGGGGGCGAAGGGGTAGAAGCGCCGCAGCTCGTGGGCGAAGGCCACGGTGTACGCGGGGTCGTCCTCGCGCAACCGCTCCCGGATGTCGGGCCCGCGGTGCAGCGCATGACCGGCGTAGGCGACGAACCAGCACACCGCGACGGTCGGACGGATGACATTGAGCAGCTCGACGGCGGCCGTGTGCGGGTCCAGGAGCCGGCCGTCGACGTCCCGGTGCCGGACCACCACGTCCAGCGCGGACCCGGCCGGCGCGGTGGCGGTCCCCTCCCGTACGTCCTCGACCAGACGTCCCAGCCACGCCTCGCTGCGGGCCCGCGCGCTGCGGGCCCGCCAGTGGCGCGGCCCCGGCGTGGCGAAGCCGTCGACCATGGCGACCAGGTCCCGGGCCACCGGGCCGGGGTCGTCGAGGGGGATGCCTGCCCACCGGCAGACGCCTCGGGTGAGGACCTGGCTCGTCTCGTCGAACAGGACGACCGACGGACGGCGGGTCCACGACGGCACGGCCTCGTCCCACACTCCGGTGACGTCCTCCACCAGGCCGGCGACCGCCTCCGGCCCGGTGAGCAGGGAGAGGAACATGTCCTTGCGGGCGCGGTGGGCCGGCCCGTCCAGGGTGTGCACGGCTCCGTGGCCGAACAGTGTGCTCAGCACCGGACCTGGCAGCGCCGTTCCGCGTTCCACGTGCCGCTCGTCGTAGAAGAACCGCACCGCTTCCGGGCCGTGCAGGGCGACCGTGTGCTGTCCCATCAGCCGGGCGCGCACGACGGGGCCCGGGGCACGGCGCCGGCGATCGGGCAGCCAGGCGTACCCCTTGGCGAGGAGGGCGAGTGAGCTGTCGACTAGCGGGGGGCGACGACTCTGATTCATGGCTCGGCGAGTGCCCGTGGGCCTCGGCCGGAAACGCGGCCCCGGTGGGCCGGGGTGGAGGCAAGCGCGGCACTCACGGCCGGGGATCGGTGCGTTGCCACCGTGGGCGTGCGTCGGTCCCACGGCGTCCGGCGACGGAGGCGCAGCGCGGGCACTGGCGTCGTACCCGGTCCGCGGCTCCGCCGGATTCCGGGAGGTGTCCGGCCAGTGGACGTGCGGGAGTCTCAACTAAAGTGAAGGGTTCCGGCCAGTCGGGCCCGACCCGCTCTGGAAGGGACACCCGCATGGCTGACATCGCTCTGCAGATCCGTATCGACGCCGACGCCGAGACCGTCCACCGCGCCGTCTCCGCACCCGAGGGCGTGGCCGGCTGGTTCACGACCGGGGCCGAGATCGGGGAAGGAATCGGCGCCCTGCACCGGCTGTCGTTCCCCGACGCGCCGATGACCTGGGATTTCCGCATCGACCAGGCCGAGCCGGGCAAGCGGCGCGCAAGCTGTTGGGACCGCCGTCATGACCGCCGGACCACGCCGCCGCGGCCCGAGCACAAGAAACGGAGTCGACCATGGCATTCGATGAAGGACTGGCCGAGCGGATCCGTGAACGCCTGAGCGCGGACCCCGTGATCACCGAGAAGCGCATGTTCGGCGGCCTGGCGTTCCTGCACCGGGGCAACATGGCCGTCGGCGTCATCGGGGACGACCTCATGGTCCGCGTCGGTCCCGACGGCACCGACACCGCGCTGGCCCGCCCCGGCGCGCGCCTCTTCGACTTCACCGGCCGTCCGATGCGCGGCTGGGTCGTCGTCGCCGCCTCGGCGCTCATGGAGGACACCGAGCTCGACGCGTGGATCGAAGAGGGCCACAGCTTCGCGGCAGGCCTGCCACCCAAGTAGGCCGGACCTGGGCCTCCCCGGCCTACGCCGTTTCGCCCGGACCCGTACAGGTCGACGCTCTCGGACGGCTCTGGAGGACCTGGCCAGGCGTTCCCGCCACGTCGGGCGGTATGAGGAACTCCAGCTCGGGACGGTCCCACACCACGGCGGGCGGGTTCGCGGACGCGGTCCCGGTGTGCATTGCACCCACACTGCGGTAGAAGCCCTCGGCGGGAGGATGAGACACCACCCGGACACGGTCGAGCCCGGCGGCGCGGGCCTCGAACGTCATGTGCGCGACGAGCAGCCGTCCGATGCCGCGGCCCTGTGCTCCGTCGGCGACGAACAGCAGGTCGAGCTCCGGCGGGGCGAGGACGAGCGAGTAGAACCCCACGACACGGCTTTCGTGCTCCTCGGCGGCGACGGCCACGAAGACGCGGTGGGCCTCGATGTAGTCGGGACCCACCCGGTAGTCCGCGACCATGGCCGCGTACTGCCCTTCGTAGGCCCGCGAGCCCCGCACGAGCCGCGTGAGCCGTTTGGCGTCCCGCGCCACGGCCCGCCGTATCGTGGTCGGCCCGCGCCTGGGTGTAATGCCTGACTTCATACCAAGAGTATTACGCACCGGGGAGCATCCGGGTGCGGCGGGTGCGGCTGAGCACATCTGCCGTGGTGCCCGCGTCAGGGCCCGCGGGCAGCCGGCCGTGGGTGACGCCCCGAACGGGCCGTCTCACACGGGAGGGTGTCCGGGCTCCGTGCTCCTCGACCTGACGAACTGGGTGGGCGTTTGGCCGTACTGCTTCTTGAAGGCACGGACGAAGTGACTGCTGTCGGCGAATCGCCAGCGGGCGGCGAGTTCCGAGATGCCCGGTCGGCCGAACGGTGACGCGAGCTCGAGCCGGGCATGTTCCAGCCGCCTGCGCCGGATGTAGGCGCTCACCGACTCCTCGGCCGCGGCGAACGCCCGGTGCAACGTCCGTACCGAGACGTTGAGTTCGCGGGCCAGGGCCGACGGGGAGAGCTCGGGATCCGTGAGGCGGCTGTCCACGATGTCCTTGGCCGCTTGGGTCAGCGCGGGGACCAGCCGGGGCTCGTTGTCGTCGAACCCCTGTGTCAGCACGCCCTTGACCAGTTCGAGCAGCGAGTTGCGGGCGGCGTGTACGCCGGCGGGCGTGAGGTCGTTCAGCGTCGTGTCGACCAACTTGGCGTAGGCCGTGAGCAGACGTACTTCGGTCGAGTGGGCGGGTCCGACGATCGGCCGGTCGCCGTTCAGCGGCCTGAGCTCCGAGGCGGGCAGGATCAGCACCTTCGCTGCCGTGCGCGGTTCCATCTCGAACCGTACCGGCGGTCCGTTGTGCCGCACGATGAACTGCCCGGCCGGTACGGCGGCCTCGCCGCCGTCGCGCGGTCGGACGAAGCGCCACTCGCCGCGCCGCATCACGTGCACGAGGACCCGGTCGTCGAGGTGGTGACCGGCGCCGCCCCGGGTGGCGCCGGCCAGCGACTCGCCGTAGAGGTCCGCGATCACCGCGTCCTGCACCTTGGAGGCGCGGACGCTGACCCGGAAGCCACCGGATCCGCGCGGTTCGAGGGGTGGCAGGGGGAGCGCCTCCCCGACCTGTCCCTCCCACTCGCGTCGGAAGACGTCGAAGCCGTCCCACGCGGTGCTCGGGGCTGTGACGTCCACAAAGAAGTTCCTGCCCGGCCCGCCGGCCCTCGGCGCGGTGCTTCCCGTGTTGCTCATGGCCAACGCCCCAAACTCGACAACGGTTCGCAGGCTTGTGCGGCCCGCCTGACCCTTCACCATGACGCACCGTCCCTGACACACCGTCCATGAGGCACCGTCCATGACGCTGACGTTCTGCCGGAGTGACGCTGCGGTACATGCGTGCGCCGTAACGATCTCCCTAGGGTGAGCGGTGGGGCATGTGCCGCAGAGCACGGAGGCCGGGTTGTGTCTCTTCTGATGCGGAACCACGGCAGCTCAGATCCGGCGTCGTGCCGATCGAGGAGCCACCGCGTCGCCGGACGTCCGGACCTACCGCCCCCGCCTTCCACGGGCTCCCCCGTTCTCAATCTTGAGAGGTCTTGGACTGTCATGACCGACCTGACTGATATGACGCGTGGCACCGAAGTCGCGCCGAGTGATCCCGCAGCGGACGCCGCCGCCGTTTTCGACCTGCTGAGCGGCCTCGTCGTCGCCCAGATCCTGCGGGCCCTGGCCGAGCTGCGCATAGCCGATCATCTCGCCGACGGCGCCCTGACGGCCGAGGAGTTGGCCGAGCGTGAGGGCAGCCATCCGCAGGCCACCTACCGGCTGATGCGCGCGGCCTCGTCGTTGGGCCTGCTGAGCTACGAAGGGAGTCATCGTTTCGCTCTCACCGGGCGAGGCCGGACGTTGCGTTCAGGAGTGCCCGGTTCCTTGCGCTCGTTGGTACTTGCCCAGACGGGACGCTCGCACTGGCAGTCCTGGGCCCACTTCCCCGAGGCGGTGCGGCAAGGAGCCACGCAGACCAGTAAGGCGCTGGGAACGGACATTTTCGAGTACTTCGCGCAACCGGAGAACGCTGACGAAGCCGCGCTCTTCGCCCAGGCGATGGGAGACCTGTCGGGTCTGGTGACGCACGGCGCCGTGGGCGCGGTCTCCACTGCCGGCGTGTCGACGGTTGTCGACGTCGGCGGTGCGAACGGTGATTTCGTCCTGGCGCTGCTGGAGACCGACCCCCGGCTGAGCGGACAGGTACTCGACCTGCCTCACGCCGTCGAGAGCGCACGCGGCGAGGCCGGGAAGCGTGGTCTGTCCGACCGCTTCTCCGCGGTGGCGGGCGACTTCTTCGCGAAGGTTCCCGCGGCGGACCTCTACCTCCTGAAGACGATCCTGCACGACTGGGACGACACCCAGTGCGCGGTGATCCTCCGGAACTGCCGGTCGGCCGTGAACGAGGGGGGACGCGCACTCGTCGTCGAGATGGTCATCGGCGAGATCGGCAAGCCCGACTTCGCCACCCGGGCGGACATGACCATGCTCACCATGACCAACGGCATGGAACGCGATCTGGACGAGTTCGACGCCCTCTTCGCGGCCTCGGGATGGCGCCGCGCGCAGACGTACCCCGTGGGTGGCGGCTACTTCGGTATGGAGCTCGTCGCCGTCTGACGGGTGCGTGGTGCTCGAGGCAGGCAGATGGTCAACCATGAGCCCCGAGGTGGCCGGGTGATCCGGCGCGGAAGGTCTGATCCAGGGTCAGGTCGTGGAGATCGCCTTCGAACAGATAGACCTCCTCGACCCACTCGTGCCGGATCACGCCGGAGAGCGAGGTGTCGAGGCCGGGCTCCCGGCGCACCAGCCGGGTCAGCACATCCGGATCGGCCTCGTCCCTCCATCGTGAGCCGACGCCCGGTGGTGGGTGCGGCACTCCTAGGAAGATCCCGGCCTTCTCCCGCCCTCGGAAACACGGCAGGTTCGCAGGTGAACGGACCATTGGCGGGGCTTGGGCCCTGACTGAACAAGGAGGACGCCGTGACACGGACAACGTCGGAGACCACAGAGCAGGGCAGCCGCAAGGTCGTACTCGTCACGGGTGCCACGAGCGGCATCGGCGAAGGCATCGCCAGGCGGCTCGCCGCGGAAGGCCACCACGTCGTCGCCGGTGCGCGGCGAGAGGATCGGCTGGCCGATCTGGCCAAGAGCGTCCGGGCTGACGGCGGCAGCATCGATGTACGCCGTCTCGACGTCACCGACCGGGCCGACGTAGCCAGGTTCGTCGACGATACGGTGACCGCTCGAGGGCGCATCGACGTGATCGTCAACAACGCCGGCGTCATGCCGCTGTCGCGCCTCGACTCACTGCTGGTGGACGAGTGGGACCGGATGATCGATGTCAACGTCAAGGGCCTGCTGCACGGCATCGCCGCGGCCATGCCGCACTTCCAGCGCCAGAACAGCGGGCACTTCATCACCATCGCGTCGATCGGTGCTTACTCCGTGGTCCCCACGGCCGCTGTCTACTGCGCCACGAAGTACGCGGCCTGGGCGATCACAGAAGGCCTCCGGCAGGAGGCCGAGCCGTTCATCCGGGTCACCACCGTCTCACCCGGCGTCGTCGAGACCGAACTGGCCGGCACCATCACCGAACCAGGAGCTGCGGCGGCGATGAAGGCCTACCGCTCGGCTGCCATCCCGCCCGATGCCATTGCTCGTGCGATCTCCTACGCGATCAGTCAGCCCGCCGATGTCGACGTCAACGAGATGGTCATCCGGCCTGCGCGGCAGCGGCCGTAGCGAAGTGGCTGTCGGCGGCCCCGCCAGCCGGTTGGTTCCCCGCCGAAGGCGTGAAGTACCGCACAGCGACGCGCCTTTTCAGCCCTTCGATGGCGACGACAGGTGCGACGTAGGCTGTTCGGCCATGTACTGGTTCGGTTCGGTGATGAGGGGCTCATGAACATGGGGGACGGCCGCTCTCTGGGGGCCCTTGTGGTCGGCGCACGGGACCGGGCTTTCGTCGGGCGGGCAGCGGAGCGGGCCCTGTTCCGGTCCGCACTGGACGAAGACCCCGGCTCTTCGCCCGTGCTCTATCTGCAGGGGCCCAGCGGAATCGGCAAGTCCACGTTGCTCAGGCGGTTCGCTCTCGAGGCGCGGGAGGCGGGCCGGCTGGTGGTCGAGGTGGACGGCCGTACGGTTCCCGCGACGCCGGAGGACTTCGAGCACGCCGCGGAAAAGGCGACCGCCGAGCCGGGATCGGTGCTCCTGGTCGACACCTTCGAGCACTGCCAGGGTCTGGAGCACTGGTTGTGGGAGCACTTCCTGCCGCGGCTTCCGCTGGGCTCGGTGGTGGTGGTCGCCGGCCGTGCGGCCCCCGATCCGCTCTGGGTCGCGGACCCGGGGTGGGCCGACCTGCTGCGCGTGGTGCCACTGCGCGACCTGGCTCGGGACGACGCCGCGGCGTTCCTGCGCGCCCGGGGTGTCCCGGCCGGCGCGCACCACGCACTGCTGTCCTTCACCGGCGGCAATCCGCTGGCCCTGTCCCTGGCGGTGGCCGTCGCCGACCGGCAGGACGCCGAGGGGCAGGACGCGCACGGGACACCTCGGGCGGCCGACTGGTCACCCGGCCAGGACGTGATCGGAAGACTGCTGCCGCAACTCGTGGGCGATCCGCCGAGTCAGGACCACCGCACGGCACTGGAGGTGTGCGCCCAGGCCGATGTCACCTCCGAGGCGCTGCTGCGGGCGATGACGGGCGATCGTGCCGCCGAACTCTTCGCCTGGCTGCGCGCCCAGCCGTTCGTCGAATCCACCGCGGCCGGCCTCTGTCCGCACGATGTGGTGCGCGAGGTACTGGCAGCTGATCTGCGCTGGCGTGACCCGGACGGATTCGCCGCCCTGCGCCGTCGGATGTACGAGTATCTGCTCGGCCGGGTCCGGCAGGCGCCCGCCGCGCAGATGCTCCAGGCGATGCAGGCCCTGGTGTACCTGGAACGGTCCGTCGCCCACATGTCCGGCACGCTCGTATGGCATTCCGAGGGCGTGGTGCGGGAAATGCCCTGCGCTCCTGCCGACGAGAGCCGTGTGGTGGAGCTGGTGCGCGAGGCGGAGGGGGCCGAGTCCGCCGCGATCGCCCGGTTCTGGCTCGATCGGCAGCCCGAAGCGTTCAGCGTGTACCGCTCGACCCGGACCGATGACATCGTTGCCTGTTCGGCCTGGCTGCGGTTCGGCGGGCCGGAGGGGGTGGACGTCGATCCGGTGGTGGCCGCCGCCTGGGCCCATGTGGACGCCGGCGGGCCCCTGCGGGCGGGCGAGCACATGGCCATGGCGCGGTTCCAGGTCGAGCCGCAGGCATACCAGCGGCCCTCGCCCTCCATGAACCTGATGCAGTGGCGTGTGGGCGGGGAGATCATCCGAGCCGACCGCCTCGCATGGTCGTTCGTCGTGATGCGGGACGACGGCTTCTGGAACAGCTACCTCGAACGCTCCGACATGATGCCGACCGATGCCGTCCCCGTCGTCGGCGGCCACGGGTACCGCCTCTTCGCCCACGACTGGCGTCCCCAGTCCGGCATGGCGTGGACGGAGCAGAAGCGCGAAGCCGTGCAGGAGGGCGGGGCCGCCGTCACATATGCGGCCCGAACTGCGCAGGAGCGGGTGGAACCTCTCGTGCTGTCCCGGCGGGAGTTCGAGGTAGCCGTACGGGACGCCCTGCGTGCGCTGTGGTGGCCGGGCGAGCTCGCGGCCAACCCCCTCAGCCGCGGCCGCCTGGTCGCTCAGACGGACCGGAGCCTCCATGACGTCCTGGTGCGTGCCATCGACACGGTGCTGGAAGTGCGTGGTGGGGAGAAACGTCACCTCGTCATCACGACCACCTACAGCAAGGCCGCTCCCACTCAGGAAGCGGCGGCCAGGCGCCTCGGTATGTCCTTCAGCACCTACCGCCGGCATCTGACCGCCGCCGTGAAGCACATCACCGATGTGCTGTGGAGTCAGAACTGAGCGGAGCACCGACGCTCGTTGAGCAGTGTGAGCGCGAAGTGAGCACGTAAGGGACAGGGAGGCTGCCCGCCGTTCGTCGGGCCTTACTTCGCCGTCACCACGTCGGCCGGCGGCGTGGCGACGCGCCTTCTGGTCTCAACTCGCGCAGGCGGTCTGGAAGTCGCCGCCCTCGGCGTGCTGGCGCCACAGGAGTTCGGCCACCGTCGTGGGCTCGTGCCGCAGCCCGGGGCCCAGTGCGCCGACGATCGCGGTGTGTGCCACCCGTATGCCCTCGGGGCTCAGCTCCTCGTGCAGCAAACGGGCGTACGCCACCTCCGCGGTGTAGGAGATGGCGGAACTGGCACGCGCGGCGCTGGGGGCGACGGCGGCACCTCCTGTGGTGAACAGAAGGGTTCCCCGGCCACGCTCCCGCATGGCGGGAAGTACGGCCTGAACCGAGTCGATCGCGCCGAGGACGCTCAGGCCCAGCGACAGCCGGACGTCCTCGGAGGTGGTGCGGGTGACGGGTTTGATCCAGTGCGACCAGACCTACGTCGAAGCCTTCCGCGCCGAATCTGGCCGCGGTGGCCAGACCGAGGTTCGGTCCTGCTCCGATGATCGCCAGCGTGGGCATGGGTCCTCCGGTGTGGGGTCGTTCCCGTCAGACAGTGGTGCGGTCGTCGGGGTAGTCGGCGCTGAGGGTGACATCGCGCCATGCGGTGAAGTGGGTCTTGAGGGTGTCGAGCCGGGACATGGCGACGTCAAGGGCCACCTTGCCCAGGAGCAGCCGCAGTGGGGGGTTCTCGGACCGCACCGCTTCGATGATGGCTGCGGCGGCGCGTTCCGGGTCGCCGGGCTGGTGCCCGTAGGTGTCCAGCGTGCTCTTGCGGCGGGCGCCGGCGGTGTCCGCGTAGTCGTCGATCCGCGTGGCCGACTGGCGCATGGAGGGGCCGGACCAGTTGGTGCGGAAGGCTCCGGGCTCGACGATCGTCACGTTGATGCCCAGCGGTGACACCTCGGCCGCGAGTGACTCGGAGAGTCCTTCGACGGCGAACTTGGTGGCGTGGTAGTAACCCGTGGCGCCGAAGGCGGCCAGACCTCCGAGAGAGGAGATGTTCACGATGTGGCCGCGGCGGCGGGCGCGCATGCCCGGCAGGACGCCGAGCGTGACGTCCACGAGTCCGAAGACGTTCGTGTCGAACAAGGCGCGGATCTCGGCGTCCTCACCCTCCTCGAGAGCGGCGAGGTAGCCGTAGCCCGCGTTGTTGACGAGTACGTCGATGTGGCCGAAGGACTCCTGAGCGGCCTCGACGGCCTTCTCGATCTGCTTGGCATCGGTGACATCGAGCGCCAGGCCGATTGCCCGGTCCTCGTGGCGGGCGACGATGTCCGCCACCGCCCGCGGGTCACGGGCGGTGACGACCGCTCGCCAGCCTCGGTCGAGGACCGCGTGGGCCAGGGCACGGCCGAGGCCGGTGGAGCAGCCCGTGATGAACCAGACGGGCGTTGAGTCGACAGACATAGGGGATATGTCCCTTCAAGAAAGACGGCATTGAGTGGACGCCACGGCGTACGAGCACGGCGTACTGGCACGGCGTACGAGCCCGGCGTTGGGGCACGGAGTCCGTGCACGGCGTTCGGGTACGGAGTCCGTGCACGGCGTTCGCGCGCGGGGACTTGGCGGGATGGAACGGCCGGAGTGGATTCAGGGAATGGAACGGCCGGAGTGGGTTCAGTCGCCGGTGGCGATGTCCTGCTGCGCGGAGTCCGAAGCGTGCGCCGACTCCGTCGCGGTGAGGCTGCCGAGCAGCGACAGCGCGTGGGCGGAGGGACTGCCGGACTCGGCCTGGTAGACGACGAGTTGTTGCCCCGGCGCGCTGTTGATGGTCAAGGACTCGTAGTCCAGCGTGAGTTCCCCGACGACCGGGTGCCGGAAGCGTTTGGTCTCATGCCTCTTCTGGCGGATGTCATGACGCGACCACAACCTGCGGAACGCCTCGCTCTTGAGCGACAACTCGCCCACCAGCTCGATCATCCGCGGATCGTCGTAGTCGGTTCCCGCTGCCTCGCGCAGGCCGCCGACCGTGTTGGCGGCGACCCGGTCCCAGTCCGGGTAGAAATCCCGGGCGTCGGGGTCGAGGAAGACGAGCCGCATCAGGTCACCGCTGTAGGTGTGGCCGGCGAACAGGGCGCCGCCCAGGGCGTTGTGCGCCAGCACGTCCATACAACGCCCCAGAATCACGGCAGGTGTGCCGGTCCAGCTGTTCATCATCTGCAGCAGAACGGGACTCACCCGCTGACGCCGGGCGCCCTTGCGGGAACGTCCCGGCACAGGCCGGGCCAGCCGGTGCAGATGGGCGATCGCGTCGTCGTCCAGCAACAGTGCCCGGGCCAGCGCGTCGACCACCTGCACCGAGGGGTTCCTCTCACGTCCCTGTTCCAGGCGCACGTAATAGTCGGTGCTCAGCCCGGCCAGCATGGCGACCTCCTCCCGGCGCAGGCCCGCCACACGGCGGTGGCCGGTCACGGGCACGCCCTGCTCCTCGGGTTGCACAAGGCCGC
The DNA here is from genome assembly GCF_042870385.1 of Streptomyces sp. NPDC006602. NCBI lineage: Bacteria > Bacillati > Actinomycetota > Actinomycetes > Kitasatosporales > Streptomycetaceae > Streptomyces > Streptomyces sp. NPDC006602. The sequence continues at coordinate 646,152 of NZ_JBIAHG010000002.1, read as the reverse complement.
GACGAGCTCGCAGAAACTGTCCCAGCAGGTTGTCGCTGTCCATGCCTTCGACGGTAGCCCCGCATCACATCCGACGCAGCGACGCAAGGTGGCCGCGATACTCCTAGGCTCGTCGGACTCAGGCCTGTGGCTGCCCGAGTTCCTTCGCGCCGGTAGTCATGTCCTGGGTGCCGATGACGGAGAGAAGCTGCAGCTGGGCCGCGCCTTCGGTGCCGGGAGGGGCGCTGAACCACAGCAGGCGCTGGCGTCCGTCCTCGCTGAACAGGCTGTGGCAGTCCAGCTCGATGACGCCCAGCGTGGCGTGCACGATGCGCTTGTGGTCGGTCCGGCGGAGGGCGACATCGTGGGTGTCCCACAGGTCGGCGAACTCCTGGCTGCGCCGTCGCAGCGCGGCCACCATCTGATGCACCTCGGTGTCGCTGTCACGCCGTGCGGCGACCGCCTGGAGGTCGGCGACGAAGACCCGCGAGTGGTGGGGGTGGTCCTCGGCCGGGTAGATGCCGCGGGCGTCGCGGTCGGTGAACCAGCGGTAGACGAAGCTCGCTTCGGGGCCGCGCACCGCCGGGGGCCGGCCGACGAGCGCGGCAGCCAGGTGGTTCTGCACCAGTGTTTGGTGCAGGTCGGTGATGACCTGGGCGGGAGTGCTCGTGAGCTGGTCCAGCAGGCCGAGCAGAGCCGGCTGCACATGCGCGGTCGGGCCATGCGCGGCCGGGGGGACGCGACGGCCGGCGAGATGGAACAGGTGGTCCCGCTCGTCGCCGTTCAGACGCAGCGCCCGGGCGAGGGCGGCCAGCACCTGAGCCGAGGGCTGGCTGCCGCGGCCACGTTCCAGTTCGGTGTAGTAGTCGGCGGACAGGCCCGCCAGCTGGGAGACTTCCTCGCGTCGCAGTCCGGGCACCCGGCGCCGCGGACCAGTGGGCAGCCCGACGTCGGACGGGCGGATGAGGGCACGCCGGGACTTCAGGAACGCGGCGAGTGCTGAGTGGTTCACGCTCCTCATCGTGACGCGCACCGGCGTCCTGAGCCAGGGGGTGGCAACCCCTGGGTAGAGACAGCCCTGGCCGGCGCGGCGGCACCGGCCCACGCTGGAGACGCAAGCAGGGGGCAGCCGGTGACCACACCGACGCCCCCCGCCACGATCCGCCCGTCGTGGCATCCCGTATCCGGCATCTCTCGATTCTTCGCAGGAGTCTCCATGTCGACCCAAGAAACCGCGACGCCTCGCGCCGCGCTCAACCACCCGGCGGACCAGCCCCGCGTCGCCATCGTCACCGGGGGCTCCCGCGGTATCGGCCGCGAGACCGTGAGCCGGCTGGCCGCCGACGGATTCGCCGTCGTGGTCGGGTACGCGGGCAACCGTGAGCTGGCCGAGGCCGCCGTCAAGGAGGTCACCGCGGCAGGCGGCCGGGCGGTCGCCGTACAGGCCGACGTCGCCGACGAGCAGCAGGTCGCCGCGCTGTTCGACACCGCCGAGTCGGAGTTCGGCGGAGTCGACGTCGTCGTCCACGCGGCCGGCCGAATGTACCTGGCCCCGATAGCCGACCTTGACCTGGCGAAGCTGGACGAGGTCCACCGCACCAACATCCGCGGGAGCTTCGTGGTGGCCCAGCAGACCGCACGGAAGATCCGCAGGGGCGGGGCGATGGTCACCTTCTCGACTTCCGTGGTGGGCCTGGCCTTTCCCGGCTACGGCGCCTACAGCGCCGGCAAGGGTGCCATCGAAGCGCTCACGATGATCCTCGCCCGCGAGCTGCGCGGCCGGGACGTCACCGTCAACGCCGTCGCCCCCGGCCCCACCGCCACCGACCTGTTCCTCGAGGGCAAGGACGAGGAGACCATCGCCCGCCTGGCCGCCCAGCCCCCGCTGGAACGCCTCGGCACCCCCGCCGACATCGCCGAGGTCGTCGCCTTCCTCGCCTCACCGGCCGGCCACTGGGTCAACGGCCAGGTCATCCGCGCCAACGGCGGCATCATCTGACTCCATGACGCCGACCTGCACGACCCTTCCTCCACGCCGGCGCACCCGCCGACACCGACCCGCCGCCTACGACGAACTCTACGCAACCCTGCTCACCGCAGGCAGCACCCTGTAATCCCCTCCCAAGAAGAGAGAATCACGATGCCGTTCGCCAACTTCAAGGTCCCCGCCGGCACCCTCGACGAGAAGCAGAAGGAGAAGATCGTCACCCGCACCACCGAGCTCTACGTCGAGATATACGGTGAACGGGCCCGCGCCAACACCATGGTCCTCGTCGAAGAGGTCACCGATGGCGGCTGGGGCATCGGCGGCAGCGTCCTGACCCTCGCGATGCTCGAGCAATCCCCCGAGTCCTGACGCCTTCGGACGCCCACGGCAGGCTCAGTCGGCCACACGCCGGCCGACTCCAGGACCTGACAGCGAAAACCGCAGCCGGAGCAGGCCGTCCGCGACAGCGCCGGGCGGCCTGCCGCCTGGTCAGGCGTGCCCGGCCGTACGGTGCTTGTGTCCAGGGGGGCCGCGGCACACTGCTCGGCCGCCAGACCCACCACAGCTCGGTCCCGAGCCGGAGGCACAGAGGTGCCGGCGGGGACCGGGAGGGGCGACGGGGAACCGGACCGGGCCCGTGAAGCGCCGGTGAAAGCCCTGTGGAAGTGGTGTCGGTGGGGCCGTTTATGCTGCCCCGGACGATCACGCGGGGACCAGGGGAGGACGCGGCATGTTCGGCAAGCTGTTCGGCAGGGGTGCGGAGAGACCGGTGGCGGATCCGCAGGCACTTCCTGTCCCGCGCAGGCAGAAGAACGGCGTGTACAAGCTGCGCGCACTCGGAGACGCGCGGGTGCTCGCGCTGGTCGAGGCGGCCGACGCAGGTGACTGGGAGGCGGTCAAGGCGGCGCTGGCTCCCTTCGACCTCGGCCGCGACCACCAAGTCCTCGGTGAGCTGGCCGACTTGGACGGTGTGCAGGACTGGATCGGCCGGGCGGTCGAGGAGGACAAGGAGCACCGGGCGACGGCCCTGCTGATATCCGGGACGCGTCACATCAACTGGGGCTGGGAGGCACGCACCGCCGAGCGTGCCGTGAACGTCACGCAGGAGCAGTGGCGCGTCTTCCACGAGCGGCTCCACATCGCCGAGGAGCAGCTGCTCGAAGCCGCCGAGTTGCGGCCGGAATGGGTCACACCGTGGCGCCGTCTCCTCACCTCCGGTCGCGGCATGTCGCTGGGCACCGCCGTCAACGAGACCAGGCTCGACGCCGCCCTGCGCCGTGATCCGCTGGACCTGGAGACCCACATCGAGTGGGTGTCGCAGCTGCAACCCCGCTGGGGCGGCGAGCCGGGCCAGGCCCTGGCGTTCGCCCAGGAGGCGGCTGCCCGTGCCCCGCACGGGCACCGCCTCGGCTGCGTGATCGCCATGGCGTACATCGAGGAGTGGGTCGAGTCGGACCGGGGGGACTATCTCGAAACCTCCGAGATCCAGGCGCAGTTGCGGGAAGCGGCGGACCTCAGCATCCTGCACCCCGCCTACGAGTGGCCGCTGGGCTGGCAGGAGGACTTCAACATCTTCGCCATGGCCCTGTCGCTGGCCGGTGAGCGCCACACGGTCAAGCGTGTCTTCCGAACGCTGGACGGCGCCTACACCAAGTGGCCCTGGACCTACTTCGGTGAGCCCGAGAAGCAGTTCGCCCGCCACCACCGCCGTGCCTGAGTACCCGCCGGCCCCGGTGCCGCCTGCCCGCCACCCGTCGCCCCTCCACCTCCGGACTGCCCGATGACTCTGCCCGACACCGCTGCCGACCGCACTTTCCAGGTGGATCTGCGCGGCCTCGTCGACCTCCTCTCCCACCACCTCTACTCCAGCCCCCGCGTCTACCTGCGTGAACTGATGCAGAACGCGGTGGACGCGCTGACCGCCCGGCACAGCCTCGAACCGGCCGCACCCGCCTTGGGTATCCGCCTGTACGCCGATGGCTCGGTGGTACGCGTCGAGGACGACGGCGTCGGTCTCACCGAGGCCGACGTGCACACATTCCTCGCCACGATCGGCCGCAGCAGCAAGCGCGCAGAGCGTATCGCCGAACAACGCGGCGACTTCATCGGCCAGTTCGGCATCGGCCTGCTCTCCTGCTTCCTGGTCGCGGACGAGATCCACGTCCTGAGCCGCTCCGCCCGCACCCCAGACGCACCCGCCGTGGAGTGGCGGGGACGCGGCGACGGAAGCTACACCGTCCGCACCCTGCCCGCCTCCGCCCGCCCACAGCCCGGCACCACCGTCACCCTGACGCCGCGCGCCGACGCGGGCGAGTGGACCTCCCCGGCGCAGGTGCACGCGCTGGCCCGGCACTTCGGCTCCCTGCTGCGCCACCCGGTGACCTTCGACGACGGCACGGGCGGCTCGGACGGTCCGGGCGGTCCGGGGGCGTCCGTGAACCCCGAGCCCGCGCCCTGGGCACGTACGTATCCCACACCGGGATCCCGTTCCCGTGCGCTGGCCGCGTACGGCGAGGAGGTCTTCGGGTTCAAGCCGCTGGACACCATCGAGCTGGACCTGCCGGCCGTGGGTCTGAAGGGCATCGCGTGCGTGCTGCCCGAGGCGGTGCCGGCCGGGCGCCGGCACGGCCACCGCGTGCACGTCAAGGGCATGCTGCTGTCCGAGCGGGCCGAGGAGATCCTGCCCGACTGGGCCTTCTTCGTCCGCTGCGTCGTCGACGCCGAGAGCCTGCGCCCGACGGCGTCCCGCGAGTCCCTGTACGAGGACGACACGCTCGCCGCCGTCCGCGATGCCCTCGCCGAGCGGCTGCGCGCGTGGATCGCCCGAGCCGCCGCCAGCGACCCGGACCTGCTGGCCCGCTTCCTCCAGGCCCACCACCTGGCCGTGAAGTCGCTCGCGGTGCACGACGACGAGATCCTGCGCATGCTGCTGCCCTGGCTGCCGTTCGAGACCACCGACGGGCACACCACCCTCGACGAGTTCGCGCGCACCCACCGCACCGTGCTCGTGACGTCGAGCGTGGAGGAGTTCCGGCAGGTCGCGGCGATCGCCTCGGCCGCCGGGCTCGGCGTCGTCAACGGCGGCTACACCTACGACCGCGAACTGGTCCACCGGCTGCCCGAGATCAGGCCCGAGGCCACCGTCGCCGATCTCGACCCGGCGACTCTCACCGCCCACCTCGACCCCGTCGACCGCGAGACGGAACTGGCCGCCGCGGCCTACCTCGCCCAGGCCCGCGACGCCCTCGCCGTCTTCGACTGCGACGTAGCGCTGCGCACCTTCCAGCCGGCCTCCGCCCCCGCCCTCCTCGTCGACAGTCGCGAGGCGCGGCACGAGCGCACCCGCTCCCAGCTCGCCCGTGAGCAGGAGGGCGGAATATGGGGCGACATCCTCGGTGCCCTGCGGCAGGAGGCCCCGCGAGCCCAGCTGATCCTCAACCAGCTCAACCCGCTGGTCCGCACCGCCGTCACCATCGACGAGCCCGAGCTGGCCCGCACCAGCGCCGAAGCCCTCTACGGGCAGGCCGCGATGCTGTCCCGGCGCCCGCTGAGGCCCTCCGAATCGAGCCTCATCAACCGCTCCTTCCTCGACCTCCTCGCCCACGCCCTCCGCAAGGACAGCTGACGATGACGACCGCACCCCATCCCCAGAGCACGGACGAGCTGTACCAGGCGCTCAAGGAGAACGACCGGCGCCCCTACGGCCGTACCCGCACCGTCACCGCCGAGGAACTCGTCGACGCCGCCGAGCAGTTCGCGGAGCCCGTGCCGCTCATCCACGCGCTCCTCGAACTCCAGGAGGCGTACACCTACGGCTCCGAACCCCGGAAATCGCCCGTCGTCTTCGCCCGCCTGCTCACCCTCTTCGACGAGCAGCCCGACGTCTTCGACGACCGCCTGCGCCACATGCTGTTCTGGCGGTTCAAGTGGGTGGCCCACGCCCTGCGCCAGCTGCCCGAGATACCGCTGGCCAGCCTGCGTCAGTGGCTCACCGAGATGCGCGACCGGTACCAGAAGGCCGACCTCGACCTCCAGCCCTACTACGGACAGGCGTACCAGCTCGCCGCCCACGTCGGCGAGGACACCACCCTCGCCTACGAGCTGTGGGCGGGCCGCACCCGCACCAGGCTCAGCGACTGCGAGGCCTGCGAGATCTGCGAGCGCGCCCTGTACCACCTCGCGGCGGGCGACGACGAGCGGGCGCTGCGCACCTGGGAGCCCGTCCTGGCAGGGAAGGAATCCTGCCAGGAGGAGCCGACCCGCTCCGTCTCGTACGCACTGCTTCCCCTGCTGCGCACCGGCCGCACCGACCGGGCCCGCGAACTGCACCTCGCCGGCTACCGCGGCTGCCGCCGCAACCCCTCGAGGTCCCAGGAGGTCAGCAGGCACCTGGAGTTCTGCGCGCTGACCGGCAACGAGGCGCGCGGCCTGGAACTGCTCGCCGAGAACCGGAACCTGTTCGACGAGGTCGACTCGCCGCTGGACCTGCTCGGCTTCCTCACCGGCGTGGAGGTCCTCCTCCAGCGCGTCGAGTTCCTCGGTCACGGCGAGCTGCCCGCCGCCGGATACGCGGGCCGCACCTGGACGGTGGCCGGCCTGCGCACCGAGGTGCGCGGCCGTGCCGACGACCTCGCCGCCCGCTTCGATGCCCGCAACGGAACCACGACCCACGCCGACCGCCGCAAGGCCCGCCTCGACCGTGCCCCGCTCCTGGAGTCGCTGGAACTGACCCTGCGCTCCCGCAGCCTCGACGACGTGGCCCCGGATGCCCCGGTCACCGCGCCCGCCTCCCGCACGTCCGCCACCGTCCCCGACTCGCTGCCCGAACTGATCCTGAGAGCAAGGGCGTTGGAGGAGGAGGGGCACCCGGACGCACGAGCCTGCTGGGCGCGGCTGCGCACGCTCGTCGCCGCCCGCGACTACACCCACCCCGACGACCCGGCCGTGGGCCCGCTCGTACACCTGCGCGCGGACCTGCTGGCCGACGAGGCGAGCCGGGCGGGCGAGAAGGACGAGTTCGCCGACGCCGCCGACCTCCACGAGGAGGCCTCGGCCCTGTACGACGCCGCCGGGGCGCCGGGTCACGCGGCGCTCGCCCGCGCCTGCGCCCTGCTCGCCACCGCCGAGACCCCCGCGCAGGGCGCCGACGGAGCCGAGGCGAAGGCCGCCGCGCTGACCGCCGCCCACACCTCCATGGTCCGCCTGCACGAGGAGACGCCCGGCCTCGCCCCGTACCAGGAGGCCCGCCTGCTTCGGTTGCGGGCGACCGCGCTCGCCCTGCGCCTGCAGACGTCGGGGAGCGAGGAACACGTCGCGCCGGTCCTCGCCGAGGTGGACGTGCTGCACGCCTTCGCCTCGCGGCACGACGTCGTCGGGCAGATCTCCGGCGCCCTGCTGCTGCGGGCCAGCACGTACGCCATCTCCGGCGACCTGCCCGCCGCGGTCACCGAGATCGACGCCATCGTCGAGCGGCTGAAGGCGCACGGCCCCGCCTGGCACCTGCCCCGCACGCTGGGACTGCGCGGCCGGCTCCAACTCGGTCTCCAGGACGCGCGGACCGCGCACGCCGACCTGACCGAAGGCCTGCGACTGGCCGGCGACTGGCCGGCCGACGCAGTCGACACCGCCCGCCTTCACGGTGATCTGGCCCAGGCCTGCATGCACCTGGGGCGCCCCGACGAGGCCCTGCGACACCTGACGCGCTCCGCCGAGCTGGAACTTCGCCGCGGCAGCCGGACGGACGCGTTCTGCGCCTACAGCAACGCGGCCCAGCTCAGCCTCGACCTGGGCCGCGTCGAGGACTGCATCGCTCTGCTCGACTCCCTGCTGGCCGAACCGGACGTCGCCGCCGGAGAGCTGGACGACCGGATCGTGGCTCAGCTGCGCCTGACCCGCGCCCGCGCGCTGCACGCGGGGGAGGACCTCAAGGCCGCCACGGCGGAGTTCGTCGCCCTCGCGGCCGAGTCGGCCGGCTGGGACGACGACCCGGGGAGCCACGCCATGATCGCCGCGGAGACGGCCGTACTCCTCGGCGAGTCCGGCGAGTTCGGCCGGGCCCGCGAGGCGGCGGACCAGGCGATCGCCGCCCACGCCCGGGCCCCACGCTACGAGCAGCTCAGCAACTGCCTGCGCGAACTCGCCCGCCTCCAGGCCCAGCAGCAGGGCGCCGACGGCCTGGCCGACGCCCGCACCTTCCTCGCCGACGCCGGCCGGATCGCCGACGAGGCCCGCGCCGCCGAGTACGAGGCCCACGACCGTGCCCTGGACTCGGCCCTGGCCTACGAACACGGGCGGGTCAACGCCTACGCCGGCGAGTACGAGGACGCCCTCGCCGCGCTGGAGAAGGCCCTCGCCCTGCTCGGCGAACCGGGGTCGGAGGACGGCCGCGCGGGAGAGTGGGCCGAGTGCGTCCGCCTCGCCGGCGCCGTGGAGGGCATCTACCTGGAACGCCCCGCCCCCGCCCTCACCCGCCTCGACGCAGCGGTCTCCCGCCTGACCGCCTTGGGCCACAGGGAGGAGACAGAGCCACTGATCTCCCTGGCGGCCCGGCTGCGCGACGAGGAGTGACGCGCCGGTGCCGGGGCGACAGCCCGCCCCGGCACCGGCGCCCACCGCACGGGCCGTCGGCGACGAGCACGCCTGGAGCCGGCGAAGCGGCCCTACGACCTGCGCCACGCCGGTATCCCGTTACCCGGAACTGCTGGTCAGAGCTGGGATGGGGGTGGGACATATCGGGAGTAAGGGCGTGTTTCGACTCACCGCTCAGATGTGCGCCGAGAAGGGCGCCTGACGGGCATCTGCCCTGGTCAGGGCTCGTTGGAGCCGTCGGCCCGGGAATGGTCCGGATCTTGTCCTCAGCGAGACGGCCCTGGTCATCTGTCGACGCCGCATCCCTCGGCTCGTGGCCTGCTCCAAGCGGACGTGTCGGCCCGTCGAGTGCTACATCGAGGTGGGCAGGTGCGGGGAGCGGAGCACGAGCAGGGTGATCTCGCTGGGGGCGAAGACACGGAACGGCGGGCCCCAGAAGCCGGTGCCGCGGCTGGTGTACAGGAGGGTGCGGGGGCCGTGGTGGCTGAGGCCGGCGAGGGCGGGCTGGTCGATGCGGACCAGGTGGTGGAAGGGCCAGATCTGGCCGCCGTGGGTGTGGCCGGAGAGCTGGAGGTCGATGCCGGCAGCTGCCGCCCGGTCGATGAACTTGGGCTGGTGTGCCAAGAGCAGGACGGGCAGGTCGGGGTTGGCGCCGTTCAAGGCTCCGGCGAGGTGGGCGCGGTGGCCTGCCAGGCCGGAGGACTCGGCGGTGACGTCATCCACGCCGGCGACCACGAGGGCGTCGCCTCCGCGTTCGAGCAGCAGATGGCGGTTGCGCAGGGGCTCCCAGCCCAGCTCGTCCATCAGGTCGACCCAGCCCTGGGCCTCGCTGTAGTACTCGTGGTTGCCGGTGACGTATACCCGGGCCCGGGTGGCCCGCACGGTTGCGAGGGGGGCGGCCTGGGCGCGGCGGCGTTCGGCCGTGCCGTCCGCGATGTCACCGGTGTGGCAGACCAGGTCGGCTTCCAGGGTGTTCACGGTCTCGCACACCCGTGCCGACCAGCGGGCGCGGTCGAGGGGACCGTAGTGGGTGTCGGTGATGAGGACGACGCGGGTGCCGTCCAATCCGGCACCCAGCCGTGGGAGTTGTACGTCGAGTCGGCGCACGCGTGGCACGCGGCGGGCCTCGGCGTACCCCCAGGCGAGTAGTACGGCGGTTATGCCGAGGACGGCCCAAGTGACGATTCGGGCCCGGTCCTGACTCTCGCCGACGCCGGCCGCGGTCAGGGCGAGCCGCAAGAAGACGCCGAGCAGAACGGACCAGGTGAACAGAACCCAGCTCGTGCCCAGCAGGGTGTCACCGACGATCGCCGCCCGGTCCTTCTGACGTCGGCCGTGGCCGCGCACCATCGCGAGCGGCATACCGACGAGGCCGAGGACGAACAGGGCGGTGCCGACCAGCGTGACGGGCAGCGGCCAGTGCTGGCCGGTGTACAGGAGGACCCAGCAGGGCACGGTCCACAGAAGTACGGGGGCGATCAGGGGGATGTAGCGCATCAGGCGGAGCAGTCGGCTCTGCCGCGGCGCTGGCGCTTCACTGTCGGCGGGTCGGGTGTCGCTGGTGTCGGTCACGCTTCCCCTCACAAACCAGGCTGCCGTCCCGCGCACTGTATCCGGTCGCTTCGGTGTCTCGGTGGGCACCGCCCACGCTTGCACCACCGCGGTGATCAGCCTGCCGGCAGCGTTGGTAACCGATCCTTGTGGCCGGCTGCTGTGGATCTCACCCGCACTGCCCGGCCGCGCGCACGACTTGACCGTGGCCCGCACCCACCGGATCATCCGGATCTGCGAACGCCAAGACATCCCAGTCCTCGCCGACCGTGCCTACAGAGGAGCCGGCCCGTGGGTGACGACGCCCCTTCGTCTGCTGCCGGTACACGTGCCGCACGTTGCCGACCAGTGCAGTGTCTCGACGTACGCGCCGGTCATGGATGGTCTCTGGGCCATGGGAGCGGCGTGGCGGGAGGGGTGGTCGTGGGCTGCCGGTCCGCGTTGCACTGTTCCCGATCCGGTGGGGGAACCAGCTTGTACGCGCTGATCCGGTCGGTGCCGAACTCCACGCCCGTGGTCGCCGTGGAAGTCAAGTGGTCGATCTCCTTGGGCAGTTCGGCCTCGGTCAGGCGCGCGCCCGCGTACACCGCCATGAGGACGCCCGTGCAGGCGCCGCGCTCTTTGGCGGACAGGCCCGGAGGGAGGCCGATGGCCCGGTCCTCGGTTCCGTCAGTGGCCAGTTGGTAGCGCAGCACGGACGTCATGTCCGTGCCCGCTGTCGTGGCGGTGAGCTCCCAGAACTCGACCTGCACGGTGACCGGTTCGCACAGCTGCCCGCCGTCCGCGGTGTCGCGCGGGTGGATCACGACGGCCGCGTCCTCGTCAGCCGCGCTCTCGCCGGCCTTCTCGGCGGCCGTGGCCTCTGGGAACGACGCGGTGGGGCGCAGCCACTGAGCCTGCTGCTTCGCCGACCAGCCGTCGTTCTCGCGGCAGCCGACGGCTTCCGCGCCGTCGGCCGTTTCCGAGCAGCCGGCCGTCAGCAGCGCGAGAGCCGCCACCAGTGACGTCAACGACCCGTGTGCGAGATGGGTCCTGGACATGGTCTCCCTCGATCCGAGCGGCGAGGCGGGCGCCTCGCGCAGTGTGCGGGGAGCAGTCTTCGCGGGCCGCGCCGACGGCCGGGGTACCGGAAAGGGCCATGTGGCCGACTTGTGATCAGCGGACGCCGACGTTGTCCGGTGACGTCCGAGCAGTCCGTCTCGTGGCCAGGACCCGGAGATGCGGGTGATGAGACGGGCTGCCGATCAGAAGGCCGGATTTCGGCGATCAGTCGCCGAATTCTCCAAACAGTTGAGCATTTGTCGTTCACTCCTCACGATTTCCCTGTCAAGTGCCCGGAAGCGCGACCCCGGGCCCCACGGCTTCGGAAGTGAGTCGAGCATGGTGCGTGTCCGTTCGTCCTTGACGCAGTTGCCCGCCTACGTCCCGGGCCGCAAGCTGCCCGGTGCGGCCGCCCTGGCCAGCAACGAATCGCCCTACGGGCTGCTGCCCGGCGTCGCCGCGAGGCTCGCGGAGCTGGCCGGCGGTGTGTCGCGGTATCCCGACATGAGCGCGGCCTCCCTCGTCCGGGCCATAGCCGGGCACCACGGGGTGGAGCCGGAGCGGATCGCGGTGGGCGCCGGTTCCTCCGAGGTCTGCGGACAGCTGCTGCACTCGGTCGTCGGTCCCGGCGACGAGGTCGTCTTCGGCTGGCGATCTTTCGAGGCGTACCCGATTCTCACGGCGGTCGCGGGCGGTACGGCGGTGAAGGTTCCGCTGCGTGACCACGCGCTGGACCTCGAGGCCATGGCCGCGGCGATCACCGGCCGGACCCGGCTGGTCTTCGTCTGCAACCCCAACAACCCCACCTCCACCGCGGTCGGCGAGCGGGCACTGCGCGACTTCGCGGACCGGGTTCCGGACGATGTGCTGATCGTCGTCGACGAGGCCTACCGGGAGTACGCCGATCCGGCACAGGTTCCCGATGCCCTCGGGCTGCTGGGTGACCGGCCGAACGTGGTGGTGCTGCGGACCTTCTCCAAGGCGTACGGCCTGGCGGGGCTGCGGGTCGGCTACTGCGTGGCGCCGCAGGAGATCGCCGCCCATGTACGCAAGACCCAGGTGCCGTTCAGCGTCAGTGCGCTCGCCCAGGAGGCCGCCGTCGTCGCTCTCGGGGAGCGCGCGGAGGTCGCCCGGCGGGCCGCTCTCACGGTCGCCGAACGCGACCGGGTCACCCTGCGGTTGCGCGCTCTGGGCTTCGAAGTTCCCGATTCCCGGGCCAACTTCGTCTGGCTGCCGCTGGCGGAGGACAGCGCGGACTTCGCCGTGCACTGCCTCGAAGGGAAGGTTGTGGTCCGCCCGTTCCTCGGTGAAGGCGTCCGGGTTACGATCGGTCTGCCTGAGGAGAACGACACCCTGCTCGCGCTCGCGGCGAGCTGGAGAGGCTGAAGGCCATGGGCCCCAGTCCCTATGAGCGGCATCGCGAGCTGCTCCAAGAGGTTGTGCGAGCACTCGCGGCCGGTGAATGCCGCCGGCCCTTCACGGAGGCGACCGGGCAGGATGCCGCCGACGCGGGCATGAGGTCGACGCGTACGGCGGGGAAGGTCTTCGGCTCCCTGCTGGGACGGCCCTTCGACCTCGACCAGCCCGGGGAACTCGGCCGGGTGGCCACCGAGTCCTCCCCGTACGGCGCAGGCACGTACGGCACAGGCACAGGCATGGGAACAGGCACAGGCATGGGCATCGGCTACCCGCGCTGCGACCCCGCGGCGCTGGTGGGGGCGGCCGCGCGGGCGACGCCCGGATGGCGCGCCGCCGGACCGCACGAGCGCGCCGGACTGGCCGTGGAGATATTGCGTCGGCTGAACACCCGCAGCCACGAACTGGCCCTCGCGGTGCACCACACCACCGGACAACCTCCGGAGGCGGCGTTCCGGGCCGCCGGGCCGCGCGCCCAGGACCGGGCACTGGAGGCCGTGGCCCATGCCTTCGCCGAGTCGGTGCGCGTTCCCGCGGACCTGCGCTGGGAGAGCACCGGCGGCAGGAGACAGCCACCGGCGCTGCGGGGCACGTGCACCCTGGTGCCGCGCGGGGTGTCCCTGCTCATCGGCTGCCCCGACTATCCGCTCTGGAACGGCTACCCGGGCCTGTTCGCCAGCCTGGTGACCGGCAATCCCGTGATCGTGGCGCCGCATCCGCGCTCCGTGCTGCCGCTGGCGATCACTGTGCGTGTCGCGCGGCAGGTGCTCGCGGAGGCCGGTCACTCCCCGGACATCGTGACCCTGGCGGTGGCGGAACCGGAGGAACGGCTGCACCGGCGGCTGGCCACGGACCCGGCGGTGCGCATCATCGACTTCACCGGCTCGGCGCGGTTCGCCGGCTGGCTGGAGCAACACGCCCACCAAGCGGCCGTGTTCGCCAACCGGACCGGCCTGAACACCGTCATCGTCGACTCGACCGAGGACTACCGGGGTCTGGTACGCGGCCTCGCCCACTCCCTGTGCCTGTGCAGCGGAACGCTCCGCACCACACCGCAGAACATCCTGGTGGCGACGACGGGCATCACGACCGACGAGGGTCACAAGAGCCTCAGGGACTTCGGCGCCGACCTCGGCGAGGCCGTGGACCGGTTGCTCGGGCACCCGGCGCGTGTGGCGCGGCTGCTGGGAGCGATCGCGGGTGACGAGGTGCGGGCGGGACTGGCGCAGGCCGCGCGCCACGGCGCGGTACTGCACGTCTCCCGGCCACTGCGCCATCCGGACCGTCCCGGCGCCGATCTGCGCAGCCCGCTGCTCGTCCGGCTGTCAGCCGGGGACCAACGGATCTACGCCCGGGAGTGGCCGGGGCCGGTCTCGTTCCTGGTGGGGACCGACTCGACGTCGCACAGCCTGGCGTTGTTCCGCGGCACCGTGGGCCGCCACGGCGCGCTCTATGCCGCGGTGCACTCGACCGACCCGCTGGTGCTGGCGGTCGCCGAGGCGGCTGCCCTGGACGCCGGCGTGCATCTGGTGCAGAACCTCGCGGACGACTTCCCGGCCGACCCCTCCTCGGCCGGCGCGGACCTTCCCGCCGCGGGCGCCCACTTCGTCACGGGGCGGTTCCGGGTGGTGCGGTCCCGGCGGCACGCGGTCCCGGTGGCCCCGACTCCGGGTGCGGGGCCGGCCCCGATCACGGTGGCGGTCCCTGGCCCGGTCCGGGTGGCGGTCCCTACCCAGGCGACGATGGCGGTTCCTGCCCCGGCCACGACGGCGGAGCCGGCTCGCGTTCCGGTGCCGGACGTCGGCTCCACCACCGCACTGCTCGACGTCTGAGCAGGCCCGGCGACCGTGCCCGAACTGTGTCCCCGAGTCCGGGGCAGCCCGAGCCGCGTCGCCCGGCCCGGGACGAATTGCGTCCCCGGGCCCCGGCGGGGCGGTCAGGCAGTCCAGTCGGACCCGCGCCCCCGCACCTCGTCGAAGACCAGCCAGGTGCGGGTCGAGCGCACCCCTGGCACCGACTGGATGCTCTCCAGCACGACCCGGCGCAGCGCCAGGTTGTCCGGTGCGCGGACCAGCACCAGGACGTCGAAGTCGCCCGTGACGAGGGCGACATGCTCGACGTACGGCATCTCGCGCAGCTCGCGCGAGATGTCGCGCCAGGCGTTCTGCTCGATGGTCAGCGTCACGTAGGCGCTGGTGCCCAGACCCGCCCGCTGCGGGTTCAGCTGCGCGGTGAATCCCGTGATGACCTCCTCGGCCACCAGTCGGCCGATGCGCGTGTACGCGTTGGCCCGTGAGATGTGCACGTCCTCCGCGAGTGCGCGGACCGACACCCGGCCGTCCTTGAGGAGCCGGCTCAGGATCTGCCGGTCGATGTCGTCGAGCGGAACGGCAGTTCGTCCGGGCACCGACCCCGGCAGTGAGGTTTCCTCGGACACATTGCCCTCCCAGACCACTCGGCCCGGCAGTTCATCGCCGGTTCAGCCGAAGTATTGAACACTTATTCCGTTATGGCGACCATTCTCCTGTCAAGTGTCCAGAGAAAGCGAGTGCCCTCCATGTCCGTGAAGAGCCTCCGACAGACGGTCCAGGGCCTCCTGCCGTCCCTCACGCCGGTGCGGTTCGTGGCCGAGGACGGCACCCCGATGGCCAAGCCGCCCGCCGGATACACCGAGCCGCCGGTCGAGGCCCTCCGAGACGCCTACCGGCGGATGGTCCTGGGACGCCGGTTCGACACCCAGGCGACCGCGCTCACCAAGCAGGGGCGGCTCGCGGTCTATCCGTCCAGTCGGGGTCAGGAGGCCTGCCAGGTCGGTGCCGTGCTCGCGCTGCGTCCGGACGACTGGCTGTTTCCGACCTACCGGGACTCCGTGGCCCTGGTCACCCGCGGCATCGACCCCCTCGAGGTACTGACGCTGCTGCGCGGCGACTGGCACTGCGGCTACGATCCGGCCGCCACCCGCGTCGCCCCCCAGTGCACCCCGCTGGCCACCCAGGTGCTGCACGCCACCGGCATGGCGGAAGCGCTGCGCCGCAAGGGCGGAGACGGCGTGGCGATGGCCCTCGCCGGGGACGGGGCCACGAGCGAGGGCGACTTCCACGAGGCGCTGAACTTCGCGGCCGTCTTCCGCGCGCCGGTCGTCTTCTTCGTCCAGAACAACAAGTACGCGATCTCCGTGCCACTGGCCCGGCAGACCGCGGCGCCCGCCCTCGCCTACAAGGGCATCGGCTACGGCGTGCGCTCCGAACAGGTCGACGGCAACGACCTGGTCGCCGTCCTGGCGGTGCTGACCGCGGCCGTCGAGCACGCTCGCGCGGGCAACGGGCCCTTCCTCGTCGAGGCGCACACCTACCGCATGGACGCGCACACCAACGCCGACGACGCCACCCGCTACCGGGACGCCGGGGAGGTCGAGCAGTGGAGCGCCGCCGACCCGCTCAGCCGGCTGGAGACGTACCTGCGGGCCCGCGGCGAACTCACCGACGAGGACGTCGCAGCTGTGCGGGAAGAGGCGGAGGCCGTGGCCACCGAGCTGCGCGCAGGCATGAACGCGGAGTCCGTCCCCGACCCAATGGAGCTGTTCGAGCACGTCTACGCCGAGCCGACCCCGCAACTGCGCGAACAGCGCGCCCTGTTGGCCGCCGAGCTGGCCGAAGCCGACGAACCCACCGAACCCACCACGCTTCAGACTCAGGAGGGCTGACGGCCATGGCCAAGGTCACGATGGCGCAGGCGCTGAACACCGCACTGCGCGACGCACTGCGCGAGGACGAGCGTGTACTCGTCTTCGGCGAGGACGTCGGCCCCCTGGGCGGCGTCTTCCGCATCACCGACGGACTGACCCGCGACTTCGGCGAGCAGCGGTGCTTCGACACTCCGCTGGCCGAGGCCGGAATCGTCGGACTGGCCGTCGGCATGGCGATGGGCGGATTCCGGCCCGTGGTGGAGATGCAGTTCGACGCCTTCGCGTACCCGGCCTTCGAGCAGATCGCCTCGCACGTCGCCAAGCTCCGCAACCGCACCCGGGGACGGCTCTCGCTGCCGATGGTGATCCGGATCCCGTACGCGGGCGGCATCGGCGGAGTCGAGCACCATTGCGACTCCAGCGAGGCGTACTACGCACACACCCCGGGCCTGAAGGTCGTCACCCCGGCGACGGCCGAAGACGCGTACTGGCTGCTGCGGGACGCCGTTGCCGACCCCGACCCGGTCGTCTTCCTGGAGCCGAAGAAGCTGTACTGGTCGCGGGAGGACACCGACCTGGAGCGGCGGGATGCGCTGCCGTTCGGGCGGGCCGAGATCCGGCGGGAGGGCCGCGACGCCACGGTCGTCGCGTACGGACCGTCGGTTCCGGTGGCCCTGGCGGCCGCGGAAGCCGCGGCGGCCGAGGGCATCGACCTCGAAGTCGTGGATCTGCGGACCGTGGTGCCCTTCGACGACGAGACGGTGACGGCGTCCGTACGCCGGACCGGGCGCTGCCTGGTCGTCCAGGAGGCTCAGGGCTTCGCCGGCGTCGGGGCGGAGATCGCCGCACGCGTGCAGGAACGCTGCTTCCACTCGCTGGCCGCGCCCGTCCTGAGGGTCGCAGGCTTCGACATCCCGTATCCGCCACCGAAGTTGGAGCACGCGCACCTGCCCGGCGTCGACCGGATCCTCGACGCGGTCGACCGGCTCCAGCTCGCCGACGAGCCGGACACCCGGCACCTGCTGAAGGGACCGGTCGCATGACCAGCGCAACGCTCCAGGAGCAGCTGTTCCGGCTGCCCGACCTCGGCGAAGGACTGGCCGAGGCCGAGATCATCGAGTGGAAGGTCGCGGTCGGCGACATGGTGACGATCGACCAGATCGTGGTCGAGGTCGAGACCGCCAAGGCCGCGGTCGAGGTACCGGTCCCGTATGCGGGCACGGTGCTGCGGCTGCATGCGGAGGCGGGCAGGGCCCTGGAGGTGGGGGAGCCTCTGATCACGGTGGGTGCGGACGCCTCCGGCGGCATCGGCGCCTCCGAGGGGGCCGATGGCTCCGACGGCCCCGCTGGGGGATCCCGTACCACGGCGCCGGGGGCCGGTACGGCCGAGGGCACCTCGGGTACGGCGCCGGGCGGGCCGGTGCGGACCGACGCGGATGCGGACGCGGAGCGTTATCGGGAGGAGGAACAGGCCGGTTCCGGCAACGTTCTGATCGGCTACGGCACCGGCCATGGCCCGGCGAGTTCACGCCGCCGCCGTCGGCGCGCCGCCGTGGTGGCCCCGGGTGAGGCGGCTGGGGCCGCGAGCGCCTCAAGGGTCGGTGCCGCAGCTGCTGACGCCGAGGCCCCGATCGGCGTCGGAATACTGCCGCACGACGGACGTCCCACCCCGGTCACGGCAGGATCGCAGGCCCCGGCTGTCGGCCACGCACCTCGGGTGATCTCCCCCCTCGTACGGCGGATGGCCCGGGACCACGGGGTGGACCTCGCCGATGTGGCGCCCTCCGGTCCCGCCGGCGTCGTCCTGCGACGGGACGTGGAGCAGGCCATCGTCCGTGCCGCCCCGCAGGCGCCGCCGACGGAACCCGCCTCCGCGCCGAACACCCCGGCGCCCGCCCTCGCACCGCAGGAACGCCCCGCCTCGGACGGTCCCGAGCGCATCCCGCTGCGCGGAGTGCGCCGCGCCGTCGCGGAGAAGCTCTCCCGCAGCCGCACCGAGATCCCCGACGCCACCACCTGGGTCGACGTGGACGCGACCGGGCTGCTCCAGGCCAAGAAGGTGTTGGAGGCCGCCGAACCCGGCCGCCGCATCGGGCTGTTGGCCCTGCTGGCCCGCATCTGCGTCGCCGGCCTGAGCCGTTACCCGGAGCTGAACTCCTCGGTGGACACCGAGCGGCGGGAGATCCTCCGCCACAGCGAGGTACACCTCGGCTTCGCCGCCCAGACCGAACGCGGCCTGGTCGTTCCCGTCGTCCGCGACGCTCACCGCATGACGACCGTGCAACTGGCCGCCGAACTCGCCCGGTTGACCGGGCTGGCCCGCGACGGGGGCCTGCCGCCGGACCGTCTGACCGGTGGGACCTTCACCCTCAACAACTACGGAGTGTTCGGTGTGGACGGATCCACGCCCATCATCAACCACCCCGAGGCCGCGCTGCTCGGCGCGGGCCGCATCGTGGACAAACCGTGGGTGGTGGACGGCGCCCTCGCTGTTCGCAAGGTCATGCAGCTCTCCCTCAGCTTCGACCACCGGGTCTGCGACGGGGGAGTGGCCGGCGGCTTCCTGCGCTATGTGGCCGACTGCGTGGAGCGACCGGCGATCCTGCTCGCCGACGTCTGATCCGACCTCAGTTCCTTTTCTCTGTCCGGGTGCCATGCACCCACCTACCGAACGTTCGGCCAGGAGCCCCTCGTGTCCACTGACCATCACACCGACTTCTTCGCTCGTCACGCGGATCTGCTCCACCATGCGGTGGAGCGTGCCGCCGCCCGCGACTACTGGTCGCCGTACCCGGAAACCCCCAGCACCTCCGTGTACGGAGCAGGGGCACCCGAGCTGGGCGAGGCCGCCTTCCGCGGCCTGCTGGGCAGTCCCTTCCGTCTCGAAGGGCACCCCACCACCGGCACCGTCCCCGCCGCCGAGATCTCTCCCTACGGCTTCCCACTCGGCGTCAGCTATCCCCACCTGGTGTCCGAGGTGGCCGTCGCGACGGCCAAGGCCGCCGCCGTGGCGTGGCGCGTGGCGAGCCCGGACGCCCGGGCCGGCGTCGCGGCCGAGATCCTGGCCCGACTGAACGCGGCGAGCTTCGAGATCGCGCACGCCGTGCAGCACACGACCGGCCAGCCGTTCCTGATGGCGTTCCAGGCCGGCGGCCCGCACGCCCAGGACCGCGGCCTCGAGGCGGTGGCGTATGCCTGGCAGGAGCAGAAACGCCACCCGGCCACCGCCCGCTGGAGCAAGCCGCAGCGCAGAGGCGGCCCGCTCGTCATGGACAAGACCTTCACCCCCGTCGGACGCGGGGTGGCGGTGCTGATCGCCTGCAACACCTTCCCCACCTGGAACGGCTATCCGGGCCTCTTCGCGAGCCTGGTCACCGGCAACCCGGTGATCGTCAAGCCGCACCGACGGGCCGTACTGCCGCTGGCGATCACCGTGCGCATCGCCCGCGAGGTCCTGGCGGAGGCGGGATTCGACCCGGACGTGGTGCTGCTCGCCGCCCAGCGCGAGGACGAGCGCACCGCGCCCGCCCTGGCCACCCATCCCGACGTACGCATCGTGGACTTCACCGGCTCCAGCGAGTTCGGCGACTGGCTGGAGACCCACGCCCGCCAGGCCGTCGTACACACCGAGAAGTCCGGGCTCAACACCGTCGTCGTCGACTCCACGGACGACTACGCGGGACTCCTGCGGAACCTGGCGTTCTCGCTCTCCCTCTACAGCGGCCAGATGTGCACCACCCCGCAGAACATCCTCGTTCCCCGGGACGGCATCCCCACCGACCAAGGCCCGCGCACGGCCGACGAGTTCGCCGCCGACCTGGGCACCGCCCTGGACAAGCTGCTCGACGACCCGGCCCGGGCCGCCGCCACCCTCGGCGCGATAGTGAACGACGGGGTGCTGGAGCGCCTGGCGGAGGCGGCGGCCCTGGACCGTACCGCCCACCCCTCCCGTGAACCGGCCCATCCCGACCACCCGGACGCGACAGTCCGAACCCCGCTGGTGGCCCGGCTCGACGCCGAGGCCGACGAGAAGACGTACACCAGTGAGTGGTTCGGGCCGGTCTCCTTCGTCATCGGCACCGACTCCACCGCCCACGGCCTGCGCCTGCTGCACGACACCGTACGGCGGCACGGCGCGCTGACCGCCTCCGTGTACACGACCGACGAGGGCGTACGGGAAGCGGCACGGGCGACCGCTCTTGAAGCGGGGGTGCACCTGTCGGAGAACCTGACCGGCGGCGTCTTCGTCAACCAGTCCGCCGCGTTCAGCGACTTCCACGGCACCGCCGCCAACCCCGCCGCCAACGCCGCCCTCACCGACCCGGCCTTCGTCACCGGCCGCTTCTCGGTAGTCCAGTCCCGCCGCCACGCGCCCGCTTGCACCGAGGAGAACACCGATGCCTGACGAGGTCTATCTGATCGACGGGGCGCGCACCCCGCAGGGCCGTTACGGCGGTGCCCTGGCGTCCGTGCGCCCCGACGACCTGGCCGCCCTCGTCGTCGGCGCGGCGGTACGGCGCTCCGGCATCCCGGCCGACGCCGTGGACGAGGTGATCCTCGGCGCCGCCAACCAGGCCGGCGAGGACAACCGGGACGTGGCCCGGATGGCGGTACTGCTGGCCGGACTGCCGCACACCGTGCCCGGATACACCGTCAACCGGCTCTGCGCCTCCGGGCTGACGGCCGTCGCCTCGGCCGCCCACACGATACGGGCGGGGGAAGCCGACCTGGTCGTGACGGGCGGAGTGGAGTCGATGACCCGCGCCCCTTGGGTGATGGCCAAACCCGGCACGCCCTGGGCCCGGCCCGGGGAGGTGCACGACACCTCCATCGGCTGGCGCTTCACCAACCCCCGCTTCCCCGCCACGACCACCCTGTCGATGGGCGAGACGGCGGAGGAGGTCGCTGCTCTCGACGGCATCACCCGTCTCGAGGCGGACGCCTTCGCGCTACGCAGCCACCGGCGCGCGGTCGCCGCCCAGCAGGCGGGCCGCTTCGACAAGGAGATCGTCCCGGTGCCGGTGAAGGACGGCGAGGTGACCCAGGACGAGGGACCCCGGCCGTCCACCTCGTTGGAGAGGCTGGGCGCGCTGCGCAGCTCCTTCCGCAGGGACGGGATCGTCACCGCGGGCAACTCCTCCCCGCTGTCCGACGGGGCCGCGGCCCTGGTGGTGGCGAGCGGGGCGGCGGTCGAACGGTACGGGCTCACGCCCCGGGCCCGTGTCGTCACCGCCGCCTCGGCCGGGGTCGAGCCCCGCCTGATGGGGCTCGGTCCTGTGCCGGCCACCGCCAAGGCGCTGGACCGGGCCGGCTGGACGGCCGGTGACCTGGACGCGGTCGAGCTGAACGAGGCGTTCGCCGCCCAGGCGTTGGCGGTCGTCCGTCGGCTCAAGCTCGACGAGGACCGCGTCAACGCCGACGGCGGCGCCATAGCCCTCGGCCACCCGCTGGGCTGTTCCGGCGCCCGCATCCTGCTGACCCTGCTCGGCCGCATGGAACGCGAGGACGCCCGCCGCGGGCTGGCGACCCTGTGTGTCGGCGTCGGACAGGGCATGGCGATGCTCGTGGAGCGGCCGTGAGCACGCCCACGAGTACGTCGTACGACACCTTGTCGGTCGAGGAGCACGCGGACCGGGTCGTCGTCACCCTGCACCGGCCCGAGGCCCGCAACGCCATCAACGGCCGCATGGTCGCCGAACTGCACCGCGTGTGCGAGGACTTGGAGCACCACCCCAAGCTGCTCCTTGTCACCGGCCACAACGGCGTCTTCGCCGGCGGTGCCGACATCGCCGAACTGCGGCGGCGCGGCCGCGACGAAGCGCTGCAGGGCATCAACAGCCGCCTGTTCGAGCGGGTGCGCAAGCTGCCCATGCCCACCGTGGCCGCGGTGGACGGCTGGGCGCTCGGCGGCGGCGCCGAACTGTCGTACGCCTGCGACCTACGGATCGCCGGACCGTCCGCCGTCTTCGGCAACCCCGAGCCGGGCCTGGGAATCCTGGCCGGCGCCGGGGCCTGCTGGCGGCTCAAGGAGCTGGTCGGCGAGTCGGTGGCCAAGCAGGTCCTGCTCGGGGGACGGAACCTCGACGCGTCTGCCGCGTTCGCCTGCGGCCTGGTGATGGACGTCGTACCGGCCGACCGGTTGATCGCCGAAGCGCACGCTCTGCTCGACCGCATGGCCCGGTCCTCAGCACTCGCCCTGCGCCTGACCAAGCTCGTCACAGACGCCCCGGGTGCCCATCCGGTGGCCGACGACCTCGCCCAGGCCGTGCTGTTCGAAGGCCGCGACAAGGAAGAGCGCATGACGCGCTTCCTGGAGAAGAACGAGAAGAGCCAGAAGAACGGAGGCCGGGAATGACCTCGGCATCAGCATCACCACCCGCCGTCGTAGGGGTGATCGGCGGCGGCCGGATGGGCGCCGGGATCGCCCAGTCCTTCGCGGCCGCCGGGGCGTCGGTCGTCGTCGTGGAACACGACGGCGCGGCCGTGGCCGTCGCCCTGGACCGGATCGCCGCAGGACTGCGCCTGGCCGCCGAGCGCGGGGGGCTCGACGGCCAGGCCGGTGACGTATCGGACCGGGTCACCGCCGTGACCTCGATCGCCCAACTGCCCCACGACGCCGATCTGGTCGTGGAGGCGGTACCGGAGGACGCCGCGCTCAAGGCCGGGCTGCTCGCCGCCGCCGAACAGGCCGTGGGGGAGCGGTGCGTGCTCGCCACCAACACCAGCTCCCTGTCGGTCACCGAACTCGCGGCCGCTCTGAAACAGCCGGGACGCTTCCTCGGCATGCACTTCTTCAACCCCGTGCCCGTCTCCGCACTGGTCGAACTGGTCCTCGCTCCGGACACCACCGGGCAGACCCTGACGGCGGCGGTCGGCTGGACGCACGCCCTCGGCAAACAGGAGGTCGTCGTCCAGGACTCGCCGGGGTTCGCCAGCAGCCGCCTCGGTCTCGCCCTCGGTCTGGAGGCGATCCGGATGGTCGAGGAGGGTGTCGCCGACGCGGAGGCCATCGACAGGGCCATGTGCCTGGGCTACCGGCACCCGATGGGACCGTTGCGCCTCACCGACGTCGTGGGCCTCGACGTGCGGCTGGCCATCGCCGACCACCTGCACGCGACGCTCGGGGAGCGGTTCGCCCCGCCGGCGTTGCTGCGGGAGAAGGTCGCCCGCGGCGAGCTGGGCCGCAAGACCGGTCAGGGATTCCACCCATGGCCGTGACCGAGGGGACGATCACCGAGAACCAGGCGGGCGAGTGCCCCGCACCGTACGGGGTGGCCTACGACGTCACCGACGCCGTGGCCGTCATCGAGCTGCGCGGACCCGCGAGCGGCAACGCGCTCGACACCCACATGCGCAGCGCGCTCCTCCTGGCGGCACGGCGCCTGACCACGGACACCGCACGCGGTGTGCGAGCGGCCCTGATCACCGCCCGCGGCAGGCACTTCTGCGTCGGCCAGGACCTCAAGGAGCACGCCCGGCTGCTGAAGACCTCACCCGCCGCGGCCTTCGCGAACATCCCCAACGACTACAACCCACTGGTCAAGGAGCTGCACGCGCTGCCGGTACCGCTCGTCGTGGCCGTCGAGGGAGCCTGCGTCGGGGCCGGGCTCGGCATCGCCCTCTGCGCCGACGTGCGGGTCGCCGGGGAAGGTGCTCGCTTCGCGACCGCCTTCACGGGCATCGGCCTGACCTCCGACTCCGGCGTCGCCCGCGCCCTCGCCCACCAGCTCGGCCCCTCGCGGACCGCCGGACTCATGCTCCTGGGCGACCGGTTCTCCGCGCGGGACGCAGAACAGTGGGGTCTGGTTCACCGCGTCGTACCGGACGGCTCGGCCACAGCCGAAGGGCTGGCTCTCGCCGGCTCCCTGGCTGACGGACCCACCGCCGCCCACCGGGAGACCAAGGCCCTGCTGCGGTCCGCGGCCACCACGCCCCTGCCGGCGGCGCTGGAACGCGAGGCAGTCGTCCAGCGGCGGCTCGGCGCCACCGGCGACCACCACGAGGCCGTCGCGGCCTTCCTCGAACACCGCAACCCCGCCTTCCGCGGCCACTGATCTCCCCACTCACCCACCACACGACGGGACACCGATCATCATGAGCACATCCACCGGCGCACCTCCCGAGCCCCGGGATCTCGCGTCGGCCTTCGAGGACACCATCGCCCGCGACCAGCGCATCGAGCCCCGGGACTGGATGCCGGACGGCTACCGCAAGACGCTGATCCGGCAGATCGCCCAGCACGCCCACTCCGAGATCATCGGCATGCAGCCGGAAGGCGAGTGGATCACCCGTGCACCGTCGCTGCGCCGCAAGGCGATCCTCTTCGCCAAGGTGCAGGACGAGGCCGGGCACGGCCTGTATCTCTACTCGGCGGCCGAGACCCTGGGCGCGGACCGCTCGGACATGACCGAGCGGTTGATCGAGGGCCGGCAGAAGTACTCGTCGATCTTCAACTACCCGACCCGCACCTTCGCCGACGTCGGCGTGATCGGCTGGTTCGTCGACGGCGCCGCGATCTGCAACCAGGTGCCGCTGTGCCGGAGTTCGTACGGACCGTACGGACGAGCGATGGTGCGCGTCTGCAAGGAGGAGTCCTTCCATCAGCGGCAGGGATACGAGCTGCTGCTGACCATGATGCGCGGCACCGACGACCAGCGGGCCATGGTGCAGGACGCGGTGGACCGCTGGTGGTGGCCGTCGCTGATGATGTTCGGTCCGCCCGACGACAACTCGCCCAACTCGGCCCGGTCAATGGCGTGGAAGATCAAGCGGCACACCAACGACCAGCTGCGCCAACGGTTCGTGGACATGACCGTTCCGCAGGCCGAGAAGCTGGGTGTCACCCTGCCCGACCCCGAGCTGCGCTGGAACGCGGAGCGCGGACACCACGACTTCGGCACCCCCGACTGGGACGAGCTGAACCGGGTGATCTCCGGCGACGGGCCGTGCAACGCCGAACGGATCGCGCGACGCCGGGCCGCGCACGAGGAGGGCGCCTGGGTGCGGGAAGCGGCGGCCGAGCACGCCGCCAAGCAGGCCGCCCGGGTGCGGGAAGGAGCGGCGGCATGAGCGGCACCGATGGAGCTCCCGCAGAGGCTGCGGATCGTACGCGCGGCCAGTGGCCGCTGTACGAGGTGTTCGTCCGCGGAAAGCGTGGCCTCAACCACGTCCACGTCGGCTCCCTGCGCGCGGCCGACGACCACATGGCCCTCACCCACGCCCGCGATCTGTACACCCGGCGCAACGAGGGCGTCAGCATCTGGGCCGTCCGCTCCGACACCATCGCCGCCTCCGCTCCCGACGAGAAGGACCCCTTCTTCGCGCCCAGCGCCGACAAGGTCTACCGGCACCCCACCTTCTACGACATCCCCGACGACGTGCCCCACATCTAGGAGCAGCGCATGAGCGACGAAAACCTGTACGTCGACCACGACGACACCCGGTGGGCGTTCGGCACCGGCTTCACCGACCCGCTGCACGGCGTCGACCAGGCCGTCCCGGACGGCGTCGACGCCGGCGATCTGGCGGCCTGCTGCCTGGCGCTGGGCGACGACGCCCTGGTGTCCGCCCAGCGGCTGGCCGAGTGGTGCACCCGTGCCCCGGAGCTGGAAGAGGAGCTGGCGCTCGCCAACATCGGCCTGGACCTGCTCGGCCAGGGGCGTCTGCTGTACGCGCGGACCGGCCGGGCCGACGGTTCGGGCCGCGGGGAGGACGCGTACGCCTATTTCCGCGACCCCGCCGACTTCCGCAACGTACGGCTCGCCGAACTGCCGGGCGGCGACTTCGCGTTCACCGTCGCCCGCCTGCTCGTGCTCTCCACCTGGCGGCTCGCCCTGTTCGAGGAACTCACCGCCGCGCCCGACCCGGTGCTGGCCGGCATCGCCGCGAAGAGCGTCAAGGAGCTGGCGTATCACCGCCACTACGCCGCCGGGTGGACCGTACGGCTCGGCGACGGGACCGAGGAGTCCCGCGCCCGTCTGGAATCCGCCCTGCACGGCATCGCCCCGTGGCTGCACGAGCTGCTGACCGACCGGACCGCGGAACACCTCGGCGCGGCCCCCGCCGCGGTCGCCGACCGGACTCTGCTGTCGCTCACCGACGTGTTCGTCAGGACCGGACTCGAACCCGCCGAGGTCATGCCGCTCGGTCCCGCGTCCATGTCCCCGGTCCCGGGCTCCGGCCGGAACGCGGACCACACCGAGCACCTGGCACCCCTCCTCGCCGAACTGCAGAGCGTCGCCCGCGCGCACCCGGACGCGGCATGGTGACCGCCATGGAGCGTTCCGAGCACCGCGCGGAACAGACGGAACGCGCCCGGCACATCGCCTGCTCGGTCCCCGACCCCGAACTGCCGATGCTGACGCTCTTCGACCTCGGAGTGCTCCGGAGCGTCGAGGTGGAAGAGGACGGCACCGTCGTCGCGCGACTCACCCCCACCTACGCGGGCTGCCCCGCCATGGCCGAGATGCGCGCCGAGGTCGCCACCCGGCTGCGCGCCGCCGGCTTTCTGGCCGTCCGGGTCGTCACGGTGCTCGACCCGCCGTGGACCACCGACCGGATCACCGACGAAGGCCGCCGCAAGCTCACGGAACACGGCATCGCACCACCCGGCGCGCGTCGGATCCAGAACTCCGCGCCGGAGCGGATCTGGCTGACCCTGGCCCCCGTCACGGCCGCCATACCCTGCCCCCGCTGCGCCTCGGCCGACACCGAGGAGCTCTCCCGCTTCGCCGCCACCGCCTGCACCGCACTGCGGCGCTGCCGCGCCTGTCTGGAGCCCTTCGAGCACGTCAAGGACCTGTGATGACCAACCCCGCACCCCCCGTTGCCGTACGGGTCCGCCGCCGTCCCGCCTTCCACGCCCTGCGCGTGGCCGACGTCGAACCGCTGTGCGCCGACGCCACCGCCCTCACCTTCGACATCCCCGACCGCCTGGCCGAGGAGTTCGCCTTCCTCCCCGGCCAGTGCCTCACCCTGCGCCGCGAGATCGACGGCCGCGACGAGCGGCGCTCGTACTCCATCTGCTCACCGGCCGGAACGCCACCCCGCATCGGCGTCCGCGTCGTACCCGGCGGGCTGTTCTCCTCCTGGCTCGTACACGGCGTACGCCCCGGGGATGTCCTGGAAGTCATGGGCCCGGTCGGCGCCTTCACCCCTGACCTCACCGAGGCCGGACACCGTGGCCGACTCGGCCATCATGTGCTCGTCGCCGCCGGATCCGGCATCACGCCGATGCTGTCCATCGCCGCGTCCGTCCTCGGCGCGGACGACGCCTCGCGCGTCACCCTCCTGTACGGCAACCGGCGCACCGACACCGTGATGTTCGCCGACGAACTCGCCGACCTGAAGGACCATTACCCGGCCCGGTTCCAGCTCGCCCACGTCCTGTCCCGCGAACCGCGCGAAGCCGAACTGCTCTCCGGCCGCCTCGACGCCGACCGGCTCACCGCCCTGATCGGCGCACTCGTCGACGTCCGGGACGTCGGCCATTGGTGGCTGTGCGGCCCGCACGGCATGGTCCGCGACGCCCGCGCGATCCTCTCCGGCCTCGGCGTCCCGGCTGACCGCGTCCACCAGGAACTCTTCCACGCGGACGACAAGCCACCCGCGCCGCCCACGGCCGAACGCGACGGCGTCGCCTCCGTCGGCCCGACGAGCGAGATCACCGTCGTCCTCGACGGCCGGGCCACCACGTTCTCCGCCCCGCGGCACAGCACCGTCCTCGACGGCGCCCAACAGGCGCGCCCCGACCTGCCGTTCGCCTGCAAGGGCGGAGTCTGCGGCACCTGCCGCGCCCTCGTCACCCACGGCCGGGCCGACATGCGCCGCAACTACGCGCTGGAACCCGCTGAAGTCTCCGCGGGATACGTCCTCACCTGCCAGACCTTCGCCGCCGCCGACACGCTCACTGTGGACTTCGACAGTTGACGGTGAGCCGTGGCCGCTGAGGTGTCCAGAAGCGGGAAGGAGCCCAGGAGACGTGCGACCAGTGTGGCGCACGGCTCCTGGTGCCCTTTCCGTTGTTCGCCGGGGTGCTCCGTCAGCGGCGCCTGCGGGGGTGTCGTTGAAGGTCTGTGCCTTGGCGCCCTCTTTCTGTGTCCAGTGCTCTGACCGCGTAGCCTTCACATGAGGAACGGGCGCGTCTTGCCAGGAGTCTGTCCGAAACGGCTCCGAAAGACCCGGGTGAAGTGAGCCTGGCTGGCGAAGCCCCAACGATGGGCGACATCGGCGATCGTCAGATGGCGTGAGCCGGGATCGGCGAGCACCTGCCGGGCCTTGTCCAGCCGCTGTTCGAGAATGTGGCGGGAGGGGCTCACCCCGGTCGGCTGGAAGATACGGCTGAGGTGCCGGGCCGACACCCCGATCGCCTCGGCGACCCGCCCTGCGCTCAGCCCGGGGTCGGCCAGGTGCCGGTCTATGTAGTCCTTGGCCACGGCCAGCTGGGAGAGTGCGGCAGGCGGCGCGGAACCACCATCCAGCCTCGGTGCGGCCAGCGTACGGACGAGGTCCAGCACAGTGTCCTGGGTGCTGATCGAGTCATCGCTCTCCTGCCCCGTGACCCAGCCGGCCAGTACCGCCTCCAGCGCGGAAGCCAGCGCACCCTCGGCCGCCGACCCCCTGCCGAGCAGCATCGGCGCCGACACGTCGCCGGAGGCGCACCGCGTGGCGAACACCTCGCGGGGGATGTCCACCAACAGCTGGCGCATGGGAGAGGGGAACCCGAACAGGTAAGACCGGCGCGTGTCGTAGAGGATCAGGTCGCCCGTCTGCAGGGTGAGGCAGCCGCCCTCGTGGAAGAACACCCCGCGGCCCGCTGTCAGCAACGAGACGAAGACGGAGTCCTTCGGCAGCGCCTGACACGTCCGCGGAGTCCGCTCGATGACGTGCTCGTTGCCGGAGATCTCGGCCAGTCGCAGATCACCCAGCTCGATGTTCGTCTCCGTGGCCAGCAGACCCTGCTCCGAGTAGGAAGAGCAGGTCAAGCCCACCAGGGCCCGTCGGTTGTGTTCCTCCCAGAAGTCGATCCGGTCCGCCGGATCGACCGACTGCGTGGACACGCGGGAGACGATGGGTACGGTCACCTGAGTCTCCTTTCCGACTACCCCTACATCCGACAACGGTGTGGTTCGGGGGCCGGTATACCGGGGCGACAACAACTCGCTGCCGCGCCTGGGTGAGTACAGCCACCGGCAGGAGAGTGAGCGAACTGGGCCGTGCCGCCTGCTCTGAGGTGAGGGCCGCCGGCGGCGCCTGCCTCTCTCGCCGGCCTGAGCGTACTCCGGTGCCGCACCCGCGTCACGGGTCGCAGCCAGAAGCCCGGCCCTCGAACCAGTGCGGCCGGGCGAAAGCGGTCCGGAGAGGGCGCGCCGTACTCCGGCGTACCGGACGGTTCAGACGGTCAGGTAGCCGCCGTCGACCGGGAGGACCGCGCCGTTGACGTAGGAGGCGGCGGGCGAACACAGGAAGGCGATCACTGACGCGATCTCCCGCGGCCGGCCGAACCGTCCGAGCGGGACTCGCGCGAGGACCGCTTGCGCGGCGTCGGGGTCGTCGAGCAGATCGCGGGCGAGCGGAGTGGTGACGAAGCCCGGTGCCACCGCGTTCACACGGATGCCGTCCGCGGCGTACTCGGCGGCCAGGGACCGGGTCAGCTGGGAGACGCCGCCCTTGCTGGCGCTGTAGGCCGGCCGGTCTCGGCTGCCGAAGAAACCGAACATCGACGAGACGGTGACGATGCTGCCGCCCCGGTTGGCAAGCAGCGGGCGGGTCGCCTGGCACGCGACCATGGTCGAGGTGAGGTTGACCTCCAGCACCCGGTCCCACCATCCGAGGTCGTATTCGTCGCGGTCCCGGCTGACGCCGGCGCAGGCGACGAGGTGGTCGATGCGGTCGTAAGCCTCGATCCGGCCGGCGAGGCCGTCCCGGTCCGTGACGTCCTGCTCCACGATGTCGACTCGCTTGTGGCGGGGCAGCTCGTCGGCGTCGGCCGGCGGCAGTCCGAGGGCGTGCACCTCGGCTCCGAGTTCGGCGAGCAGGTCGGCGGTGGCCGCGCCGATGCCGGAGGTGCCTCCGGTCACCAGGACGCACTGGCCGGCGAAGGGGTCGGGGGCGAGTCCAGTGGTCATCTTTGTCTTTCCGTTCGGTCGGCGGGTGGGTGGGGGACTGGTGCCCCGGTACGGTGTGCCGCTGGGTCGACGAGGATCTTGACCTGGTTTCCCGGGCCGCCCAGCAGCGCCTCGAATCCATGGGAGACGAGGTCGTCGAGGACGATGGTCGAGGTGACGACCGGTGTCAGGTCCAGGTGCTGTTCCGCGACGAGCCGGATGAGTTCCGGATAGGTGTCGCGGTAGCCGACGCTGGCGACGATCGACTGCTCGTTGTTGACCAGTGCGAAGGCGTCCAGGGATACCTCCTGGGCCAGGCCGACGAGGACGATCCGACCGCCGCGCCGGGTCGCGGCCAGGCAGGTGCGCAGGGCGATCTCGGATCCGACCATCTCGAACGCGGCATCGACACCCTCTCCGCCGGTCAGCTCATGGATCCGCTCCCCGGCGTCTCCTTCTCGGCCGGCGTCGATCAGGTCGGTGGCGCCGAGGCCGGCCGCGAGTTCCAGGCGGGCCGGGGACACATCGACGGCGAGGATCCGCCGCACCCCGCGTTCCCCGGCGAGCAGGACGGTGAGCAGGCCGATCGGTCCCAGGCCGACGACGGCCACTGTCTCCGGTGTGGTTCCGGCGCGTCGCAGTGCGTGCAGGGCGACCGAGGCCGGTTCGAAGAGCGCGGCCTGCTCCAGCGACACGGTCTCGGGGAGGCGGTGCGCCATGTAGGCGGGGATGGCGGCGTACTCGGCCATGCCGCCGTTCCCCATCAGCCCGGCGAACCCGAAGTGCCGGCAGATGTTGTACTCGCCGGCCCGGCACCGTGGGCATGCCCCGCACCGGTAGTTCGGCTCGACCGCCACTCGGTCGCCGATGGCCAGGCCGGTCACCGACGGCCCGAGGGCCGCCACCGTCCCGCAGAACTCGTGACCGAGGACGAGCGGAGCTGTGGCACCGGAGGCCGGATGCGGCTCGGCGACCGGGATCGCGTGCGGCCCGTCGGCGTACTCGTGCAGGTCGCTGCCGCATATGCCGCAGTAGGCCACCTCGACGAGCACCTCGCCACGCAGGGGTGCTGGAACGCCGACCTCGGCAATGCGGACGTCCCTGGCTCCGTACCAGACAGCGGCCTTCATACGGTGCCCCGTATCGGACTGCGCTCTCCTTCGACCGCTTGGCCGGCCGAGGAGCCCTGGAGCAGCCCCATGTCGCCGAGCTTGTCCGGCAGACGGCCGGCAACCAGCCCGGAAAGTGCCCACGTGAGTGCCAGCACTTCGGACAGTGTGCCCGGCTCGGTGTTGGACAGGTGGTTTTCCTTGCTGATGAACGGGGCGAGGAAGGGCAACGCCTGGCGGTCGAAGAAGACGGATCCGAAGGCCAGGAAGAGGATCAGCAACAGCCGGTTCTCGTAGCGGCCTGAATCACGGTCGATGGCCGAGGGCGATTTCGCGCCGGGCCGGACACGGGTACGGATACGTGGCATCGGAACCTCGGTTGAGGGGAGGGACCCAGGTCACCGGAAGAGCGAGTTGACGTAGTCGGCGCCGATGCCGACCTTCTCGTAGTGGTTCCGGCACAGCTCGATGTAGTCGTGGACGTCGAAGTAGCCGACGGTCTCGCCGTTCTCGTCCAGCCAGATCAACGGCCCCTTGACGATGAAGAACGCCTTCATCGGCTCGTCGCTCTCGTAGGCCACCAATGTGTGTCCCTCGCCCGGCGCCTCGTAAATGAAGTCACCGGCCTGCGCGGTCCAGGGCCGCTCCAGGTAACCCCACTTGCCGGAGATCGTGTAGGCGAACACCTCGTGCGGGTGGTAGTGCCGGTTGACGAGTCCGGCCTCCTTGGCGTAGAGGATGTCTGCCCAGGAGTTGTCCTTGACGTTGATCCACAGCGGGCGCGATCCGACGGTCTCGCTGAGCGGTGCGTAATACCGGTCGTCGTCGGTGGCCACCTGGGACAGATAGACCTCCGGCTGCGCGTCCGGCTTGACCGAATTCGTGATCGGCTTGAGGCCCTTCCAGAATTCGGACCTGGCTTCCTCGGACATGTTTCGGCTCCATTTCGTCGGGGTGGCCGACAGTGAACCCCGAGAGCCGAGGACATGTCTTTCCCTCGGGAGACATCGTGGATTGCCTGTTTGGGACATGCCCGCGCCGCACGCGCAGCCCTGTCGCCGGTCGTGCGATTCGTCCAGCTGCGCACCCGCCCCCTGGCCGGTGAGATCTTCTCAATGGTGATCACTTCCAGGTTCCGTTGAGGACGAAGGCCGGCGCGGGCGATGTCGCCGATCCGGCTGGGGCTGAGCGTGACGCACTGGAGTGCGCCATCGCTGCTTGAGCTCGGTGGCTGCGCGTTCGCCGAGAGCCCCCGAGGTCAAGCCCGCGATGCGGCGAGGAGATCCTCGGCGTCAACTACCTGCACCGCACTCGTTCCAGAAGTAGATGACGTCGAGGATCTGCGCGTCCCGGGCACGGCGGGCGGACACGCCTACGTCTTCCACCGACGCCCGCCCCACGGTGGCGAGTTCCTTGTCTGTGGCCTTCTCAACGGCGGGAAATTCGCCGTCGCCGCCGGGCGTCCAGCCGTAGGCGGTGTGGATGTGGCCGGGCCATGCGGTGGCAGCCGGGGCGAGCAGGCACATCCGGTCGGTCACTGCGACTCCTCGTTGAGTCGGTGCGAGTCGCTTCGAGTCCGAAAGGGGGTCGTTCAGCGGGCGGCGGACACGTCGTCCATGTCGGCCACGGCGGCCTCCACGCGCACGGCCGCCTGCTGCATGCCGTGCAGTTCGCCGGGCGTGAGGTCCCACTCGACGACCCGGCGCACCCCGTCGCGGCCCAGCTCCACGGGCACACCGAGACTCGCCCCGTGCACTCCGTACTCACCGTCCAGGACAACCGACGCGGGCAGGACGGTCCCGCTGTCGGTCGCAATGGCTTCGATCAGCCGCGCGGTGCCCAGGCCAGTCGTCCAGGTGGAGGTACGGCCCGAGTCGAGCGCCACATGCCGGGCGTACCAGTTGTCGGCGTACTCCTCGGCTGCCGCCCGCTGTTCGGTGGTGAGGACGACGGGCTCGCCGCCGACGGTGATCCGGCTGTAGAGCGGGACCTGGCCCTCGCCGTGCTCGCCGATCATCCAGGCGTCGACGTTCCTGGGGTGGACGCCCAGGGCATACGCGATACCGGTGCGCAGGCGCAGGCTGTCGTTGAGCGTGTAGCCGATCAGCCGGTGCCGAGGCAGCCAGCCCTGCCGGTGCACCCAGGTCATGAGCGCGTCCACGGGATTGGTCAGTATCAGTACGACACCGCCGAAGCCGGAATCCTTCAAGGGCCGCAAGCACTGACCGACGATCGCCGCGTTGTCGGCGAGAAAGACGGACCGCGAGGAGTTCAGCCGCAGCGGTACGGCGGCGCTGAGCACGACGACGTCCGCGTCGAGCGTGTCCTCGGGCGTGCCGCCGCGAACGGTGTCGGGCGTCGCGCCGAGCGCGAGCGCGTTCTCCTGGTCCATCACATGGCTGGTGATCATGTTGGGCCTGGTGTCGACCAGGACGATCTCGTACGTGCCCTGCGCGGACAGCAGATTGAACGCGGCGGACGAGCCGATGCCGCCCGCGCCCCCGATGATGAGGACCTTCATCATGTATCTGTCTCCTACGAACGGAATTCGGGATCGGCTTCGACGGCCACTTCGAGCACCAGCGGCTTCTGCCGCCCGGCGAGGTCCGGCAGCACCTTGTCGAGTACGGACAGCAGGGCGGCGTGGCTGTCGACCCGCTGGGCCGGGCAGCCCAGCCCGCGCGCCAGTCCCGACACGCTCAACTCGCCGAACGCCGGCCAGGCGGGGGCGGCCGAGCCCGCGTGTTCCGAGAGGCGGTCCATGATCGCGTATCGGCCGTTGGCCAGGATGACGAACAGCACGCCGGTGCCGTAGTACGCGGCACTCCACAGCGCCTGGACCGAGTACAGCGACGACCCGTCGCCGATGACGGCCACCACCGGCCGCCCGGGATCCGCCATCCGTACGCCGATCGCGGCCGGCATCGCGAAGCCGAGGCCCCCCATGGCGGCGCTGAGAAAGCCGAACGGGGCGCGGGCGGGCAGCAGCGCGTGCAGGTCCGGCCTGCTGGACGGGGTCTCCTCCACGACCACCGCGTCCGGGGCGAGCCGGTCGGCCAGGGCCGCCAGCACGTGCGCCGCGCGCAGCGGCTCGCCGTCGGCGGGCGGGGCAGGCGGTGCCAGGCTCCTCATGGGCGGCCGGGGCGTGCCCGTGGCGGCGGGAAGCGCGATCGCCAGACGCCGCACGGTGTCGGCCGGGTCGGCCAGCACCGCCAGCTCCACCGAGCTGCGGTGGGCCTCCTCCGGGTCGTCGGTGATCACGGCGAGCCGGGTACCCGGTGCTACGAACGTGCCCTGCTCGTACGGATACTGCCGGAACACCGGTGCCCCCACGGCCAGTACGGCGTCGTGCCCGGCCAGCGCCGCCCGCAGCCCCGACCGGGCCGAGGGCAGGTGCCCGGCGAAGAGCCGGTGATCCTGCGGGAAGCCTGCCCGGGCCCCGAACGACTCCTGCCACACCGGGCAGTCCAGCCGTTCCGCGAGCGCCGTCAGGCTCCCCCACCCCTGCGGCGAGTCGTTCCCGGCGCCCGCCACCAGGCACGGTGCGGTGGCCCCGCGCAGCATGTCCGCGAGTGCGTCGACCGCCGGGCCGTCGGCGCTGCGGGTCCCGTGCAGTGCCGCCGGTGCGGCCAGGACCGCGTCCGGGTCCGCCTCGGCATGCCAGTCGTCCATCGGTACGACCACCACCGCCGGGCCTCGCCCGGTCCGCGCCTCGTGCCACGCCCGGGCGATCGCACCCGGCACGTCCTGCGCCCGCGCCGGGGTGTGCTGCCACACCGGGTACTCCCCGGCCAGCCCGTCCAACCGCCCGGCCAGGAACGGCTCATGGGCGAGGTGCCGCCGGTCCTGCTGGCCGACGGTCACCACCAGCGGCGCCCGGTTCGCCCGCGCGGTCGCCAGCGCGCTCACGGCGTTGCCGTACCCGGCGGTCGTATGCAGCAGCACCAGCGCCGGCCGACCGCTCTTCAGCGCGTACCCGGTGGCCATACCAACCACCGAACCCTCGTGCAGTCCGAGGACGAACTCGATATCGGCCGGCAGGTCGGCGAGGAAGCCGACCTCTGTCGAACCCGGATTGCTGAACAGGGTCGTGAGTCCGTACTGACGCAGGACCTCAAAGGTCGCGTCCTTGATCGTCTGGGCCGTCCTGGCTGTTGCCACGCGGTCCCCCTTTCGGACTTTCGGTAGGCGACGCTAGGCGCGGCCCCCGTGGTCGGACCACAGGCGAGTTCGCTATGCGAGATCCCCGCGAACGCCTTGCCTTCCCCTCAACAATGGGCTCCGCCCAGGACCGCGGCGTGGTGCGTTCGCGGGGCTGCCCCCTGAACCCGGCACGGGCGTGTGCCCCGGCAAGGCGGAGGGGGCCCCTCCCGGCCGAAGGCTGGGGGAGAGTCCGGCGCAGCCGTCCCGAAGCGGGCGAAGCGCCCGCGAGGGCGGCGGCAGAGGAAAGGGTCAGCCGACGCCCGGCAGGACCGCCCCCGTGGACAGAGCCGTGTGCAGACGCCCGGTGATCACCCGAGCGGTGTCGATGACGGCCTCGATCTCGGCGGGACCGGGGCGTTCGACGGTGAACACGATGGAGACGGATGCGACGGCGTTGCCGGAGGGTGAGACGACAGGGGCGGAGAGGGAGCCTAGGCCGAGGACGACCTCGCTGCGGCTGGTGGCGTAGCCGGCGGCGCGGGCCCGGGTGATCTCGGGGCGTTCGTCGTCGCGCGGGGGTTCGGCGGCGAGCATGGCGATGCCGGGAGAGCCGAGGGTGAGGGGGTGCCGGTCACCTGGGGTGTAGACGGTGCGGGAGCGGACGCTCTCCACCTCGACGGAGACGAGAGTGACCGCCTCGTCACCGTCGCGGACGACGAAGAAGGCGGTCAGCCCGACGCGGGCGGCGAGCTTGGCGATCTCGGGTTTGGCGATCCGCTGGAGTACGGGGAGCGTGCGGCGGCCCAGTGACTGGGCGCGCGTGCCGAGCACGTATCCCTGCGGGGTGTGCGCGATCAGGCGGTGGTCCTGGAGGGTGCGCAACAGGCGGTAGATGATCGACCGGTGCAGCCCCATCCGCTGACTCAGCTCGGCCAGCGACAGCGGCTCGTGCGACAGCGCGATCAGCTCAAGCAGCCGCAGCCCCCGGTCCAGGGTCTGAACGGAGGGCTTGAGGGCGTCCGGCTCGCCCGGTTCGCTGCCGCTTCCTCGCGCTTCGCCCATACCGTCACCTTACGCGCCTACCGAACGCTCCAGCTCGGAGAAGGTTGCCTCGGTCACCGTTCCTAGTCAGTGAGCAGGAGTGAGTCTTGGACCCATACCTGGTCACTGCGGACATCCCGAACGGTGGTGGATGTCCTGGTCGCCCGCTTTCGCTCCGCGTCCGGTGACACGGCTCGCGTCCGTGGTCCGGGGATACGGGGGCGGGTTTCCTCACGCCTGCGGGTGTCCGGTCGGGCCTGGGCGGTCCGATGCCCACCACGATCGCTCTGGTCGGAGTGGGGCGGTGTCGTCCGTCGCCGGATCGGATGCCCGAGGGCGCGTCGCCCGACCGCGATGCTCGCCGCATCGTGTCGGGAAATCTTGCGGGTGGGGGTGGTGAGCGGCTGCTGCCAGTGCTGCGCACCCCAGCGGCTGGTGTAGGCGGGGTCGACCGCGACGACGGCGATGCCCTCCTCGACGGCCATCGACACCAGCCGGGCCCTGAGTTTCGCGGTGGGGAAACGGGACAGCAGCCGCCTGAAGCGTTTGTTGCGGCCGTGCTGCTCGCGGCTGGTGCCGTCGGTGAAGTCGAGGTCCTCGATGGCGATCGCGGCCGCCCCGCAGCGCCGGGTGTGGTGCAGCAGCCGGGTCAGGGCGTGCCGGATCTGCGCGTCCCGGTGTGCGGCGGTGCCGGTGAGGTCGTAGAAGTAGCGTTGTGGTTCGCCGACCGGGTTGCCGTGCACATCCAACTGCCAGGCGGCCAGGTGGTCATCGTTCATGTCCACCCCCACCACCCCCCGCGCCAGCGCCGCCTGCAACGTCAGGACGGGGGCGGCGGCACGCTGCCAGGACGCGGTCACATACCAGCGGCCACGCACGACATCGTGATGGATGCGGTAGGCCACCGCCCGGTTCGCGGTGACCCGGTCACGCCACTCCTGCCCGCGGTGCTGGAACCGTACGACCGCGTCGAGGAGGTAGCGGCCGTGCGGGGCGTTGGCCAGATGGGCCAGCGGGGCCGGAAGCCTGACCGAGAGTCGGCCGGTGTCGGTGACACGGATCGTCTCGTTGCCGAAGCGCTTGCCGGACTCCCCGTCGGCGGCCAGGAACATCCGCTCCGCCCGCCAACGCTCCCGCCACGCCTGCTCGTCCAGTCCGGCCGCCTGAAGGTGGTGGCGGGTGTTCGCGAGCCGTCTGCCGCCGCGCACCACCCGCACCCGGCCCGCCGCCCGGTCCGCCTCCACCACCACCAGCCGGTCCTTCAAGCCGTGCAGGCGACGGGACTTGGCATGCCACTCGCCGCGTGTGGCGTAGCCGCGCGCCAGCCCGGCCCGCTTGTCCGCCTTGGCCCCCAACGGCCGGGCAAGCCGCGCCTCAATCAACCCGATCTGCCCACGCAGCCACGCCAGGTGGGCGACCTGCCCGCGCCGGGCCAGCGCCCACTGGTCATGGGTGGCCTTGGTGATACTGCCCGCCCACCGCGCCGACGACCTCCCCGTCAACTCCCGCTTGCGCACCGCCCACGAGGCCGCATCATGCGCAGACCCCTGCCGGGACCGCTCCGCGAGATCCGCAGCAGCCAGCGACCCCAGGAACACCCCGACCTCGGCCAGCACCGCCGCGTCCGACGCGCTCACCCGCAGCCGGTCCCGGATCGCCACCCCAGCGGGACCGGGCACCACGAAGGACGCCGCCAACTCCCGCAGCCCGCCCACCCGTCCACCCCCGCCGAGTTCGAAGATCCACCGTCACCGCAGTCAACGAGCACTATTCGAAAAGGTCACCCGTTCGCCCCAAGAACTCCCGTTCCCACCGACAAGTCAGCCTGGAACGCGCCCCTGACCCAAGAGCATCCCTGGCACACCGCAGACGACCCGACCCACGCCTCCCGACCCAGCACTCACTCACACTCACCCAAAGTCACTCCCGCTCACCTAAGAGGCAGCAGTTCCCAACCCCCGGAACGACCGCTCGGCGTGGCTCGCGATGGTGGACCAGGTAGGTCGCGTCGGGGCGCGCGTAGTGACCGGTCAGGTCGTACGCGTTCTTCGCGATGACGATCTCGCAAACGCGACGAAGGCGCCCAGCCCGGCCATTCGCTCAGCGCGGTCGAGCAGCTCCTCTACGTGCCGGTCACCGTTCATGCCGGGACCGTAGACGCGGGGTCCCGGCTGGTGAACGAGCCGTTTCACAATGAAAGACGCGGACGAACAGGTCTTGTTTCATCACCGTTCCACAACGGCGTCGCCGCCGTTTCTCATATCGAATCCATGCACTGTGCACCGGCTCCGCGCAGCCCTACGTTCACCGCGTCGTCACTAGGAGCCGGGAGTCACCGCATGTACCACTCCGCGCAGCAGCCGAAGAACCAGCCGAACAGACGAACCGTCCTGCGGGCCCTCGGGCTCGGCGCCGCCACCGCGGGCGCCGCGCCGCTGATCGCCGCCTGTGGCGGGGGCCTGAAGGGCTCCGGATCCTCGTCCGGCGACGTCATCAAGATCGGTTACGTGAGCCCGCGCACCGGTGCGTACGCGGCCTTCGCCGAGTCCGACGAGTACATCCTCAAGCAGGCCAGAGCAGCCTTCGCCAAGGGCATCAAGTACGACGGCAAGACCTACAAGGTGCAGATCCTCGACCGCGACACCGGCTCCGACCCGCAGCAGGCGGCGACGATCGCGAACGAGCTGATCACCCAGCAGGGCGTGGACCTGATGCTGGTCACGTCGACGCCGGAGACCGTGCACCCGGTCGCCAACAAGTGCGAGAGCGAGGGCGTGCCCTGCATCTCGACCATCGAGCCCTGGCAGTCGTACTTCTTCGGACGTGGCGGCACCCCGCAGAAGACGTTCACGTACACGTACCACTTCTTCGACGGCATCGAGCACGTCGTCACCGGCGAGAGCGACATCTGGCGGATGTTCGACACCAACAAGAAGGTCGGTGTCCTGTGGCCGAACGACGCCGACGGCGGCGCGTTCCGCGACAAGAAGACCGGCTTCCGCGCGCAGGCCGGGGCCAAGGGCTTCACCTTCGTCGACCCGGGCGCCTACGAGGACGGGACGAAGGACTTCTCGTCGATCATCGCGACGTTCAAGAAGGAGGGCGTGCAGATCCTGGCGGGTGTGCCGACGCCGCCGGACTTCGCGACCTTCTGGACGCAGGCCGCCCAGCAGGGCTTCAAGCCGAAGGTGGTCACCATCGCCAAGGCCATCCTCTTCGAGTCGTCGGTCGCCTCGCTGCCGAACGGCCTGGGCGACGGACTGTGCACCGAGAGCTGGTGGCTGCCGCAGTTCCCGTTCAGCTCCAGCCTGACCGGGCAGACGTCGCAGCAGCTCGCCGACGACTACGGGAAGTCCGCGCAGGCCAAGGGCCGCAGGTGGAACCAGGCGCTCGGCTTCAACCACGCCCTGTTCGAGATCGCGGACAACGTCCTGCGGCACGCGAACCCCAAGGACAAGAAGGCTGTCGCCACCCGGATCGGGAAGACCAGCCTCGACACGGTCATCGGCCGCGTCGACTGGACCGCGGGCGGCGCGGCCAACCCGGTCAAGAACGTCGCCGCCATCCCGGTGGTCAGCACCCAGTGGGTCAAGGGCAGTGGCGGCGCGTACGACCTGAAGATCGTCGGCAACACGCTGATCCCCGAGGCCAAGATCGACATGAAGGCCCGGGAGCTGTGACGGCGCCGGTGCTCCAGCCGCTGCTGGAGGTGGAGCACCTGGCCGTCAGCTTCGGGGCCCTCAACGTCCTGGAGGACGTTGAGCTGGCGGTCCCGCGCGGCCAGGCCGTCGGCATCGTCGGCCCGAACGGGGCCGGCAAGTCGACGCTGCTGAGCGCCATCTCGGGCGTCGAGCCCGTCACCCGGGGCACCGTACGGCTCGGGGGCCGCGACGTCACCCGCGCCTCCGCCGCCCAGCGGTGCCGGCTCGGGGTCGGCCGGTCCTTCCAGATCCCCCGCCCCTTCGGGGATCTGACGGTCTTCGAGAACGTCCTGGTCGGCGCCCAACGCGGGGCCGGGCTGCGCGGGGCCCACGCCCGCGAACAGGCCCTCACCGCGCTGGAGACTACCGGCATGCTCCCGGTCGCCAACAAGCCGGCCGGCGGCCTGCCGCTGCTCGGCCGCAAGCGCCTGGAGCTGGCCCGCGCCCTGGCCACCGCCCCCGAGCTGCTCCTGCTCGACGAGATCGCAGGCGGCCTCACCGAGAGCGAGGCCGACGAACTGGTCGGCACCGTCCTGTCGCTGAAGGAGGCCGGCGTGACCATCCTGTGGATCGAGCACGTCGTCAAGGCCCTGGTCCAGGTCGTGGACCGGCTGGTCTGCCTCGCGTACGGCCGCATCCGCGTCGACGGCGACCCGCACGAGGTCCTCGCCAGCCCCGAGGTCGCCGAGGTCTACCTGGGAGGTACGGCAGCATGAGCAGCCCACTGCTGCACCTCGATGCGGTCGATGCCGGATACGGGGACTTCCAGGCTCTTTTCGGCATCACCCTCGACGTCGCCGAAGGCGAACTGCTCGCCCTTGTCGGCGCCAACGGCGCCGGCAAGTCCACCCTGCTGCGGACCGTCGCCGGGGCCCTCAAGCCCTTCAGCGGAACCGTCCGCTTCGACGGGGAGGACGTCACCGCCCTCCCCGACATCCACCGCTCCCGCAAGGGCATCGGCCTCGTCCCCGAGGGGCGGCGGCTCTTCCCGTCCCTCACCGTCGAGGAGAACCTCCGGGTCGGCGCCGCCACCGGCCGCAAAGGCCCGTGGGACCTGAAGAAGGTGTACGAGATGATGCCGCTCGTCGCCGACCGCCGCACCCGCAAGGCCGCCCGCCTCTCCGGAGGCGAGCAGCAGGCCGTCGCCATCGGCCGCGCCCTGATGGGCAACCCCCGCCTGCTGCTGCTCGACGAGGTGTCGCTCGGCCTCGCGCCGCTGGTCGTCGAGCAGCTCTACACGGCGCTTCCCGGCATCCGCGCCGAGGGCACCACCGTCGTCCTCGTGGAGCAGGACCTGACCCGCACCTTCGCGGTCGCCGACCGCATCGCCTGCGTCCTGGAGGGCCGCGTCGTCCTGACCGCCCCGGCCGCCGACCTGACCCGTGAGCAGGTCACGGCCGCCTACTTCGGCACCCTGGAGGTGACGTCTCCATGACGTGGCTCAACGCCATCGCACAGGGCATGTTGCTCGGCGGCGTCTTCGCCATGGCCGCAGCGGGCCTGTCCCTGATCTTCGGGGTGATGCGGGTCGCCAACCTCGCCCACGGCGACCTGATGATCCTCGGCGGCTACGTGGCCTCGGTGGCCGCCGTCAGCCTGCACATCCCCGTCGCGCTCACCGTGCTGGTCTCGATGGCGGCCGTCGGCGGCCTCGGCTACCTCATCCAGCGGACACTGCTCGACCGGGCCATGGGGCTCGGCGAGTTCGCGCCCCTGATGGTCACCTTCGGCATCTCCGTGATCATCCCCAACGTACTTGTCCAGCTCTTCAGCAACGACTCCAAGCCGCTCGCCATCGGCTCGCTCGGCACCGCGAGCATCCGCGTCGGCAGCGACCTGGCCATCGGCTGGTTCCCGCTGATCACCGTCGTGGCGGCGGTCGCCGTCCTGGCCGCGCTGCACGTCTTCCTCTACCGCACCCAGTCCGGCCGCATCGTCCGGGCAACCGCCGACGACCGCGCCGTCGTCCGACTGATGGGCGTCGACAACCGCAAGGTCTATGCCCTCACCAGCGTCATCGCCTTCGCCACCGTCGCCCT
Source organism: Streptomyces sp. NPDC006602 (assembly GCF_042870385.1). NCBI lineage: Bacteria > Bacillati > Actinomycetota > Actinomycetes > Kitasatosporales > Streptomycetaceae > Streptomyces > Streptomyces sp. NPDC006602. The sequence goes on along the minus strand of NZ_JBIAHG010000002.1, from coordinate 603,767 downwards.
GGCCGGCACCCTCTACACCATGCGGCAGGGCGGAGTGACCCCGTACGAGGGCCAGCTCAACGTCCTGTTCGCCTTCGAAGTCGTCATCATCGGCGGCCTCGGCTCGCTGTGGGGCACCCTCGCCGGCGGCGTGGTGCTGGGCATCGCGCAGTCCGTCGGCGCCCAGATCTCGCCCGACCTGCCGTTGCTCGCCGGGCATCTGGTGTTCCTGGCGGTTCTGGTTCTCCGGCCGCAGGGCCTGTTCGGCAGGAGTGTGCTCGCATGACCGCCCAGACCACCGCCGTCGACTCCCCGGCGGCCCCGACTGTCCTCCCCGCCGTCCGACGCGGCGGCCGCGCCGCCGTCCTCGGCCTGACCGGGACGTTCCTCGTCCTGCTGGTCATGGCGAGCCTGCCCTACGTCGTCGACAGCGGCGTCACCACCCAACTGGTGAGGCTCTGCTACCTCATCGCCCTGGCCTCGATGTGGAACCTGCTGGCCGGATACGCCGGCATGGTCTCCATGGGCCAGCAGGCTTTCATCGGCCTCGGCGCGTACACGCTGTTCGTCGTCAACGACCACGGAATCAACGTCTACGCCGGCACGCTCGTCGTCTCGGCGGTCGTCGCTCTGATCGCGTGGCCGGTGTCCTACATCGCCTTCCGGCTGCGCGGCGGCTACTTCGCCGTCGGGACATGGGTGATCGCCGAGGTCGTTCGCCTCATCGTCGTCCGCTTCGACTCCCTCGGTGCCGCGAGCGGCCGCAACATCACCACCATCACCGCCGAACCGGTGCTACGGCAGGCGTACACCTACTGGTTGGCCCTCGCCGTGATGGCGGCGGCGGTGCTGGGCACGTATGTGGCGCTGCGCAGCCGCCTCGGCCTGGACCTCCAGGCCATCCGAGACGACGAGACCGCGGCCGGCTCGCTCGGCGTGAACGTCACGCGTGGCAAGCGGATCATCTACATCGCGGCGGCCGGCGGCTGCGCCGCTGCCGGAGCGGTGATCTGCGTCAACAGCCTTGGGGTGGCCTCGCCTCCACAGATCTTCGGGGTGCAGTACACGGCCCTGATGATCTTCATGGTCGTCATCGGCGGCATCGGCACCGTCGAAGGCCCGGTCATCGGCGCCCTCGTCTACTTCCTCCTCGACAAGTACTTCGCCCAGAGCGGCGTCTGGTACCTCGTCGTCATCGGCGCCGCCGCCATCGCCGTCTCCCTCTACCTTCCACGGGGCCTGTGGGGAACCCTGGCCCACCGGACCGGTTTCGCGATCTTCCCCGTGACCCACAAAGTGCTGCAGGACGCGCGACGTGACGAGGCCTGACAGCCGCCCGCCCGGAAAGGAGTCGCGCAAGCGACTTCCCATCGGAGCCGCCCGTTCCAGGACCCCACGCGAACACCGTGGTCACCACTGGAAGGGCGTCTCACCGACTTCAAGCCAGCCACGATGCCCCGCCGCACAGGGACGTGACCGAAGGAGGCGGGCCCACCACAGCAGGCCCACTGGGTGGAGCCTTGAAGTGCCCCGCGCCGTGGGCTTGGCAGCCGCTTCTCCTGTCAGAAACCACCGAGACGGCAGGCCGCTGACAGCGCTGTCGCCAGGGGCCGGAATGCCAGTCCTCACCCGTGGGCATCGCCCTCTTGAAATGATCCAACCCGGTGAACCCATGCGGTCACGGCACTAGAAGAAGCCCAGCTTCTTCGGCGAGTAGCTCACCAGCAGGTTCTTCGTCTCCTGGTGGTACACGCGCCACACCGCGTTTGACCAGCGGGAATGATGCCTGGAGCTGCCGTCGGCGGGGCGGCTGGCCCGTGAGTGGTCCGGATCTTGATCCTCAGACCCGGGGGCCTCAGCTCCTTGGCGACCTTCCTCCTGGCGCGCGGCACAGCCCGGGGCCCGTGGTGACGAACAGGCACAGGTGGAGACTGTTGGAAGGAGTCGCTCGGGCCGGCCAGGGCTCGGCCTGTGGCGGGGTCCATGTTCAGCAGAGCAACTGCGCTCGAACGTGCCGGCGCGTTCGAGGGGAGGTCCGCAGCGGGACTTCTCCCGGGGGCGTACCAGTGCTGTGCGAGGAATTCACCCAGTTCCATCCGGCCGATGTGGGGTCCGCATCCGGGTGCCTCCGGAGGGCACGGGGTCTGTTGTGACTTCTCCCACCTGCTCTTGCCGGGGTGCGGAACGAGTACCTACGTTCGGTCGCATGTCCTCCCATGGCCGCGCCCTTCCCGGCGAACCTGACGAACCCGCTGCGGCGAGCAGGCCTGCGGCGGACCGACCTGGCGTCCTCCCCCTGGTCGACCTGGACGTCGACCTGAGCTCACACGAACTTCTCCGGCGCGCTCATGTCCTGGACGCTCTCGGCCCCGACTGGGACCCCGTCGCCGCACTGCGCGGCGAGGAAGCGGCGTATGAGCTGCTGTACTCCGGCCTCGACGCGGAGCAGCAGCGGATGTACGACGAACTGGTCTCGGCCGGTGTGCTGCCGCGGAGAGGGGGCGGCGATGCTGCCGCTTGACCCGCAGGCCGACATCGGGCGTCGCGCCTGGGTGGCCTGCCCGAACTGCGACGACCGTCGCGGTTGCGGCACCTGCGAGCAGGGGCGCACCTGCTCCGAGCACTGGCGCTACCTGCTCTCCAACATCGGCAGCCTGCTCCACCTGCAGTGCCGGTCGTGCACCCACATCTGGACCCACGAGACCCACTTCGGTGCCACCCGCTCCCGGTGGGAGCGCATTACCAGCGGCCTGCGCCGACGGTGATCATTCACCCCGGCTGACCAGGTGAGCCGGGTCGTCGGTGCCGCCGCGGGCCGTGGCCCGTGAGGCCGTACGGCGGATCGGTGCCTGCTTTCGGATGATCTCACCGTCTGTCGTCGGGGACGGCAGGCCGCCTTGGCCGAGGATCGCGGTCGGCGGCCATCCCTGCCTGCCGTTCGTCCGCCCGGAGGCAGCCGTGCACATTCTGCTCCTAGCCAGCGCGTTCAACAGCCTCACCCAGCGCGTCCACGTCGAACTGCGCGACCGCGGCCACACCGTGGCGGTCGAACTCGCCCTGCCCGGCAGCCCGTTGCCGGACGCCGTGCGGCGGCACGCACCGAAGCTCATCGTGGCGCCGATGCTGAAGACGGCGATTCCCGAGGAGGTGTGGACAGCTCACACCTGCCTCGTCGTCCATCCGGGGCCCGTGGGCGACCGCGGACCGTCCTCCCTGGACTGGGCGATTCACGAGGGCGTCGACCAGTGGGGCGTCACCGTCCTGCAGGCCGATGGGGAGATGGACGCCGGTGATGTGTGGGCCTCCGTACCGTGCCGGGTCCCTCCGGTGTCCAAGAGCGAGCTGTACCGAGGTGAGATCGCCGACGCCGCGCTCGAGGCCGTCCTGCTCGCGGTAGAGCGTTTCGCCGGGGGAACCCACGTCCCGCGCAAGCAGGACGCGGCATGCACGGCGGGCACCCGCCTGCGCCCGCGTCCGTACCTCGACCAGAGCGTCCGGCGGATCGACTGGGCCGAGAACTCCACACAGGACGTCCTGCGCAAGCTGAGAGCGGCGGACTCGCAGCCCGGTGTGCTGGACACGTTGCTCGGCGGTGAGTGGTATCTGCACGGCGGTCATCCCGAGAGCGTGCTGCGCGGCCGACCGGGCGAGCTGCTGGCCACCCGGGCCGGGGCGGTCTGCCGGGCGACCAAGGACGGCGCCGTGTGGATCCCCGAACTGCGGCGCCGGCGCGGGCCCGGGCAGCCGCCCACGTTCAAACTGCCCGCCGTGCGGGCCCTGGGCGACCGCCTGCCGCCGCTGCCCGAGCACCGCCTGCCCCTGCTGCCCGAGGCGCGGCACCGCACCTGGACGGACATCCGCTATCGGGAGGACGGGAACGTGGGCTTCCTGTCGTTCTCCTTCCCTGGCGGGGCCATGAGCACGGAGCAGTGCCGACGTCTGCTGGACGCCTACCGGGACGCGTGCGCGCGGCCCACGTCGGTGCTGGTCCTGGGCGGCGAACGCGACTTCTTCTCCAACGGCATCCACCTCAACGTCATCGAGGCCGCCGACGACCCCGCCGCCGAGTCCTGGGCGAACATCAACGCCATCGACGATCTGGTCGAGGCGGTCCTGACGACGACGGACCGGCTGGTGGTCTCGGCGGTCGCGGGCAATGCCGCGGCGGGCGGGGTGATGCTCGCCCTGGCGGCCGACGAGGTGTGGTGCCGCTCGGGCGCCGTGTTGAACCCTCACTACCGTCTGATGGGCCTGTACGGCTCGGAGTACTGGACGTACACCCTGCCGCGCAGGGTGGGTCCCGCGACGGCCGAACGGCTCATGCGTGAGGCTCTGCCGGTGAGCTCTGCGAGCGCACTGCGCCTCGGGCTCGTCGACCGGGTGGTCGACTGCGGTCCCGATGGGTTCGCGCGGGAGGTCGGCGGCCTGGCGGCGCGGCTGGCGTCACTTCCGGCGACGGCGTCACGGATCACCGCGAAGAAGACGGAGCTGGACCGGCTGGAGAGTGCGACCCCGCTGGCCGGCTTCCGTGAGCAGGAGCTGGCCCGGATGCGCCGGACCTTCGACGACCCGGACGCCCCGTATCACGCTCTGCGTCGTTCCTTCGTCCACAAGGAGCGTCTACCGTGCACCCCGCCGCACCTCGGTCCCGCCACGGTTGCGCAAACCGGTCCGATCCCCTCCGCGGCGGATGTCACCGGAACGGCCCGCAATGGCGTCTCGTCACGGCCGAACCGCTGATACGAAGAAGAGCGAAGGTCGAAATACAGGCCTTCATCCCTTACCTCCCCGGGAGGCGGTCCCATGACTGAGGCGACGCCGGGCACGGCCGGCACTGCGGACGCAGGCGGCGCGCCCGCCGACGAGACACCCACGATCCACATTCTCTGGATCAACGCGGGGCTGAGCTGCGACGGCGACTCGGTCGCGTTGACGGCGGCCATGCAGCCCAGCATCGAGGAGATCGTGCTCGGTGTGCTGCCGGGGCTTCCGAAGATCGCCGTCCACTGGCCGCTCATCGACTTCGAGTGCGGTCCGGTCGGCGGCTCGGACACGTTCATCGAGTGGTTCTTCAAGGGGGAGCGGGGCGAGATCGACCCGTTCGTCCTGGTCGTCGAGGGCTCCGTCCCCAACGAGGCGATCAAGCCCGAGGGCTATTGGTGCGGCTTCGGCGACAACCCGGAGACCGGCCAGCCGATCACCACCAGCGAGTGGATCGACCGGCTCGCCCCGAAGGCACTGGCGGTCGTCGCCATCGGCACCTGCGCCACCTACGGCGGCATCCACGCCATGGCGGGCAACCCGACCGGCGCCATGGGCGTGCCGGACTACCTCGGCTGGGACTGGAAGTCCCACGCCGGCATCCCCATCGTGTGCGTCCCCGGCTGTCCGATCCAGCCCGACAACTTCTCCGAGACGCTCACCTATCTGCTCTACCAGGCGGCCGGCGCCGCCCCGATGATCCCGCTGGACGACAAGCTGCGTCCGACCTGGCTGTTCGGGGCAACCGTGCACGAGGGCTGCGACCGCGCGGGCTACTACGAGCAGGGTGAGTTCGCTCTGTCGTACGACTCGCCGAAGTGCCTGGTCAAGATCGGCTGCTGGGGGCCGGTCGTCAAGTGCAACGTGCCCAAGCGCGGCTGGATGAACGGGATCGGCGGCTGCCCCAACGTCGGCGGCATCTGCATCGCCTGCACCATGCCCGGGTTCCCCGACAAGTTCATGCCGTTCATGGACGAGCCTCCCGGCGCCAAGGTGTCGAGCACCGCCAGCGGAGCCTACGGCGCCGTGGTCCGCAAGCTCCGGTCGATCACGGCCAAGACGGTGGACAAGGAGCCCAAGTGGCGCCGTACCGGAGACAAGATCACCACCGGATACCGACCTCCGTGGTGAGCATCAGCCGCTCGTAGTCCGCAGTAATCCGCTCCCTGCTTCGTGCACCCCCCACTCGAACCTCCCGCGCAACGAAGGGCACGGCACACAGATGGCACCGAAGACGAAGGCGGCCGGCGACGGCAGCGGCCTGGTGGAGATGGCCTGGGACCCGATCACCCGGATCGTGGGCAGCCTGGGCATCCACACGAAGATCGACTTCAAGCAGAAGCGGGTCGCGGAGTGCTACAGCACGTCGTCGGTCTTCCGCGGCTACAGCGTCTTCATGCGCGGTAAGGACCCCCGCGACGCCCACTTCATCACCAGCCGCATCTGCGGCATCTGCGGGGACAACCACGCCACCTGCTCGGTGTACGCGCAGAACATGGCGTACGGCGTGAAGCCCCCGCACCTCGGCGAGTGGATCATCAACCTCGGCGAGTCCGCGGAGTACATGTTCGACCACAACATCTTCCAGGAGAACCTGGTAGGGGTCGACTACTGCGAGAAGATGGTCAAGGAGACCAACCCCGGCGTCCTCGAACTCGCCGAGCGCACCGAGGCCCCGCACGCCGCGGAGCACGGCTACCGCACGATCGCCGACATCATGCGCTCGCTGAACCCCCTGGAGGGCGAGTTCTACCGCGAGGCCCTCCAGGTCAGCCGCTACACGCGCGAGATGTTCTGCCTGATGGAGGGCCGCCATGTGCACCCCTCCACGCTCTACCCGGGCGGCGTCGGCACCATCGCCTCCGTCCAGCTCTTCACGGACTACCTCAGCCGGCTGATGAAGTACGTGGAGTTCATGAAGCGCGTCGTGCCCCTGCACGACGACCTCTTCGACTTCTTCTACGAGGCGTTGCCCGGGTACGAGGAAGTGGGCCGCCGGCGGGTCATGCTCGGCTGCTGGGGCGCGCTCAACGACCCCGAGTACTGCGACTTCACGTACGCGAACATGACCGACTGGGGCCGGCGCATGTTCGTCACGCCCGGCATCATCGTGGACGGCAAGCTCGTCACCAACGACCTCACCGAGATCAACCTCGGTATCCGCATCCTGCTGGGCAGTTCCTACTACGAGGACTGGCAGGGGCAGGAACAGTTCGTCACCCACGACCCCCTCGGGAACCCGGTCGACCCGCGCCACCCCTGGAACCAGCACACCATCCCCGCCCCGCAGAAGCGGGACTTCGACGACAAGTACAGCTGGGTCATGTCGCCCCGGTGGTTCGACGGCAAGGACCACCTCGCCCTGGACACCGGCGGCGGCCCCATCGCCCGACTGTGGTCCACCGCCCTGTCCGGGCTCGTCGACACCGGGTACGTGAAGGCCACCGGCCACAGCGTGGTCATCAACCTGCCCCGCACGATGACCAGGCCCGAGACCAGCTTCGAGTGGAAGATCCCGAAGTGGAGCAACGCGCTGGAACGCAACCGTGCGCGCACCTACTTCCAGGCCTACACCGCCGCCGTCGCACTGCACTTCGCGGAGAAGGGGCTGGAGGAGGTCCGGGCCGGTCGCACCCAGACCTGGGAGAAGTTCGAGGTGCCGGACGAGGGCATCGGCGTCGGATTCACCGAGGCGGTACGCGGTGTCCTCTCCCACCACATGGTGATCCGCGACGGCAAGATCGCCAACTACCACCCGTACCCGCCCACCCCCTGGAACGCCAGCACCAGGGACACCTTCGGCACGCCGGGCCCCTACGAGGACGCTGTGCAGAACACGCCCATCTTCGAGGAGAACACCCCGGAGAACTTCAAGGGCATCGACATCATGCGCACCGTCCGCAGCTTCGACCCCTGTCTGCCCTGTGGAGTCCACATGTACGTCGGCGGCGGCAAGACGGTGAAGTCGATGCACGTGCCCACCGGCCTGAGCGGACTGGGCGGATGAGCGCGGTGACGGCGGCAACGCCGGTGAACGCGGAGCAGACCGGGCGCCGTGTCGAGGAGGTGCTGGACCGACTGACTGCGAGCGGCGACCCGGCCGCCGCCGCGGCGGCAGAGGAACTCGTCCGGTCCCTTATGGACTTCTACGGCGCCGGCCTGGCCCGCATCCTCCACCTGCTGTCCTCCGCTCCCGGCGAACCGTCGGCGGGACTGCTCGGTGACGGACTGGTCTCGAGCCTGCTGGTCCTGCACGACCTGCACCCCGAGGACCGCGACACCCGCATCGGCCGGGCCCTCGACAGCGTCCGGGAACACGCTCTGGACGTCGTGGACTTCGACGAGGAGAGCGGCAGCCTGACGCTGCGGACCCGGGAGGCCGGCGGCTGCGGTTGCGACTCCGGCGCGAGCGCCCGGGAGGCCGCGGAGGCGGCGCTCGCCTGCTTCGCACCGGAGGTCAGGGCCGTCGACGTACAGACCGCACCCGCTGGGCCCACGCTCCTCCAGATCGGCACAGCACCGACGGGGGCCCGATGACGGCGTCCCCGGCGACGCGCACGCCCGGCCTGCGGAGGTTCCTCACCGAGCGACCTCCGCAGCCCGAACGGTGCGAGCTGTGCGCCGTGACGGTGGAGGCGGACCACCGCCACCTGGTTGACACCGAGAAACGCGCCCTCGTCTGCGCCTGCACCCCCTGCGCGCTGCTGATGCAGCAGCCGGGTGCCGCGGCGGGCCGCTTCCGCACGGTCCCGGGCCGCTACCTCACCGACCCCGGACACCGCCTCGACGAGAGCGCTTGGGAGGCGTTGCAGATCCCGGTCGGCGTCGCCTTCTTCTTCCGCAACGCGGCGCTCGACCGGCTCGTCGCCCTCTACCCGAGCCCGGCCGGAGCCACCGAGAGCGAACTCGACCCGGCCACTTGGACGGCGGTCCTCGGCAACAGCCCCCTCGCCGAACTCCTCGAACCCGACGTGGAGGCGCTGCTGCTGCGCCGCACCGACGGCCGCTGCGAGTGCCACCTCGTACCGATCGACATCTGCTACGAACTCGTCGGCCGCATGCGCCTGTTGTGGCAGGGCTTCGACGGCGGAGCCGAGGCCCGCGCCGCTCTGGACGCGTTCTTCGCGGACGTCGCGCGACGCGTCCGGCCCGTGGCCGAGGCGGTGCGGCCGTGACGGAGTTCTCCTTCGCCTGCACCGGCGTCCGCGCCGACCGGTACGCCGCCGGGCCGACCCTCGTCTTCCGGCTGCGCGTCACCGCCGCCGGCGAGGCACGCGTGCACGCCCTCGCGCTGCGCTGCCAGATCCGCATCGAACCCGCCCGGCGCGGCTACGAGTCCGCCGAGGCCGACGGGCTGGCGGACCTCTTCGGCGAGCGCTCACGCTGGGGCGGCACGCTCCAGCCGGTGCAGTTCGCCCAGGTCTCGCTCATGGTCCCCGGCTTCACCGGAGAGACCGAAGCCGACCTCGTCGTGCCCTGCACCTACGACATGGACGTCGCCGCGACCCGCTACCTCACCGCCCTCACCGGCGGCGAGGTTCCGCTGCTGATGCTCTTCTCCGGTACGGCGTTCACCGGAGTCGGCGGTTTCCAGGTCGAGCCGGTCCCGTGGGACCGGGAGGCGGCCTTCCGGATGCCGGTCGCCACCTGGCGGGAGATGGTCGAGCAGCACTTCCCCGGGTGCGGCTGGATCCGGCTGCCGCGCGACACCATGGACGCCCTCCTCGCCTACCGCTCCCGGCACGCCCTGCCCTCCTGGGAGGCGACCGTCGAGGACCTGCTCGAGAACAGCGTCGCCGCCTCCCCGACCGCGAGCGACCCGCTGCGCGCGCTCACCGGCACCACCGGAAGGACGGATCCGTGACCGTGACCGCGTTCGCCTCCGAGACGGAGGAGCGGTTCGCCCTCGCCCGGCAGGTGGCCGACGCCGTCCTCTTCGAGGGCTACGTGCTCTACCCGTACCGCGCTTCGGCGGCCAAGAACCGGCTGCGCTGGCAGTTCGGCGTGCTCGTGCCGCCCGGCTGGGGCACCGAGTGCGAGGAGCACGACTTCCAGCACACCGAATGCCTGATGGAACCGAAGGCGGGCGCGACCCTCTCGGTCGAGGTGCGCTTCCTGCACGCCCGACGGCGCACGGTGCAGCGGGCACGCCCGGACGGCGGCTTCGACACGGTTGCCGAACTCCGCCTCGACGACCGGGTGCTGGTGCCCTGGGACGAGGGAAGCGAGGAGCGCGTCGAGGTGGTCGCCTCGGTGGACGAACTCCTCGGCGACGGCGTTACGCATCCCTTCCGGCTCCCCGCCCGCGAGGACGCCGCACCGGTCCTGGACGCGGCCGGCCGCACCGTCGGCCGACTGGTCCGGCGGTGCGAGGAGATCAGCGGGACGGTCCGGCTGTCCGCCCGCGAACTCGACGGTCCCTACCGGGCCATGCGGCTTACCGCCGTCGTCGCGAACACGAGCGACTGGACACCCCCCGAGGGCCGCGGCGCCGACCGGGACGCGGCGCTGCCGCGCTCCCTGGTGGCCACCCACCTCCTCATGGCTCTCAGCGCCGGATCGTTCCTGTCGATGACCGATCCCCCCGAGTGGGCGAAGGGCGCGGTCGCCACCTGCCGCAACCTGCACACCTGGCCCGTACTCGCCGGCGAACCCGGCCGCGCCGACCTCGTGCTGTCCTCACCGATCATCCTGGAGGACCACCCGGCCATCGCGCCGGAGAGCCCCGGGGCGCTCTACGACGCCACCGAGATCGACGAGATCCTCGCGTTGCGCACCGCCGCCCTCACCGACGAGGAGAAACGCGAGGCCCGGGGCACCGACGAGCGGGCGGCCGCCGTGATCGACCTGGCGGACTCGATGCCGCCCGAGGTTCTGGAACGTTTGCACGGGGCGGTGCGCAGCCTGCGCGAGGTGACCGGCCCGGGCCCCGCCGCCCCGGACGGTGGCTTCCCCGACGAGTACGGGGTGCAGCGGCCTGACACTCCCTGGTGGGACCCCGCGAGCGAGGCGGGCTTCGACCCGGCGCAGGACCGAGTGGTCGTGGACGGCCGGCCGGTGGGCAAGGGCAGCCGCGTCGAGTTGCGCCCGGGCCTGCGGCGCACCGACGCGCAGGACATCTTCCTGCGGGGCCGCACCGCGAAGGTCGAGGCGGTGCTGCACGACGTCGACGGCGGGGTGCACCTGGCGGTCACGGTCGAGGGCGACCCGGGCGCCGACATCCGCCGCGAGCAGGGACGCTTCCTCTACTTCCAGCCCGACGAGGTCACACCGCTGGAGGACGACGTATGAACCTTTCCCCACAGGTAGGTCCACGGACTCTCGTGGCGGGCATCGGCAACATCTTCCTCGGAGACGACGGCTTCGGCGTGGAGACCGCGCGCCGGCTCGCCGAGCGCGACCTGCCCGGACACATCGAGGTCGTGGACATCGGGGTGCGCGGGGTACACCTCGCCTACCAGCTCCTGGACGGCTACGACACCCTCGTCCTCGTGGACGCCACGGCACGCGGCGAAGCCCCCGGCACGCTGTACGTGATCGAACACGACGGCCCCGGCTGCGATACCTGGGCGGTCCCCGCGATCGACGGCCACCGGATGACCCCCGACACCGTCCTGGCGTTGCTCGACACGCTCTGCGCCGGCACCGGCGGACAACCGCCCCGACGCGTCCTGATCGTCGGCTGCGAACCGGCCTCCGTCGAGGAGGGCATCGGTCTCAGCCCGCCGGTGTGCGACGCCGTACCGCAGGCTGTTCGGCTGATTGACGAGCTGCTGCAGGGCGGCGTGCCGTCCGTGGCGCAAGCCTCAACCGCTGAGGCTTCGACGTGAGGAGAGACAGGATGAAGAAGATCGTCATCGGCGGAGCGGCCCTCGCCGCCATGGTCGCCCTCGCCGTCGAGGTGCTTCCGGACCTGAGGCGCTACCTGCGGATCCGACGGATGTGAACCGTGGGCGCCACCGGCGTGCCGTGCGGTTGCGTCGAACGGCGTACCCGCCGGCAGGCGACGGCGTGCCGGGCGTGCGACCCGGGTGTGCGCACCTCTAATGAAGGCTGGCGGGAGGCAGGCTGCGGAAGGACGGTGACCATGCACGAGATGTCCGTCGCGCTGGCCGTCGTCGACCAGGTGGCAGAGGCCGCCACCCGGGCCGGAGGCGTCACAGCGGTGCGATCGGTACGACTCCAGGTGGGCGAACTGGCCGGTGTCGTACCCGATGCGCTCGCCTTCTCCTTCGAACTGGCCTGCGCCGGAACCCTGCTGGAAGGCGCCGAACTGGTCACCGAAGCGGTGCCGGGGCGGGCCCGCTGCACGCCCTGTGCACACGAATGGGCCGTCGGCATGCCACCTCGGCTGACCTGCCCCGGGTGCGGCGGGACGCGGACCGAGCTGCTCGCGGGCCGGGAACTGCAGATTGTCGACGTGCACTGGGAGGACGGCGGTCTCCCGCACGCGCCCACCCGCGAACCGATCTCCGAGGAGCGCTGAACCATGTGTCGTGTCACCGACCTGCAGCAGGCCGTACTCGCGAAGAACGACGCGAGCGCCCACGAACTGCGCGCGCACCTCGCGGCTCGAGGCACCGCGGTCGTCAACCTGCTGTCCAGCCCGGGCAGCGGCAAGACCGCGCTGCTGGAGCGCGAATTGCTGCGGGCGCGGGAGCGGTCCGTTCCCGTCACGGCGCTGACCGCCGACCTCGCGACCGAGAACGACGCTGCACGCCTGGCGCGTTCGGGAGCCCCGGTCAAGCAGGTGCTCACCGACGGACTGTGCCATCTGGAGGCGGGGATGCTCGCCGGGCACCTGGACGGGTGGCTGCCCGACGACACGCGGCTGCTGTTCGTGGAGAACGTCGGCAACCTGGTCTGTCCGGCCTCCTACGACCTGGGGGAGACGTTGAGAGTCACCCTCGCCTCCGTGACGGAGGGAGAGGACAAGCCGCTCAAGTACCCCACCGCCTTCGGCCTCGCCCACCTGGTCGTGGTCACCAAGACCGACATCGCGGAGGCCGTCGAGTTCGACGAGGCCGCGTTCCGCGCAAACGTGGAGCAGGTCAACCCCGGAGTCGAGGTGGTCCTGACCTCGGCACGCCGGGGCCAGGGAGTCGGCGCGCTGCTCGACAGGGCGATGGCAGCCGCGGACGGCGCACCCGTCCACTCGCCGGTCATGGCCCGGCAGCCCCATCATCACGGTCACACGCACGCGGACAACGGTCACCCGCACGCGCGCCCGGAGGCCACCGGCACGATGGCCCACACCCACTCGTGAGTGGTCCACAGGCCCCGGTCGCCATCGCCGAGGACACTCCGCGACGCCGCCGGGTCACCGTCCGGGGAGTGGTGCAGGGCGTGGGCTTCCGGCCCTACCTGTACGGCCTCGCCACCGAACTCGCCCTGGCCGGACACGTGATCAACACTCCGGAGGGCGTCGTCGTGGAGGTCGAGGGCACCGCCTCGGCCGTGGCCCGGTTCTGTGACCGGATCGCCGTCCAGGCACCCCCGCTGGCCCACGTCGAGTCCGTCCACCACCGGGAGATGCCGCCCGTCGGCAGCACCGCGTTCACCATCCTCACCTCCCGCACCGACGGACCGGCCCGCACCCTGGTCTCCCCGGACTCCGCCACCTGCGCCGACTGTCTCGCCGAGCTGGCCGACCCGGCGGACCGGCGGTACCGCCACCCATTCGTCAACTGCACCCACTGCGGCCCGCGCTTCACGATCGTCACCGGCGTGCCGTACGACCGGGCCAACACCACCATGGCCGACTTCGCGATGTGCGCCGACTGCGCCCGGGAGTACGCGGATCCGGCCGACCGCCGTTTCCACGCGCAGCCGGTCGCCTGCCCGGCCTGCGGGCCGCGTCTGCGGCTGGTCGTCGCCCAGGAGCCAGGGTTCAGTAGTGTTGACGGGGCGGACCCGGTCACCGAGGCCCGCGCGCTGCTGGCGCGGGGCGCGATCCTCGCCGTGAAGGGCCTGGGCGGCTACCACCTGGCCTGCGATGCCACGAACGAGGCGGCGGTCGACCTCCTGCGACACCGGAAGGCACGCGGGGACAAGCCGTTCGCCGTCATGGCCAGGACCGCGGACGACGTTCGTCACCTCGTCCGGCTGAGCCCCGCGGAGCGGAGCCTGCTCGAAGGACGGGCCAGGCCGGTCGTCCTGATGAGGCGGCGTCCGCACCCGTCGTACGCCGCCGGTGACCGCCGGCCCGCCGAGGCCGTCGCGCCCGGCAGCCCCGACCTCGGCGTGATGCTGCCGTACACGCCCCTGCACCATCTGCTGCTCGGCCTGCCCGGCGACCCGGACGGCCCCCGGCTGCTCGTCATGACCAGCGGCAACGTGTCCGGTGAGCCGATCGTCACCGACGACACCGAGGCGCTGGAGCGGCTCGCGCACCTGGCCGACGCCTGGCTCACACACGACCGGCCGATCCACGTCCCGTGCGACGACTCCGTGGTCCGCGTCTGCGACGGGGAGCCGCTGGTGATCCGCCGCTCGCGTGGCTACGTCCCGTTGCCGGTCTCCCTCCCGCTGCCCGTGCGGCCGGCCCTGGCCGTCGGCGGAGACCTGAAGAACGCCTTCTGTCTGGGGGCGGGCCGTCGCGCCTGGCTCTCGGCGCACATCGGGGACATGGACGACGTCGGCACCCAGCGGGCCTTCGAGCGCGCGGCGGCGCAGCTGGAGTCCATCACGGGGGTGCGGCCCGAGACCCTGGTCTCCGACCGGCATCCCGGCTACCGTTCCGCCCGGTGGGCCGACCGGAACGCGGCGCACCGGCCCGTCGTACGCGTCCAGCACCATCACGCGCACGTCGCCGCCGCGATGGCCGAGCACGGGCTGGACGGCACCCGGGCGGTGATCGGCGTCGCCTTCGACGGCACGGGCCACGGCGACGACGGCGCCGTGTGGGGCGGGGAGTTCCTGCTCGCGGACTACGACCGCTTCACCCGGTTCGGGCACCTCGCGTACGTCCCGCTGCCCGGTGGCGACGCCGCGGTGCGCCGGCCGTACCGCATGGCGCTGGCCCATCTCAGGGCGGCCGGGATCGGCTGGTCCGACGAACTCGCCTGTACTGCCTCCTGCCCGCCCGACGAACTCCGCGTCCTGGAGAGGCAGTTGGAGCGCGGACTGAACTGTGTCCCCACGTCCAGCATGGGCCGGCTCTTCGACGCCGTGTCCTCTCTCGCCGGGGTGTGCCACCGAGCCGGATACGAGGCGCAGGCCGCCGTCGAGCTGGAGGGCGCGGCTCTGCGCGCGCCTGCCGAGGACACCACCGCGTACGCCTTCGCCCTTGACGGGTCCAAGGAGCTCGGGGACGGCGCCGTACGGGCAGATCCGGCACCGGTACTCGCAGCGATCGTCGGCGACCTGCGCGCGGGCATCGAGCCGGCCCTGGTCGCGGTTCGCTTCCACCGGGGTGTGGCCGGTCTGGTGCACGGGATGTGCGCGCGGGCGCGAGAACGGCATGGGCTGGACACGGTCGCCCTGACGGGAGGCGTGTTCGCGAACACGCTGCTCTCGTCGGCCTGTGCCGCCACCCTGCGCGAGGACGGCTTCACTGTCCTGCGGCACCACCTGGTGCCGCCCAACGACGGCGGCCTGGCGCTGGGCCAGCTGATGGTGGCCGCCCGGGCCACTCCCACCGACTGAGCAAGCGCGACCCACAGCGAGGAGAGGCTCATGTGCCTGGCGGTACCCGGCAGAGTGCTGGACATCGAGGAACGGGATGGCACCCGGATGGCCACCGTCGACTTCGGCGGCGTGGTCAAGGAAGTGTGCCTGGAGTACCTGCCCGACCTTCAGGTCGGCGAGTACGCCATCGTCCACGTCGGGTTCGCCCTGCAACGGCTGGACGAGGAGTCGGCGCGGCAGACGCTCGAACTCTTCGCCGAACTCGGTCTGCTGCAGGAGGAGTTCGGCGACCCCTGGGAAACGGCGGCGGCCGCGGAGACGGGCGAGGACGCCGTGAAAGAGGTGCGGAAGTGAAGTACATCGACGAGTTCCAGGACCCGGAGCTGGCGCGTCGGCTCCTCGACGACATCCACGCCACGGTGACCAGGCCGTGGGCCCTGATGGAGGTGTGCGGAGGGCAGACGCACAGCATCATCCGCCACGGCATCGACCAACTCCTGCCGGACGAGGTCGAACTGATCCACGGACCGGGCTGCCCCGTGTGCGTGACCCCGCTGGAGGTCATCGACAAGGCTCTGGAGATCGCCTCCCGACCGGAAGTGATCTTCTGCTCCTTCGGTGACATGCTGCGCGTGCCGGGCACGGGGCGGGACCTGTTCCAGGTCCGCGGGGAAGGCGGTGACGTGCGCGTCGTCTACTCGCCGCTCGACGCGCTGCGGGTCGCGCAGCAGAACCCGGACCGCGAGGTGGTGTTCTTCGGCATCGGCTTCGAGACGACGGCACCCCCCAACGCCATGACGGTCCATCAGGCCCGGAAGCTGGGCATCCCGAACTTCAGCATGCTGGTGTCCCATGTCCGCGTACCGCCGGCCATCGAGGCGATCATGTCGTCGCCGAGCTGCCGTGTGCAGGGCTTCCTTGCGGCCGGCCACGTCTGCAGTGTGATGGGCATGGGGGAGTACCCGGAACTGGCGGAGCGCTTCCGGGTGCCGATCGTTGTGACGGGCTTCGAGCCACTGGACATCCTCGAAGGCGTGCGCCGGGCCGTCCGTCAGCTGGAACGCGGTGAGCACACCGTCGACAACGCCTACGCCCGTGCCGTTCGCCCGGAGGGCAACCCGGCCGCCCGGGCCATGCTGGAGGACGTGTTCGAGGTCACCGACCGTGCCTGGCGTGGCATCGGGGTGATTCCCGACAGCGGCTGGCGGCTGGCGTCGAAGTACCGCGACCACGACGCCGAGTACCGCTTCTCGGTCGACGGGATCAGGACGGCGGAACCCGCCGAGTGCCGCAGCGGAGAGGTCCTGCAGGGGCTGCTCAAGCCGCACGAGTGCGAGGCTTTCGGCACTCTGTGCACCCCTCGCAGCCCCCTGGGAGCCACCATGGTCTCCAGCGAGGGCGCCTGCGCGGCGTACTACCTCTACCGGCGTCTGGAAGTGCCCACCACCACGGCCCGGGAGGCGAGCCCCGTTGTCTGACACCACCGATCTCCCCGTCCCCGCCCTGGACCTCGAAGCGTGGACGTGCCCGGCACCGGTACGCGACCTGCCCCGCGTCGTCATGGGCCACGGCGGCGGTGGAGCCCTTTCCGCCGAACTGGTCCAGCAGATCTTCGCACCCGCCTTCGGGGGCGAGGTGCTCGCCCAGATGGGTGATGCAGCCGTCCTCACCCTGGGCGGTGCCCGGCTGGCGTTCTCCACCGACTCCTACGTGGTGCGGCCGCTGTTCTTCCCTGGCGGCAGCATCGGCGACCTAGCGGTCAACGGCACCGTCAACGACCTCGCCATGAGCGGCGCCCGCGCCGCCTACCTCTCCTGCGGATTCATCCTGGAGGAGGGCGTCGAGCTGGACGTGGTCGCGCGGGTGTCCGAGGCGCTGGGTGCGGCTGCGCGCACCGCCCGTGTGGAGGTGGCCACCGGCGACACCAAGGTGGTGGAGGCCGGCCATGGCGACGGGATCTTCATCAATACGGCGGGCATCGGTCTCGTCCCGGCGGGTGTCGATCTGCGTCCTCAGCGGGTCGTCCCCGGCGACGTCGTGATTGTCAGCGGCGCCATCGGTGTCCACGGCGTGGCCGTCATGAGCGTTCGTGAGGGCCTGGAATTCGGAGTGGAGATCAAGAGCGATTGCGCGGCCCTCGGCGGCCTGGTCGACGCCATGCTCGCCGTCACCCCTGATCTGCACGTACTGCGTGATCCCACCCGAGGCGGCCTGGCGGCTGCGCTCAACGAGATCGCGGAGGCCTCCGGCACAGGGGTGGTCATCCGGGAGCGTGACGTCCCGATCCCGCCGGCCGTGGCCAATGCCTGCGCCATTCTCGGACTGGACCCCATGTACATCGCCAACGAGGGCAAGCTGGTGGCCTTCGTCCCGCGCGAGCACGCCGACGCCGTCCTTGAGGCGATGCGAGCCCATCCTCTGGGCGCGGACTCCGTGATCATCGGTGAGGCCGTCGACGCTCATCCCGGCATGGTCGTGGCCCGTACCGGCCTGGGGGGAACGCGGGTGGTCGATCTGCCGATCGGGGAGCAACTGCCGCGGATCTGCTGACGGGGCTTCGCTCGTCGAGGAGCCGGCCATCCCGGCGCCGATCGGACCGTCAACCCGGTCGGTGCCCGGACGGCGGGTCCTGTGGGTCCACGCCGGTCTTGGCAGAAGCGTCCTTCGTGCCGCTGGGACGCTGGGAGCGGCCCTTGTGTCCGGTGTCCCGTCTGCCCTTCTCGTCTGCGTCGCCGTACTCCTCGCCGCGTGCACCGCGACTCTCGACCGTGTCACCCGGAACGGACTTCGTCTCCGCCGGGGACTTCGTCCGGCCTCGGCCTCTTTCGCCGGCCTGCTCAGCCGTACGGAAGGAACGCTGGGCGCTCGGGTTGTCCTGCTGACGCGTCTCATCCACATCGGGCGACCAGCCGTGCTGTTCGGAGCCCTGGTGACGGCTGGGGGCCTTTCCATGTGGTGGCTCGGATGAACGTGGCTTCTTCGACATGGTCCGATCTGCCTTTTCACGGTCAGTGGGGGACGCCAGTCACGCGTACCCGCGGTGAGTAAATTATCCCTCCTTGGGACATTTCGAGCACGTTGTGACTGCTTCTGGTCCGACCACGGAAGTTGTTACAGGGGTCACGGCTGAGTGTTTCTTGACATGAGGGCCCACCGCGGCTCAGAGACGCCCTCATTGGGTCCGCGCCGTGCGCCGCTGAGGATGTCCTGTGCCGCTGGGGGCCGGGTGTTCCGTGCCGGACGAGTTGGTACATGTGGACATCAAGAAGCCCGGAACTCCGTCGACGATCACTTCCGCCTGGCCTGCAGCGAGGTCCGGGTACTGACCGACAAAGGCTCCTGCCACCGCTCCCCCGACTGGCGCGGCACACTCGCGGCGGCCGGGTTCACTTCGCCAAGCCCTACCGCGCCGGATGCCCTTTCTGGGGGTTTTAGAAGAAGCCCAGCCTCTTGGGTGAGTAACTGACCAAAAGGTTCTTCGTCTGCTGGTAGTGCTCCAACATCATCTTGTGATTCTCGCGGCCGATCCCGGATTGCTTGTAGCCGCCGAACGCCGCGTGCGCGGGGTAGGCGTGGTAGCAGTTGGTCCAGACGCGGCCCGCCTGGATCGCGCGGCCGGCGCGGTACGCGGTGTTGATGTCCCGCGTCCATACGCCCGCACCGAGGCCGTACAGCGTGTCGTTGGCCAGTTTCATCGCGTCGTCGAAGTCGTCGAACGACGTCACCGAGACCACCGGCCCGAAGATCTCCTCCTGGAAGATGCGCATGCGGTTGTCGCCCTCGAAGATCGTCGGCTGGACGTAGTAGCCGCCCTTCAACTCGCCGTCGTACTCGATGCGTTCACCGCCCGTGAGGATCCTCGCGCCCTCCTGCCGGCCGATGTCCAGATAGGAGAGGATCTTCTCCAGTTGGTCGTTGGACGCCTGGGCGCCGATCATCGTGTTCGTGTCGAGGGGATGGCCGGGCCTGATCAGTTCGGTGCGGGCCACGGCCGCCTCCAGGAACTCGGCGTAGTGGCCGCGCTGGACGAGGGCCCTCGACGGGCAGGTGCACACCTCGCCCTGGTTGAGGGCGAACATCGTGAAGCCTTCGAGCGCCTTGTCGCGGAAGTCGTCATTGTGCGCCCACACGTCGTCGAAGAAGATATTGGGCGACTTGCCGCCCAGCTCCAGGGTGACCGGCTTGATGTTCTCCGAGGCGTACTGCATGATCAGCCGCCCCGTCGTGGTCTCACCCGTGAACGCCACCTTCGCCACTCGCGGGCTCGACGCGAGGGGCTTGCCCGCCTCCGCGCCGAAGCCGTTGACGATGTTCACCACACCAGGCGGAAGCAGGTCGGCGATCAGGCTCATCCAGTAGTGGATGGAGGCCGGGGTCTGCTCCGCGGGTTTGATGACCACCGCGTTGCCCGCTGCGAGGGCGGGAGCGAGTTTCCACGTCGCCATCAGAATGGGGAAGTTCCACGGGATGATCTGCGCGACGACGCCGAGCGGCTCGTGGAAGTGGTAGGCCACCGTGTCGTCGTCGAGCTCGCCGAGCGACCCCTCCTGCGCACGGATCGCGCCCGCGAAGTAGCGGAAGTGGTCGATGGCGAGCGGGATGTCGGCCGCCAGCGTCTCGCGCACCGGCTTGCCGTTCTCCCAGCTCTCGGCGACGGCGAGGGGTTCGAGGTGGGCCTCCATACGGTCGGCGATCTTCAGCAGGATGTCGGCCCGCCCGGTCACCGACATGCGACCCCAGCCGGGCGCCGCCGCGTGCGCCGCGTCCAGGGCCCGCTCCACGTCCTCCGCCGTACCGCGCGCGATCTCCGTGAACGGCTGCCCGTTCACCGGCGACGGGTTCTCGAAGTACTGTCCGCGGGCCGGCGGCACGTACTCGCCCCCGATGAAGTGGTCGTAGCGCGCCTGGTAGGAGACGATCGCGCCCTCGGTTCCGGGCGCCGCGTAACGAGTCATGCCGGTCGGCCTCCTTCAGAAGCGCTGCCCGCCGTTGGGCAGCTCTCGGCGCGAGGCTAGGGAGCGGGAGGTTGCAGGTACGTTGCGTGCAGCCGGGCGACGCCGGTTCTGGGACCGGCGGTCGCAGCGTCTGATCTCGTCGGCCGGGCGGCCGGGCGGCCGGGCAGCCTGGTCGGCGGCCGGACGGGGCCCTCGGTCAGCGCCCCGACGAACGCGACCACACCGTCGGCGCCGCCAGCTCCGACTCCAGCGCGGCGAGGCGGGCCCGGGCCGCCACCGTCGGTCGTACCGCCGCGAGTGCCCGCCATACGTCGATGTCGTCCTCACCCCAAGGCGCGTGCGCCCAGTCCGCCAGCAGGTCGGGATCGCGGCGGGCGACCAACGCCGTACGCAGCCCGTCGGCGAGACGGCGCCTGAGTCTGACCACCGACGGTGCCTGGGAGCCGGGCAGCAACGGTCCCGCGTACGCCGTCGCGGCCGCCGTGACCGCACCTGTCTCCAACCGCCGCTCCACCACGGCGACATCGGACTCGACCGGGACGGTGAGCCGGTACGGCCGCGACGCGAGCAGGCCCGGGCCGAGCAAGCGGCGCAGCCGGGCCAGTTCGGCGCGCAGCGTCACCGGCGTCACCGACTCGTCCTCGTACAAGGCGCACAGCAGCTCGTCGCCGGTCAGCCCCTCCGGATGGCGGGCCAGCAGCAGCACGATCTCGCTGTGCCGACGGCTGAGCCTGATCCTGCGACCACCGGTCACCAACTGAGCCTCGTCCCGGCCCAGCGCGGTCAGCTCGGCCGTGTCGATGGCGGGTCCTTCGGGTGCGAGCAGCGCCAGATGTGACTCGGCGGCCCGCGCCACTGCCTGCACGAAACCCAGGCTGTGCGGATGCGCGAGCCCGTCCCCACCCGTGATGTCCACGGCACCGAGCACCCGCCCGGAGCGCGGGTCGTGCACCGGCGCCGCCGCGCACGTCCAGGGCTGCACCCGCCGGATGAAGTGCTCGGCCGCGAACACCTGCACCGGCCGGTCGACGGCGACCGCCGTGCCCGGCGCGTTCGTCCCGACCGCCGTCTCCGCCCACCGCGCGCCCGGTACGAAGTTCATCCGGCCGGCTTGGGCGCGAGTGGCGGGATGGCCCTCCACCCACAGCAGCCTGCCGTGCGCGTCGCACACCGCGAGCAGGTGCTCGCCGTCGGAGGCGAAGGTGCCCAGCAATTCACGGAACAGCGGCATCACCCGCGCCAGCGGATGTTCGGCACGGTAGGCACCGAGGTCGCCGTCCATGAGCTCCACGCTCGCGGTGCCGTCGGGCCCGACACCGGCCCGCGCGGAACGCAGCCACGAGTCGGCCACCACTGATCGGACCGGCCGCGGCACCGTGCCCACCTCGGTGAACGTCTCATGCGCGCGCAGCAGCATCCGCACGTGCTCGGCGGGGTCGGCCCCCGGCTCGAGGGCCACCCACGGATCGGTCAACCCGGCCTCCCCGAAAGGTGATGCGTGTGGAGACATGGTCACTCCGAGTGCGCGCGCGGACAACCGTTTCGACCGCGCTGCCCCGAACGTTGGGGCCCTCGCCGCTCCGGTCAGGCGAAGTTGACCAGCCTTATGTAGCGCGCCCAGTCCCAGTTCGGACCGGGATCGGTGTGGTCGGTGCCCGGCACTTCGTAGTGCCCGATGATGTGCGCGCGGTCCTTCGGAATTCCGTACGACGTGCAGATCGCCGCCGTCAGTCGCGCCGACTGCTCGTACAGGGCGTCGGTGAAGTAGGCGGGCCGGTCCACCCAGCCCTCGTGCTCGATGCCGATGCTGCGCGTGTTGAAGTCCCAGTTCCCCGCGTGCCAGGCGACGTCGGCCTCGCGGACGCACTGGGCGACGTGTCCGTCGGCCGACCGGACGAGGTAGTGCGCGGACACTTTCTTCTGCGGGTTCTGGAAGATGGCCAGCGTATCGACGTACGTCTCCTGCGTGACGTGGATGATCACGTGGTTGACGGGATGGGCGGTGGGCCGGTTGGACACCGTGTAGTTGTAGGTGGTCGCCGGCTGCCACTCGGCGGAAGGAAAGTCGACGGCCTGGATCTCGGCTCCGGCACGTGCGTCGGGGAGCAACGCGTAAGGGACAGCGGCGAGGGCGGCGGCCTTCAGCAGCCGACGCCTGCCGACAAGCGGTCTTGCGCGTTCCATGAACGGATTGCCTTTCGAGGTGGGGGGCTTCCAAGGACGGGTTGGGAGGTGTGCTCAGCCGGAGAGGCCGGCTGGTGCGCTCGACGCCTGGTGGATGTGCTCAGCCTCGGAGAGCCGCCGCGGTCTCCCGCAGCCGCGCGTGGACTCCCCGGTGTGTCTCGCGGGCCGGCAGCCACTGCTTGCGAAGCTTGGCCACGCATGTGTAGTTGGTGTCGCACACGTTGGCCAACGGCGACTCCACGGTCTGCGTCGCGAACTGGTACGCGTCCAGCTCGCCGAACCCGTAGTCGCGCACCAGCCACTGCACCAGGTCGAGCTGGGATATCCGGAAGGCGTCCTCCAGCGGGCGCGCGGAACCCGTCGAGATGATGTGCGTGTCCGACTCGATGCGCGGCCAGGGTGTGGCCAGGCCCTTGAGCAACTCGACGACCACCACCGTGTTCATCGCGCACTCGACGGCCACTCCGCAGGTTTCCCCCTCGCCCTGCCGGGCGTGCCCGTCGCCGAGGCTGAGCAGGGCGCCTTCGACGTTCACCCCGAGGTAGCAGGTGACGCCGGCCCGCATCTCGGGCGTGTCCATGTTCCCGCCGTGCGCGTCGGGCACCAGCGCCGAGCGCACCTCCAGGTTGGCGGGAGCCACGCCCACCGTGCCGTGCATCGGGTCGAGGGGCAGCTCGATCTCGATCTCACTGTCGTGGGCGCGGAACAACGCGGTGCGCCGGGTGCGGTCGAGCGGCCAGATCCACACCGTCTCCGGAAGCGGGGGCTGCAGCGTGGCCGTGGTGTGCGTCGAGGTGAGCGCGCCGAAGAGGGGGACCGTGGTCGACGCGGCCCAGTCCCGCGCCGGTTCGATCGACACGAAGTGCACGGCGACCGTGTCGCCCGGTTGGGCGCCCTCCACGTAAAAGGGGCCCGTCTGGGGGTTGAGGAACGGGAACTCGCACACCTCGGACACCAGGTCCTTCTCGGACCGCACTCGGCCGGCGAAACAGTCCTCCGTGTACAGGTCGAGAACCGTGCCGGGCACGATGCGCGCCACCGGCGGTGCCCCGCCGAACGTCCAGGCGTACTCGCCCGGTTCGGGGCGCACGGTCAGGATTCTGGGATCGTTCATGGTTGCACTGCTCCGTTCTGCGGACGGCCGGCGTTCGGCGATTCGTCGAGGTGTTGGCCGAGTGCACACGGCGATCGATGCCGCCGGTGCCATCGCCGTGATCTCTGGGACAGGATCTCGCGCAACCCGATGGCGTCGCGCCCCAGCTCACCAACCGCTTCACCCGACACGCGAATCCCCCCTCATCCACCGGTAGACGCCCCGGTCGCCACGAGACGACGGCTGCGCCTCGCGTGAATGACGGTACGGCGCTCACCCGTTGGGCAGCAGGACACGGCGTGCTTCGGTGGACGACGGCGCGACTGTGGAAAACTCGCCCACCCGTACGGGTGAAGTCGGCCCGGGTTCAAGCCCGTTCGGCCACGGCCGACCGGGTTCAGGCCCGTTCGGCCACGGCCGCCGGGTCGTCGAGGACCGCCCGCACGACCGAGTGCGCGGCCCCCAGCAATGGCCCCTCGGAACCCAGCTGGGACACGGACACCGGACACGCCGGTCCCGCCGTGCGCCGGGCCAGCTCCTCCTGCAGGGACGGCAGCAGCCACGGCGCGAGTCCGGCAAGTGCACCGCCCAGCACGACGCCCTCCGGATCGAGGAGGTTGACCGCCCCGGTCAGCGCGATGCCGAGCGCCTCGCCCGCGTCGCGCAGCGCCCGCCGTACGTCCTCGTCGCCGTCCGCGGCGCGCCCGGCGAGCAGCCCGACGCGATCCTCGCCCGGCTCCAGACCAGCCGCCCGCAGCACCGCCTCCTCGCCGGCGTACTGCTCCAGACACCCGTGCCCGCCGCACGCGCAGTCCGGCCCGTCCGGCCGGACCGGCACATGCCCGAGCTCGCCCGCGAACCCGCGTGTTCCGTGCAGCAACCGCCCGTCCACCACGACCGCCGCGCCGATGCCGATCTCCGCCGACACGTGCAGGAAGTCGCGCGGTGTGCCGTCGCCGAGCCAGAGTTCGGCCAGGGCGCCGAAGTTCGCCTCGTTGCCCACGGCGAGCGGGAAGTCGGACGGCAGCAGGGCACCGAGGTCCGTGTCGTGCCAGTCGAGGTTCGGGGCGCGTACGACGGTGCGGGCGTCGCGTGCCACCAGTCCGGGCACGGCCACGGCGAGCCCCGCGGGCCACAGCCCGTAACTCTCCGCCTCGCCGACCACCCGACGCACCAGGGCTGCGAGCTCCTCGATCACCGGGCCGGGGGCGCGGCCGCGGTTCGCGCCGTACCGCACGGCCCTGGACCGCACCTCACCGCGCAGGTCGACCGCGCAGACCGCGAGGTGGTCGACGCCGATCTCGGCGCCTATCCCGGCGGGACCGTGCCCGCTGACGGCGAGAGCCGACCCCGGTCGGCCGACCCTGCCGGGCCTCTCGGGGCCCAGCTCCTCCAGAAGTCCGGAACGTATGAGCTCGTCGACGAGGGTCGACACCGCGGCACGGGTGAGACCGATGCGTGAGGCGACGGCGGCACGGGACAGCGGCCCCTCCGCGCTGACCGTGTGCATCACCCGGGCCAGGTTGCGGCGGCGCATGCCCTGCTGCGTGTCGGGCAGGGCACGGCCGGGGCTTGCCGGGTGCGCCCCGTGCGGCGGTGCGGTCATGCCTCCGTCCGTCCTTGGTCGGTGTCGGTCGACGGTCGTCCGTCGGTCGGGCGGCCGATGGCCACGAGAAGGGCACCCGCCAGTCGCCAGGGCGCCGTCAGTGGTCTCCCGTCCCCCGCTCCAACAGAGGCGCCGCGTCGGAGAGTACCCCGGCGATCCGGGCCAGTGCCGCCTCGTCCCGCTCCACGGCGTCGAGCACCGGACCGGCTGCCGTGTTCCAGCGCCGGGCGACCGCCGCCGGGTCCTCGCCGGTCAGCAGGCCGGCGGCCTGAGCCGCGGCGCCGAGCGCCACCAGCTCCCTGGCCTCGGGCACCTGCACGGGTCGCCCCGACAGCCGCCGGACGGTCTCCTGCCAGGCCCTGCCCCGGGCGCCGCCCCCGATCAGCAGCAGCGGGGTCGAGCGGTCCGCGTCCTCGTCGAGGACGAGGTCGAGCGCACCGAGCAACGAGTGCACGGCGCCGTCGTACGCGGCCTGCAGGAGCTGGCCGCCGGTCGTGTCGTGGCGCAGCCCGTGCAGGAGTCCCGAGGCGCTCGGCAGCGCGGGAGTGCGCTCGCCGTCCAAGTAGGGGAGGAGGGTGACGCCGGTGGTGGGTTCGACGGCCTCGCGGTCCAGCCCGAGCAGGGTCGCGACACGGTCGACGGCGAGGGTGCAGTTCAGGGTGCAGGCCAGCGGCAGCCAGTCGCCGTGGGCGTCGGCGAAACCCGCCACGGTGCCGGTCGGGTCCGCGGGGCGGCGCTTCGACACGGCGTAGACCGTGCCCGAGGTGCCGAGGCTCATCACCGGCGTGCCGGGGCGCAGACCCAGGCCCAGCGCGGCGGCCGCATTGTCGCCGGTGCCGGGGGCGACCAGGGTGCCCTTGGAGAACGGCAGGTCATGGCCGTCGCGCACGGTGCCGGCCACCTCGCCGGGCCGGACCACCCGGGGCAGCAGGGCGGGGTCGAGCCCCACGTGGGCGAGGATCTCGGGGTCGTACGACTCCGTACCGGAGGCCCACCAGCCGGTCCCGGAGGCGTCGCCCCGGTCGGTCGTGCCCTGCCCCGTGAGGCGTTCGGTGAGGTAGTCGTGGGGGAGGCGTACGGCCTTGGTCGCCCGGACGGCCTCCGGCTCGTGCTCGGCCAGCCACGCCCACTTGGTGACCGTGAAGGAGGCGGCCGGTACGGAGCCGGTGCGTTCGGCCCAGAACTTCGCGCCGCCCAGCTCCTCGGTCAGCCGCCGGGCCTGCGGCGCCGAACGCACGTCGTTCCACAGCAGGGCCGGGCGTACCGGCTCGCCCTGCGCGTCCAGCGTGACGAGCCCGTGCTGCTGGCCGCCGATCGACACCGCGGCCGCCTCACGTGCAGCGTCTCCGCACTGACGCAGGGCCTCGCGCAGGGCGTCCCACCACTGACGCGGGTCGCTCTCGCGCCCGGCGCCGGAGGTCACCGTGTGCGGGGCCTGACCACTTGCGACGACCTGCCCGGTCGCCGCGTCGACGACCAGCGCCTTCGTGGACTGCGTGGACGTGTCCACGCCGACGACGAGCGGACCCTCGGCTGCTGACATCGGGCTCTCCCTAACTTTTTCCGCGGCTCTGCGGGCTCTGTCTTCCCAGAGATGCGTTCGCATACTAATTTGTAAACGGCCATGACGAAATAGTCTCAGCACGCAAGGAGCCGCGGCATGAACTACCAGCCCACCCCCGAGGACAGGTTCACCTTCGGCCTGTGGACCGTCGGCTGGCAGGGAAGGGACCCGTTCGGCGACGCCACGCGGCGTGCCCTGGACCCGGTCGAGACGGTGCAGCGCCTGGCCGAGCTCGGCGCCCACGGCGTGACCTTCCATGACGACGACCTGATCCCCTTCGGGTCCTCGGACACCGAGCGCGGGGCGCACATCAAGCGCTTCCGGGAAGCCCTCGACGCGACCGGCATGAAGGTGCCGATGGCCACGACGAACCTCTTCACGCACCCCGTCTTCAAGGACGGCGCGTTCACCGCCAACGACCGCGACGTGCGCCGCTACGCCCTGCGCAAGACGATCCGCAACATCGACCTGGCGGCCGAACTGGGCGCCAAGACCTACGTCGCCTGGGGCGGACGCGAGGGTGCCGAGTCCGGCGCGGCGAAGGACGTACGCGTAGCTCTCGACCGCATGAAGGAGGCCTTCGACCTCCTCGGCGAGTACGTGACCGACCAGGGTTACGACTTGCGCTTCGCCATCGAGCCCAAGCCGAACGAGCCGCGCGGCGACATCCTGCTGCCGACGGTCGGCCACGCGCTGGCGTTCATCGAGCGCCTGGAGCGTCCCGAGCTGTACGGCGTCAACCCGGAGGTGGGCCACGAGCAGATGGCCGGCCTGAACTTCCCGCACGGCATCGCGCAGGCCCTGTGGGCGGGCAAGCTCTTCCACATCGACCTCAACGGTCAGTCCGGCATCAAGTACGACCAGGACCTGCGCTTCGGCGGCGGCGACCTGCGCGCCGCCTTCTGGCTGGTCGATCTCCTGGAGAGCGCCGGTTACGACGGCCCGCTGCACTTCGACTTCAAGCCGCCGCGGACCGAGGACCTCGACGGTGTGTGGGCGTCGGCCGCGGGCTGCATGCGCAACTACCTCATCCTCAAGGAGCGGGCGGCCGCCTTCCGCGCCGACCCGGAGGTCCAGGAGGCCCTGCGTGCCTCGCGTCTGGACGAGCTGGCACAGCCCACCGCGGCCGACGGCCTGAAGTCCCTCCTCGCCGACCGCGGCGCCTTCGAGGACTTCGACGTGGAGTCGGCCGCCGCGCGCGGGATGGCCTTCGAGCGGCTCGACCAGCTGGCGATGGATCACCTGCTGGCGGCGCGCGGCTGAACGCACGTGCGCGTGCCGTCAGTTGTCCGAGGTATCTCAGTTTCTGAGTGACCTCGGCTCCTGAGCGACCCCGCGCGGAATGTTCCGGAATCATGCGGTCCAAGGCATGAGGCCGTATCAACGTCCGCGTGGGGGTCGCGCCATGACCGCTTCGAGGCGACTCTGGACGGTATGGCCATGCCGCCCGTACCGCCTCAGCCGCCCGGGCCACCGGGTGACACGCCGCCTCCGGGCGACGGTTTCGGACCGCCTCCGGAAGGCTTCGACCACAATGGTCCGACCTCGTACGGCAGCCCGTCGCCGTACGGCGATGCGTCGCACGGTGGTGACTCGTCGACTCAGCCGATGTCCCCGACCGGCGAACCGGGCGGGCCGCCCGAGGGCCCGCGCAGGCGCCGGAATCCGCTGTTCGTCCTGTTGATTGTGATCGTTGCCGCGGTGGCCGTCGCCGCGGTGGTCCTCATGGCGTCGGGGAACGACGACTCACCGGACGAGACGCCGCCCCCGGAGAGCAGCGCGAGTACGAGCCGCTCTCCCTCGCCGTCCTTCAGCCTCCCGACCGAGATCCCCAGCAGCCTGCCCACCGAGTTGCCGTCGCAGTTCCCCACCGAGTTGCCGAGCGACTTCCCGAGCGACCTCGAATCGCTGGTCCCGTCACTCGGGGACGTGCTCCCGTAGCCACAAGACGACGTCGGACGGCCGTACCTGGGCCATCCGACGTCAGATGCCGTCCCGCAGCCGCCCTCTCGAGGGCGCCCTGTCCGCAAGGCGGTCTCCTCAGGAGGGCTTCTCCTCCGGGTCGGCCTCCGCCGAAGCCAGTGCCGTGGCTGGATCCTGGGCCGCCCCACCGGCGGGCACCCAGCGACCGCCCTCCTTCCGGGACGGCCACCAACGGCCGTCCCGGCCCAGACGCACCTGGGCGGCCGCGCCGACGACCGTCCACCGGTTCGCCGTCGCCCGCAGCGTCGGCCGTTCGTCCTCCTCCCAGGCCGAGTCCAGGGCGGCACGCGCGCGTGCGAGCGTTTCGCCCTCCACGGTCCACTCCTCCTCGCACACCGACAGCGCGGCCGCGCCTCCGTGCCGCCAGGCGCGCACGGCCAGGGCCAGCTGGTCCATGCCACGCCCCGATCCGTCGGCCAGCCGTTCCGTCACGACCTTCGCGGGGCTGCCTGCGGCCATGCGGACGGCATCCTGAGCCACCGTCAGCTCCGCTTCGTCCACGTGTGGCTCCGGTCCACCCCGAAGAGCCTCGGCGAGCAGGCGATGGGCCTCCACGGCCGTCCGGGCGGCCAGGAACTCGAGGGCCGCCGGGTCGATGCCGGCCGCGGGCGGGGCCTCGGTGTCCAGGGCCGGCGGCATGCCGGGCTCCTCGGGGAGCTCGGGCAGAGCGGGCAGCGGCGGCAGGACGTCCCCGGCCGCGTACGCCTCCACGGCATCGACGCCCACTGGTTCGACGACCTCCGCGGCGGGCGCGGAGCCGCGCTCCTGGAGGGCGTCCAGCAGGGCGTGTTCGGCGCGACCCCGCATCAGCAACAGTACGAAGGGGTCCTGGTCCAGCAGCCGCGCCACCTGGTCGCACAGGGCCGCGGTGTGTCCACAGTGGTCCCAGGCGTCGCAGTCGCAGCGGGGCTCCAGATCGCCCACGCCGGGCAGCAGTTCGATGCCCGCCGCTGCCGCGTCCTCGACCAGGTGCGGCGGCATGTCGCGGTCCAGCAGTGCCGCGACGTGCCCGGCACGCTCGACGGCCATGTCGAGGAAGCTGTCCCACTCCTCGTCGGTCAGCTCCGCCAGCAGGACGTCCGCCCGGTGGGCTGTGCCGTCACGATCCTGGACGACCGCGGTGATGCGCCCCGGGCGCACCGACACCGCGCCCACGGCTCCCGCGCGCGCGAGCCTGCGGCCCGTCTTCACCTGCTCCGAGTCCAGTGCCGTGTCCTCCAGGGCCTTCAGCCAGGCCCGGCCCCACCACGTCTGCGCGAAGCCCCTCCCGCGCGCGGGAGGCAGTGCGGCGAACGTGCGCTCCGTGTCACCGTCCTGGTTGTTCATCGTGTGTCCCCCCGCAGTTCGACCAGATCGGCCAGCTCCGCGTCCGTCAGTTCCGTGAGCGCCGCCTCGCCCGCGCCGAGCACGGAGTCGGCCAACTCCTGTTTGCGGCTGAGCATGTCGGCGATGCGGTCCTCGATGGTCCCCTCGGTGATCAGCCGGTGCACCTGTACGGGCCGGGTCTGACCGATGCGGTACGCGCGGTCGGTGGCCTGCGCCTCGACGGCCGGATTCCACCAGCGGTCGTAGTGCACGACATGTTCGGCCCGGGTCAGGTTCAGCCCCGTGCCCGCCGCCTTCAACGACAGCAGGAAGACCGGGACCTCACCGTCCTGGAAGCGCCGCACCATCGCCTCCCGTCGGTGGACGGGAGTCCCTCCGTGCAGGAACTGGGAGGGCGTGCCACGGGCCGCCAGGTGCTGCTCGACGATCCGGGCCATCTGCACGTACTGCGTGAAGACCAGAACACTCGCCCCCTCGGAGAGGATGGTGTCGAGGAGTTCGTCCAGCAGCTCCAGCTTCCCGGAACGTTCGGCGATCGTCGGCCGCTCCTCCTTGAGGTACTGCGCCGGGTGGTTGCAGATCTGTTTCAGGCCCGTCAGCAGCTTCACGATCAGCCCGCGCCGCGCCATGTCGTCGGCGCGGGAGATCTCCGCGAGGGTCTCGCGAACCACCGCCTCGTACAGGCTCGCCTGTTCGCGGGTCAGGGACACGGCACGGTCCGTCTCGGTTTTCGGCGGCAGTTCCGGGGCGATCCCCGGATCCGACTTGCGGCGACGCAGCAGGAAGGGGCGTACGAGCCGGGCGAGCCGCTGGGCGGCGGCCGGGTCCAGGCGGCCCTCGACGGGCTGCGCGTACCGCGTGCGGAAGGCGCCGAGCCGGCCCAGGAGACCCGGGGTGGTCCAGTCGAGGATCGCCCACAGTTCGGACAGGTTGTTCTCCACCGGCGTGCCGGTGAGCGCCACGCGCGCGCGTGCCCCGATGGAGCGCAGCTCCCGGGCGGTCGCCGAGTAAGGGTTCTTCACATGCTGGGCCTCATCCGCCACGACCATGCTCCACGGCACCTCGCCGAGTCGGCGCGCGTCGAGGCGCATCGTGCTGTACGTCGTGAGGGCGAACTCGCCGTCGGCCAGGTCGTCCAGGCTGCGGCGCGACCCGTGGAAGCGTCGTACCGGGCTGCCGGGCGCGAACTTCTCGATCTCGCGCTGCCAGTTGCCCATCAGGGACGTCGGGCACACCACGAGCGTGGGGCCGGCGGAGGCGGCGTCGGTCTGCCGGTGCAGATGCAACGCGATCAGGGTGATGGTCTTGCCGAGCCCCATGTCGTCGGCCAGACAGCAGCCCAGGCCCAGGGACGTCGTCCGGGCCAGCCAGCTCAGGCCCCGCCGCTGATAGTCCCGCAGTGTGGCGGCGAGTGCGGCGGGCTGTGCGACCGGCTCCTGCCTCTCGGGGTCCGCGAGGCGCTCCCGCAGCGCCGCCAGCCAGCCCGTGGAGTGGACGTCGACCCGGCGGCCGTCGACCTCCGTGGAGCCCGTCAGAGCGGCACTCAGCGCGTCGATGGGCGTCACCTTGCGGTCCTGCTGGGTGCGGGCGCGGCGCACCTCCTCGGGGTCGACCAGGACCCACTGGCCGCGCAGCCGCACGACGGGGCGGTCGGCTTCGGCGAGCCGGTCCAGTTCCTCGCGCGTGAGCCGCTGGTCGCCCAGTGCGAACCGCCAGTTGAAGGAGAGCAGTGCGTCGGCGGACAGGAGCGTCGGTATGTCCGCGGAGACCTTGACGGGCCCGGTCGCATCGTCCGGCGGACCGACCACCGCGCGGGCGGTGAGCTTGCGGGCCAGTTCCTTCGGCCAATGCACCTCGACGCCGGCGCTCGCGAGGCTGCGGGCGCCCTCTGCGAGAAGTTCGGTGACTTCCTCGTCGGCGAGTTCGACGGCATCAGGCACGGACGCGGACAGCAGGGGCGCGAGCGGCTGCCAGGCCCGGGCCGCACGGCGGAGTGCGAGCAGGGCGTCCATCCGCGCGCGTGGGCCGAACACGCCGCCCGCCGTGCCGGACCCGGTCCACACCTCGACGGCGTCCGCCACGAGCGTCGGGTCGCTCACGCTGTGCACCTGCAGCACGGCCCGGAACGGCAGCACCGTGTCGTCCTGCGCCTCGGTCAGTCCGGGCACCTCGACCCGCAGTGAGAGCCGCACGCCCGCGTCGTGGCCCGCGGCGACGGCGGCGGCCCACTCGCGCTGCTCCGGCAGGTGCTGAGGTTCCCGCGCCGCGTAAGCGGGCCCGCCGGTTACCAGCGGTGCCGCGGGGGAGCGGGGCAGCGTGTCGGCGACCGCGTCCAGGAAGGCGCGCAGCAGCCGCTCCGGGTCGGGCAGGCGCAGGGGCCCGGCGCCGTCCAGGGGCACGGCGTGCGCCTCGGGAGGCATCGCGGCGGCGAGCCGGCGGATGCGCTCCAGGTCCGCCGCCTCAAGCGGGCCCGTGCGCCAGGCATCGTGGTCGAGCGGGGAAAGTCCGGGCAGCAGCAGGCCGCGTGCCACGAGGTTCAGGGCCAGCAGGGCCGCCGTACCCCAGAACGCGGGCGCCCGGTGTGCGTCTGCGGAGCCACGCGCGCGCGTGAGTACCGGTAGCGCGGCGCGCACCGGCAGCAGGAGAGCCGGCACCCTCACCCGCTCGACACCGTCGTCACCGGGCAGGGCGACGGTCAGGTCCTCGACGGCCCCCTCCTCGACGGCAGGAGGAACATCGCGGTCGGGCCGCCAGAACGCGACACTGCCAAGGCGCGCCGGGTCACTGGACACGAACACGGCACAGCAGTCGGCCAGTTCGGAGATCTCGGACGGTGGGACCGCGGAATTCCTCTGCACAGAGATGCCGTATTCCTCAAATTTGACTACTTGGGCGACCGTCGAGGATACAGCACGCCGGCGACCCTCCGGCCCGCCCGATGAGTGATCTGGGCCACTTCTCGATGAGGGTGTCGTCACCCCCCCTGCCGTTCGGTGCTGGCCCCCGGCCGCACACGGGGGGTTGCCTCATGGTCGCCGCAGGTCACGGATCCGTACGTTTTCTCAGGTCAGCCCGTTTCTGAGAGAGCCGGAGTCCGGACATGCCCCGAACCGTCGAAGCCACCCCTCGGGCGATGCCCGGCTCCGCCTCGGGCGGCAGCGAGTTCACGCCCCTCCTGCGCACCGTCAAGAGCCAGGACATCCTGGAGCGCCGGTACGGCTGGTACGCGCGATGCATCGCCCTCAACACGCTCGCTCTCGCCGCCGTTGTCACAGGCATCGCCCTGGTGGGTGACTCCTGGTGGACGCTGCTCCTCGCGCCGCTGCTCGCCGTGTTCTCGGCGCGTACCGCCTTCATAGGTCACGACGCCGGTCACTCACAGATCACCGGCAACAAGACGGCCGCTCGGCTCATCGGCCTTGTCCACGGCAACCTGCTGCTTGGGATGAGCTACTCCTGGTGGAACCACAAGCACAACCGCCATCACGCCAACCCCAACCACATCGACAGGGACCCCGACGTCGCCGCCGACGTCCTCGTCTTCACCGGCGAGCAGGCGGCGCACCGGACGGGCTTCAGGCGCCGGCTCACCCGCAACCAGGCCTGGCTGTTCTTCCCGCTCACCCTGCTCGAAGGCGTAGCCCTCAAGGTGCAGGGATTCCGGGACCTGGGCCGTCAGTCGCCCGGGGAGCGGTCCGTGGAGGCCGTGCTGCTGGTGAGCCACGTCGTGGGATACGCGACGCTGCTGCTCACCTCCATGTCGCCGGGCAGGGCTCTGGCCTTCGCCGCTCTCCACCAGGCCCTCTTCGGCCTGCACCTGGGCCTGTCCTTCGCGCCCAACCACAAGGGCATGGAGATGCCGGACCCGAACGGCGAACCGTGGGGCCACCTGCGCCGGCAGGTGCTCACCTCGCGCAACATTCGCGGCGGCGCGCTGACCGACTGGTTCCTCGGCGGTCTCAACTACCAGATCGAGCACCACCTGTTCCCCAGCATGCCCCGCCCCCATCTGCGGCTCGCCCGGCCTGTGGTGCGCGCCCACTGCCGGGAGTTGGGTATCCCATACGCGGAGACCGGGCTCGTCGACTCCTACCGACAGGCGCTGCGCCACATGCATGAGGTGGGCGAGCCCTTGAGGACGGAGTAGGGGCGCGAGTCGGGAATGTCTCAGGGACGTCTCAGGGTCGCGGTTCGGAACCGTGGGAGGCGCGGATCCGTTTTTCTGGACAGAGAGCGGCAGTGGCCGCGGAGGAGGCGACGCACATGTCGAAGAACGCCAAGATCGCCGCAGGAGGTGTGGCGGTCGGGCTCATCCTGCTGATCTGGCTGCCCTGGTGGGCCGCGCTCCTGATCGTCCTGGGAGTCCCGGCGGCCGCGTACCTCACGCTGGACCCCTCACAGCGGCGCAGGTTGCGCCGAGTCACGCGAAAGGAGCTCGGCCGCTGACGCACCACCGCGTCGGCCCGGTCGGGCCGTCCAGTGCGCAGAAGCCCACCGTAGAGCCGCCCGCGGACCTGCCGACGGCAAGGTCCGCGGGCGTTCCCGTGTCACCCGGCGAACTGACCAACGCCGAGGTGTCGCCACCCGGCCGGGCTCAGATGGGGCGTACGGCCAGCTTGTCGAGTGCCTCGAGGAGGCCCGGCAGCTCCGGGCCCCGGCCCACCGGCAGGACCTCGCCGGGCTCGTCGTCGAGCAGTACGAACGCGATGTCGTCGGTTCTGGCCACGATTGACCAGCCGGGACCGTCGGCGCGCAGGGTCCGCGCGTCCCCTGGGGCGAAGGACGACCGTACACGGCCGAGAGGCGGAGGCGCGTCCACGTACGCGCGGGCCTCCGCGAGGACGCGTCGGATGCCGGCGTGCCCTTTGGGTCCGTCCGACTCGGCTTCCCCGGTGCCTTCGTTTTCCTCCGTGCCCTCGGTTTCCTCCGTGCCTCCGGTGGCCTCGGGCGACCCGTCGGCGGTGGCAGTCCCCGAAGCCTCGCGGTCCGGGCTCGGGAAGGCCGCGTCGTCGATCTGCTCGCGCCAGATCGCCCACTGGAGTGCGATCTCGTCGGCGCCCAGCCGCCGCTGGGCCGGCCCCCAGGTGGTCGTGTCCGGCGGTGCCAGCGCGGGACGGTCCGCGACCTCGGGGTCGGGATCGTGCGGCGCGGGCACACCCGGTGCCGCGACGGCGACCGCGAGGGGCCAGCCGGGAAGGCCGGCGACAACCGTGCGTTCGTCGGGTGACAGGTCGTACTCCATGCCGCAGTCCCAGGACGCGATGGCCACGGCGACCAGCGACACGTCGTCGATGACGACCGTCCACCGGGCGCCCTCGCCGTCCTGGCCGAGCACCAGGCCGTACCCGTCGGCCAGCGGCGCGAGACCGAGCGCCGCGCAGGCCTCCAGATAGTCGTCGCCGAGGACGCTCGGGAACTTCGCCGGCGTCAGCAGCACCGCCGTGAGCACATAGAGCGCGTCGTCCTCGGCGGCGACGGCGCCCTCGTCCGTCCCGGCCATCCCAGCCTCCCCATCGGTTCGTCCAACGGCGCGCACCCTAGTGCGCCCGGGAGGCGCTTGTCACGACTCCCCGGCACACCGGAGCTGCAGTTTTCCGACCGGACGGGGCGAATCGACCACCCGGTGCCGTGCCTCAGGCCGCCGGAAGCCCAAGAAGTGCCCGTGCCACCGTTCGAGGCGATTCGTCGCGCTCCCGGGCGAGGGCGATGACGGCCCGGCAGGCCAGCTCGTTGACCCCGAACGACAGTGCCTCCGGCGACACCCAGCCGGCCGCCTCGTCGATCCGCTCCTGATCGTCCTCCGCGCAGGCCGACACATACGCGGCGGCGGCCTCGAACAGGTTGTGCGAGCGTGCGTCCCGACCGGTCCCCGTCTCGGGACGCAACGCTTTGACGAATCCGGCACAGGACTTGCGGACCCTGCCGAACATGCTGACCACCTTCCCCCTGCGTGGTTGCCATGGCTGATCGTCCATCTTCCGCTACTCAACGTAGAGTTGGAGCTTCGGCGGCAGAAGGGGGACGGCGCGGTGAAGCGCTTCGAGCGGCTCGCACAGATCCGGACGATGGATCCGGAGCAGGACGCCACGGAGATCTACCGGCTTACCGCGGCGTACGAGTTCCCCTGGGACTTCACCCGCGCTCTGGAGCTGGCCCTGTACCGCACGTACGCCGTGCCGAGCGTAGGGCGACTGCTCGCGGAGACGGCGGAGCTCACGGCTCGGGCACAGAAGCGCTATGACGACACCTCGCTGCTTCTCGACGCCGTCGTCGAGCACGGCTTCGCCAGTGAGGAGGGCCGTACGGCGATCCGCCGCATCAACCAGATGCATCGCAGCTACGAGATCAGCAACGACGAGCTGCGGTACGTGCTCTGCACGTTCGTCGTCATGCCCAAGCGCTGGATCGACGCCTACGGCTGGCGTCGGCTGTCGCGTCACGAGATCGTCGCCTCCTCCGTCCACCACCGCACTCTGGGGCGGCACATGGGCATCCAGGACATACCGCAGACCTACGAGGAGTTCGAGGCGTGTCTCGACGCCTATGAAGAGGCTCACTTCGCCTGGGATCCGCAGGCACGGCAGGTCTCGGACGCCACACTCGACCTGATGGCCTCCTGGTACCCGCGTCCCCTCGCGCCCCTCCTGCGCAGCACGACGCTCGCCCTGCTCGACGACCCGCTCCTGCGTGCCTTCCGCTACTCGCCGCCCAACGCCGCCACCCGTGCGGTGGTCCGCCGCGCGGTCCGGTTGCGCGGCCGTGCCGTCCGGCTGCTGCCGCCCCGGCGCGCACCCCACTACGCGCGCCAGAACTGGGAGATCAAGGGCTACCCGAACGGCTACCGGCTGGAGGACCTGGGCACCCGGCCGGTTCCTGGGATGCGGGGCTGCCCGGTCCGTCGGACCGGTCCGACGGCGGTCGTCTCCGAAGAGTGAACGAAGCGTGTCGCGCAACCATGCGAGTCGACCTCCACGGGAGGGGGCTCTGGACGCCGTCGGCGTTTGCGTGGTGACCGTGCCAGGTTCCGGTCACGACGTGACGTTCGACCACCCCGACGCCTTCCTGGCGGCGGTCGCCGGGCCGGACCGGCGGCGTCAGCCCTCGCGGACGGCCAAGGCCAGGAACCGGTCGTCCTGGTCGACGTACGACGTCAGGCGCCACCCAGAACCGGCCAGCAGCGGACGGAGGTTGGGTTCCGTGCGCAGGTCGTCCGGCGTGATCTGCCGGCCCTGGCGTGCCGCGAGCGCCGCCCTGCCGATCGGGTGGAACAGTGCCAGTCTGCCGCCGGGGCGCACCACGCGCGTCAACTCCCGCAGGTTCTCGGCCGGATGGGGCAGATGGGAGATGAGCCCCGCTCCGAACACGGCGTCCAGCGACCGCGAACGCAGCGGCAGCGCGGTCACGTCGGCGAGCAGCAACCGCCCGTCCCGGTCCCGTCCGGCCCGCACGGCGGCCTGCAGCATGTCCGGGGTCAGATCCACCCCGACGACCACCCCAGCGGGCCCCACGGCCGCACGCAGCGGCGTCAGGGCCCGTCCCGTGCCGCAGCCCGCGTCCAGCACGCGATCACCCTCGCGCAGCCCGAGGACCGCGACCGCGGCGGCATAGGCGGGACCGTCGTCGGGGAACCGGCTGTCCCAGCCGGCGGCGCGGGCGCCGAAGAACTCCTGGACACGTGTGTGGTCGTCGCTCATGTTCCGCATGATCCCTCACCGACAAGGATGACGTCCCGGCGCACACGTTCGAGCGCGATGCGATCGTCCAGGTGCACCTCTGCGCCATATTCCAACAGTTTTCGAAATGCTCCCCCTTTGTGCGCCCCTGCCCCGACTAGCGTCACTGAGCCATGGGACACCTGGACCACGCCGCCCTGGGGTGGCTGACCCCCGCACTGTCGTATGTGATGGCCTGCATAGGCGCCGCGCTCGGGCTGCGCTGCACCGTCCGCGCGCTCGGCGCCACCGGACGCTCGCGCCGCAACTGGCTCCTCACCGCGGCCTCCGCGATCGGCACCGGCATCTGGACCATGCACTTCGTGGCCATGCTCGGTTTCAGCGTCAGTGGCACCGACATCCGCTACGACGTGCCGCTCACGATCGCGAGCCTCCTGGTCGCCATGATCGTCGTCTGTGCCGGCGTCTTCGCCGTCGGATACAGCCGCGACCGCACCCGCGCGCTCTTCCTCGGCGGACTCACCACCGGGCTCGGCGTCGCGAGCATGCACTACCTGGGCATGGCGGCGGTACGGCTCCACGGCGACGTCACCTACGACCCGGTGCTCGTCGGACTCTCCATCCTGATCGCCGTCGTCGCGGCCACAGCGGCCCTGTGGGCGGCCCTCAACATCAAGTCACCCGTCGCCGTCACCATCGCCTCGCTCATCATGGGGGCGGCCGTGAGCAGCATGCACTACACCGGGATGTTCGCGGTGGGCGTGCGCGTCGCGCCCTCCGGGGCGCCCCTGCCCGGGGCCACGGCGATGCAGTTCATCTTCCCCCTCGCCGTCGGCCTCGGCTCCTATCTCTTCCTGACCTCGGCCTTCGTCGCGCTGTCGCCTACGACGGGGGAGCGCCAGGCATCCGCCTCGGCCCAGCGGCCGATCGAGAGCGCGGCCCACTAGCGGTGCCCCGGACCCCGCACCGCCCGGGCGGCACGCCCCGAACCACTCCCGAGCGAGGAGGCCATGCGTACACCGCGTAGGACCCCCACAGCCGGCGCCGAGACGCCGCCCCAGCCCACCGTGCGCGGCCGCCGCGCACACGCCGGACCGCCGGCCGACGAAAGCCCGGACGACCCCGTGGGCGCGATACCGGACGATGCACCCGCGCGCGCGGGACGCTGGTTGATGCGCCCGCGGACGGTCCGCGCCAAGATCGTCTGCCTGCTCATGGTGCCGGTCGTCTCCCTGCTCGCCCTGT
This sequence comes from Streptomyces sp. NPDC006602, assembly GCF_042870385.1. Taxonomy (NCBI): domain Bacteria; kingdom Bacillati; phylum Actinomycetota; class Actinomycetes; order Kitasatosporales; family Streptomycetaceae; genus Streptomyces; species Streptomyces sp. NPDC006602. Next base: position 564,769 of record NZ_JBIAHG010000002.1, on the reverse strand, counting down.
GGGCGTACGCCACCGTCACCACCGCCCAGGACGTCGCCCGCCTGCGGCAGTTGCAGCGCGTGGACTCCGGGATCCGCACCCCCGTCGCCGCGGCCGTGGCCGCGCTGCAGACCGAGCGGGCAGCCGCCGTTCGCCAGGCGACCGACCCGTCGGCCGGGCCGAGCGGCGATCTGAAGAAACTCGCGCAACGCACGGACCGGGCGGTGGCCGAACTGCGGCTCGGGGACGCCAGCACCATCGCCGACAGCGAGGAGCTGCCGACCGGAGTGGCCCAGCGGCTCGACGCGTTCGTCACCGGCGCCGAACAACTGCGTTCACTGCGCACGGCCGTCCTCGATCGCGACGCGGGCTGGGACGAGACATACGGCCGGTACACCAAGATCATCGGGAGCGCCTTCGCGGTGGGCGGCGCCCTCACCGGCATCCAGGACGCCGAACTCGGCTCCGACGCGCGCGTGCTGCTCGAATTCTCCCGTGCGGGCGAGGCCCTGGCCCAGGAGGACGCCGTCCTCGCCAGCGCGCGCCTCGCCGGCGGCCTCTCGGGCGAGCGACTGCGGCTGTTCACCGGCGCCGTCGACACCCGCCGTGCCCTCACCGAGTCCGCGGTCACCGACCTGCGCGGCTCCGAACGCGCCGCCTGGCACCACCTCGCCGACGGCAGCGCCTACGCCACCGTGGGCGCCACCGAGGACAAGATCCTCGCCGTCGGCGCGGGCGCCCGCGCGATCGAGGCGGCACCGGAAGCCAAATGGACCGGGGCACACGCGCGCGTGCAGGACGGCATGCGGACGATCGAGGAGGACGCGGGACGCGATGTCGCCGACCGGGCCGACCCGTTCACCCGCGGTCTGCTCACCCCTGCGGGCGCCGCGGTACTCCTGGGCCTCGTCGCCGTCGCCGCCTCACTCGTCATCTCCGTACGCATCGGACGCGGCCTCGTCGTCGAGCTGGTCAGCCTGCGCAACGGCGCCCTGGAGATCGCACGCCGCAAACTCCCGGAAGCCATGCGGAAACTGCGTGCGGGCGAGGAGATCGACGTGCAGGCCGAGGCCCCGCCCGGACCGCCCGCGGAGGACGAGACCGGTCAGGTCGCCGAGGCCCTGGGCACCGTGCACCGCGCCGCGCTGCGGGCCGCAGTGGAGCGCGCCGAGCTCGCCAGCGGCATCTCCGGCGTCTTCGTCAACCTCGCCCGCCGCAGCCAGGTCCTCGTCCATCGCCAGCTGAGCCTCCTCGACAGCATGGAGCGCCGGTCCGACGACCCGAACGAACTCAGCGACCTCTTCCGGCTCGACCACCTCACCACCCGCATGCGGCGGCACGCCGAGAGCCTGATCATCCTCTCCGGAGCCGCCCCCGGCCGGGCCTGGCGCATGCCGGTCCCCCTGACGAACGTGGTCCGCGCGGCAGTCTCCGAAGTCGAGGACTACGCGCGCGTGGAGGTACGACAACTCCCCGACGCGTCGGTCGTCGGCACGGCCGTCGCCGACCTCACCCACCTGCTGGCCGAGATCATCGAGAACGCCGCCCAGTTCTCCCCGCCCCACACGCGCGTGCGCGTCACCGGCGAACCCGTCGGCAACGGCTACGCCGTCGAGGTCGAGGACCGCGGTCTGGGCATGGGCAAAGAGACCCTCACCGAAGCCAACCGACGCATCGAGCAGTCCGAGACACTCGACCTGTTCGACAGCGACCGGCTCGGCCTCTTCGTGGTCAGCAGGCTCGCCGCCCGCCACGGCATCAAGGTGCATCTGCGTACCTCCCCCTACGGCGGCACCACCGCGGTCGTCCTGCTGCCCACGGCCTTGCTGCACGCCGGTGCGGCGGAACGTTCCCCCCGCCGGGAGGAGGACGCGGAGCGGCCCGCGGAACGCGAGTACGCGCGCGTGGCCGCCACCGCACAGCACCAGGAGTCCGTCCCCGCACCGGCCGACCGCCCCGCACTGGTGGCACCAGCGCCGGCCGCGGCACGGGCCACGACCGACACACCACCCCCGGGAGTCACCGCCTTGCGTCTGCACCGTCCTCCGGACGACGCCGCCGAGGACTCGGACGACCTCCCACGCCGGGTACGGCAGGCGAATCTCGCCCCCCAACTGCGCGAGCGGCGCTCCGAGGACCCGGCACAAGCGTCCGCCGCCCCGAACGACGACCAACGCACCCCCGAACTCGTACGGGACCGCATGGCGGCTTACCGCGACGGCTGGGCCCGCGGCGGCGGCAGGCAGCCCGGTCGCGGTGCCACCCCGGATTCCCCGGCGGGCAGTGACAGCATCGAAGGAGACCCCGAATGATCCAGGACCCGAGCATGAGAGCCGCCCAGCGGTCCGGCGAACTGGACTGGCTGCTGGACGACTTGGTGGTGCGTGTGAGCGAGGTACGACACGCCGTGGTGCTGTCCAACGACGGGCTCGCCGTGGGCGCCTCTACCGACCTCGGCCGCGAGGACGCCGAACACCTCGCGGCCGTAGCCTCCGGCTTCCACAGCCTGGCCAAGGGGGCGGGCCGCCACTTCGGTGCCGGAGGCGTGCGCCAGACCATGGTGGAGATGGACGACGGCTTCCTGTTCGTGGCCGCCGCGGGTGACGGCTCCTGTCTCGCCGTCCTCACCGCCGTGACCGCAGACATCGGCCTGGTCGGCTATGAGATGGCACGACTGGTCAAGCGCGTCGGCGAGCACCTGTACACGCCTACCCGCATCGGCGCGCGGCCTCCCGCCGCCGGATGAGGCGAGAAGGTCCACGCCCATGACCGAGGACATGACGGGCGCCCCGCGGGAGCAGGGCAGCCAGTGGTACGACGGCGAGGCCGGTCCGCTCGTCCGGCCGTACGCGATGACGGGCGGACGCACCCAACCCGGCCCCAGCGGGGTGCGATTCGACCTGATCGCCCTCGTCACGCTGGACACTGGTGCGCCCGGCATCGACGAGGACACCGCGCTCGGACCCGAACACCGGGCCCTGATCGACCTGTGCCGCCCGGAGACACAGTCGGTCGCGGAACTCGCCGCGGGCGCCGACCTGCCCGTGGGCGTGGTCAGGGTGCTCCTCGGCGATCTGCTGGAACTCGGCTGTGTCACCGTCAGCCGTCCGGTGCCGCCCGCGCAGCTGCCTGACGAACGGATTCTGCGCGAGGTGATCGAGGGGCTGCGCGCGCTGTAGATGACAGTTGCCCTCCGAAAGAAACCGCGGTTGCCACCATGCACGCACCTATTGCCGTCGTCCGATGCCGGCCCTCCCGAGAGAAGTGATCGATGGTCTCCGATGACTCCGACGTCCAGGGCGGCGACACGACCGCGCTGGCGTTGAAGATACTGGTCGCCGGCGGATTCGGCGTGGGCAAGACCACCCTGGTGGGCGCGGTCAGTGAGATCAGGCCGCTGCGCACCGAGGAACTGCTCAGTGAGGCCGGTCAGCTGGTGGACGACACCGACGGCGTGGACCAGAAGGTCACCACGACGGTCGCCATGGACTTCGGCCGCATCACCATCCGCTCCGGTCTGTCCCTCTACCTCTTCGGCACGCCGGGCCAGGACCGCTTCTGGTTCCTGTGGGACGAGCTGTCGCAGGGCGCCCTCGGCGCCGTGGTCCTCGCCGACACCCGCCGACTGGAGGACTGCTTCCCTGCGGTGGACTACTTCGAGCACCGCCACATCCCGTTCGTGGTGGCCGTCAACTGCTTCTCGGGCGCCCGGAGCTACGGCGCGCAGGACGTCGCGCGCGCCCTCGATCTCGACCAGGGCACACCTGTGGTGCTCTGCGACGCCCGTGACCGCGATTCAGGAAAGGAGGTGCTGATCCGGCTGGTCGAGTACGCCGGGCGGATGCACACCGCCCGGCTGCTCGACTCGGTGGGCTGACCCCGGCAACGGGTGCCGGAAGCCGTTCTCAGTGGGCGACGGCCTTCTGCGCCAGGACCTTGTCGATCGAGACACGGACGAGGAGTTCGCCCGGGACGCCGTTGCGGGCGCCGAACTCCTCCGCCCGCTCCTCGCCCATGTACCTCGCTCCGATGCGACCGGCCCAGTGGCGGACCTGGTCGAGATCCTCCGAGAGCCGGGCGTGGCCCTGTATCACCACGAAGTCGAAGGGTGGCCGGTCGTCGTCCACGCACAGGGCGACCCGGCCGTCCCGGGCCAGATTGCGCCCCTTCACGCTGTCCTTGCCGGTGTTGAACACGAGCTCGTCCCCGTCGAGCAGGAACCAGATCGGCGCCACGTGCGGGCTCCCGTCGGCCCGCACGGTCGACAGCTTTCCGGTGCGGGTGCCGTACGAGACGAACTCCCGCCATTCCTCTTCGGTCATCTTCTGTGCCATGCCCCTATCCTCCTTGCTCGCAGGAGAGTGGTGGGGAAGGGTGGCAGGGAGATCCTCCAGCGAGGAGGAGACGTCACACGGGGAGACGGGAAACATGGCGGAGAACCAGGGACTTGGCTGGCTGCTGGACGACTTGACCGAGCGCGTCGAACACGTGCGGCACGCCTTGGTCCTGTCCAACGACGGGCTGGTCACCGGGGCGAGCACGGGACTTCGCCGCGAGGACGCGGAGCACCTCGCCGCCGTCTCGTCCGGACTGCACAGCCTCGCCAAGGGCTCGGGACGACACTTCGGCGCGGGCCGGGTGCGCCAGACGATGGTCGAGTTCGACGACGCGGTGCTGTTCGTCACCGCGGCGGGAACCGGCAGCTGTCTGTGCGTGCTCAGCGGTGCGGAGGCTGACATCGGTCAGATCGCCTATGAGATGACACTGCTCGTCAACCGTGTCGGCGAGCACCTCGGCGTGGACGTCCGGCAGTCCGAGCGCAGCACAGCAACAGATCTCTGACCTGCATATTCGTCGCCCCCGTGGAGTTATCCACAGGCTCGCCGCGATGTCTGCCGGACCGGCTACGGTTTTTGTCACGGCGAACGCACACAGCGTGAGCAACAGACTCCACGGGGGAGATCGACCATGTCTGTCGACACCGTTACGACACCGCACCGCCTTTCCTGCGCACCGAGCCGCGCCGCACGGGAACTGGGGCTCAGGCGAGGCGAGTTCGACCTCGCCGTCCACCTCGGACACATCAGTACCGTGCCCGACGAAGAGGGCGGGGGCCGCCGCGTCACGCGCTCCGAGATCGACCGGTTGTCCGCGCACGAAGGCTTCCCGGAGTCCCTCCGGGCGCGGGTGACAGCCGTGGGTACCACGGAGGGCGCGGCCGTCATGGAGGTGCCCCCGGGCAGGTTCACGCGCCTGGCACGCCTGGGACTGGTGGTGCCGGTCACGTTTTATCTGAACCGCTACCGAACGGTGGTCTGGCAGTATCTGGCCGAGGAACTGCGGCAGTTCGCGGCCGACGAGAAGAACGCCCGGCTGCTGACGGCGCGTATGCCCGAGGGGCTGCGCGACCAGTTGGAGACCGGCCTGGATCTGCGCGCTCGCAACTGGCGCGGCCGCCACCTGGGTTTCCTGCTCCGGCAGGCCGGCGACCCTTGGGAGCAGGCCGGGGCAGTGGCTGCCTTCCTCGACCCTCTCCAGATCGCGGAGATCGTTCCCGATCCCTACGAGCGCTCCCATCTGAACCGCTTCAGGCCTGGGCCACCCGCCCATGGCGCGCCGGGTTCGCCGACCGCGCACCTCGCCGAGAGGATCATGACGGCGGACGACCCGGACGAGATCGGCTGGCTGAGGGCGGACCTGGCGCGAGTGCTGGAGGAAGCCCGGGAGCACCGGCCCGCGCCGCGCCCCGCGACAGCGCGCCCCGCGGCAAAACCGACCCGCGCGGCGAACCCGGTCCCTGCACCGGCACAGCACGACTCGCCCGTGCCCGAGGAGCCGCAGCCACATCCGCCCCGGAAACTGCCGGGCTGGCTGCGCCGCGGCAAACGCCGGCCGCCTGTGCGGCTCTGAGCGGGCTACAAGGCTCTGAACAAGCCCTCCTGGACGACCGACACGAGCAGCCGCCCCTCCACGTCGTAGATCCGGCCGCGGGCAAGACCGCGTCCGCCCGTCGCGATCGGCGACTCCTGGTCGTACAGGAACCACTCGTCCGCGCGGAACGGCCGATGGAACCACATGGCGTGGTCCAGTGACGCCATGTCGAATCCCCGCGGACCCCACAGCGGTTCGACCGGGATGCGGACGGCGTCCAGGAGGGTCATGTCGCTGGCGTAGGTCAGTGCGCAGGTGTGCACGAGCGGGTCGTCGCCGAGTGGCCCGACCGCGCGCATCCACACCGCGCTGCGCGGCTCGGCGTCCTTGACCTCCTCGGCACTCCAGCGCAGCCGGTCCACGTAACGGATGTCGAAGGGCTGACGGCGGGCCATGCGCTCCAACTGCTCGGGCAGCGCGCCCAGGTGCTCCCGGACCTCGTCCGTGACCGTCGGCAGTGATTCCGGGTCCGGGACCTTGCGGGCCGGCGGCAGCTGGTGCTCGAAACTTCCTGGCTCAGGCTTGTGAAAGGAGGCGGTGAGATTGAAGATCGTGCGGCCCTGCTGCACAGCGGTGACCCGGCGGGTCGTGAACGACCGCCCGTCCCGCACCCGTTCCACCTGGTACACGATCGGCACGCCCGGCCGTCCGGGACGCAGGAAGTACGCGTGCAGCGAGTGCACCGGGCGGTCGCCCTCCGTGGTGCGCCCGGCGGCGACCAGCGCCTGGCCCGCCACCTGGCCCCCGAAGACCCGCTGCAGGGACTCCTGCGGGCTGAGGCCGCGGAAGATGTTGACCTCGATCTGCTCCAGATCGAGCAGGTCGACGAGCCTCTCGGCCGCGTTCGTCATGGGTGGGATTCTCCTGTACTCACAGCTGGCCGACGTCGGTGACGCGGACGATCGCGCGGCCCTCGGCGTCGGAGGCCGCCAGGTCGATCTCCGCGCTGATGCCCCAGTCATGGTCGTCGTTCGGGTCGTCGAAGATCTGGCGGACGCGCCACAGGCCGTTCTGCGGCTCCTCCTCGATCATCAGCAGCTTGGGGCCGCGCGCGTCCGGACCGGTGCCCAGGTCGTCGTACTCGTCCCAGTACTTGTCCATGGCCTCGCCCCAGGCGTCGGCGTCCCAGCCGGCCTCCGCGTCCATCTCGCCGAGTTCCTCCACCTGGTCGAGGGCGGCGAGCTCGACACGGCGGAACATGGCGTTGCGGACGAGGACGCGGAAGGCGCGGCCGTTGGCGGTGACCGGCTTGACCTGGTCGGCCTTCTCCTGAGCCTCCTCGGCGGTCATCTCCTCCGGGTTGGCGAGCTGCTCCCACTCGTCCAGCAGGCTGGAGTCCACCTGGCGGACCATCTCGCCGAGCCACTCGATCAGGTCCTGGAGGTCCTCGGACTTGAGGTCGTCCGGGACCGTGTGGTCCAGGGCCTTGTAGGCGCTGGCCAGGTAGCGCAGGACGATGCCCTCGGTGCGGGCCAGCTCGTAGTGGGACACCAACTCCGTGAAGGACATCGCCCGTTCGTACATGTCACGGATGACGGACTTCGGGGACAGCGGGTGGTCGCCCACCCACGGATGGCTCTTGCGGTACGTGTCGTAGGCGTGGAAGAGCAACTCCTCCAGGGGCTTCGGGTACGAGACGTCCTGGAGGCGCTCCATGCGCTCCTCGTACTCGACGCCGTCCGCCTTCATCGCGGCCACGGCCTCGCCGCGCGCCTTGTTCTGCTGGGCGGCGAGGATCTGCCGCGGGTCGTCGAGCGTGGACTCGACGACGGAGACCATGTCCAGCGCGTAGGAGGGCGACTCGGGGTCGAGGAGCTCGAACGCGGCGAGCGCGAAGGTGGACAGTGGCTGGTTGAGCGCGAAGTCCTGCTGCAGGTCCACGGTGAGGCGGACGATGCGGCCCTCGGCGTCCGGCTCGTCGAGCTTCTCGACGATTCCGCCGTCCAGGAGCGAGCGGTAGATGGCGATGGCGCGGCGGATGTGCCTGAGCTGCTGCTTGCGCGGCTCGTGGTTGTCCTCCAGGAGGTGCCGCATCGCCTCGAAGGCGTTGCCGGGCCGGGCGATCACCGACAGCAGCATGGTGTGCGTCACCCGGAAACGGGAGGTCAGCGGCTCCGGATCGGAGGTGATGAGCTTCTCGAAGGTGTTCTCCGTCCACCCGACGAAGCCCTCGGGCGCCTTCTTGCGGACGACCTTCCGGCGCTTCTTCGGGTCGTCGCCCGCCTTGGCGAGCGACTTCTCGTTCTCGACCACGTGCTCGGGAGCCTGTGCGACTACAAAGCCCGCGGTGTCGAAGCCCGCGCGTCCGGCGCGGCCGGCGATCTGGTGGAACTCACGGGCACGCAGCGTGCGTACGCGGGTGCCGTCGTACTTGGTCAGGGCCGTGAACAGCACGGTCCGGATGGGCACGTTGACGCCCACGCCGAGCGTGTCCGTGCCGCAGATGACCTTCAGCAGACCGGCCTGCGCGAGCTTCTCCACCAGTCGGCGGTACTTGGGCAGCATGCCGGCGTGGTGGACTCCGATGCCGTGCCGTACGTAACGGGAGAGGCTGCGGCCGAACTTGGTGGTGAAGCGGAAGTTGCCGATCAGCTCGGCGATCTGGTCCTTCTCCTCGCGCGTGCACATGTTGATGCTCATCAGGGCCTGCGCCCGCTCCACGGCTTGCGCCTGGGTGAAGTGCACGATGTAGACCGGCGCCTGCTTGGTCTCCAGCAGCTCGGTCAGCGTCTCCGTGAGCGGGGTGAGCCGGTACTCGTAGGAGAGCGGTACCGGGCGGGTTGCCGAGCGGACCACCGACGTCGGCTTGCCGGTACGCCGGGTGAGGTCCTTTTCGAACATCGACACGTCGCCGAGCGTGGCCGACATCAGGATGAACTGCGCCTGCGGCAGCTCCAGGATCGGGATCTGCCAGGCCCAGCCGCGGTCCGCCTCCGCGTAGAAGTGGAACTCGTCCATGACGACCTGGCCCACGTCCGCGTGCTTGCCGTCGCGCAGGGCGATCGAGGCGAGCACTTCGGCGGTGCAGCAGATGACGGGGGCGTCGGCGTTGACGGAAGCGTCACCGGTCAGCATGCCGACGTTCTCGGTGCCGAAGAGTTTGCACAGCTCGAAGAACTTCTCCGAGACGAGCGCCTTGATCGGAGCCGTGTAGAAGGTGACCTGGTCACGGGCCAGCGCGGCGAAGTGGGCGCCCGCCGCGATCATGCTCTTGCCGGAGCCGGTGGGCGTCGACACGATCACGTTGGCACCCGAGACCGCCTCGATCAGCGCTTCCTCCTGGTGCGGGTAGAGCGTGAGACCGCGCTCCTGGGCCCACGACTCGAAGGCGTCGTACAGGGCGTCGGGGTCGGCGGTCGGCGGCAGCTGATCGATGAGGGTCACCCACCCATCTTGCCTGCCCTCCTCCCCTATAGGGGAATCGGATGCGGGCATGAAGATCGCGAACGCTACGCTGTGTCGCCGACGGAGCGTCAGTGCGCCCGGTCAACTGGACAGCGGCACACGAGGAATGGGGCGGGCAGCGGCGATGATGGGACCAGCACACTCACTGTCGGGGGCCGCGGCCTGGCTCGGCGTCGGGGCGGCGGCCGCCGCGGCAGGGCACACCATGCCCTGGCCGGTCCTCCTGGTCGGAGCCCTGATCTGCGCCGGGGCTGCGCTCGCCCCGGACCTCGACCACAAGGCCGCCACCATCTCGCGCGCCTTCGGACCGATCTCCCGCGGGCTATGCGAGATCGTCGACAAGCTCTCCTACGCCGTCTACAAGGCCACGAAGAAGCAGGGCGATCCGCGCCGCTCCGGTGGGCACCGCACGCTCACGCACACCTGGCTGTGGGCCGTCCTGATCGGCGCGGGCGGCTCGGTGGCGGCGATCACCGGCGGACGCTGGGCGGTGCTGGCGCTCCTGTTCGTGCACATGGTGCTGGCCATCGAGGGCCTGCTGTGGCGGGCGACCCGGGGCTCCAGCGCCGACGTCCTGGTCTGGCTGCTGGCCGCGACCAGCTCATGGATCCTCGCCGGCGTCCTGGACAAGCCGGGCAACGGCTCGGACTGGCTGTTCACGGCGCCGGGCCAGGAGTACCTGTGGCTGGGGCTGCCGATCGTGCTGGGTGCGCTGGTGCACGACATCGGGGACGCGCTGACCGTCTCCGGCTGCCCGGTCCTGTGGCCGATTCCGGTGGGCCGCAAGCGCTGGTATCCGATCGGCCCGCCGAAGGTCATGCGGTTCCGGGCCGGCAGCTGGGTCGAGCTGAAGGTGCTGATGCCGGCGTTCATGCTGCTCGGGGGAGTGGGCTGCGCGGCGGCGCTCAACTTCATCTGAGCGCCGGGCCCGCATCGGGCCGCCGCGCGCCTGCGGGAGCTGTGCCCGGGGTGATCTCAGTCGGCCCCGCCGCCGTAGCGGCGTTCGAACTGGGCGATGCGGCCCTCGGTGTCCACCGTCCGTGCCTTTCCGGTGTAGAAGGGATGGCTCTCCGAGGAGATCTCCACGTCCACCACGGGGTAGGTCTTGCCGTCGTCCCACTCGATGGTCTGGTCGCTGGTCGCGGTGGACCGGGTCAGGAAGGCGTAGCCGGCGGCGCGGTCCCGGAAGACGACCTCGTGGTAGTCGGCGTGCTTGTCCTGCTGCATGGATGCTCCTTCTACGGCGTCGGTTTCTACGGCGTCGGTGAGGCACCCGAGGGCGCGGGTCCGGCGGGATCAGCCGTGCAGGGTCTCCTCGTCGACGATGTGCATCGCGGCCTCCTCGGCGGAGGCCGCCGCACCGTCGATGCCCACGTCCGTGGCGACCAGCGCGCTCTCCTCGTCCTCGTGTACCCCCTCGTCGGGTGCCACGAGTCGGCCGGAGCGGGCCGAGCCGACCTCGTTGTCGAGGGGTTCCCCGTCGGTGTCCTCGCAGTCACCGATGCCGTCGCCGTCGGGGGCGGTGGGATCGGGCAGCTCTTCGGCGAGCCGCTGGTCCAGCGTCTCGCCATGCCGGCGCTCGGCGGCCGTCACACCGCTGTGCTCCACCGCCCATGGCCGCTCCGGAGGGGACCAGCCCCGGTCGAGAGGATCGCCGACACCATCGTTCTCCAGGGTGTCCTCCGCGTCCAGCAGCCCTGCGTCGTCCTGGATCTCGGATCTGTCGGGCTGGTAGACGTCGTCGCCCCATCCGTCGGCGCTGTTCACGGGTACCTCCAGGTGATGAGGGCGGGCGCGTCCTCCCCGCGGTCGGCGACCGGCCGTGAGCGTACGGGGCGCACGCGGAGCGCATCGGCGAACCGTATGCACCATGGGCGCTCCCCGAGCCGGTGCCGGTTTCCAGCCTTCCACCCCTTTTCGCAACCGCGCAACGCCACGGACACAGCGGCCCGCGAACCGCTCACTCCCGACCGGCCCCCGCACAGCCCACACCGGAACGTCCCCGTCCGGCCACGCCCGCCGCGGCACGGCCCGGACCCGCTGGAGCGGCATTGCTCGGTCCCGTCGAGGCCGTGCAGCCGGGACTACAGCCCGGACCAGTCGAGGCTGGGCAGCTCGGACCCACCCCGCCCCGCCCCCGGCAGAGCCCGCTCACCCGTGCCAGGACCGCCACAGCGCCGCGTACGCGCCGTCTGCGGTGACCAGCTCGTCGTGGCTGCCCAGCTCCCTGATGCGGCCGTTCTCGACGACGGCGATGACATCCGCGTCGTGGGCGGTGTGCAGGCGGTGGGCGATGGCGACCACCGTGCGGCCGTCGAGGACACGGGCGAGGGAGCGTTCGAGGTGACGGGCCGCGCGTGGGTCGAGGAGGGAGGTCGCCTCGTCGAGGACCAGCGTGTGCGGGTCGGCCAGCACCAGGCGGGCCAGCGCGATCTGCTGGGCCTGGGCCGGGGTGAGCGCCAGACCGCCCGAGCCGACCTCGGTGTCGAGGCCGTCGTCGAACGCACGCGCCCAGCCGTCGGCGTCCACCGCGCCGAGCGCCGCCCACAGCTCGGCGTCGTCGGCGTCGGTCCGGGCGAGCAGCAGGTTGTCGCGCAGCGATCCCACGAAGACGTGGTGTTCCTGGTTGACGAGGGCCACGTGCTCGCGGACCCGTTCCGCGGGCATCCGGGAGAGTTCGGCGCCGCCGAGGGTGATCCGGCCGTCCCGGGGTGCGTAGACGCCGGCGAGCAGCCTGCCCAGGGTGGACTTGCCCGCGCCCGAGGGGCCGACCAGCGCCAGCCGGGTGCCGGGCGCCACATCGAGGGAGACCTTGCGCAGCACGTCCACGCCGTCGACGTAGCCGAAGTGCACCCGGTTCGCGTGCACGTCGCGTCCGTCGGGAACGAGCCCGGCGTCGCCGGCCTCCGTCTCGATGTCGCGCACGCCGACCAGACGGGCCAGCGACACCTCGGCGACCTGGAGCTCGTCGAACCAGCGCAGGATCAGGTTCACCGGGTCGACGAGCATCTGCGCGATCAGCGCACCGGTCGTCAGCTGACCGACATCGATCCAGCCCCGCAGGGCGAACCAGCCGCCGATCATCAGGACCGAGCCCAGCACCGTCACGTGGGTGACGTTGATGACCGGGAAGAGCACCGACCGCAGCCACAGCGTGTAGCGCTCCCAGGCCGTCCACTCCTTGATCCGGCGCTCCGACAGATCGATACGGCGGTGGGCGAGCCGGTGAGCCTCGACGGTGCGCCCGGCGTCCACGGTCTCGGCGAGCGCGGCTGCCACGGCGGCGTACCCGGCGGACTCCGAACGGTAGGCGGACGGCGCCCGCCGGAAGTACCAGCGGCAGCCGACGACCAGCAGCGGAAGGGCGAGCAGCACGGCGGCCGCCAGTGGCGGTGCCGTGATCACCAGCCCGCCCAGCAGCAGGGCCGTCCACACGACCCCGATCGCCAGCTGGGGCACGGCCTCGCGCATCGCGTTGCCGAGCCTGTCGATGTCCGTCGTGATCCGGGACAGCAGGTCGCCCGTCCCGGCCCGCTCCAGGACGCCCGGCGGCAGACCGACCGACCGGACGAGGAAGTCCTCGCGCAGGTCGGCCAGCATTCGCTCGCCGAGCATCGCCCCACGCAGCCGCACCTCGCGCACGAACACGGCCTGGATGGCGAGGGCGACCACGAACAGCGTTGCCGTCAGCCCGAGATGGAGTTCACGCGCGCCGTCCGACAGCCGCTCCACGAGCCCGCCCAGCAGCCACGGGCCCACCATGGAGGCCATCACGGAGATGGTGTTCACGGTGATGAGGAGAACGAAGGCACGGCGGTGCCGGCGGAACAGTTCGGCCACGTAGGCGCGTACGGTCGCGGAGGCGCCGACGGGCAGCGTGTTCGCCGTCGTCGGGGCCGCCGGGTCGTACGCCGGTGGCGCCACGCCGATCATGCTGTCTCCTCGATTTCTTCCAGTTCGTCGAGTCCTTCGAGCACGCCGTTCAGGGCGGTCTCTTCGTCGGTCTCGCGTGTCACGACCGCCCGGTACCGGGGGTCCTTGTGGACGAGTTCGCGGTGCACGCCGACCGTGACGACCTCGCCCTCGTGCACCAGGGCGACCCGGTCCGCCCGGTCCAGGAGCAGCGGCGAGGAGGTGAAGACCACGGTCGTGCGCCCCGCCCGCAGCTCCCGCACGCCCTCCGCGATCCGTGCCTCGGTGTGCGAGTCGACGGCGGAGGTCGGCTCGTCCAGGACGAGCACCTCAGGGTCGGTGAGCAGCGACCGGGCCAGGGCGAGCCGCTGGCGCTGGCCGCCGGACAGGGAGCGTCCGCGTTCGGTGATGCGGGCGTCCATCGGATCCTCGGCGTCGAGCGAGCCCTGGACGAGGGCGGTGAGGACGTCACCGCACTGCGCGGCCGCCAGTGCTTTCTCGGCGCCGACGTCACCGGACGCGGGGACGTTCAGCAGTTCGCGCAGTGAACCGGACAGCAGCACGGGGTCCTTGTCCTGGACGAGGACGGCCGTTCGCGTGGAGTCGAGCGGAAGCTCGTCGAGAGGCACCCCGCCCAGCAGTACCGACGTGCCCTCCTCCGAGGGGTGGCCGCCCAGCCGTTCCGCCAGGCGCCCCGCCGCATCCGGGTCGCCGCAGACCACAGCGGTGAACCGTCCGGACGGCGCGAGCAGACCGGTCGCCGGGTCGTACAGGTCGCCGGAGGGCACCTCGGCGGCGCGCGATCCCACGGTGTCGGTCGCCCGCTCCAGCGACAGCACGCGCGCGGCCCGCTTGGCCGACGGGCGCGAGAAGGAGTACGCCATGGCGATCTCCTCGAAGTGCCGCAGCGGGTAGGTGAGGACCATCACCGAGCTGTAGACGGTGACCAGTTCGCCGACGCCGATGCGGCCCTGGCGGGCCAGATGGACGCCGTACCAGACGACTGCGACCATGAGCAGCCCCGGCAGCAGCACCTGGATCGCGGAGATCAGGGCCCACATCCGGGCGCTGCGGACGGCCGCGTGGCGGACCTCCTGGGAGGCACGGCGGTAGCGGTCGAGGAAGAGGTCCTCGCCGCCGATGCCGCGCAGTACGCGCAGACCGGCGACGGTGTCCGAGGCGAGTTCGGTGGCCCGTCCGGCCTTCTCGCGCTGGAAGTCGGCCCGTCGGGTGGCCCGGGGCAGCAGCGGCAGCACCGCCAGCGCCACCACCGGCAGACCCACGGCGACGACGACGCCGAGCGTCGGCTGGTAGACGACCAGGCCGACGCAGACCAGCACGACGGTGATCGCCGCCGCGGTGAACCGCGACAAGGCCTCGACGAACCAGCCGATCTTCTCCACGTCTCCCGTGGAGACGGCCACGACCTCGCCGGCCGCCACGCGCCGGGTCAGCGCCGAGCCCAGCTGGGCGGCCTTGTGGGCCAGCAGTTGCTGGACCCGGGCGGCCGCCGTGATCCAGTTGGTGACGGCGGTGCGGTGCAGGAAGGTGTCGCCGATCGCCTGCCCGGCACAGCACAGCGCCAGCAGCCCGCCTGACAGGGCGAGTTGCCGGCCGGAGCGGTCGACGACGGCCTGGACGGCGAGACCGACACAGAAGGGCAGCGCGGAGACGGACACGAAGTGCAGCAGTCCCCACGCCAGTGACTTGAACTGGCCCCCCAGCTGATTACGGAAGAGCCACCACAGGAATCGGGGACCTGAGCGTGCGTCGGGCACACCCGGGTCGGGATACGGAAGGTCTTGAATCTGCATGACGTCCCAGTGGCTCGTGTCAGGGGGTGGAAGGGACCGCGAACGGCGGCAACAAACCGTGAAAGGTTCGCGTCGCAACGTGGTCGGGGGCAACAGGTTTTCTGCTCCGGCGCGCGAAACCGGCTACCCGGGGTGGTGCGACCATGGAGCGATGCGAAAGGGCGGCGGTATGCGGCGAGCGCTGGCGTGGGCGGCCGGCGGGTTGCTTGTGACGGCCACGTCCGCGTGCGGCGGCGCCGAGCCGGGCGGTGGTGGGGACGCGGGCCCCGTCGGGAAGGCCGCCCCGACCCGCTCCGCGTTCACCGACCCGGCCCGCACGACCCGCATCCCCGACGTCGGCGACCGGCTGCAGCGGCGCATTCCCGCCGACTCCCGCCAGGTCGTGGCGGTCTACGGCACCGGCAGGGACTCGGCGGACGCCACGGTCGTGTTGTACACGAAGCACGGCTCCGCCTGGGACCGCACCCGCGACTGGCCGGCGCACAACGGCAAGAAGGGCTGGACCACCGACCATCACGAGGGCGACAACCGCAGCCCCGTCGGAGTGTTCACGCTCGGTGACGCGGGCGGCGTGCTCCAGGACCCCGGCGCCAGGCTCCCGTACACGCGGTCCGCGGCCTTCGCGGCCCCGCGCTGGTGGTCGAAGCCGTACTGGCACGACTTCGACTACGTCATCGCCATCGACTACAACCGCGTCAAGGGCACCCCGCCCAACGACCCGGTACGCCCCGAGGGCGCCTCCAAGGGTGGCGGGATCTGGCTGCACATGGACCACGGCAGCGGTACGTCGGCCTGCGTCAGCGTGTCCAGGCAGGCGATGGGGTATCTACTGCGCACGCTCGACCCGGACCGGCATCCCGTGGTGGTGATGGGGGACCGGGCCGACCTGAAGACCTAGCACTCGGGTGGGAGGCCTCATTGCGGGGGACGCCCGACTGGCCGTAGAACACCGGCCATGAAGAGACGGATCATCATGTCCATGCTCGCCGGAGCGACCCTTCTGGCGAGCACCCTCCTCGGAGCGGCGCCCGCGCCCGCCGCGGAAGCCGGGACCGCCCCGGCCCCATCCGCCGACGTCCCCGCCGAGTTCGGCACCGACTGGCACGATCCCATCACGGCCGCCCCGCCCCTCACCAAGCCCGCCGGAAAGTCCTGCCAAGTCACCCTCGCCGAGGCGCAGTTCCGTGACTTCACGCCCTACAAGGGCTCGTACACACCGCCGGACGGCTGTGGCGACCGGTGGAGCAAGGTCGTGCTGCGCATGGACGGCAAGGTCAAGGGACGGCAGTTCGACCGGCTCGGTTATCTGCACCTGGGCGGGGTCGAGATCTTCCGTACGTCCACTCCCCAGCCTTCGCCCGACGGTATCGAGTGGTCCGTCGAGAAGGACGTCACGCGCTACACCGACACCCTTCGCGACAGCCAGGACGTCGAGATGCTCATCGGGAACGTCGTCGACGACACATACACCGGAATCATCGACGTCAAGGTCACCCTGACGTTCTACGCGGGCAAGCCGGCCGTCACGCCCGACCGGGTCCTGACCCTCGACGACCGGTCCACCCTCACCACCCCGCGCAACAGCGAACGCATCATCGCCGAGGTGTACGCCACCGGCTCCGGCGGCGGCTGTGAGGAGTACTGGTACCTGACGGTCCCCGAGGAGGCCCCGTACTCCTGCCAGGCCGACGGCGGCCCCTACCGCGAGGTGCAGATCAAGGTCGACGGGCACCTCGCGGGCATCGCCGCCCCGTTCCCGACCGTGTGGACCGGCGGCTGGTCCAACCCCTTCCTCTGGTACGTCGTTCCGGGACCGCGCGCCTTCGACATCAAGCCGATCGAATACGACCTGACGCCCTTCGCCGGCCTGTTCAACGACGGCCGTCCACACCGCGTCGAGGTCTCGGTCGTCGGCGTTCCCGAGGGGCAGAGCGGCTGGAGCACCCCGGTGAACGTCCTCGTCCGACAGGACGCGAAGAGCGCCCACGTCACCGGGAAGCTCACCGCGCACAAGGTCGGACCACTCGCCGACTCCTCGACGTACACGCCCGGTTGGGAACACCGTGTGGACACCGAGGGTGATCATCGGCTGACCGTCGCCGGGTACGTCGACACCTCGCACGGCCGGGTGACGACCACCGTCACCCGCTCCCTCGCGAACACCTCCACGCACCGCTGGACGGACGGCGAGACCACGGACGGGCTGGACGCCACGTGGACGGACGACGAGTCGGTCATCGTCGACGGTCGCGGACCGGCCCGTACAGCGCGCACGCAGCGGACGTACACGATGGACGGCAGGACCACGCTCAGCGCGGCCGACCGGCTGCGCACCGTGCTGACCCTCGGTGACCGTGCCGTGATCACGGAATCGTTGGGCGGACGGCGCACCGCGTGGTCGCGGCTCGACGACACCTACGCGGGCGACGCCACGTACACGGTGAACGTGCCGCGCGACCAGCGGCACGCGGTCGGCACGACGGGCGAGCGCTACCGGATCCGCGGTTCCGACGGGTGCTACGACCGCTCGCTGACCACCGTCCAGGGAGTGCTCACCGAGGATCACCGGGGCTGCTGACCGGAGTTGTGTGCGATGCGTCACAGGTGGCCTGGATTTACGCGGGGGCAACACGAAGGTCTTGCGGGCGATCAACGTCGCCTCCAGAGTGATCGGCACGGAAACGGCTTTCCGTATCGCAGAAGTACCGTCCTTGGCTTCTGTGTGTCACCGTCCCCCCTCAAGGAGTGCCCGTGCCGCCGTCCGTCCCGTCCCCCTCGCGACGCGTCGCACGCATATTGCGTACCTCTCTCTTCGCGCAGGTCGCCTGCGCGCTGGTGCTCGGAATCGTCGTCGGAAAGCTGTGGCCCGACGTGGCCACGGAGCTCCAGCCGCTCGGCGACGGCTTCACCCGGCTGATCAAGACGATCATCTCGCCGCTGGTGTTCTGCGTGGTCGTCGTCGGCATCGCCAAGGCCGGTGACCTCAAGGCGTTCGGCCGGATCGGGCTCAAGGCGCTGATCTGGTTCGAGGTCGCGAGCACGCTCGCCCTCGTCATCGGCCTCGTCGCCGCCAACGTCGTCCAGCCCGGCTCGGGGATGCACGTCGACCCGTCCACGCTCAACACCTCGGCGGTCGACGCGAAGACGGGCGGCGGCTCGCTGCCCTCGACCACCGAGTTCATCGTGAACGCGATCCCCACCAGCTTCATCGGTGCCTTCGCCGAGAACTCCCTGCTCCAAGTGCTCATCCTGGCCTGCCTGGTGGGCGCCGCACTGCTCCACCTCGGGCACACCAAGGTGCCGCAGGTCCTGCCCGCCATCGAGCAGGCCCAGGAGATCATCTTCGCGGTCGTCGGCTTCATCATGCGGCTCGCCCCGATCGCGGTGTTCGGCGCGATGGCCGTCCTGATCGGCCAGTACGGGCTCGGTGTGATCGAGACGTACGCCAAGCTGATCATCCTGTGCTACGTGGCCGCCGTGCTCTTCATCGTGCTGCTGTCCGTCGCGCTGAAGATGGTCACGGGGCTCAGCCTCTGGAAGTTCGTCCGCTACATCCGCGAGGAGATACTCCTCGCGCTCGGCACTGCCTCCACCGAGTCCGTCATGCCGCGCGTCATGCAGAAGCTGCGCAAGGCCGGTGCCCGGGACGACGCGGTCGGCCTGGTGCTGCCGACGGGTTACTCCTTCAACCTCGACGGAGCCTCGCTCTACCTGTCCATCGGCACGCTGTTCATCGCCCAGGCCGTGGGCGTGGACCTGAGCCTCGGTCAGCAGATCACCGTGGTTCTGGTGCTCATGCTGACGAGCAAGGGCATGGCCGGCATCCCCGGTTCGGCCTTCCTCGCCCTGTCCGCGACCGCTTCCTCGCTGGGCGCCATCCCCGCCGGCGCCGTCGCGCTGCTGCTCGGCGTGGACCGCATCATGGACTCGATGCGCGTCGTGACGAACCTCCTCGGCAACTGCGTCGCCGTCTTCGCCGTCTCCCGCTGGGAGGGCGCGCTGGACACCGACAAGGCGAAGAAGGTCCTGGACGGCGAGATCGTGCCGACGGCCTACGACGACGAGGGCGATCCGACGACTGCCGCCGAGGGCGGGCCGACAGCTACCGCCGAGGAGCAGCTTTCCGCCGTACCCGCGCAGTCGTCCAAGGAGCCGGCTCCCGAGGCCGGTTGACGACGACTGCACCCTTGGGCCGCGGCCGCCGCTCCAGCAGTACGGAGCGGCGGCCGCGGCCAGGTGGCGTTCAGCAGCCTTGCCCCCGCACCGGTGCCCCGTCCACCAGGGTGTCCAGCAACCCGCCGAGAAACTCACGCTGTTCGTCGCTGAGCGGTGCCAGGATCTCCTCCGCGGCGGCCCGGCGCGCACCCCGCAGCTCCCGCAGGGCCTGGTGCCCGTCGTCGGTGAGCTCGATGCGGATCACCCGGCGATTGGTCGGGTCGGGGACCCGCCGCACCTTGCCGCTCGCCTCCAGACCGTCGACAAGCGTCGTCACGGCCCGGGGCACCACCTCCAGCCGTTCGGCGAGGTCGGCCATGCGGGGCGGCGAGTCGCAGTGCGCGAGAGTGCGCAGCAGGCGGGACTGGGCCGGGGTGACGCCGAGGCCGCGCCGCTCCAGATGGCGCTTCTGGATCCGGTGCACGCGACGGGTGAGCCGCAGCAGCTGCTCGGCGAGCACGCCGTCGGGATCGGGGGTGGTCATGCGGGAACAATATCAGGACTAGGTTCATTGTGAGCATAGGTAACAATGAGCTAAGCTCCGGCAGTCTTCACCCCCTGTCTTCTTCCCCCTCACCCTCCGTAGGAGCCATGCCCCGCGACGACATCAAATGGTCCCCATCTCCCGGCACTTCCATCGACGACCAACCGCGGCAGGTGCGCCGCATCCTCAAGCTGTTCAAGCCCTACCGCGCCCGGCTCGCGATCGTCGGCCTGCTGGTCGGCGCCGCGTCCCTGGTCACCGTGGCGACCCCGTTCCTGCTGAAGGAGACGCTGGACGTCGCCATCCCCGAGGGCCGCACCGGTCTGCTGAGCCTGCTCGCGCTCGGCATGATCCTCAGTGCCGTCCTCACCAGTATCTTCGGCGTGCTGCAGACCCTGATCTCCACCACGGTCGGCCAGCGGGTCATGCACGACCTGCGCACCGCCGTATACGGCCGCCTGCAGCGCATGTCCCTCGCCTTCTTCACGCGCACGCGCACCGGCGAGGTCCAGTCCCGCATCGCCAACGACATCGGCGGCATGCAGGCCACCGTCACCTCGACGGCCACCTCCCTGGTCTCCAACCTGACCAGCGTGGTCGCCACGATCGTCGCGATGATCGCCCTCGACTGGCGGCTGACCGTCGTCTCCCTGCTCCTGCTGCCGGTTTTCGTGTGGATCAGCCGCCGGGTCGGCAGCGAGCGCAAGAAGATCACCACCCAGCGCCAGAAGCAGATGGCCGCCATGGCCGCGACCGTCACCGAGTCGCTGTCGGTCAGCGGCATCCTGCTCGGCCGCACGATGGGCCGTTCCGACTCGCTCACCCGGTCCTTCTCCGACGAGTCGGAGCAACTGGTCGACCTCGAAGTCAGGTCGAACATGGCCGGCCGCTGGCGCATGGCCGTCATCTCGATCGTCATGGCCGCCATGCCCGCCGTCATCTACTGGACCGCGGGCCTCGCGCTCCAGACGGGCGGCACCCAGATCTCCATCGGCACCATCGTCGCCTTCGTCTCGCTCCAGCAGGGCCTGTTCCGCCCCGCCGTCAGCCTGCTGTCGACCGGTGTCCAGATCCAGACCTCGCTCGCGCTCTTCCAGCGCATCTTCGAGTACCTCGACCTGCCCATCGACATCACCGAGCGCGAGCGGCCCATCCACCTCGACAAGGTCGAGGGTGAGGTGCGCTTCGAGGACGTCGAGTTCCGATACGACGGCAACGACAGTGGCCCCATCCTCGACGGCATCGACATCACCGTCCCCGCGGGCGGCAGCCTCGCCGTCGTCGGACCGACCGGCGCGGGCAAGTCAACGCTCGGCTATCTCGTGCCGCGGCTGTACGACGTGACGGGCGGCCGCATCACCCTCGACGGGGTCGACGTCCGCGACCTCGACTTCGACACCCTCGCGCGTGCGGTCGGCGTCGTCTCGCAGGAGACGTACCTCTTCCACGCCACGGTCGCGGAGAACCTGCGCTTCGCCAAGCCGGACGCCACCGACGAGGAGATCCGGCAGGCGGCGAAGGCGGCCCAGATCCACGACCACATCGCGGCTCTGCCCGACGGCTACGACACGGTCGTCGGCGAGCGCGGCCACCGCTTCTCCGGCGGTGAGAAGCAGCGGCTGGCCATCGCCCGCACGATCCTGCGCGACCCGCCGGTCCTGATCCTCGACGAGGCGACCAGCGCCCTGGACACCCGCACCGAACACGCCGTCCAGGAGGCCATCGACGCGCTGTCGGCCAACCGCACCACGCTCACCATCGCGCACCGGCTGTCCACCATTCGGGGTGCCGACCAGATCGTGGTCCTGGACGCCGGGCGCGTCGCCGAACAGGGCACGCACGAGGAGCTGTTGGAGCTGGGCGGGCGGTATGCGGCACTGGTCCGCCGGGACGCCCGACTGGAGCCGACAAGATGACGATATGCCGGGTTTGTGTGCCTTAGCGGGTTACCGTGCCCGCATGCACATGAACACTCCGCCACGGAGCACGATTCGACTGACGCGTCGGGGCCGGATCGCCCTCATCGCGACCGGGGCCGTCGTGGCCGGCACCGCCGTGGCGGTGCCGCTGCTGAGCCTGGACGGCGACGGGGAGAAGCAGCCCAGGACGTTGGTGATCCCGGAGGGCTGGCGAGCCGGCCAGGTCTACGAGGCCGTCGACAAGGCCCTCGCCCTGCCCGCCGGAACCGCCAAGAAGTCCCTGGCCAAGGCCGACCTGAAGCTGCCGAACGACGCGGACGGCAACCCGGAGGGCTACCTCTTCCCGGCGACGTATCCGCTGCAGGAGAAGGCGACCGCGGAGCAGCTGCTGTCGTTCATGGTCGACACCGCCAACAAGAAGTTCAACGGTGCCCCCATCGCGGCCGGCGCGCAGCGCAACGCCATGAACGTCTACCAGGCCGTCACCATCGCGAGCATCGTTCAGGCAGAGGCGGCCTCCAAGGCCGACATGGGCAAGGTGGCCCGGGTCGTCTTCAACCGCCTTGAGCGGGGCATGCCGCTGCAGATGGACTCCACCCTCAACTACGCGCTGAACCGCTCCACGCTGAAGACCACCGCCGCCGACCTGCGCATCGAGAGCCCTTACAACTCGTACCAGCGCATGGGCCTGCCGCCGACCCCCATCGACAACCCGGGCGAGGACGCGATGCGCGCCGCGATCAACCCGCCCCCGGGCGGCTGGCTGTACTTCGTCACGGTCAAGCCCGGCGACACCCGCTTCACCGCCGACTACGCGGAGCATCAGCGCAACGTCGCCGAGTTCAACGCCCGAGAGAAGGCGAGCCCGCAGTCCAGGACGTGACCGCACGGGGCATTATGCGGCGACCGGTTCCTCGGCCAGCAGCCGCCTGATGTCGCGTACGGCCGCACGGCCCGCCCGGTTGGCGCCGATGGTGCTCGCCGACGGACCGTAGCCGACGAGGTGGACGCGCGGATCGGCAACGGCCTGTGTGCCGTCGACGCGGATCCCGCCGCCGGGTTCGCGCAGCTTCAGCGGTGCCAGATGGTCGATGGCGGCCCGGAAGCCGGTCGCCCACAGGATGACGTCGGCGCGTACGCGCCGCCCGTCGTTCCACTCCACGCCGTCGGGTGTGATCCGGTCGAACATCGGCTGCCGGTCCAGGACCCCGCCCGCGATTCCCTGCCGCACCGCGTCGTTGAGCGGCAGCCCGGTCACCGAGACGACGCTCTTCGGCGCCAGCCCCTGCCGCACCCGCTCCTCGACGAGCGCGACCGCTGCCCGGCCCGCGTCCTCGTCGAAGGGACCCTCGCGGAAGACGGGCGGCCGCCGGGTGACCCAGGTGGTGGCGGCCGCGTACTTGGCGATCTCCAGCAGATGCTGGGTGCCCGACGCACCTCCGCCCACGACCACGACCCGCTGCCCGGCGAACTCCTCGGGCCCGGGGTACTGCGCGGTGTGCAACTGCCGCCCCCGGAAGGTGTCCTGGCCCGGATAACGCGGCCAGAACGGCCGGTCCCAGGTCCCGGTCGCGTTGATCAGCGCCCGCGTCGACCAGTTCCCCGCCGAGGTCTCCACGAGCAGCCGCCCGTCGACGCCCTCGCGCACGGCACGGACGTCGACGGGCCGCCGCACGCGCAGGTCGAAGGCCCGCTCGTACGCCTCGAAGTACTCGGCGACGACCTCGGCCGACGGCCGTGCCGGATCGCCGTCCGTGAGTTCCATGCCGGGCAGCGAGTGCATCCCGTGCACCTTGCCGTACGTCAGCGACGGCCACCGGAACTGCCAGGCGCCGCCGGGCCCGGGGGAGTGGTCCAGGACCACGAAGTCGCGGTCCGGCTCGAAGCCGGTGCGCCGCAGGTGAAAGGCGCCGGCCAGTCCGGCCTGACCGGCGCCGATGACGACCACGTCGACCTCGCGCATGTTGTTCACGTTTCTACCAACAGCGGGATGGCTGCGGATCTTCCCGCGCGGCCGCGGACCCTCAGGAGCCGGTGGAGGCGCGGGCCTCGGTGGTCGACGCCGGCAGGTCGCCGTTGAACCGGGTGTCCACGAAGGCGGCGAAGTCGACCTTGCGCGGAATCAGCTTCAGCCCGGTGAACGCGTCGGCGATCTCCTGCTCCGAGGCGATGAGCGGCTTGTCGACGGCGACGGAGATCCGCGTGGAGTTGGTCCGCTTCACCGAGGCCAGCGCCACCACGTACGGCAGCCCGGTGTCCTTCGCCCAGACCTTCGCCCACTCCACCTGGTGGTCGTGGACCCAGGCCGTCGCCCGCCGCAGCCGGTCCAGGTAGTCCTTGATCGCCGCGGACTTCTTCTCGTCCTTCAGCGCGCTCGGGGCGGCCACCTGGAAGGTCAGCCCGTTGGTCACGCCCTCGCCGGTCGTCAGGACGCGGCCCTGCCCCGCCTGGAGGATCTGCGAGGTGTACGGGTCCCAGACCGCCCATGCGTCGACCTTGCCGGACGTGAACGCGGCCAGCGCGTCGGCGGGCTGGAGGTATTGGCGTACACGTTGAGGTAGAGCGGGAACGTCACGCCGAGCGTGATGATGGCGACCTTCGGAGCCTCGCCGATCCCGAACCAGATGATGAACAGCGGGATCAGGCCCACGAAGGGCACGGTTCGCAGCATCTGCACCGGGGCGTCCACGAGGTCCTCGCCGATCCGGAACAGGCCCGAGACCAGGGCGAGTCCGGTACCGACGACGGTGCCCAGCAGCAGTCCGGCGGCCACCCGCTGCAGCGAGGTGCCCATCGCGGAGGTCAGTGAACCGTCGGCGACCAGATCCCTGGCGACCTCGGCGATCCGCCCCGGCGAGGCGAGCACGTCGGCCGCCAATACGCCGGTACTGCTGAGGAGTTGCCACAGCCCCAGCAGCAGGAGCGGGCCGGCGGTGCGGCGCAGCCGGCGGGGGACGCGGGTGCGGCGGGAGGAGCTGGGGACGAGGGGTTCGAGATCGAGGTCCGGAGGAGAGCTGACGGAAGGTGATTCAGGGGAAATATCAGATTCTGAGGGGCCGGACGGGGCATGGCTGATGCTCATGAGTGCTCCACGGGAGGTGGGCGTCCGGGGGAGAGGAAGCGCGCGTCAGCGCCGCGACATCACCGGCGGGTCAGAGCGCGCGGGTGCGGCGATGGGCGGCAGAGACGGCGAGGCGGGAGGAGGGCGTCAGCGGCCGCGGCGACACGCGGCCGAGGCCACCCGCAGGAGGTCGATGTGACCGCGCGTGGTGAGCAGGGCTGAACGCAACATGCGGCGAAAGTGGTCAGATGGCATGGCCACGGTCAATGGTGTCTCGCGAAGTGGACCGTCGGTATCAGAGGGCGGGCGGACGTTCGTGTGTGAAACGCGGCGTGTGGGTCAGGATGGGAGTCATGTCTGACGCTTTCACCACTCGAGTCCTGAACGTGGCCACCGGCTCCACGGAGCGGATCGCCGACCTCACCCGTGACTGCGAGGCCTACCTGCGGGAGGTGGCCGCCGGCCGCGACGGCCTGCTGAACGTTTTCGTGCCCCACGCGACCGCCGGCATCGCGATCATCGAGACGGGCGCCGGCAGTGACGACGACCTCCTCGCCGCCCTGCACACCCTCCTCCCCGCCGACGACCGCTGGCAGCACCGCCATGGCAGCCCCGGCCACGGCCGCGACCATGTGCTGCCCGCGTTCGTCCCGCCGCACGCGACCCTGCCGGTGCTCGACGGCCGCCTGGAGCTGGGGACTTGGCAGTCCGTGTGCCTGGTCGACACGAACAAGGACAACACGGAACGCAAGGTGCGGCTGAGCTTTCTCGGGTGATGAGCGCGGCGACGTCGGCGGCCACCGCACCGGTCAAAAGGCCGAGCGGGTCCCGGCTGCGGGGCTGCGCTGTCATCGCAGGATGTTGACGGCCCGGGCGACCACCAGGACCACGGTTACCAGCGACACCGAGGACTGCAGCATCATCAGCATCTTCGCCCACCGCGACAGCGGCATCACGTCGGTCGGGCTGAAGGCGGTGGAGTTGGTGAACGACAGGTACAGGTAGTCCAGGAACGCCGGCTCCCAGTCCGGCGGCGCGGTCTCGGGGCTCTGCATCTGTACGAAGAGAAAGTCGGCGAACTGGTGATGACCCCGGGCCCGCGCCGTCGGTCCGCCGCGGTCCCACTCCCAGTACCACAGAGCGAACACGATGACATTGGTCAGCCAGATGCCGCCGCCGGTCAGCAGCAGGGGCCCGGCGTCCGTCCCCTCGGTTCCGTTCACCAGGCCCGCCACCAGCCGGACCGCCGCCCAGCCGTTGGCCAGGCTGATCACGCAGATCATGGCCAGGCCCAGCCATCGCAGCCACCGGGTCCGGGGCTCGACCCGCCGGGGATTCGCGGCGATCAGGCCGGCCAGCAGTACCAGCTCCAGGACCGGTAGCGCCCAGTGCGGCTGGAAGGTGAGCCGGTGCGGCAGCATCAGCTGGAGGGTGACCGCCACCAGGATCACGGCGGTCACCGCCCAGCGCGACTCCCCCTGCGTCGCCCGGCGCCATGCGGGTGCCACATCGCGCTCGCCGCTCTCCAGAAGTCGCTCGATCCTGGCGAGACGGCTCTCGGCGTGGTCCGTACTGTCGCTCATGGCGATGATTGTCCCGGGCCACATGTTGATCATGTGACCGGCCGGCCCGTGGCCGACCACCTTGCACAGAAGTGCTGGGTTTGGCCGTCTAAGCTGCTGAAACAGGCATTGCTTTGCAGAGATGCGGACACGGCTCGTGCTTTCAGGAGTCCGCACACCAGGGACAGGGGACGACGCATGGCCGCACCGCAGGACCGTTGGAGCGCCTTGCTGGACATACTGACGCGCGACGGGCGGATCGAGGTCGAGGCCGCCGCGGAAGCACTGCACGTCTCCACCGCCACGATCCGACGCGATCTGGACGAGCTGGCGCGCCAGCAAATGGTCACCCGTACCCACGGCGGCGCCGTGATCAACGCCATCGCGTACGACCTGCCGCTCCGCTACAAGGCCGCGCGCAACGCTCCGGAGAAGGAGCGGATCGCCAACGCGGCGGCGGGCCTGGTGAGGGCGGGTGCCGTGGTGGGTCTGAACGGCGGCACCACGACGACCGCGGTCGCCCGGGCACTGGCCATCAGGCCCGAGTTGAGCACGGAGGGCGCCGGGCCCTCGCTGACGGTCGTCACCAACGCGCTGAACATCGCCAACGAGCTGGTCGTACGCCGCCATGTGAAGCTCGTCCTCACCGGCGGAGTGGCCCGCCCGGCCTCGTACGAGCTCACCGGACCGCTCGCTACCGGAATGCTCGCGCAGATCACGCTCGACCACGCCTTCATCGGCGTCGACGCGATCGACGTCCGGCACGGGGCGACGGCCCAGGACGAGGGCGAGGCGGGCATCAACTGGGCGTTGGCCCGCCGCGCCGAACGGGTGATCGTGGTCGCGGACTCCTCAAAGCTGGGTCGACGGGCCTTCGCCCGGATCTGCCCGGTGGAAGACGTCCATGTGCTGGTGACCGACAAGGCGGCGGGCCCGGAACTGACCGAGCCGTTCGCCGCGGCGGGCGTGGAGATCATCCGGGCCTGAGCGCCTCCGCGCGGTGCACTGTGTGGGCCCGGCAGGTCACTTGATGCCGCCGGCCGTCAGACCGCTGATCAGATAGCGCTCCACGAAGACGAACAGGACGACCACCGGCACGATCGCGATCAGCGACGTGGCGAAGAGGTACTGCCACTGCTCCTGGTACGCCGTGACGAATCCGGGGATGGCCTTGGTCAGCGTCGTCCGGTCGCCGGACGAGGTGATGGTGAGGGCGACGACGTACTCGTTCCATGCCCCGATGAACGTGTAGACGAGCGCGGTCACCACTCCGGGCAGCGCCAGCGGCAGCGTGACCCTCACCATCGCGCCCAGCCGGCCGGCCCCGTCCATGAACGCCGCCTCCTCCAGCTCCTTGGGGATGCTCGCGAAGTACGCGTTGAGGATCCAGATGCAGAACGGCAGGTTGAACGCCGCGTTGACCAGAATCAGCCCCTCCGCCGTGTCGGTGAGATCGAGGCTGACCATCTCCCGGTAGATGCCCACCAGGAGTGCGGTCGGCGCGAACATCTGGGTGACGAGAACCAGGAGCAGGAAGGCGCCGCGTCCGCGGAACTTGTGGCGGGCGGTGTAGTACGCGGCGGGCAGTCCCACGGCGAGGGCGAGGAGCGTGGACATCCCGGCGACGTACAGAGAGAACAAGAGCGCGTCGGAGACCGGCGGATCCTTCAGTGACCAGACGTCGGCGAAGTTCGACCACTGCCAGTGCGACGGCAGATAGGACGGCGGCGACTTCATCAGTTCCGGTGTCGGCTTCAGCGCCGTCAGCAGCATCTGCAGATACGGCGCCAGGAAGAACAGGGCCACCAGCCAGCCCACCGCGGTGAGCACGACCGTGCGCAGCCGCAGCGGACGCCGCCGGGCCGTCGCGGGAGGGGCTGTCGTGGGTCGGTCCGTGACGGCGGACATCAGCCGGTCTCCTCTCGTCCGCGGACGACCCGCAGATACACCAGCACGACCAGGAGGATCAGCGCGAAGTTCACGACGGCCATGGCCGCCGACTCGCCGACGGCCTGGTTGTCGAACGCGAGCTTGTACATGTAGGTGGTGGTCGTGTCGGTGGCGAAGCCCGGACCGCCGCGGGTCATGGCCCAGATGACCGGGAAGGAGTTGAAGACATTGATCACGTTGATGATCGCGGCGACCATCAGGGACGGGCGCAGCAGCGGCAGCGTGATGGAGAGATAGGTGCGGGCCGTTCCCGCGCCGTCCAGGCGGGCCGCCTCGTACACCTCGGCCGGGATGGTGCCCAGGCCGGAGAGGATGACGAACGCGGTGAAGGGCAGGGAGACGAAGACCGCCACGGCCATCATCCAGGCGAACGCCTGGGCCGGGTGGGCCAGCCAGTTCACCGGTTTGTCCAGGATCCCCACGTCCATCAGGACGCGGTTGACGACGCCGTAGAAGTTGTTGAGCATCCAGCGCCAGGTCAGCGCCGTCATCAGGACCGATGCCGCCCAGGGAACGATCAGCGCCCAGCGGACCATCCGGCGCCCGGGGAAACGCGAGTTGAGCAACTGTGCCAGTGCCAGGGAGACGGCGATGGTGACCGTGACCACGCCCACCACCCAGACCAGGGTGCGCAGCACCACGCCCGGCAGGTCCGGCTCGGCGAACAGCTCGGCGTAGTTGTCGCCACCGGCGAAGCCCCGGGTCAGTCCGGTCGAGCTGATGTCCATCAGGGATGTGCGGACCATCTCGACGACGGGCCAGATGACCACGGCGAGGATCAGCACGAGGGCGGGGCCGAGCCACAGCAGCGGCTCGAGTGCCCGCAGGCGGCGGCCGCTACGGGACTGGCCGGAGCGGGGCGCCGGTGCCGTTGGTGTCCGTTCCGGCCCGGCCCCGGCGGTGCGTGTGGTGACGTCCTGTACGGCCACCTCGTCAGCCGTTCTTCTCGGCGGTGTCCTGGATCTCGGCCAGGACCTTCTTGGGTTCGGCGCCCGACACGGCGGTGCCGATGCGCTGTTTCACGGCGCCTTCGACGGCCGACCAGTTGGGGTTGTCGGTGGGGGCGAACCGTGCGCCCGACAGCGCGTCGACGAACGGCTTGTAGTAGGCGGAGTCCGAACTCAGCGCGTCTCCGGCCGACTTGGTGACCGACAGGAAGCCCTCGGTGGACAGGAACTTCGAGGCGTTCTCCTTCTGGTAGAAGAAGTCGAGGAACTTGTTGACGGCTTCGCGGTTCTTGCCGTCGTCCTTCTTGAAGGACACCAGGTAGTCCTGGACACCGAGCGTGTTGTGCGTCGTGCCGTCCTTGCTCGGCAGCGGCGCGACGCCGTAGTTCAGGTTCTTGTCGACCGTGTCGATGAAGCCCTTGCGCATGAAGACGGCGCCGTTGATCATGCCGATCTTGCCCTGCGCGAACTGGTTGAAGACGTCCTTGCGGTTGGTGGCCTCGGGGTTGGGCTGGGTCAGCCCGGCCTTCGTGAGTTTGCGCAGGTAGTCCAGCGTCTCGACGTTGGCCTGCTGGTCGACCGTCCATTTGCCCGACTTGTCGGTCCAGCCGCCGCCGTTGTTCATCGCCCAGATGTAGAACTCGGCCTGGGCCTCCTCCGCGCCGAGCGGCAGGCCCAGCGGGATGTCCCCGGCCTTCCTTATCTTCTTGGCGGCGTCCTCGACCTCGGCCCAGCTGGCCGGCGGCTTGGAGATCCCGGCCTTGCCGAAGATGTCCTTGTTGTAGAAGAAGAGCCGCGCGCTGGAGATGAACGGCAGGCCGTACTGGACGTTTTCGTACTTCGCCTGGCCGGCGAAGACCGGGAGGAAGTCGTCCAGCACCTTCGGCGACACCACCTCCTTGGCCGGATAGATCAGGTCGTCGCGGGCGAAGTCGGAGAACTTGTTGTAGTTGAGGACGTCGGGCTGCTGCCCGGTCTGGACGTACGTCTTGACCTTGGAGTCCATCTGCTCCCAGTCGACAACCTCCAACTCGACCCGGTAGCCGGGGTTCGCGGCCTCGAAGGCCTTGATGAGGTTGTCCCAGTAGGGCTGGGTGTCGTCGTCGTACTTGGCGGCGACGAATCTGATCGTCTTCCCGTCGGAGCCGCCGCCTCCTGACGAACCTCCCTTGCCGCATCCGCTGAGGACCAGAGCAAGGGCCACACCTGCCGAGATGCCGATGACGTGACGTTTCATGGGACCACCTTCGCTGCAAGCTGGTGATTGTTTGTGCTCGAAAAAGGCTTACTTCAAGCAGTAATCACCATCATGCCCAACAGGTTGCGCGCGATGTCAAGGGAAGGATGGTTGCCGGTGCGTTACGCGACGCGGCCGCCCTGGTGGACTTCGCCGACGAAGTGACGGTGATGCACACCCGGTTCGCGATCCTTGAAGCCCTGCGAAGCCGTTCGAAGCCCCCGAATCACCCGAAAGCCCCCGAACCGGTGTTTATCTGCGCCCTGTTCGGTGGGATCGGGCTGCGGCCGACCCCGGCTGCACCCCTCCGTCGGCCCGGTCGACCTCCGGCGAGGTGCTGGAATCCACCGATTCGTGCGCGGTTCACGCAGAATTTACAGCCGTTTCAGCCGGCTCAGCCCCCTTCCTGAGCAGGGCGTGGACCCAGGAACGCGACTGTCACCAGGGTTGACAGTGACCCGTGGTGCCGCGGAGAAATCATGGAAGAGAATGTTGACAGCTGACGTTTGTGGCCAGAACATGAGCAGAAATGAGCATGATCTTGCCGTGCTGCTCCCGCTGAGCAACGCCCCGCCCCGCCCCGCCCCCCGGAGGACGTGAGTGCGCACCCAACCGTTCAGACGGCGCAAATCCCCCAGGCCCGCAGCACTGTTGGCCGCCGCGCTTGCCCTGACGCTCATACCGACCGTTGCCGGCCCGCTCACCACGAAGGCCGAGGCGGTCACCGCCGCTGGGCCGAAGGTGACCCAGAGCGCGGACGGCCTCACCCTGTCCGTGCCGGGCACCAGGAACACCCCCGGCTACACCGTCGACATCGCCACCGACGAACTCACCCTCACCACCGAGCGCTCCGGAAAAACGGTGCTGGGTACGGCGAGCGGCGACACCGGAGGACTCCGCTTCCGCTCCGGCGAGAAGTGGGAACACGCCACCAAGGTCACCGACTGGACGTGGAAGAGCGGTGTCCTCGCCCTCACCACCGACACCACCCTCGACGGCGCCACCGTCACGGCCCGGCTCACCCCCGAGGCCGACCGCTACCAGCTGGACTGGGACGTCGAAGGCGGCAGCCCCGACCAACTCGGCCTCACCTACGACCTGTCGTCGGCCGGCCACTGGTACGGCCACGGCGAGGCGGAGACCCCGCAGGGCGGTCCCGGCACCAACCAGCCCTGGCCGCTGGACGCCGGCGAGGTCGACCACAAGACCTTCGGCCCGGCGTCGTACCACATGATCGACCCGTTCTGGTACACCTCCAAGTCGACCGGTCTGCGCGTCGACACGGGGAACGTCATGGACGTGGCGCTCAACAAGGGCAAGGACGGCCTCGGCACCTTCGTCGTCGAGTCGCCCGACACCTACAAGGCCACCGTGTTCGTCGAGTCGACCCCGCTGGAGGTCTACCGCGACTACATCGGCATCGTCGGCAAGCCCACCAAGTCCGACGCCCCGTACGAGCAGTACGCCAAGCCGCTGTGGAATTCCTGGGCGCAGTTCTACACCAAGGTCGACCAGGAGAAACTGCTCGACTACGCCACCGACCTCCACGACAACGGGCTGGACGGGCACACCATCCAGCTCGACGACAAGTGGGAGTCGAACTACGGCAATCTGACCTGGGATCCCAAGACCTTCCCCGATCCCTTGGGCCTCTCCAAGAAGATCCACGACATGGGGTTCGACTTCGGCGTCTGGGTCACCCTGTGGATCAACCTGGACTCCGCCAACTACCAGTACGCGGTGGACCACGGCTATCTGCTCATGGACGCCAAGGACAAGACCAAGCCGTGTGACGTGACCTGGTGGAACGGCGAGGCGGGGATCATCGACCTGGCCAACCCCGAGGCCAAGGCCTGGTACGAGGGCAACCTCAAGTCCCTCATGGACACGTACGACATCGACGGGCTGAAGTTCGACACCCGCTTCTTCGACGAGAGGTGCGCGCCGCGCGAGGGCTCCCAGGTCACGGACTACCAGAAGCTCGGCACGCAGCTCGCCGACGAGTTCGACCTCCAGGGCGCCGGCATCCGGGTGCACTGGAACAAGACGGCCCACGAGGCCGGCTTCGTCACCCGTCAGGTCGACAAGGGCACCGGCTGGGACTCCCTGCGCGCCTCCGCCTCCCAGAACCTGGCGATCTCCACCATCGGCTACCCGTTCGTCGAGTCCGACATGATCGGCGGCTCCGGGGGCCAGCCCGCGCCGACGAAGGACGTACTGGTGCGGTGGGCGCAATCCGCCTCACTGATGCCGCTGATGTACGCCTCGACCTCGCCGGTGGACACCAACGACACCACCACCGGGCAGAAGGTGGACTACGACCAGGAGACGGTCGACCTCTACCGGCAGGCGATCAAGACGCACGAGAAGCTCGCTCCCTATATCTGGGACCAGGTGCAGAGCACGCTGAAGACCGGCGATCCGATCATGCGGCCGCTGTTCTTCGACTTCCCGAAGGACGAGGCGAGTTACACGGTCGCCGACGAGTGGATGCTCGGCCCGGCCGTGCTGGCCGCGCCGAAGCTGAGCACCGGTGCCACCCGCTCCGTGCATCTGCCGCCGGGCACCTGGTACGACGTCAACCAGGGCACCGTGATCCGCGGCCCCAAGACCCTGAAGGGCTACTCGGCGCCGCTCGGCGTCACCCCGGCCTTCGTCAACCTCAAGGCCCAGGGCGCGGACAAGGCCATCAAGGCGCTCAAGCGCGACGACGCTCCGGCTGCCTCCGTCCTGATCACCCCGGACGCCCCGGCCACCGACGCCGGCAAGCCGTTCGAGGTGACCACTGACGTGACCAACTGGAGCACCGGGACCCTCACGAGCGTCAAGGCAGCCCTCGACCTGCCCGACGGCTGGAGCGCCAAGGCGACCGACCCGACCGCCGCGGACTACCTCAAGAACGGCGCCACACTCACCACCACCTGGACGGTGACACCCGCCGAGGACGCCCGCTGGGGCAGCCACGACCTCACCGGCACCGCCACCTACAACGGCTCGACGAAGGTGTCGGACACCGTGCAGGCGCAGGTGAAGGCCGCTCCGGGCAGCGTGCAGGAGCCCTACCTGACGACCGACACCACCTCCGAGGACCCCCAGTACGCCCAGGCCGGTGACCAGTTCGCCATCTGGGCGGGCGGCCAGGACCTGTCCGGCTGGAAGGACGAGAAGGGCGTCATCTACCGCGACGACGCGGCAGGCGAGAAGTCCACCGTGCAGGCCCAGTTGGTCTCGCAGAACAGCGCCTCACCGGTCGGCAAAGCCGGCATCGCCCTCGCCAACGACCTGACCGCACCCGAGAAGGGCGGTTACGCGGTGCTGGTCATGACCCAGAGTTACGGCCTGGAGTTCATGACCGACAGCAACGGCGACGGGAAGCTCGACACCTGGGCGGGCGGTAACTCCAGCTATCACCCGGCGTACCTCAAGCTGACCCGGGACGGCGCCACCTACACCGCGTACGCCAGCAAGGACGGCCAGACCTGGTCGCAGGTCGGCACCGCCCAGGTGCCGTCGGCCTCCGGCACCGAGGACGCCGGGATGGTCGCCAGCGCGGCCAACGTCAACTATCCCGGCGAGAACATCGAAGCCGTCTTCAGCGGATTCACCGTCACTTCCTGACGCACCGGTATCTCCAGCACCACCACCCCCGGTTTCCCGGCAGGCCCCCCTCCCCCTTGGGGCCTGCCGGGGACCACCCCCGCTTCCCGGTAGTCCTCCGGCCCCTGGGGGTCCGCCGGGGACCACTCCCTGCACCTCCGTGAGAGAGGGAACCCAGCCCCATGGCACGTACGTCCTCACTCGTCGCCGGCTTCGTCGCCGGCGTCGTCGTGGCCGCGAGCACCACCGCGATCGCCGTCACCGGTACGGCGACCACCAGCACCGACCTCAATTCCAAGGCCACCACCACCTGGCTGACCGTCAAGGTCGCCGACGCCATGGGCACCAGGGACACCATCACCTGGGTTCCCACCGGCTCCTTCGCCGGCTCCGCGGAGGAGCGGGTCCCGCGCTACCCGATGACCCCCATCCAGGGCAAGGACACCAAGGAGCTCAAGCTCTCCGCCGTGCGCAACGAGCAGGTCTCGGCGCAGCTGGCGATCGCCTCCGGCAAGAACCTCGACGACGTCAAGGCCGTGGTCGGCGACCTCACCGGGCCCGGCGGCGCGAAGCTGTCCGGTGCCGACACCCAGGTCCGGTACGTCAAGTACGTACCCGTGCAGCGTTCCAAGAGCGAGGTCGACTGGTCCGCCACCATCGACCAGGTCAGCTCCGGCAAGGAGGTGTCCGGCGACCGCAACCCCGATGTGGTCGGCGACCCGCTCGAGGAACGGTCCTCGGTGGACGTACCCGCGTACGCGGCGCAACCACTGTGGTTCACCTTCCACATCCCCAAGTCGGCCAAGCCCGGCACCTACACCGGCACGGTGAAGGTCAACGCCGACGGCCGCACCCAGAGCACCTACCCGCTGACCATCGAGGTCGCCGACGCGAGCGTGCCCGACCCGAAGGACTACAGCTTCTTCCTCGACGTGTGGGCGCAGCCGGAGACGATCGCCAAGAACCACGGCGTCAGGCTCTGGTCCGACGAGCACTGGAAGCTGATCGACAAGTACAACCGAGACCTGGCCTCGCGCGGCCAGAAGGTCATCAACACCACCATCGTCGACAACCCCTGGCACCACCAGTGGTCGCTCGGCACCCGGGAGTCGCAGACCGCCACGCCGTACACCAGCATGGTGGGCTGGACCTGGAACGGAAAGACGTTCTCCTTCGACTTCAGCCGCTGGGACAAGTACGTCGAGACCGCCAGACGTGCCGGTCTCGGGCCCGACATCGGTGCCTTCTCCATGCTCGCGTTCCAGGACCAGGAACACCTCACCTACACCGACACCAGCACCGGTAAGACCGTCTACGAGAACGTCGATCTGGGCGGCGACCGCTGGCGTCAGGCGTGGGGAGCGTTCCTCCCCGCCTTCGAGAAGCACGTGAAGGCGAAGGGCTGGCTGGAGAACACCTGGCTGTCCTTCGACGAGCGGCCCATCAACACGATGACCGTCGTCAAGGACTTCGTCCACGAGGTCGCGCCGGCCTTCGACGACCGCATCTCCGTGGCCGGTTCGATCAACACCGAAGGCGTCGCGTCCAACCTGTCCGTCGACTGGGGCGGCATCGACGCGATGACGAAGGAGAAGGTGGAGGAACGGCGCAAGGCCGGCAAGATCACGACCTTCTACGTGTACGGCGCTCCGGCCCACCCCAACACGCTGTCGTTCTCGCCCGCCGTCGAGTCGCGGATGCTGCCGTGGATCTCCGCCCAGCGGAACCTGGACGGCTTCCTGCGCTGGTCGTACAACAGCTGGACCAGCGACCCCTTCAATCAGCCGGTGCACATCTTCACGCAGGGCGACGAGTACCTGGTCTACCCGGGCGAGGACGGCCCGATGTCCAGCATCCGCTGGGAGCAGCTGAAGGAGGGCATCGAGGACTACGAACTCGTCGCCGAGCTGCGCAAGAAGGACGGCGGCACCGACAGCGACGCCCTGACCGAGGCGCTGACCACCGCGACGCGGAACCTCGACGGCCGGACGAAGGACGTGGGCGACATCGAGACCGCGCGGGCGGCCGTCGTGAAGGGTCTGACCTCATGAGGGTGAAGTGGAAGTCCCTGCTGCTCTCCGCGGCCCTGACTGTCATGCCCCTGACCAGCACAGCTGTCGCCGCACCACCGGTCCAGGCAGAGCAGCAGGCCCCGCATACCGTCACCTACGACCAGTACTCCGTGCAGGTCGACGGCAAACCCCTGTACATCTGGGGCGCCGAGTTCCACTACTTCCGGCTGCCCAACCCCGACGCGTGGCGCGACGTCCTGCAGAAGATCAAGGCGGGCGGATTCAACGCGGTCTCGCTCTACTTCGACTGGGGTTACCACTCCGCCAAGCCGGGCTCCTACGACTTCACCGGCATCCGTGACGTGGAGCGGCTGCTCGACGAGGCCGAGCGCGCGGGCCTGTATGTGATCGCCCGACCGGGCCCGTACATCAACGCGGAGGTCTCCGGCGGCGGTATGCCCGCCTGGCGGTCGACACAGGCCGGCGTGAACCGCACCTCCGAGCCGGAGTACATGAAGGCGGCCCGGGAGTGGATGAGCCGGATCAACCCGATCATCGCGCGCCACCAACTCACCCGTGGCACCGGGTCGGTGATCCTCTACCAGGTCGAGAACGAGTACCAGGGCGGCCGCCACGACGCCGACTACATGCAGACCCTCATCGACTGGGCGAAGGAGGACGGCATCGATGTGCCCACCTTCGTCAACGACGGCGGCGCCAACCAGAACTGGGTCAGCGGCAAGGGCGCCCCGGACATCTACGGCTTCGACGCCTACCCGCAGGGCTTCGACTGCAAGGACCCCGAGACCTGGAAGAACCTGCCCGACTATTCGTACGTCAACGAGTGGAAGCCCGAGTCTCCCCTGATCATCCCGGAGGCACAGGGCGGCGCCTTCGACCCGTGGGGCGGCACCGGGTACCAGGACTGCGCGAAACTCACCGGCACCGACTTCACCCGGGTGTTCAGCAAGATGAACATCGCCGCCGGGGTGAGCGGCCAGTCCTTCTACATGACGTACGGCGGCACCAACTGGGGCTGGCTCGCCGACCCCAACGCGGTCTACACGTCGTACGACTACGGGGCCCCGATCAACGAGTCCCGCCAACTGACGGTCAAGTACCAGGAGTTCAAGCGCCTCGGCTACATGGTCAACTCGGTGACCTCGCTGGCGCGCACCGACAAGGCCGAGGCCCCCGCCCCGTCCGACGACGCCCTGCGCGTCGACCGGCGCGTCAACCCCGACGACGGCACCCAGTTCTTCACCGTGCGGCACGCCGACACCCGCGTGAAGGACAAGGACGAGACCACCCTGTCCCTCTCGGGCAAGGACGGGGACTACCCCCGTGTACCCCAGCAGGGAACGATCACCGTCGACGGCCGGGACGCCAAACTGCTCGTCGCCGGCTACGACCTGGGTGAGAAGCAGCGGCTCGTCTACTCCACCTCGGAGATCATGACGCGCGCCCGGATCGGCGACCGGGACGTGGCGCTGCTGTACGGGCGGGCCGGCGAGGCCGGCGAGACCGTGCTGCGGTACGCCGAGCGGCCCGAGGTCACCGTCCTCGACGGCGACGTCACCACCACCTGGGACGCCGAACGCGGCGACCTGCGCCTGAACTACACCCACAAGGGCCTGGCCCGCGTGCTGGTGAACGGCATGGAACTGCTGATCGCCGACACCGCCGAGACCGCTCACTGGTGGCGGCAGGACACCGCCGCGGGCCCCGTCCTCGTACGCGGCCCATCCCTCCTCCGTACGGCGGAACTGGCCGACGGGACCCTGAAGTTGACCGGCGACTCCACCAAGGCCGCGAAGATCGAGGTCATCGCGGACGCCAAGAAGGTGACCTGGAACGGCCGCGACGTCGCCGTCACCCAGGCGCCGCTCCCGGTCGATCTGCCCAAGCTGACGACGTGGAAGTACAAGGAGGAGGCACCGGAGTCCGCGCCCGTCTTCGACGACTCCACCTGGACCACCGCCGACCATCTCACCGCCAACAACGCGGCGCTGGCCGGGTCGCTGCCGGTCCTCGCGATGGACGAGTACGGCTTCCACCACGGCAACGTCTGGTACCGCGGCCGGTTCAAGACCACCGGTGCCGCGACCGCGCTCGCACTCGACGCCAAGACCGGTAACACGGGCCAGTACGCGGTCTGGCTCAACGGCCGCTACCTCGGCAGCTCCGGCGACGGCGCGCACACCTTCGACATCCCGGCGGGCACGCTGAAGTCCGGCTCGGACGGCGGGGACAACGTCCTCTCCGTCCTCGTGGAGAACGCGGGCCACAACGAGGAATGGGGCCACGACTACTCCAAGGAGCCACGCGGTCTGCTCTCCGCCGAGGTGGTCGGCGGGGCCTCCACCCTCACCTGGAAGATCCAGGGCAACCGGGGCGGCGAGGACCCGGTGGACACCGCACGGGGCCCGTACAACAACGGCGGGCTGTACGGGGAGCGGGCCGGCTGGTCGCTGCCGGGCTTCCCCGACGGCAGCTGGAAGAGCACCACCCTCTCCGGGCAGGCCGCCAAGACTGAGCCCGGCGTGCGGTGGTACCGCACCTCCGCCCGGCTCGACCTGCCGCAGGGCCAGGACAACGCGATCGCACTGGATCTCGCCGAAGCCGCGGGCGGCAGCACCGGCTATCGCGCCGAGATCTTCGTCAACGGCTGGCTGATCGGCCGCTACCTGCCGGACACCGGACCCCAGACACGGTTCGTCATCCCCAAGGGCCTCCTGCGCGAGCAGGGCGACAACACCATCGCCCTGGCCGTGTGGTCCACCAAGGCCGGCGCGGGCCCGGGCTCGGTCAAACTCGTCGACCTCGGCGCCTCGGCGGGCGGGATCAAGGTCGGTACGGTGGCCGCGCCCTCGTACGACGCCAAGACCTACGCGATGCCGACCGCGGGCGCTCAAGTCACCGTCGACGCCGAGCCGTTCCTGAGCACCGGCACCGCCGCCAAGGTCCCCGTCACTCTCAGCGTGCCCAAGGACGCGCCGACCGCCTGGAACGCCGAACTGGCGCTGAAGGTCCCGGACGGCTGGACCGCGACCACCGACGACACGATCCGTTTCGACCGGGTCAGGCCCGGTGACACGGTGGCAGCGGACTACACCGTGACCCCGCCCAGCGATCCCGTTCACTACGCCGTCCTGTCCGCGACCGCCAAGCTCACCCAGCCCGGCCGTCCGGGCACCGTCACCGGTGTACGCGCCGTACAGGTGCCGCCGCCGGGACTGTCCGCCGACGCCTATGTGAGCGACCTGACCCTGGTCAAGGCGGTCAACGGCTGGGGTCCGGTGGAGAAGGACGCCTCCAACGGGGAGAACGCGGCGGGTGATGGTCGCCCCCTGAGTATCGGCGGCACCACGTACACCAAGGGCCTCGGCGTGCACGCGAACAGCCAGGTCCGGGTCTATCTCGGCGGTGGCTGCACCCGCTTCACCGCGACCGCCGGGGTGGACGACGAGGTCGGCGACGGCGGCAGCGTCTCCTTCCAGGTGATCGCCGACGGCCGCTCGCTCACCACAACCGCGGTGGTGCGCGGCTCCGACGGCGGCACCGAGGTCGACGTGGATCTGACCGGTGCCCGCTGGCTGGATCTGCTGGTCGACGGGGACGGCGATGTCTCCTCGGACCATGCCGACTGGGCCGACGCCAAGTTGACCTGCACGGGAGGTACGTCGTGATCCTCGCCCGAGTCGGACGACTGAGAACCCTGCTGTCCGCGGCGCTGGCTTCCGTACTGCTCGCGGTCCTCGCCGCCGCGGTGCCCGCGCACGCCACGGTCCCGGCCGACGCCGCGGCCGCCAAGCCCACGCCCCACACGGTCAGTTACGACAAGTACTCCGTCAAGGTCGACGGCATGCGGCTCTTCGTCTGGTCCGGGGAGTTCCACTACTGGCGCCTCCCCAGCCCCGACCTGTGGCGCGACGTGCTCCTAAAGATCAAGGCGAGCGGCATGAACGCGGTCTCGATCTACTTCGACTGGGCCTACCACTCCCCGTCGAAGGGCCGTTACGACTTCACCGGGATCCGTGACGTCGACAAGCTCCTCGACATGGCCGAGGAGGCCGGGCTCTACGTCATCGCCCGCCCGGGCCCGTACATCAACGCCGAGACGGACGGCGGAGGCTTCCCCGGCTGGCTGATGACGCAGAAGGGACAGGCCCGCTCCACCGACCCCGAATACCTCGACGCCGCCCGCGAGTGGCTCCAGGAGATCGACAGGATCCTCGCCCGCCGCCAGGTCACCGACGGCACCGGACCGGTACTGCTCTACCAGGTCGAGAACGAGCTGTACGACCCGCAAGGCCGCGACTACATCGTCGAACTCTCCAAGCAGGTACGGGCCGACGGCATCACCGTGCCCCTCGTCGGCAACGAGCCGATGCCGCAGTACGCGGGCGGCGAAGGCCTGGACTTCGTCGGGGAGCTGGACCAGTACAACTCCTTCTGCAAGGGCGAGTGGTGGCTGCCCACCCTCAAACGGCAGCAGGACAACGCCCCTCTGTCGATCTTCGAGGCGGGCACCGGCTGGTTCCAGACCTGGGGCGACACCGGCTACGAGAAGTGCCCCGAGAAGATGGGTCCCGCCTACCAGAAGATCGTCAACAAGCACGAGGTCA
This sequence comes from Streptomyces sp. NPDC006602, assembly GCF_042870385.1. Lineage (NCBI taxonomy): Bacteria > Bacillati > Actinomycetota > Actinomycetes > Kitasatosporales > Streptomycetaceae > Streptomyces > Streptomyces sp. NPDC006602. Next base: position 524,116 of record NZ_JBIAHG010000002.1, on the reverse strand, counting down.
TGCAGGGCACGACCATCGAGAACCTCTACATGACCTACGGCGGCACCAACTGGGGCTGGCTCGCCGACCCGCGCCAGGTCTACACCTCGTACGACTACGGCGCACCGATCAGCGAGCCGCGCCAGACCGGCGCCGACTACGACGAGATGAAGCGGCAGGGCCTCTTCTACACCACCACCGCCCCGCTCACCGCCACCGATCCGGCGAACGCCCCCGCCTCGTCCAACGACGCCGTGCACATCGAGGTCCGCGCCAACCCGGACACGCACACCCAGTTCCTCTACCTCCGGCACAGCGACCCGATGGCCGATGCCGACGCCACCACCACCTTCGACTGGAAGACCCCGGACGGCACCTATCCGGTCACCGCACGCCTCAACGGCAAGACCGGCAAGATCCTCGTCGCCGGCCACGACCTCGGCGGCGGCCAGCGGCTCGTCTACTCCACCAGCGAGCTGCTGACCAGCGCGAAGACCGGTGACCGCACCCGAGCCGTGCTGTACGGCGGCGAGGGCGACCCCGGGCAGACGATGCTCCGCTACTCCGCCAAGCCCAAGGTCACCGTGCTCGACGGCAAGGCGGACGTCAGCTGGGACGCCGAGCGCGGCGACCTGAAGCTGGACTACACCCACTCCGGCGTCACCCGGGTCCTCGTCCAGAGCTCCGGCCGCCCCGATCTGCTGCTGCTCATCGGCACCGACGCCGAGGCCGCCGGCTTCTGGCGGCAGGACACGGCAGCCGGTCCGGTCCTGGAACGCGGCACCGAACTGGTCCGCACGGCGTCCGTCACCGGCCTGGGGACGACGCTCGCCCTCACCGGCGATGCGAAGGAGGCGGGCCCGTTGGAGGTGTTCGCCCCGTCCGGCGTACGGAACGTCACCTGGAACGGCGTACCCCTGAGCGTGAGACGGACCTCCTCCGGCAGCCTGTCGGGCACCGTGCCCGGTCCGAAGGACGTCAAGCTCCCCGAGCTGACCGGCTGGAAGACGTCCGCCGAAACCCCCGAGGCCGCCCCCGGCTTCGACGACTCGTCCTGGACGTACGCCGACAAGCTGACCACCGACAACCCGACCAAGCCCGGGACTGTACCGGTGCTGTACCAGGACGAGTACGGCTATCACTACGGCTACGTCTGGTACCGGGGCCGCTTCAAGGCCACCGGCACCGAGAAGTCCCTCTCCATGACCGCCTACGCCACCAACCCGGACACCGGCTCGGCCGCGGTGGGCGCGTACTCGGTGTGGATCAACGGGAAGTTCGCCGGGACGAGTCAGACCGGCCGCAAGACCTTCCCCATCGCCGACGGGTTGCTGCACAAGGGCAAGGAGAACGTGATCTCCGTCCTGGTCGGCACCATGGGCCACAACGAGGACTTCACCTGGAACAGCGACGACCACAAGCAGCCGCGCGGTCTGACCACGGCGTATCTGGCGGGCTCCGACGCGCAGATCACCTGGCGCATCCAGGGTGCCCGGGGCGGCGAGCAGCCCGTCGACACCGTACGCGGGCACATGAACAACGGCGGCCTGTACGGGGAGCGAGCGGGCTGGACCCTGCCCGGATTCCCGGACCGGTCCTGGGACGCGGCCACGCTGCCGGCCAGTGACACCGCACCCGGTATCGCCTGGTACCGCACCACCTTCAACCCGCAACTGCCCAAGGGCCAGGACGTCTCCGTCGGCGTTACGATCACCGACGACCCCGACCGCAACTACCGCGCCCTCATCTATGTCAACGGCTGGTTGATGGGCCAGTACGTCAACGACACCGGTCCGCAGCACACGTTCCCCATCCCGAACGGCATCCTGCGCGCCGACGGCAAGAACACCATCGCCATCGCCTCGTGGAGCGAGGACGCGAAGAGCGGCGGCCTCGGAAAGGTCGGCCTCACCACGCTCGGCAACGTCACCTCCTCGCTGCGGGTCGCCGATGTGGCCGCCCCGGCCTACGACGCCGCCACCTACGCCGCCCCGGCCACTCCGGCTCGGGTGACGGTCGACGCGCCCGACACCGTCGAGCCGGGCACCACCTACCAGGTCACGGCGACGACCTCCGTGCCGGGCAACGGCAGGACGCTGAGCGACCTCACCCTGAGCCCGAAGCTGCCCGCCGGCTGGACCGCGACCCCGGCCGACCCGGTCCGCCTCGGCACCCTCGAACCCGGCGCCTCGGCGAAAGCCCGGTGGACCGTCACCGTCCCCGCCGACCAGAAGACCGGCACCGTCACCGTCATCAGCGCCACCGCCGGCTTCACCCGGGCCGGCAAGCCCGGTTCGGTGACCGGGGAACAGGTCGTGGCGGCACAGCCACCGCCGCTCACGGCCGGCGAACACTACCTCAGCGATCTGCCGTTCGCCTCCAGCAGCAACGGCTGGGGTCCGGTCGAACGCGACCAGTCCGTCGGCGAGAACGCCGAGGGCGACGGCCTGCCGCTCACCCTCCACGACACCGTCTACGACAAGGGCCTCGGAACCCACGCCGCCAGCAGCGTCCAGGTGTGGCTCGGCGGCACCTGCACCACCTTCCACGCCGCGCTCGGCCTCGACCAGGAGACCTACGGCCGCTCCGACGGCCCGGCCACCGTCACCTACACCGTCCTCGCCGACGGAACACCCGTCTACGAGAGCGGCACCGTCGACCGGGACACCGCGACGAAGGAGATCGACGTCGATGTGGCAGGCGCGCGCCGCCTCGAACTCGTCGTCTCGGACGCCGGGGACGGCAACGCCCTCGACCACGCCGACTGGGCCGACGCCAAGCTGACGTGCGGCGGTGGTGCCTGATGCCGCCTACGGCGAGACGAACCGTACGCCGCGGCGCGGCGGCGCTGACCCTGGCCGCCCCGCTGCTCGGCGCGGCGCCGGCGGCCGCCGACTCCGGGCCGATCACCTTCACGACACCCGCCTACGAACTACGCGTCGGCACGGACCGGTTGACCGTCACCACCGTGCGGGAGGGCCGGACCGTGCTGGCCACCGCGCCCGCGGCGTTCCGGTTCCGGATCGGCGCCGACTGGCACATCGTCCGGGAGGTCACCGGCAGCACCCGTATAGGCAACTCCCTGCGCGTCACCGCCGCCACCGACCTGCCGGGCGTCAGCGTCGATCTGCGGATCACCCTGCGCTCCGACCGGTACGACATGAACTGGACTCTGTCGGGCGCACAGGCCGACGCGCTCAGCACGGCGTACGACCTGAGCAGCGCCGGGCACTGGTACGGGCACGGCGAGAACAGCGACCAGACGGTCCAGCCGTGGCCGCTGGACTCCGGGCAGCTGGTGGACACCGGCTTCAGCCCGGCCTCGTACCAGGTGGTCTCCCCTTTCTGGTACACCTCCAGCGCCACCGGGCTGCGGGCGGACACGAACGACCCGATGGACGTGCGGATCAACTCCGGCGGCAACGGGCTCGGCGAGTTCACCGTCACCGGCGAACGGCCCTCCGCCTCCACGGTGTTCGTCGAGGACACTGCCGCCGAGGTGTACCGCGACCACATCGCGCTGGTCGGCAAGCCCGAACGCGCCGACACCCCCTACGAGCAGTACGCCACCCCCCTCTGGAACTCCTGGGCCCAGTTCTACGGCGAGCAGACCCAGGAGAACGTCCTCGCCTGGGCCCGAGCGCTGGCCGGCGCCGGGCTCGGCGGGCACGCGGTGCAGATCGAGGAGAGCGTGATCGCCTCGGACTTCGGCGAACGCTTCCCCGATCTGCCCGCCCTGTCCAAGGAACTGGGGCGCCTCGGCTTCGACCTCGGTATGTGGACGGGCCTGTACATGCCCGAGACCGCCGCCAACTTCTCCGAAGCCGTCGACAACGGGTATCTGCTCAAGGACCCGTCCGACCCGACCAAACCGTGCCTGTTCACCTGGTGGAACGGCCGCCAGACCGGGCTGATCGACCTGGCGAACCCGGCCGCACGGCAGTGGTACACCGACGATCTCAAAGCCCAGACAAGCCAGTTGGGGGTGGCCGGGTTCAAGTTCGACACCGCCTTCTTCGACGACCGGTGCGCCCCCTACCCGGGGGCGACCCGCGCCGACTACGTGAAGTACGGCACCGAGCTGGCCGACGAGTTCGACCAGCAGGGGGCGGGGTTGCGGGTCGCGTGGAACGCCGCGCAGGCCAAGGGCTTCGCCACCCGCACGGCCGACAAGCCGACCACCTTCGCGGGGCTGCGTGCCGCGGTCTCGGCCAACCTGGCGGTCTCCACGATCGGTTACCCGTTCGTGGAGACCGACATGATCGGCGGCTCGCTCAGCTACCCGCCACCCACCAAGCAGGTCCTGGCCCGCTGGGCGCAGGCGGCGTCCCTGATGCCGCTGATGTACGCCTCGACCTCGCCCACCGGTGTCCGGGACGCGACGACCGGCGAGTGGAACGGGTACGACCGGCAGACGGTCGACCTCTACCGGCAGGCGATCAAGACGCACGAGTGGCTGGCCCCGTACATCTGGGATCAGGTGCAGCAGACGCTGAAGACCGGCGATCCGATCATGCGGCCGCTGTTCTTCGACTTCCCGAAGGACGAGGCGAGTTACACGGTCACCGACGAGTGGATGCTCGGACCGGCCGTGCTGGCCGCGCCCAAGCTCGATGAAGGCACCACCCGGGACGTCTTCCTGCCGACCGGTACATGGCGTGACGTCACCACCGGAAGGGTCCTCCGCGGTCCCGTCACGCTCAAGCAGTACGCGGCGCCACTCGGCGTGACGCCGGCGTTCGTGAACCTCAAGGCCAAGGGCGCCGGCAAGGCGTACCAGGCGCTCGCGCGCACCGGCGCGGAAGGGTAGGGGGCGGGATGCGTTCGACGCGCGGCAGGTTCGCTGTGCTCATGCTCATGGTCGTGGCTGTCCTGGCGGGATCGGTCGCGCCCGCCCAGGCAGATCAGTTGACCGGTCAGCGCGGCTGGACGGGGACCTGGGCCACCGCTGCCAGCGAGCACTACGAGGTCTCGGGGATGTCCGAGGTGACGGTACGGATGCCGGTGCACATCAGCGTCGGCGGCTCATCCGTACGCATCCGGCTGACCAACGCCTACGCCACCGACCCGGTGACGATCGGGCACGCGACCGTGGGCCTGCGTGACGGCGGTTCCGCTGTGGCCCGCCCGTACGACGTGCGATTCGGCGGAATACGCCAGGTCACGATCCCGGCGGGCGGTGAGGCGGTCAGCGACCCGGTCCGCCTGGCCGTGCCGGCCCTGACCGACCTCGTGGTCAGCCTCCATCTGCCCGGTCAGGTCACGCACATCACCGACCACTGGTGGGCCCAGCAGACGGTGTACTGGACGGACTACGGGGCGGGCGACCACGCCGTCGACCCGACCGGGGACGCCTACACCTGGACCACCACCAGCTGGCCGTTCCTCAGCGGCGTCGACGTGACAGCTCCGAGAACCGGGTCGGTGGTGGCGCTCGGCGACTCGATCACCGACGGGTCGTTCTCGACGGCCGACACCAACCAGCGCTGGCCCGACCTGCTCTCCGCCCGCCTCAACGCCTGCCTGCCCGGCGCCGGGGTGCTCAACGCGGGCATCACCAGCAACCGGATCACCGCCGGGACCGCGACCAACCCCTCGGCGCTCGACCGGCTCGACCGGGACGTGCTCTCCCAGCCGGGGGCGCGGACCCTGATCCTCTTCGAGGGGATCAACGACCTCGGCGGGGCGAGTGCCGAGCAGATCATCGCCGGCATGACGGAGATCGCCGACCGGGCCCACCAGCGCGGGATGCGGGTCGTCGGCGCCACCATCACCCCGTACGAGGACTTCACCTGGGGTGGCTGGACCGAGGAGACGGAGGCGCGGCGACAGCAGGTCAACGCGTTCGTCCGGGACTCCGGCGGGGTCTTCGACGACTACGCCGACTTCGACCGTGCGGTCCGGGACCCGGCGGATCCGCGGCGGCTGGGCGCGGCGTACGACTCCGGAGACCACCTGCATCCCAATGACGCCGGGATGAAGGCATTCGCCGACTCCATCGACCTGACGTCGCTCGGCCTCGGCCGCGGCTGTTCCTGAGGAGGAACCGTGTCCAAACGGCTTGAACACTTGCGGGGGCACCGAAGATTCGCGGTCCTGGCCACGGCGTTGGCGGCCACCGTGGCTGCCCTGCTTCCGGTGGCGCCGGCCGCGGCGGAGACCGCGCAGCCGGGGTGGACCGGGACTTGGGCGACCGCGCAGCACGCCTCGTACGACCCGGGCACCTCGGAGGTGACGGTACGGATCCCGGTGCGGGTGAGCGCCGGCGGGTCGAGCGTACGCATCCGCCTGACCAACGACTTCACCACTGAGCCGGTGACGATCGGACACGCGACCGTCGGACTTCGTGAGGGCGGTTCCGCCGTCACGAAGCCGCAGAAGCTGCGGTTCGGCGGGAAGAGCGAGGTGACGATCGCGGCCGGCGAGCAGGCGGCCAGCGATCAGGTCCAGCTCACCGTGCCCGCCCGCAGCGACCTGGTCGTCAGCCTGTACTTCCCCGGCCGGCTCACCCACATCAGCCAGCACTGGATGGGCCTCCAGACGGTCTACTGGACACCCGACGGCGGCGGCGACCACACCTCGGACTCCGACGGGGACGCCTTCACCAAGACCGATTCCACCTTCCCGTTCCTGACCGGTGTCGACGTACAGGGCGGCAACGCGGCGGGCGCCGTGGTGGCGCTCGGCGACTCCATCACCGACGGCGCGGCCTCCACCTCGAACGCCAACCGGCGCTGGCCCGACGATCTGGCGGCCCGGCTGGCGGCCTGCTCGACCACCGCCGGAGTGCTGAACGAGGGCATCAGCGGCAACCGGATCACGGCCGGCGTCGACGGCAACCCGTCGGCGTTGGACCGGCTGGAGCGCGATGTGCTGTCGCAGCCGGGCGCCCGCACGGTGGTCCTGTTCGAGGGTGTCAACGACCTCAGCTGGGGCGGCGCCACCGGCGATCAGGTGATCGACGGCATGAAGGAGATCGTGCGCCGCGCCCATGAACGCGGGCTGCGCGTGATCGGCGCGACGGTCGTGCCGTATCGCGGCTGGGGCGACTGGTGGACCGAGGCCAAGGAGGCCGACCGGCAGAAGGTCAACACGTTCGTACGCGACGGCGGCGTCTTCGACGGCTACGCCGACTTCGACAAGGCGGTGCGGGACCCGGACGATCCCACCCGCTACGGCGCCGCGTTCGACTCCGGTGACCATCTGCACCCCAACGACACCGGGATGAAGGCGTTCGCCGACGCGGTCGACCTCGCCGGTCTGCGGGTGGCCCGGGACTGCCCCTCGGCCCGGGTCCGGCTCACCCCGTACCGGCCGACCCTGCAAGCCGGCGGTGACGGCAAGATCACGTCGACCGTCACCAACACCGGCACCGAAACGGTCACCCAGGTCAGCACTCGCCTCGATCTCCCCGACGGCTGGTCCGCCGAACCGGCCGGCAGCACGAGGACGCGCTCCCTCGCCCCCGGCGACAGCGCCAAAGTCACCTGGACGGTGACCCCCGCGGCCGACGCGGCCTGGGGCACCCACGAGATCGGAGTACGCACCTCCTTCTTCCAGGACGGCCGGACACGGCACGACTCGGACAGCGTGGACGCCACGGTGACCCCTGTTCCGTCCTCGGTGCGGGCACCGTATCTGACCACCGCCACCACCACCGAGCAGGCCCAATACGCCCAGAACGGCGACCAGTTCGCCATCTGGGCCGGCGGCCAGGACCTGTCCGGCTGGAAGGACGAGAAGGCGGCGGTCTACCTCGCCGACGCCGCGCCGCCGTCCGGCACGGTGACCGCCCGCGTCGTCGGTCAGACCGGCAGCGGCCCCTCCGCCAAGGCGGGGATCGCCGTCGCCAACGACCTCACCGCCCCGGAGGCGGGCGGCTACGCGGTGCTCACCATGTCCGCGCAGTTCGGCCTGGAGTTCCTGACCGACAGCGACGGCGACGGGAAGCTCGACACCTGGGCCGGCGGCGGCAGTTCGTACCACCCCGCCTGGCTGAAGCTCGTCCGCGACGGCACCAGCTACACCGCGTACGCCAGTTCCGACGGCGCCGCCTGGCAGCAGGTCGCCACCGCCACCGTGCCGTCCGCGAGCGGCACCGGCGACGCCGGGCTGGTCGCGAGCGCCGTCAACCTCAACTACCCCGGCCAGATCACGACAGCACTCTTCGACTCCTTCTCCACGCACGCGTGATCCACGTACCAGCGAGAGGCACGTATATGGCAGTCAACCGCAGACACTTCATGACCACCGCGGCCGCCCTCGGCGGCGCGGTGCTGCTCGCCCCGCCCGGCACCGCCCAGGCGCTCACGCAGGGCGCTGTGTCCGGCGCCCTGGGCATTCCCGACTACCAGCCCACCAAGGCATCCCTCGACACCCACCCGGTGCCGCGCTGGTACAAGGACGCCAAGTTCGGCATCTTCGTCCACTGGGGCATCTACTCGGTGATCGGCGGCGCGACGCCGAGGAGCGCGTCCGAGTGGTACCTGTGGTACCAGAGCACCAAGGACACCGCCGAGTGGAAGTACCACCGCGACACCTACGGCGAGAACGTCACCTACGACGACCTCATCCCGCAGTTCAAGGCCGAGAAGTACGATCCCGACTCCTGGGTGAGGCTGTTCGAGCAGGCGGGTGCCGAGTACTTCGCGCTGACCAGCAAGCACCATGACGGATTCGCGCTCTACCCCAGCAAGGTGACGGACCGTCACTCCGTGGCGTACGGCCCGAAGCGTGACCTGGTCGGTGAGCTGATGACCGCGGCCCGCAAGCGCGGCACCGTGCGCCCGGGGCTGTACTACTCGCTCGGCGAGTTCTTCAACCCGGCCATCGGTCGGCCGATGCGCAACTTCTACACCGACCAGGAAATCCCGATGACCGGCTACAAGCCGGTCCAGGACTACGTCGGCGACTACGAGCTCAAGCAGCTGTACGAGATCATCGACCGCTACGACCCGGAGCTGCTGTGGGCCGACGGCCAGTGGTTCCGGCCCACCGGCAACCCGCCGTGGCGCAGCGAAGAACCCATGGCCCACTACTACAACCAGGCCAAGAACCGAACGCACCCCAAGGGTGTCGTGATCAACGACCGGTTCGACACCCATTTCGACTTCGCGACGTACGAGCAGCGCACCAACCCCACAATGGATCCCCAGAAGTGGGAGTGCTGCATGACCATCGGCTACTCCTGGGGCTACAACAAGCACGAGCCGGACGAGGACTACAAGACCTCCGAGTTCCTGATCCAGCTGCTCGCCGACGTGGTCAGCAAGAACGGCAACCTGCTGCTCAACATCGGCCCCAGGCCGGACGGCACGATCCCCGAGATCATGCAGGAGCGGCTGAAGGACATCGGCGCCTGGCTGAAGGTCAACGGCCCCGCGATCTACGGGTCGACGCCCTGGGTGCGGGCGGAGGAGGAGGCCAGTTCGCTCGGCATCCGCTACACCGTCTCCCCGGGGAAGTTCAACATCATCGTGCTGGGCGCGCCCAGCGGCACCCTCTCGGTGCCCGGCGACATCCCCATCAGCGCCACTTCCCGGATCCGGCTGCTCGGCACGAGCGGCAGTCTGAGGTGGACCCGCCGTGACGGAAAGATCAACATCACGGTCCCGTCCTCACTGCCCAGCGACATCGCCAACGTCTTCACCGTCGACTGGGCCCGGTGACCGGCATGGGAATCAGTAACGGTACCCAGTTCGACACCCTGGGACCCACGCTCACCGTCACCACCGAACCCGCCGAGCCGGCCGGTGGTGACCCGGTCACCGCCACCGCGGTCCTCACCAACGACTGTTCCTTCCCGCTCCTCAACGCCGTGCTCCATCTGATCAACCCCGGAGCCACCACGGCGGCGAAGACCATTCCGCTCGGCGACCTGCGGCCCGGCGCGAAGGCCACCCGGCGCTGGGAGACGGCGATCCCGGCCGACGTGGCCGGGAACGTGTCGTTCACCGCGCACGTGGTCTTCGACGTCGACGAGCACAGCAGCGACTGCGCGCGGTCCGCCAAGACGTTCACCGTGCCCTACGAGCCCAACGGTGTGCGGGACCCGTACCGGACGTTCGCCACCACCGACGACGCGAAGTTCGGCCAGTACGGCAGCCAGTTGGTGATCTGGGCGGGCGGCCGCGACTTCTCCGGTGGAACCGACGAGAAGGGGGGCATCCTCCTTCCCGGCTCCGCCGCCGAGTCGAGCGTGGTGCAGGTCGAGACGGTCAGCCTCACCGGGAGCGACAACCCCACCGCCAAGTACGGCATCGCCGTCGCCAATGACCTCACCGCCCCGGAGAAGGGCGGCTACGCCGTACTCACCATGTCGAAGTCGTTCGGCCTGGAGTTCATGACCGACAGCGACGGAAACGGGCGGCTCGACACCTGGGCCGGTGGCGGCGGCTCCACCCACCCCGCCTGGCTGCGCCTGGTCCGTGACGGCACGACGTACATCGCGTACAGCAGCACCAACAACGGTCTTTCCTGGACCGAGATCGCGCGGGCGACCGTGTCCTCCGCGAGCGGCGCTCTGGACGCCGGCGTGGTGGCGAGCGCCGTGAACCTCAACTACCCCGGCTCCACCGTGCAGGCCGTGTTCGACCACTTCTCAGTGGAGACGAGATGACAACCCACCGCCTCGCCCAGGCCGCCTACCGCCCCGAACAGGACTTCCTCTCGCCGCCCGTCTCCCTCACCGTCACCCCGGCCACCCCTGGACCGGGCCAGGCCGTGACCCTGACCGCCACCCTCAAGAACACCACCGGCATCACCCTGCGCGGCACCGTTCTCTACCTCGCCGTGGGCGACCTCGCGCAGTCGGACGGCCTGGGCGACATCGCGCCCGGACGGTCGGTCACCCGCACCTGGAAGACCCGGCTCCCCGACGACGCCGAAGGAGTGGTCCCCTGCATCGCGCACGCGCTCTTCGACGTGCACGAGCACGGATCCGACTGCACCCGCGCGACCTCGTCGCTGAAACTGCCGTACAGGTCGCTGGCCGGTGCCTTCGACAACGCCGGGATCTCCTCCGACGACGCCACCACCACCGCCGACATCGACGGCTCGCGTTCCAGCCTGTCCGCCGAGGCGCTGGCATCGGTCGGGCTGACTCCCGGGGCTTCGGTGACATACGGCGGGACGACCTTCACCTGGCCGGACACCGAGCCCGGCGCCAAGGACAACGTGGTGTCCTCCGGGCAGACCGTACGGCTGTCCGGCACCGGGTCGCGGCTGGCCTTCCTCGGCACCTGCACCTGGGGCGACGGCAAAGGGCCCGGGAAGGTCGTGTACGCGGACGGTACCGAGCAGGCCTTCTCCGTCGAGGTCCCCGACTGGTACTGGGCGAACCCCGCGGCCGCGGTGGTACTGCCGTACCGCAACACCCCCTCGGGCCAGGACAGGAACCCGATCAGTCTCTACACCTTCGGCGTCGAGCTGGAGGACAAGGAACTGCACTCCGTCGTGCTGCCGAAGGTCAGCGACGGCCTGACGAGCGGTGGTCCCGCTCTGCACATCTTCGCGATGACCGTCGCCTGACCCGAGCCGCGGTGCGGCCACATCGCACCGCGGCTCGGAAGAACCGAAAAGTCTTGGAAGGACGTTCATGACAGGCAATCAACCCCTCAGCCGCAGACGCCTGCTGACCGGAGCGGCCGCGTTCGGCTCAGTGGTGCTGCTGACGCCGCCGCCAGGTGCTCACGCCGCACCAGCGGCCGCGGACACGGTCGCGAAGCCGTTCGACACGACCCCCGCATCGGTCGCGCTGCGACGACTGCTGCCCGACCACTACCGGCAGGTGACGCTGCGCGCGCTGGACGCCGGCAGCGCCGACCGGTTCAAGGTCACCGGCCGGGCCGGAGCCATCACCGTGGCGGGCAGCAGCCCGGCGGTGCTGCTCACCGGCCTCAACACCTATCTCGCGCGGGCGGCGAAGGCCGACATCTCCTGGAACGGCGAACAGCTGAACCTCCCCAGGCTGCTGCCCGCCCCCGGCGGGGAGATCGCCGGATCGGCGAACGTGCCGCACCGGTTCGCCCTCAACGACACCAACGACGGCTACACCGGCCCCTACCGGAACTGGGACGCGTGGGAGCGCGAGCTGGACGTGCTCGCGCTGCACGGCATCAACCGGGTGCTGGTCTACACCGGCGGCGACGCCGTCTACTACGACACCTTCCGGCAGTTCGGCTACTCGGACGCCGAAATGCGGGCGTGGATTCCGGCACCGGCCCATCAGCCGTGGTGGCTGCTGCAGAACATGTCCGGGTTCGGCGGTCCGGTGTCCAAGCAGCTCATCGAGAGGCGCGCCGATCTCGCCCGGAAGATCACCGACCGGGTGCGCGAACTGGGCATGACACCGGTGCTGCCCGGTTACTTCGGCACCGTGCCGGACGACTTCGTCGCCAAACACGGTGGGGACGCGGCCGTGGTCCCCCAGGGCGACTGGGGCGCCTTCAAGCGCCCCGACTGGCTCGACCCGCGCACCACGGCCTTCGACGAGGTGGCCGCGGCCTTCTACCGGGCCCAGTCGCAGCGGTTCGGCGACAGCACGATGTACAAGATGGACCTGCTGCATGAGGGCGGCAACCCCGGAGACGTCCCGGTGGGCGAGGCCGCGGCAGCCGTCGAAGGGGCGCTCCAGAAGGCCCGCCCGGGCGCCGTCTGGGCGATTCTCGGCTGGCAGAACAACCCCTCCAAGGCCCTGCTCGACGGCGTCAACAAGAGCAGAATGCTCGTCGTCGACGGCCTGTCCGACCGCTACACCACCGTCACCGACCGGGAGAGCGACTGGGACGGCACCCCGTACGCCTTCGGCAGCATCTGGAACTTCGGCGGCCACACCCCGATGGGCGCCAACGCCCCGGACTGGGTGGAGCAGTACCCCAAGTGGCGTGACAAGGAAGGCAGCGCGCTCGCCGGTATCGCGGCGATGCCGGAGGCCGCCGACAACAACGCGCCCGCGCTCGCGCTCCTCACCGACCTGGCGTGGACACCCGGCACCATCGACCTCGACGACTGGTTCGCCGCGTACGCCGTGTCCCGGTACGGCGGCGATGACCCGCACGCCGTCGCCGCCTGGAAGACGATCCGCGACACCGCGTACAACATGACCCGCAAGGATGCGTGGAGCGAGGCGCCCGACGGGCTGTTCGGTGCCCGGCCGAGCCTGGGCGCCAACAAGGCAGCCGCCTGGGGCCCGGAGGCCGACCGCTACGACACCACGGTGTTCGACGCGGCCCTCACCGAACTGCTCCAGGTAGCGCCGCGACTGCGCGACAGCTCCGCCTACGCCTACGACCTCGCCGACGTGACCCGCCAGGTGCTGTCCAACCGCAGCCGCGTGCTGCTGCCCCGGATCAAGGCGGCGTACGAGGCCGGGGACCGCGCGGGCTTCGACCGGCTGACCAAGACCTGGCTCAGCTGGATGAAGCTGATGGACAAGGTACTGGCCACGTCCCCGCAGCACCTGCTCGGACGGTGGCTGGCCGACGCCCGGTCCTGGGGCGCCACCAGCGCGGAGAAGGACCAGCTGGAGTACGACGCACGGTCGATCATCACCACCTGGGGCGGCCGGGCGAGCAGCGAGGAAGGGCTGCACGACTACGCGAACCGGGAATGGGCGGGGCTGGTCGGAGGCCTGTACCACACGCGCTGGAAGACGTACTTCGCCGACTTGTCCGCCGCGCTCGGGGCCGGCCGGGAACCTGCCGAGATCGACTGGTTCGCGCTGGAGGACCGCTGGGCGCACCAGCACGACAGCTATCCGGTGAACTCGTCGGGTGACGTGTACAAGCTGGCCCGGCAGGTGCGGGACACCCTGGCCACCGATCCGGACCAGGTGGTGCTGACCGGGTCCGCCGACCGGGGAGCGGTGGCGGAGGACCGCCCGGTCACGGTCACCGTGTCGTTCACCAACCGCAACGGCTTCGCGCCGGCGACGGATGTGACACTGGCCCTCGACGCCCCGGCGGGGATGACCGCCGAGCCGGCCGGCACGACCACGGCGGCGTCGGTCGCCCCGGGCGACACCTTCTCGGCGACCTTCACCGTCACCCTCACCCAGGCCACCGGCGCGCTGATCTCCCGGGTGCCGGTGCGCGCGTCCTACCGGACCGGCGGCACGCGCGGCTCGGCCACGGCGGCGGTCCGTCTGATGGCGGGCAACGGGGTCCAAGCGCCTTACCGAACCGCCTCCTTCAACGACGCGGTCTTCGGCCAGTCCGGCGACGCCATCGCCATCGAGGGCGCGGGCGCCGACCTGTGGGGCGGTACCAACGAGTTCGGCACGGTCTACCAAGCCGGGGCCCTCGGTTCCGCCTCGACCGCCACGGTCCGCGTCACCTCGCAGGACACCACCGGCGGCTGGGCCCGCGCCGGACTGATCGTCCGCAACGACCTCTCCGAGAACGGTTCGACCGGCTACGTCAATCTGGCGGTGACGCCGTCCAACGGCTGCACGCTGTCCTGGGACACCGACGGCAACGGCCAGTTCGACGCCATCGAACTGGCCGGTTCCCTGGCCGCCCCGGTGCACCTACGGCTGACGCGCTCCGGCGGCACGTACACCGGCGAGTGCAGCCGTGACGGCGTCTCCTGGACCACGGTCGGCACCGCCACTCCGGGCGGCGTCGCCGACACCCAGGACATCGGCGTCTTCATGACGGCGGCCAACGGCTGGACCGGCACCCGCGGCATCGCCGGATTCGAGGACTTCTCCGTCGACTGAGCGGATGAGCATGGGCCGGCCGGGGCCGCATCACGCGGCTCCGGCTCAGCCGTCGTCGTACGGCCGCGGGAGTGCGTGCCCGTGCCGGTCGCCATTGTCTGCGCCCACGCAGACGCCCGAAAGTCGGTACAAGCCCCTCGGAATCGTGTCTCCGGCCCCCGGAGTTCACCGGACACGAACCGGGACATTTCGTAGCGAAAGGTGCGTTCGGTCCTTCTTGTGGGCCCTTGATTCGCGGCCCAGATCTTCCGGCGGCACGGGCGCCGGAAGGCCGATGTCACCCGGTCACGGTGGTGGGGGCTTGGGAGGTCTCCTCCTCCACATCGGGGGCCCGGAAGGGATTCTTTTCCGGAGGTGGCGATGCCGCCGCGGTATGGAGGCGGGTCGGCTCCGGGTCGGAGAACAGCGAGGTCGTGTCGATGAGACGTCTCACTTTCGGGCATGCCAAGGGAAGTGGTGTGCGGACGGGCCTGCGCACGCGCAGAAAGGGCTCAGAGGTTGGACAACTTGTTGTAGGGGCTCATGATCCGGGCTTCCAGCGAGCCGAAATCGACAACAACCGCGACTCCCTCCTCGACAGCGGTCACCCGACCGAGCCCGTACACATCGTGTGTGACTCGGCTTCCTACGGTGAACTGCTTCGAAGTGGGCGCGGTCGGGGCCAGGAACGGGCTCGTCGGCAGATGGCGTTTGGGTGCAGGTGACTTTCTCATTGTCACCAGTATGCGCCTGCCGGATCGCTGCCGGTGGTTCGAGTCCTACGCATTCACCGCGCGGCTGAAGTAATACAGCAGGTAGGCCGCCATGGTGATCACTACCGGTACGCCGAAAAGGAGGTGGCCGAGCAGCAGCGTGGTCGTGATCCACAGCACGTCGCCCCACGCGGCCGGGGCGGACAGGGTCGTACGTGATCTCTGTCGCGTCGGGCCCTATGGGGTGGCCGATGCGGCGTGCTTCATGAGCGGCGCCGGTGGTGTCCGCGAAGCAGTACACCCGATGCCCGGGGTCGTGCCACGGCCGGCCTCCGGGGCGAACCGCGGCCCGTCACCCCGTGACGCCGGCATGGGCCAGGCAGCGGGCCAGGTCCGAGCGTGAACGGACGCCCAGCTTGCGGTAGACGCGGGTGAGATGCGCCTCGATCGTCTTGCGGGACAGGAACAGTGATGCGGCGGCCTCCACGTTGCTCAGGCCCTCGCCTATGGCGCGCGCCACCTGGAGCTCCTGCGGCGTGAGCAGGGCCACCGGCGGCGGTTCGTTCCCGTGGACCGCGGTGCGGTGCCCGGTCGCCGCGACCTCCGCCTCGGCCCGTACCGCCCACGGAACGGCGCCTATCGCGGTGAACGTCCGCTGTGCCAGCAGCAGCGGCTCCCGTGCCGCGGACGGCCGCCGGAACCGGCGCAGCACCTCTCCCGCGGCGAGCCGTGTCCGAGCCGCCTCGAAGGGCATCTCCTTGCGGGCGTGGACGCATTCGGCGACGGCCAGCCAGTCGGCGGCCTCCTCGGCGGACCGCGCCAGCATCACCCGGCAGCGGGCGTGCGCTGCCGCCGGCCACGCCAGACCGGTCGCCGTGTCGCGCTCCCGCAGCCAGTCGGCGACGGCGACAGCCCCCTCCCGCCCTCCCGTGCGCAGACAGGCCTCGGCGAGGTCGGCCACCCACGGCATGAGGGAGGGATTGACCAGCCCCATCTCGTCGGCCATGGCGAACGCGGCCTCCAGGTGCGCACGCGCCGCTTCCGGATCACCGGCGGCGAGTGCGGACGTACCGAGTGCGCCGCGGGCGAACAGCGCCAGGCCGCGCAGCCGGCTGCCGCACCAGCGCTCGTACTGCGCCACGCGCTCCCGGCAGCCCGTGAAGTCGCCGCGCAGGGCGTCCAGCCGCGCGAGCTGGACCAACGCGTATCCCGTCATCGCCAGATGCCCGAACTCCGCCGCCCAGCGCAGCGCTTCGACGGCGTCCGCCCGGGCCATCGGCCACCGCGACCACATCTCCACCTCGCACCGCGCAAGCAGCGCGTACGGCAGGAGGGCCGGGCAGTTGTCGCGTCGCATCGCCTCGATCACCGTGTCCAGCACGCGGCGGGCGAGGTCCCCGTCGCCGGTCCAGGACAGGCCCTGCGCGATCTCCATCGTCGCCTGACGTTCCTCGGGGCCGGGTAATCCGCGCGTCTCCTCCAGCAGAGCGCGCAGAGCCGTACGGGCTTCGCCCACGTCGCCGCCCAGAGCCTGCGCCCGGGCGCGCATGACGGCGGCGTGCCGGCGCCGTTCGCCGTGCGTGCCGTCCGCCAGTTCCTCGCAGCGGGCGGCGATGTGGCAGGCGTCGCGCATCTGCCCGTCCATCGTCGCCGGCACCACCGCCGCCCCGTACAGCCGGGAGGCGCGTGCGCGGTCCACCGATTCCACCGCCCGGGCGGCGCCGACCAGCAGCTGGTGCGCGCGGCCCGGATCCCCGAGCCAGGTGCAGGCCTGGCCGCGCAGCAACTCGATGTCCGCGGTGAGCAACGGATCGCGGCTGTGCGACAGCGCCTGGTCGCACCACCCGGCGGCGTCGCGCGTCGTACCCCCGTAGAAGGCGTCGTGCGCGGCTTCGAACAGGCGGCGGGCCGCGTCCGCGGGGTCCGGCGACAGCTCGGCGGCACGGTGCCAGGCCGGTGCGGCGGCCGCCAACGCCCCGCGCTGCCGCGCCTGTCGGGCGTCGGACACCAGGCGAGCGGCGACCGATTCGTCCGGACCGGGGGCGGCCGCGGCCAGGTACCAGGTCTGCAGCTCGCCCGTGCTCACCGCGGCCAGTCTCCGGTAGACCTCCAGCCGCCGGACCGTGGCGCACTGTCCCAGCACCACCGGCCGCAGCACGGGATGCCGCAGCTCGCACGCGCCGTCCCGCATCCGCACCAGCCCGGCCGCCTCGGCCGCGTCCAGATCGGCGGTCGTGAGTCCGCCGGACGCCAAGGCCTGTTGCAGCAGGGGCCATTGGGGGGTTTGGCCGGCGGCGACGTACACCAGCGCCTCTCTACTGCGCGGCGGCAGCAGGCGTAACTGTCCGCTCCAGGCGCGGTCCACCAGCGGTCCGGGCGCCTCCCACGAGTCGTCCCACGGCTCGGCACCGGCCGCACGGTTCCGGGCGAGCGCCGCCGCGTACTCCACCAGGACCAAGGGGTTGCCGTGCGCCAGCCGTACGATCCGGCCCGCCGCCGGATCCGCCCGGTCGAGCGACTGCCGCCGCAACAGCGTCCAGCACTCGTCGTCCGTCAGCGGCCCCAGCACGGCGTGCGGCACGCTCTCCCGGATGCCGTCCGCGGCCTGCCCACTGCGCGTCGCCATGATCAGGGCCACGCGCTCGGTGGCCAGCCGCCGGGCCACGAACTGCAAGACCTGTCGCGACGAAGGATCGGCCCAGTGCAGGTCGTCGATGAGGACCAGCAGTGGCCACGCCTCCCCGGCCGCGGACAGCACGCCGAGCGCGCCCGCGCACACCGCGTACAGGTTCGGCTCGGCCACGTCCGTGAGCGCGAGACAGCCCTCCACGGCTCTGCGCTGGGCCGACGGCAGCTCGCCGAAGTGGCGGCGGAGCGGAAGCAGCACATCGGCAAGCACCGCGTACGGCAGCACGGCCTCCGACTCCACACCGCAGGCCCGCAGCACCTGGGCGCCCTGGCAGCGGGCGGCCGCGTGGCGCAGCACCATGCTCTTGCCGATCCCCGGTTCACCGCTCAGCAGCAGCGCGCCGCCCCGATGGGGCAGGGCATCCACCAAGCCGGCCACCAGCTCTCGTTCGGTGTGCCGGCCGACGAGTGCGACGGGGCCTGGGCCGGGCGCCGCCTCGTCGGGTGCGGGGGGAAACACCACGCAGTACGGTCCGTGCGTCCCCGCGAGCGCCGGCCGGTTCCCCTCCAAGTCACCCGATACGTCGCCCGATCCGCGGATCGGGTCGCGTGCCGTTCCGCCCACCGGCACGCCGGTCATCGCTGTTTCGTTCATGACGCCCCCGTATGCCTGCCGCTCCCCTGCGGCCGCACTTCGCGTACCAGGGTGCGCCCCGGAGGGTGATCGGCGTGGGTGGTCGGGGAGTTTCACCCACGGGCCGGGCAGGGAGCCCGCAACGCGGTCGCGCGGTCTCCCGTGGCACGGCGAAGGGGCCGGCATCCCGGTGGCGAGCCGCGCGACCGGAGCAACGACCGAGGTCACCGACCGCGTCATGACGCCGCCACTCCCGCCGTACGGGGCCCGCACACCGGCGCCTCGCGGAGCCCTGGAGGCCGGGTCGCTCCTCGTCCCCGGCCAACGGCCTACGGCGGTCTCCGCCCGGTGCTGTCGTGACGGTGAGCCCGGGCGCGTAGGCCCCGCCATGTGCGTCCGGTGCCGGTGACACGGCGGATGGCGTAGACGTTCCGTGGAACGCGCTGCCGGAGCACGGCGTGGAACGCCCTGCCGGAGCACGCCGGAGTGCGGGGCCGGGCGGAAGTAGGGAGTTCCCGGAAGCCGCGGTGCGACCGTTCGGAAAGACTCGCCTGTTCCTAGACAAAAAGGGGCACGGGATGGCTGAGCAGGGACAGGTCCGGCGGGTGATCACGAACCTCGCGCACGGTGGTCACGCGATACTCGACAGCGCGGACCAGGACGAGAAGGTGAGTCCGCGCAGCGCGGTGGTTCAGGAGTCCGCCGACACCGCGGCACATGTGGGCACCACTTCCTTCGACTACTTGTTCCCCGACCTCGCGGAGGAGTTCCCGGCACACCACGTGCCGCAGGACGACGTCGCGAAGGTCGTCATGGCCCTGCTCGAACTGGGCACGGTGATGGTCGAGACCCAGGACGAGCTGCGCGACCCGCATCTCGAGTCGCCGATTCCGCCGGTCTACACGTACTGGGGCCAGTTCGTCGACCACGACCTGACGGCCGCGACCGACAACGACAAAAAGATCAACATCACCGATGAGGACCTCCCGCCGATTCCGCCCGACCAGGTGATCCAGAAGCTGGAGAACCTCCGGATCCCGGCGCTGAACCTCGACTCGGTCTATGGCGACGGGCCGTTCGCGGCACCGGTGGCGAACAAGGACGCCGTTCCCTACGACGGGATCAAGTTCCGGCTGGGCCTGCTCTCGCCGGTCCCCGCCGCCGCGGGCGTGCTGATCCCCCCGGTCGACGACAACCAACGGGACCTGCCGCGCAAGGCCGACCGCACTCCGCTCGTCGGCGACACCCGCAACGACGAGAACCTCGTCGTCGCTCAACTGCACGTGGCGTTCCTGCGGTTCCACAACGCGGCGGTCGACTGGGTGCGCGACAACGAACCCGAGTGGGAGTCGGACGCCGAGGTCTTCCTGCGGGCCAGGGACCTCACCCGGTGGACCTACCAGTGGTTGTGCGTGCACGACTATCTGCGCACCGTGGCTCGCCCCGACGTCGTCGACCGTGTGGACACCGCGGAGGGGAACCTGCTCGGCATGGACCGTCGCGGCACGTACATGCCGGTCGAGTTCTCGGTGGCGGCCTTCCGCTTCGGCCACACGATGGTGCGCGGCGCCTACGACTGGAACCGGAACTTCGGCCGTCCCGGTGACCGGGCCCCCATCGCCACCCTGGACCAGCTGTTCCAGTTCACCGGCAGGGGCGGGTTCGCCGCCTCGCTGCCGACTCTCCCCTCGAACTGGCCGGTGGAGTGGGACCGGATGGTCGACAAGAACAGCCAGTTCGCCAACCGCTTCGCGCGGCTCATCGACACCAGGCTCGCGCCACCGCTCGCCCAGATGATCAACGAGGGCAACGACCCGGGCCTGCCGGAGCGGATCAAGGACCTGCTCAAGCACCTCGCCCGCCGCAACCTCCTGCGCGGCTACCGACTGGCTGCCCCCACCGGCCAGGCGGTGGCCAACGCGCTCGGAGTCCAACCTCTCAGCCGCGCCGAGCTCGAGCGGGGCAGCAGCGAGGCGGTCAGGAACGTCCTTGAGGCGGGCGGCCTGTTCGACAGGACCCCGCTGTGGTTCTACGTGCTGAAGGAGGCCGAGGTGCGGGAGCTCGGCCGCCGGCTCGGAGAGGTCGGCAGCCGCATCGTCGCCGAGACACTCATCGGCCAGATCCGCAACGACCGTGGTTCGTACGTCAGCCAGACGAATTGGAGCCCGGCGCGGGGCGTCCTGCTCCCCAACGGCCGGCCGGTGCGCACGATCGCCGACTTCCTCCGGTTCGCCGGCGTGCTCTGACACGACAGTGGCCTCATAGCCGTGCCCCCCCACGCCCCCGCCGATCTGCTTCGGCGGGGGCGCACGTTTGCTCCGTAGGGATTTCCCCGATGCGCAGTACGTCCCCCTCGGCGGACCCTGCGCGCATGGACGTACGACAGCAGCAACGGAACATGGCGGAGCGATACCGCGAGACGGTGTACCAACGCGAGCACATCCGGCGTCGGCAGGTGGAGACCGGCACCCCCTTCGCCGCCGACAGCGAGGAGCAGCTGCGCGCCCGCGCGGAGCGGTTGCTGAGCAAGGGCGAGGTCGACCCCGAGGCACTGGCGCCGGTGCCGCCCGACGGAGAGCAGGCCCGTCCCGCCGTCGTGTTCGAGCGGATCCTCGGCGCCGCGAGCGAGCTGCAGAGCGTCAACTTCCTTGCCCGCGGGGCGCGCGCGGCAAGCGCGGTCGCGCGCATCTCCGTCGTCGAGGACGGCCGGCGGGCCGGCTTCGGCACCGGGTTCCTCGTGGGGGAGCGCCTGCTGCTCACCAACCACCACGTGCTGCCCGACGTGGCGACGGCGACCGGGTCGTTCGCGGAGTTCGACTTCGAAGCCGACGCCGACGGTGTACCCGAACCGGTCGACCCCTACGACCTGTCCCCGGACGAACTGTTCGTCACCGACCCCGAGCTCGACTACACACTCGTCGCGGTCGCGGTGGGCTCCGACGGCAGGCGGCCCGGCACGGTGCACGGCTGGCTGAAGCTGATCGCCCAGCAGGGGAAGATCGTCATCGGTGAGCCGGTGAACGTGGTCGGCCACCCGGACGGGCGGCCGAAGGAGATCGCGGTCCGCGACAACGCCCTGCTCAACCAGTTGCCCCAGTTCCTGCACTACCGCACGGACACCGAGCCCGGGAACTCCGGCTCGCCCGTGTTCAACGACCAGTGGGAGGTCGTCGCGCTGCACCACGCAGGCGTGCCCGATCCCGACGGCGAGGGCTGGATCGCCAACGAGGGAGCCCGAGTCAGCGCCATCCTGCGGCACCTCGCCGCGGCCGAGCTGCCACCGGGGCAGAAATCGCTGCTCGCCGAACTGGGGCCACAGGCGGTGCCGAGGGAAGCGGTGCCGGTCGGGGCGGTACCGACGGACGACCGTCCCGGTGGGGCACCGGCCGGGACCCTCCCGGTTCCGGGAGCCCTGTCCGCTCAGGCCGTCTCCGCCACCGTGCGCGCCGACGTCGCCGCGGGTGCCCGTGAGCGGCGCGGCCTCACCGGGCGGACCGGCGCCGGCCGGCACCTGGTGTTCCTGCACGGCCGGGGACAGCAGGGCCGCGATCCCGCCGGACTGCGCGCCGGATGGTGCGAGGGCCTGGGCACCGGGCTGGCGGCGGCCGGCCTTGCTCCGCTGCGCGCCGACGATGTCTGGTTCCCCTACTACGGCGACGCGTTGGCCGCCGTACTGGCCACTCGCGAGCGTGTCGCCCCCGATACGGCGGCGAGCACGGCCGAGGCGTACGCGCCCGCCGGTCCCGGAGCTCGCGCGGTGTACGCCGCACTGCTCGACGAGGCCGCCGAGGCCACCGGGATGCCCGCACCGGAGCGCGAGCCCTTGGCGGAAGGCGTGCGCGCGGGGCAGAGCACGCCGGCGTGGGAGGGCGCGGCGGCTCAGGAGTCCGGACTGCTCGGCGGGGCGGTCGCCGCACTGCAACGGCCGCTGTCGTGGATCGCGGCGCGCAGCGGGCTCGACGACGTCGTGATCGCGACGGTGTTCCGCGACGTCGCGGCCTACCTCGACAACAAGCCGGTACGCGACGCCGTGCTCGACGCGGTGCTGGCCGGGATGCCCGACCAAGGCGAGATCGTGCTGGTCACCCACAGCCTCGGAACTGTCGTCGCGCTCGATCTGTTCACCCGGCTGCCCGGCCGGACCTCGGTACCCCTGCTGGTGACCGCCGGCAGCCCGCTCGGACTCGACGCCGTGTACCGGCGGTTGCTCGCAGGCGGACCGGTCCGGCCCGGCCAGGTCGGCGTGTGGATCAACGCGTGGGCGGCGGGGGACGCCGTGGCCATCGGCTGCCCGCTCGGCGACACCTGGTCACAGGTTCGCGATGTGCTCTGCGCGAACCGGAAGGACCGGGCACACGACATCACCCAATACCTCTCCGACGCCCGAGTCGCAGCCGAGATCGGGCGCGGCGTCCGCACGTAGCCCGGCACGTCCTGAGGAACAGTTGCCTCCGCACCACCCATTGCTACGCCGCGTCACGCCATACCTTCACGTCCAAGGTGGCGTACGTGGTCCCGGACGAGCCCCGATACGTCACGAGCCCCACGTGCCCCGTCCCGCTGATGACGCACATCTGCTGGCCGACGGTGAGGTCCTTGACCCAGATGTAGCTCTTGTAGCCGGTCGCTGCCTTGCACACGTCCAGGCTTCCCTGCCGACCAGCCGGCAGCAGGGCAAGAGAGCTGCCGGAGTCGGTACCGGGGGCAAGGACCGCGCCGGAGGAGTAGACGGCGTACGTCAGATCCTCGTCGGAGGTGCCGGTGTCCGCCTTGGCCCGCACCGGAGCGTCCGCCAGAAACAGGTCGTGGCTCTTGGTCATCCGGATCCCGGAATACGTCGCCGGGACAGGGGCTGTCGGTGCGGCGGGCTTGCTGGATGTGGCGGTCGGGGGCGCCGAGGACGCGGTTCTTGTGGGCGTCGAGGGCCCCGAAGGGCTGGGCGGCAGAGCGGCTTTGGTGGGCCGGGGCTTCTTCGAGGTGTGGGCCGACGGGGAGCCGGACGTCGACGGCGACGCCTTGGCGGCGGCCGTGGCCGACTGGGATGCGGCTACCTCCTGTGCCCGGCCGTCGCTCTTGTCGCCGTCCCCCGGAACGAGCAGCAGCGCGGCGGCCGCGCCACAGGCGACGAGCACGACAGAGGCCGCCGACAACACCCAGGCGCGGACCTTGCGGCCGTTGCCGCCCGAGGCCACCGAAGCGGTCTGTGCGGGGGCCGGCTCCTGCGGCTGCGGCCAGGGGGTCGGCGCGTACGGCCCCGGCGGGACGTCTGGTCCCAGCACGAAAGGCGCGGGCAGCGCGGCATGGGGCGGTGAGGTGGGGGAATAGGCCGTCGGGGGCCCGAAAGCGCCGGACCCAGCGGGCCCGAAACCGCCGGGAGCGTGTGTGCCCGATGCCGCCCCCGCCCGGGCCTGATCGGCGCCTGTGGCCCGAGCCGTGATCCCCGCCGCCAGCTCGCCCGGCAACCAGGCCCCGGACGTGAACCGCGCTTCGTCACCGCGATTCGCCTGAATCGTCTGAACGCAGCGTATGACCTCCTCGACGGAAGGGCGTTCGGCGGCGGGCTTGCGCAGACACCGCGTCACCAGCTCCTGTATCTCCTCCGGCACGCGGCTGAGGTCGGGCTCCTCGTGCACCACGCGATAGAGCACCGCGTGCGGATCCCCGGCTCCGAAGGCGGCGACGCCCGTCGCCGCGAACACGGCGGTCTGTCCCAGCGCGAACACGTCGGCCGAGGCGGTGGCCTCCCCGCCGAGCGCCTGCTCCGGCGCCATATAGGCGACGGTGCCGAGGGCCGTGCCGCTCTGCGTCACCGAAGTGGCATCCGCGGCCCGCGCGACACCGAAGTCGATGACCCGCGGGCCGTCGGCGGCGAGCAGCACGTTCGACGGCTTGAGGTCTCGGTGCACGATGCCCTCGCGGTGCACTGCCTGCAGGGCCTCCGCGACGCCGGCGATCAGCCGCAGCACTGTGTCGACGGGCAGCGGCCCGTGGTCGTGCACCGCATCGGCGAGTGACGGCCCCGGCACGTAGGCGGTCGCACACCACGGTATGGATCCCCCGGTGTCGCTGTCCACGACCGGAGCCGTATAGAGCCCGTGCACGCGGCTCGCGGCGGACACCTCGGCCTGGAAGCGCTTCCGGAACTCGGAGTTCTCGGCCAGCTCCGGCCGGATCACCTTGACCGCGACGGCCCGCCCGCCCGGCGTGTGCGAGAGATAGACCCGTCCCATACCGCCGGACCCGAGCCGCGCCACCAGCCGGTAGCCACCCACGACCCGCGGATCGCCCTCCTCCAGCGGCTGGAAACTCCCGGTATCGGGCCCACCGTTGCTCAACACGCCTCACTCCACCCCCGGATCTGCTCTGTCGTGGCCTATTGCATCACGGGTGCCTCGCGTCCCCCTCCGCGCGCTCGGTGGACAAAGGTGCCGCTCGGATGTCCCGGGCATGGTCAATCCTTTCCGGTGAGCAGCCGTCGCGGGTTGGCGATGCGGAAGGCGTACGCCGCGGCGCCGCCCAGACCGAAGCCGGGATGCCGGGGCGGCTCGGCGTAGGGCCGGTCCGAGCCCTGGACGACGGCGTCCACACCGAGGGCGCGGACGATCGCGTCGACGGCGGTCGGGCCGTACGAGGACGTCTCGACGAACACGTCCGGGTCCACCCCGACGACGTCCCCGCCGCCCCGGGCGGCAAAGCGCTCCCCGTGCAGCGGGGCGAGCCCGGCCAGCAGCGCGAAGCACACCCTGAGGCGCGGATGGCGCGGCCGGCCGAAGGCACGGAAGGCGAACCAGGCGGCATGCATCTGCTGGACATAGGGGACCATCGCGGGCCACCAGCCGGGCCCCTCGGACCCGCCGGGCGCGGGCCCCGGGTGCACGAACAGCGGAAGGTCGCGCTCTTCGAGCAGATCGAGCAGCGGGGCGCACCGCGCGTAGCCGGCCGCGTCGGCAAGGGCGTTCGCCGGGAGCTGGAGGCCGGCGAACCCCCGGTCGAGGTCGTCGGCCGTCGCGCTCGCGTCGATGTCCCGTACGCAGGCGGCGGCCCAGGCCCCGAACGGTTCGGGGAGCGCGGCCGCACCCTCGTGGTAGGCGTCGAGCAGGGGCCGTGCCTCGGCCGAGGGCAGCCATTCGACGCCGATCGGGGCGGACATGGAGACGAGCACCCGGCCCAGGCCGTCGGTGGCGGCGAGTTCGGTGCGCCGGGTGACGTCGTGGTCGGCGGGAGGGATCTCGTAGGGCGGCTCACCGGCCAGGAACAGGGTCCAGCCGTCCAGGAACGGCGGTTCGCGGCGGGACCGCAGGGCCGCCAGCAGCGCGGGGCTCCACAGATGCTGGTGTACGTCGACGTTGGTCATGACGCTCCTCCCACCAAGGCGCGCAGTGCGCTCCGGACGTCGTCGGACCCCAGGATGTCGCGGTTGACCACCTCCACGTCCACCCCGCAGGGCCGGTCGTCGTCCAGGCGGGGCACGATCTCGCGAATCGAGCGGTGCAACAACCGCGGTCCCCGCCCCAGCGCGGACGGTGCCGCCAGGTCCACCGCCTGCGCGGCGACGACGGCCTCGACCGCGAGCAGCTGCCGCAGCCGGGTGAGCATCGTCGTCAGCCGCCGGGCCCCGAGCGCCGCGTTGGTCGAGTCGTCCTCGACGGCGTCAGCGCCATGGCGGGGATCGGTGCTCACCGGTGCGGACAGCATGCGGATCTCGGCGACGAGTGCCTGAGCCGTCTTGGCCAGCGGTGCGAAGCCCGAGCGTTCCGGGCCGTACGGCGAGAGGTTCGCGGGCAGTGCGCTGACGGCGGGGTCGAGCAGCCGGCGCATGCGCTCGGCGGAGATCGCGGCGGTCTGCGTCAGGGCCAGCGCGAGGGTGTCGAAGGAGAGGGCCAGGGCCGGGGTGTGGAAGTTGCCGGACGAGAGGATCTCGCCGGTGTCGGCGAGCACCACCGGGTTGTCCCCGCAGCCGTTGAGTTCCGGTCGCAGCGCCTCGTCGGCGAAGTCCAGCGCGCTGTGCAGCGCCCCGTGCACCTGGGCCGAGCAGCGCAGGCTGACGGGGTCCTGCACCCGCCGCGCGTGCCGGGGGTCGCCCAGCTCGCCGTCGTCCAGCAGGGCGAGCAGTTCACCCGCCGCGCGCGACTGCCCGGGGGCGGGGCGCAGGCCCAGCACCCGGCTGTCGAGCGGGCTCGTGTTCGCCCGGAAGCCCTCGTAGGTCAGCGCCGTGACCGCCTGGGCCAGCAGCAGGACGGCGGCCGCCTCGTGCAGGGCGAGGGCGCCCTGTCCGGCCGCCAGCGGGCTCGCACTGCACAGCACATGCCCGTCCTTCGGGCCCGGTTCGGCCGGGCCGAGACCGGCCCGCCGCAGGGCCGTGGCCCCGTCGAGCACCTCACCGGCGAACTCGGCGCTGCCCTCACCGATGACGACCAGCCCGACATGGGCCATCTGGCACAGGTCGGAGGCGCCGATCGACCCCACCTCGGGTATCACCGGATGCACCCGCGCGTTGAGCATGGCCAAGAGCAGCCGGGGGATCGCCGGGCGCACTCCGCTGCCGCCGCCCGCGATGCCGTTGAGACGGGCCAGGACGGCGGCGCGTACGACGGGGACCGGCAGCGGATCGCCGACCGCGTTGGCCCGTCCCCGGACCGTACGGACGCTGAACTCCTCGAGTTCGTCGCGCGGCAGTGCGTACGACGAGCGGGTGCCGAGTCCCGTCGTCAGGCCGTACGTGGCCACCTGGCGGTCGACGATGTCCTCGACGACGGCCCGGTCACGCTCAAGCCGGGGGAGTACCTCGTCCGCGAGCACCACCCGGGCATCGCGCTGGGCGACGGCGACGACATCGTCGTAGGACAGCGTCCGCCCGTCGATGACGACCCTGGTCACGAGAACCGCAGCTTCTGGCCGAGGCCGCGCTCTTCGGCCTTCTTGAGCATGGCGGCGCCCAGCGCGATGTCGGAGAGCGAAAGCCCGCGGTGCCAGAACAGGTTGGTCTCCGCGGCGCTCTCCCGGCCCGGCTTGCGGCCGGCGACGATCTCGCCCAGCTCCCCGTGCAGATTGCCCCTGTCGAGTCTGCCGGAGTCGACGTGCGCGCGCAGGGCGCCGAACGGCCCGGCGTGGGCCTGGCCCCAGTCGTCGACGACGATCTTGTCCATGATGTCCGTGAGGGTGAGCTCGACCGCGCTGTTCGTTCCGTACGGCACGACCAGGGCGCCGGGGGCGATCCACTCGGTCTTCAGCAGCGGCTCGGGGCGTTCGAGGCGGGACGCCTCCACCACGATGTCCGCGCCCTCCACGCAGGTCCGCCAGTCCTCGGTCACTATCACGGGCTTGCCGAGCTCCCGCTCCAGCCGTTCGGCGAAGGCCTCGCGGCTCTCGGGGCGGCGTGAGTGGACGCGTATCTCGCTGAGGTCGAAGATCCGGTCGAGCAGGCGGACGTTCCAGTACGAGGTGGCGCGGGCGCCGATGTGCCCGAGTACCTTGGCATCCGGCCTGGCCAGGTGACGCGCGCCCAGCGCGGTCAGGGCACCGGTGCGCATCTCGGTGATGGCGGTGGCGTCGAGCACGGCCACCGGCATGCCGGTGCGCGGGTCGAAGAGATTGAGCAGAGCCATCTCGGAGGGCAGCCCGGCCTGGTAGTTGTCCACGAAGTCGCCCACGATCTTGACTCCGGCCAGCGCGAGCGGTGCGACATAGCCGCGCAGGACATTGAAGTGGCCGTTGAACGCGGGGTCGGGCATCAGGTGGACACGCGGTTCGACGACCGTCTCGCCGAGGCCCTGGGCTCGCAGCCCCTCCTCGACGGCGTCGAGTATCTCGATGTCGGTCAGCTCGAGCTGTTCGATGTCCGAACCATTCAGAAAGGTGAACCAGACCGGTTCCATGGATGTCTCTCCCTAACGTGTGGGCTGGCTGATTCTGAATGCCACGTAAGCCGCAGAGCGGCACGACTTCGGACACCTGTGGCCCGATTTCGTAGGACTGTAACGCCGCGTTTACAGCCGGGCATTGACTGCCATTCACTCACCCGCAACTCTGAATGAACATATGCAGCCGGGTAAGGGGCAGCCTTGATCAGTTTCGACGCGGTGAGCAAAAACTATCCAAACGGCACCACGGCCGTGGACGGTCTGTCCCTGGAGCTGGCCGAGGGCGGTATCACGGTCCTGGTCGGTCCCTCCGGCTGCGGCAAGACCACGACCCTGCGCATGATCAACCGCATGGTGGAGCCGACGGCCGGGACCGTCAGCCTGCGCGGCCGGGACATCCGGGAGGTCCACGCCCCCGAGCTGCGCCGGGGGATCGGGTACGTGATCCAGCACGCGGGGCTGTTTCCGCACCGCACCATCCTCGACAACATCGCGACCGTTCCGCTGCTGCTCGGCTGGAGCCGCAAGAAGGCGCGGGCACGGGCCGCGGAGCTGCTGGAACTGGTGGGACTGCCGTCCGAGATGGCCAAGCGCTACCCGAACCAGCTCTCCGGCGGGCAGCAGCAGCGCGTCGGCGTCGCCAGGGCACTCGGCGCCGACCCGCCGGTGCTGCTCATGGACGAGCCGTTCAGCGCGGTCGACCCGATCGTCCGGGCGGAGCTGCAGGCGGAGTTCATCCGGCTGCAGAAGGAGCTGCACAAGACGATCGTGTTCGTCACCCACGACATCGACGAGGCCATCAAACTCGGCGACAACATCGCGGTGTTCCGGACCGGCGGCAAGCTCGCCCAGTTCGACACCCCGGAGCGGCTGCTCGCCCACCCCGCCGACGACTTCGTGGCCGGCTTCGTCGGACACGACCGGGGCATTCGCCGGCTGTCCTTCGTCAAGGCGGCCGAGGTTCCGCTGCGCGAGGGCCCGGTGCTGCCCGCGACCTCCCCCGTGGCGCGGGCCCGGGCGGCGGACGAGCCCTGGGTGCTCGCCGTCGACGAGGGCCGGCGACCGCTCGGCTGGGCCGCGGTCGCCGGGCTGCCGGAGACGGGCACGCTCGCGAAAGCGCCGCTCACGCCGCTCGGCCACACCTTCAGCGTCGTCGGGGACTCGGCGCGGGCCGCCCTCGACTCGGCGCTCCTGTCGCCCTCCCGGCTAGCGGTGGGCGTGGACGCGGAGGGCGCGGTCGTCGGAGTCGCGGACGCCTACGAGCTGTCCGCCGTGATGGCCGCCGCCGAAGCGGCCGGTGACGACGTGGGTGCCGGACCGGGAGGTGGCGAACGATGAGCGACGGTGAGCCGTTCGTCCGCTGGGACTGGATCGCCGACCATGCCGGCGAGCTCGCCGACTACACCGGTGTCCATCTGAGACTGGGCCTGCTGCCGGTGCTGTTCGGGCTGATCATCTCGGTGCCTCTCGGCATCCTGTGCCATCGCTGGCGATGGCTGTACCCGCCGGTCCTGACCGTGGCCAACATCCTGTACTCGATCCCGTCACTGGCCCTGTTCATGATCTTCGTCCGGTACACGGGGCTGACCGAACGCACGGTGATGATCCCGCTGACGCTCTACACGCTGTCGGTCCTGGTCCCCAACGTCGTCGACGGACTGGCCTCGGTCCCCGAACCGGTCCGGCTCGCGGCCACCGCCATGGGATTCGGTCCGGTCCGCAGTGTCGTACAGGTCGAACTGCCCATCGCCGTACCCGTCGTCATCGCCGGCGTACGCGTCGCCGCCGTCTCCTCCATCAGCCTCGTCGCCGTCGGACAGCTGATCGGACAGGGCGGCCTCGGCTACTACATCACCCGTGGCCTCCAGCTCGACTTCCCCACCCCGATCGTCACCGCGATCGCGCTGATCATGCTGCTCGCGCTCGGCACCGACGCTCTGCTGGTCCTGGCGCAGCGGCTGCTCACCCCCTGGTCCCGGAGCAAGGTGACGACGGCATGAACGATCTCCTGAACCAGATCCGGCTCGTGGGGGACTGGTTGACGTCCTCCACGCAGTGGCACGGCGATGACGGAATCCCCCACCGGCTCCTGGAGCACCTCACCTACAGCGGCCTGTCGCTCCTGTTCGCCGCCCTGATCGGGCTGACGTTCGGACTGCTCGTCGGGCACACCGGCCGTGGGGCGTTCGCCGTGGCCAGCGTCGCGAACCTGGCGCGGGCGGTCCCCACCTTCGGCCTGGTGGTCCTCGTCGTCACGCTCGCCGGGCTCAGCACCGCACCCGTACTGGTCGCCCTGGTGGCGCTCGCGATCCCGCCGATCCTCATCAACACCTTCGAGGGCGTCCGGGGCGTGGACCCCGACACGAGGGACGCCGCGCGCGGGGTCGGCATGACCGAGTGGGAGGTCCTGATACGGGTGGAGGTGCCGATGGCACTCCCGCTGATCCTCCTCGGCCTAAGGGTCGCCGCCATCCAGGTCGTGGCCACCGCCACCGTCGCGGCCTACCCGGGCCTCGGCGGGCTGGGCCGCTTCATCGTCGACGGACTCTCCCGCAACGACTACGAGCTGGTCATCGGGGGCTCCACCGTCGTCGTCGTACTGGCCCTCGTCGTCCAGGTCCTCTTCACCGCGCTGCGGCGCCTCATCGTGTCGCCGGGCCTGCGGGCTTCGGCGTCCAGACCCTGATTTTTTTCGAGCTCCCGGGCACTGAGAAAGGAAACACCCATGAGAGGCATGTACGCAGGCGCCGCGTTCGGCCTGATCGCCGCGCTCGCGCTGACCGCCTGCGGTGGCGGCGACGACAGCGACAGCAATCCGCTGACGGGCAGCAGCACCGGCAGCGCCGGCGACGGCAAGTCCATCGTCGTCGGCTCCGCGAACTTCCCCGAGAACCAGCTGCTCGCCGAGATCTACGCTCAGGCCCTGGAGTCCAAGGGGCTCAAGGTGACCCGCAAGTTCGACATCGGAGCCCGCGAGGTCTACTACGACCAGGTGGTCAAGGGCGGCATCGGTGTCTTCCCGGAGTACAACGGGGCGTTGCTGGCGGTGGCGGTCGACCCGAAGAGCACCGCCACCAGTACGGAGGACATCAACGCCGAGCTGAAGAAGAAGCTCCCTTCCTCGGTGGAGATACTCGACTCCTCCGAGGCCGAGGACAAGGACTCGGTCACGGTCACCTCCGAGACCGCCGCCAAGTACAACCTCAAGACCCTCGCCGACCTCAAGCCCGTCGCGGGCGAACTGGCGATCGGCGCGGGCTCGGAGTTCAAGACCCGCACGCAGGGGCTGGTCGGTCTGAAGAGCGTCTACGGCGTCGAGTTCAAGAAGTTCCAGCCGCTCGACGCGGGTGCCCAGAGCACCCTGCTGAAGCTCCTGCAGAACGGCACGGTCCAGGCCGCCAACCTCTACACCACCGACCCGGCCATCGTCGAGGACAAGCTGGTCGTGCTGGAGGACCCGAAGAACCTCTTCTCCTCGCAGAACGTCACGCCCCTGGTCTACAAGTCCGCCGTCAACGACACGGCCAAGACCGCGCTCAACGGCGTATCGGCCAAGCTCACCACCGAAGACCTCCTGGACATGATGAAGAAGCTGGTCGACGACAAGGAGGACGCCGCCGACGTCGCGAAGGAGTGGCTGACGAGCGCAGGCCTCGGGAGCTGACCGGTTCGGACAGGCCCACACCGTCCGCCCAGCGCGCTCCTGCCCGCCACCTCGGGCAGGAGCGCGGGGACCTTTGGCGGACGCGGTTCGCCGGCGCCCGGACAGGGCCCGCTGGGACGCGGCCTGGGGGCTCCTGGTCCGGGCGGTGCGGACCGGAGCCCCCGACCTGGGTAGAGGCGGATGCGGAGGCGCCCCTGTCCTTCCACGCCGCGATGCGGAAAGTGGGCGGCCCGACGTCGTCCGGCACATCCCGTACCAGCCGATGTCGCGCCCCAGCCGCACGACGACGTCACCGGAGGACCGCCCCTCGGCCCGCAGCAGGATCCCCGCCTCGGCCGCCCACCGGTCGACGGCACAGCGACGTCCGGGCGGCACCGTCTCCGGCAGATCCGGCGCCGCCACAGCTCGACCGCCGCCGGTCGGCACCTCGGCCCCGGACCGGGTCCGCAGCTCACCGGTCCTGCGTACGTCCCACAGATGGCGGTGCAGGTCGAGGCGGAACCGCCTGTTCGGCCAAGGATGCGGATGACGGGAGGCGCCGCCCTCCGAAGGGGAGCCGTCCCACAGCTCGAGGCTGATCCGCTGCCCGGCGTCCGCCCAGGCAGGCGGGGTTCGCACCATGAGATGCATGGGGCGGTCCCGCCCGGGAGCCGCGTACCGAGCCGGCGAGACGGTCAGCCCCGGACGCAGCAACCCGTCGGGAGCGATCCTCGGCAGGTGCCAGCGCAGCAGGTCGGGAGCCAGATGGCGGAGATCGGCGCGGATCCGGGCCGCGAGTTCCCGGCCATGGGTCCGGGCCACAGAAACGCAGCTGGAGATCGGCGTCGACACCCCCGCGGCGCACGCCCCTGCCCAGTCGCCGACGCGTCGGCGGGCGGTCGCGGTCTCGATCATGGAGGGCGGCACGGCGAACTCTCGCACGCGCGGCCAGAAGGAAAGGCTGGAATCCCTGTTCGCGGTCCAAGTGAGCATCAGCACTCACCTTGCGCGGACGGGACCCCCAATCTGCCAACGGAATGAGTCGTCATCGCCGCGGAGCCTGGCGTCGTTCGCTGCGGTCCGTCAGCCGCGTTTCGACGTCCTGGGTCCGCCGACGGTTCGTCCACGAGCGCGGCGGCATCCCGCAACCGGCCCGGCGAAGGCGATTGTTAGCCTTGGCTGTGATCGGTTTCCCCCTACCCGGGCCGGGTTCGCGATGAGCGTCGTCGACTCCTTCCCGCTCGGCGCCGCGACCACCCTGGCCGAACTCGCCGAGGACCCGCATCCGCGACTGGCGCTGCTGCGTGCCCACGAGCCCGTGTCCTGGCTGCCCGAGCTGGACGGCTGGCTGGTGACCCGTCGCGATCTCGCGATGGGCGTGATGCGGGACGCCGCGACCTTCACCGTCGACGACCCCCGGTTCTCCACCGCCCAGGTCGTCGGGCCGAGCATGCTGTCCCTGGACGGCGACGCGCACGCCCGTCACCGCGACCCTTTCGCCGCTCCGTTCCGGCCCCGGGAGGTGCGCGACGGCTTCGCCTCGTCCATCGAGCGGGAGACCGACCGGCTCATCACCGCACTGGAACCGGCCGGCGCCGTCGACCTGCGACGCGCCTTCGCCGGCCCGCTCGCGGTCGCCGTCGTGACCGAGGCACTCGGGCTGGTCGGCACCACCGCGGCCACGGTGCTCTCCTGGTACGACTCCATCGTGCGGTCGGTCTCGGACATCACCGCCGGACTCCAGGCGGGGGCCGCCGGCGCCGTGGCGTACGGGCAGCTGCGTGCGGCCGTGGAAGCCACCGTCGCCGACGGACGGGGTGCTTCGTCGCTCCTGGTCTCCGCGGCCGAGCGGCTGGGGCTGTCCGAGGTGGCGTCCAATGCCGCGGTCCTGATGTTCGGCGGCATCGAGACCACCGAGGCGATGATCACCAACGCGCTGCTGCACCTGCTGAGCCATCCCGGCCAGCTCGTCCTCGTCCGCGCCGACGCCGACCTGCTGGACGGCGCGATCGAGGAATCGCTGCGCCTCGAACCGGGCGCCGCGGTGGTGGACCGCTACGCCACCCGCGACACCGTCCTCGGCCCCGCCACGATCCGCCGCGGTCAACTGGTCACGGTCTCCCTGACGGGAGCGGGCCGCGACCCGGCCGTCTTCCCCGACCCCGACCGGTTCGACGTCCGCCGCGAGAACGCCCGCCTCCACCTGGCCTTCGCCCACGGCCCCCACCACTGCCTCGCCGCGCACCTCGCCCGCCTGGAGACCCGGATCGCCCTGCGGCGCCTGCTCGAACGCCTCCCCGCCCTGCGCCTCGACCCGACCCGCCCGACCGCGCCGTACGGCCTGGTCTTCCGCAAGCCCCCGGTCCTGCACGTGCTGTGGGACAGGCCCGCCTGACAGGAGCATCCGTGACGTACGACCTCACAGCCATCCGCTCCCAGTTCCCCGCCCTGACGGCGAACACCGCCCACTTCGACGGCCCCGGCGGCACCCAGACGCCCCGACCGGTCATCCAGGCCATCGCTGACGCGCTGGCCCACCCCCTGTCGAACCGGGGGCACACGGCGCCGGGGGAGCGCAATGCCGAGAACATCGTCACCGAGGCCCGCCGGGCCATGGCCGACCTGCTGGGCGCGGAGCCTTCGGGGATCGTCTTCGGCCGCAGTGCCACCCAGCTCGCCTACGACCTCTCCCGCACTCTCGCCAGGACGTGGTCGCCCGGAGACGAAGTGGTCGTCACCCGCCTCGACCACGACGCCAACATCCGTCCCTGGATCCAGGCCGCCGAGCGGGCCGGGGCCACCGTGCGTTGGGCCGACTTCGCCCCGGCCACCGGGGAGTTGACCGTCGACGACATCCGCGCCGTGCTGTCCGAGCGCACCCGGCTGGTCGCCGTCACCGCCGCGTCCAACCTGATCGGCACCCGGCCCCCGATCGCCGAGATCTCCCGACTCGCGCACGACATCGGGGCGTTCACCTACGTCGACGGCGTCCACCACACCGCTCACACGTCGGTCGACGTGGAGCGGCTCGGCGCGGACTTCTTCGCGTGTTCCCCGTACAAGTTCCTCGGCCCCCACCACGGAGTCCTCGCCGCCCGGCCGGAACTGCTGGAGACGCTGCGGCCGGACAAGCTCCTGCCCTCCAGCGACGCCGTCCCGGAGCGCTTCGAACTGGGCACCCTGCCCTACGAGTTCCTCGCCGGCACCACCGCGGCGGTCGCCTTCCTCGCCGGCCTGGACACGAGTGCCGGCGGCACGCGACGACAGCGCCTCATCGCGGCGTACACAGCGCTCGAAGCCCACGAGGACAGCCTGCGCACGCAGCTGGACAAGGGGCTGTCCTCGCTCGACGGCGTCACGATCCACTCCAGGGCGGCCGATCGCACTCCCACCCTGTTGCTGACGTTCGACAAGCACAGCACGATGGACGCGTACCGCTTCCTCGCGGAGCGCGGCGTCCACGCGCCGTCGGGATCCTTCTACGCCGTCGAGGCATCGCGCAGACTCGGCCTCGGCGACACCGGCGGCCTCCGCATCGGCCTCGCGCCCTACACCAGCACCGAGGATGTCGACCGGCTCCTGACGGGGTTGTCCGAGTTCCTGACATCCCGGTGAGCCGTTGAACGGAGAGCAGGTCATGACCACATTCCCCACCGCCCGGGCCGTCCGGACCACCCCGGAAGGCCTTCTGTGGGAGCCCAGCGAACGCTGGGTCCGTGGCCTCAAGGACGACGTGACGGTCGTCGACAGCCGGCATCCCGTCCTCGTCTGGGAACCAGACGTCCCCGTGCCGCTGTACGCCTTCCCCCGCGATGAGGTCCGCGAGGACCTGCTCCGCCCGGCGAAGAACCCCCCGACGGGCACGCACACCGGCTCGCGGATCTTCTACGACCTCGAGATCGACGGCGAGATCGTGGAGAACGCGGCCTGGACCTTCCCCGCCGCCGACCTCGCCGACCACATCGCCTTCGAATGGTTCCGGCGTGTCGGCCGGGGCCTGGACCACTGGTACGAGGAAGAGGAGGAGATCTTCATCCACCCCCGCGACCCGCAGAAACGGGTGGACGCGATCCCCAGCAGCCGCCACGTCGTGGTCGAGCTCGACGGCACCGTCGTCGCGGACACCCGCCGCCCGGTCCTGGTGTTCGAGACAGGTCTGCCCACGCGGTACTACATCCCCCGCGACGACGTCCGCCTCGACCTGCTCGACCACACCGACCACAGCACCGGCTGCCCCTACAAGGGCACCGCCCGCTACTGGTCGTGGCGGACCGACGCCGACGTACCGCCGAACATCGTCTGGAGCTACCCGGACCCGCTGCCCGCGGTGGCTGCCGTCAAGGGACTCCTTGCCTTCTACAACGAGGCGGTCGACATCACCGTCGACGGCGAGCGGCAGCAGCGCCCCGTCACCCCGTTCACCACGATGCTCTCGATGCCATCACCGGAGTAACCGGCGCACATCATCCCGAACCGACACTCCCCACGTGACCTGGCTCTCATGGCAAGGCGACCGCATTGCCGCGAGCATGGAGTCCTCACCGGCAGTTCGAAAGGATCCGGAATGCTCCGCAAGGTACTGGTCGCCAACCGAGGCGAGATCGCGATTCGAGCCTTCCGCGCCGGATATGAGCTCGGCGCGAGGACCGTCGCCGTCTTCCCGCACGAGGACCGCAACTCGCTGCACCGGATGAAGGCCGACGAGGCCTACGAGATCGGCGAGCCGGGGCACCCGGTCAGGGCCTACCTCTCCGTCGAGGAGATCATCCGCGCCGCCCGTCTGGCCGGTGCCGACGCCGTCTACCCGGGCTACGGATTCCTCTCCGAGAACCCCGAACTGGCCCAGGCGTGCGAGGACGCGGGCATCACCTTCGTCGGACCGAGCGCGCACATCCTGGAGCTGACGGGCAACAAGGCGCGCGCGGTGGCCGCCGCCCGCGCGGCCGGCGTACCGGTGCTGGGCTCCTCGGCGCCCTCGACCGACGTGGACGAGCTGGTGCGGGCCGCCGAGGACATCGGCTTCCCCGTGTTCGTGAAGGCTGTCGCCGGCGGCGGAGGGCGCGGCATGCGCCGCGTCCAGGAGCCCGCCCAGTTGCGCGAGTCCATCGAGGCGGCGGCCCGCGAGGCGGCGTCCGCGTTCGGCGACGCCACCGTCTTCCTGGAGAAAGCCGTCGTCGAACCCCGTCACATCGAGGTGCAGATCCTCGCCGACGGACAGGGCAACGTCATCCACCTCTTCGAGCGCGACTGCTCCGTGCAGCGCCGCCACCAGAAGGTCATCGAGCTGGCGCCCGCGCCCAACCTCGACCCGGCGCTGCGCGAGCGGATCTGCGCCGACGCCGTACGGTTCGCCCGCGAGATCGGCTACCGCAACGCGGGCACCGTGGAGTTCCTCCTCGACCGCGAGGGCAACCACGTCTTCATCGAGATGAACCCGCGCATCCAGGTCGAGCACACGGTGACCGAGGAGGTCACCGACGTCGACCTGGTACAGGCGCAGCTGCGCATCGCCGCCGGCGAGACCCTCGCCGACCTCGGCCTCTCCCAGGAGACCGTCACCCTGCACGGCGCCGCCCTCCAGTGCCGGATCACCACCGAGGACCCCGCCAACGGCTTCCGCCCGGACACCGGCAGGATCAGCGCCTACCGCTCGCCCGGCGGCTCGGGCATCCGCCTGGACGGCGGCACCACCCACGCGGGTACGGAGATCAGCGCGCACTTCGACTCGATGCTGGTGAAACTCACCTGCCGGGGCCGGGACTTCACGACCGCGGTGCGCCGGGCCCGGCGTGCCGTGGCCGAGTTCCGCATCCGCGGCGTCGCCACCAACATCCCGTTCCTGCAGGCGGTCCTCGACGACCCGGACTTCCAGGCCGGTAACGTCACCACGTCGTTCATCGAACAGCGCCCGCACCTGCTCACCGCCCGCCACTCCGCCGACCGCGGCACCAAGCTGCTGACCTACCTCGCCGACGTGACGGTGAACAAGCCCCACGGCGAGCGGCCCGAACTGATCGACCCCACGACCAAACTGCCGCGCCCCGCCGACACGGAACCGCCCGCGGGATCCAAGCAGAAGCTCACCGAACTCGGCCCCGAGGGCTTCGCCCGGTGGCTGCGCGAGTCCCCGACCATCGGCGTCACCGACACCACCTTCCGCGACGCCCACCAGTCGCTGCTGGCCACCCGAGTCCGCACCAAGGACATGCTCGCCGTCGCCCCGCTGGTGGCCCGCACCCTGCCCGAGCTGCTGTCCCTGGAGTGCTGGGGCGGCGCCACCTACGACGTCGCGCTGCGCTTCCTCGCCGAGGACCCCTGGGAACGCCTGGCCGCCCTGCGCGAGGCCGTGCCGAACCTGTGCCTGCAGATGCTGCTGCGCGGCCGCAACACCGTGGGCTACACGCCGTACCCGACCGAGGTGACCGACGCCTTCGTGGAGGAGGCCGCGGCGACCGGCATCGACATCTTCCGCATCTTCGACGCGCTCAACGACGTGGGCCAGATGCGGCCCGCCATCGACGCCGTACGGGCGACCGGGACCGCCGTCGCCGAGGTCGCCCTGTGCTACACCTCCGACCTGTCCGACCCGAACGAGCGGCTGTACACCCTCGACTACTACCTCCGCCTGGCCGAACAGATCGTGGCCGCGGGCGCCCATGTCATCGCCGTCAAGGACATGGCCGGCCTGCTGCGCGCCCCGGCCGCCGCGAAGCTGGTCTCGGCGCTGCGCCGCGAGTTCGACCTGCCGGTGCACCTGCACACCCACGACACGGCCGGCGGCCAGCTCGCCACCTACCTCGCCGCGATCCAGGCCGGTGCGGACGCCGTGGACGGGGCGGTCGCCTCGATGGCGGGCACCACCTCGCAGCCGTCGCTGTCGGCGATCGTGGCGGCGACCGACCACTCCGAGCGGCCCACCGGCCTGGACCTGCGGGCGGTCGGTGACCTGGAGCCGTACTGGGAGAGCGTCCGCAAGATCTACGCACCGTTCGAGGCGGGCCTGGCCTCGCCGACCGGCCGTGTCTACGACCACGAGATCCCTGGCGGGCAGCTGTCCAACCTGCGCACGCAGGCCGTCGCGCTGGGCCTCGGTGACCGTTTCGAGGACATCGAGGCGATGTACGCCGCCGCCGACCGCATCCTCGGCCACCTGGTGAAGGTCACCCCGTCGTCCAAGGTGGTCGGCGACCTCGCCCTGCACCTGGTCGGCGCCGGGGTGGTGCCCGAGGAGTTCGAGGCGACGCCGGACAAGTTCGACATCCCAGACTCCGTCATCGGCTTCCTGCGCGGCGAGCTCGGCACCCCGCCCGGCGGCTGGCCGGAACCCTTCCGCAGCAGGGCGCTCCAGGGCCGCGCCGAGGCCAAGCCCGTGCAGGAGCTGGCCGCTGAGGACCGTACGGGACTGGAGAAGGACCGGCGCGCGACGCTCAACCGGCTGCTGTTCCCGGGGCCGACGCGCGAGTTCGAGACGCACCGTCAGAGCTTCGGCGACACCAGCGTGCTGGACAGCAAGGCCTTCTTCTACGGCCTCAGGCCCGGAAAGGAGTACGCCGTCGACCTGGAGCCCGGCGTGCGGCTCCTCATCGAGCTGGAAGCCGTCGGCGAGGCCGACGAACGCGGCATGCGCACCGTGATGTCCGCGCTGAACGGCCAGCTGCGGCCGATCCAGGTCCGTGACGCCGCCGCCTCCTCCGACGTGCCGGTGACCGAGAAGGCCGACCGCTCCAAGCCCGGCCACGTCCCCGCGCCGTTCGCCGGTGTGGTGACGCTCGCGGTCGCCGAGGGCGACGAGGTGGCGGCCGGTGCCACGGTGGCCACGATCGAGGCGATGAAGATGGAGGCCACGATCACCGCCCCGAAGGCCGGACGGGTGTCCCGGCTCGCCATCAACAAGATCCAGCAGGTGGAGGGCGGAGACCTGCTCGTCGAGATCGCGTAGCTTGGCGGAACGCTGCCGCCCGCTTCCTCACGGCCCTTCTGCATTGCGGCCCGGTCGGGGGCGGCGGAGCCTGGACGTTCGGACACAGGTGCCGGGCAGAGAGGAGAGCGGGCGATGGCGAGTGACGCGGGCGCACCGGACGCCGAGCGGCGACGGCTGGCGGAGGCCGACGCGGGCGCGGCGCCCTGGCGGCGCTGGGGCCCGTACCTGAGCGAACGCCAGTGGGGCACGGTCCGGGAGGACTACAGCCCCGACGGCGACGCCTGGTCGCACTTCACCCACGACCAGGCCCGCTCCCGCGCCTACCGGTGGGGCGAGGACGGCATCGCCGGCGTCAGCGACGACAAACAGCGCCTGTGCCTCGCCCTCGCCCTGTGGAACGGCCGCGACCCGATCCTCAAGGAACGGATGTTCGGCCTGACCAACGCCGAGGGTAACCACGGCGAGGACGTCAAGGAGTACTACTTCTATCTCGACAGCACGCCCACGCACTCGTACATGAAGTTCCTCTACAAGTACCCGCAGGGCGCGTTCCCCTACGCCGACCTCGTCGACACCAACCGGTCCCGCGACCGCCGCGACACCGAGTACGAACTCCTGGACACCGGCGTCTTCGACGAGGACCGCTACTTCGACGTGTTCGTCGAGTACGCGAAGGCCGGACCGGAGGACCTGCTCCTCGAGATCACCGCGCACAACCGCGGACCCGACGAGGCCACGCTCCACCTGCTCCCGACTCTCTGGTTCCGGCACACCTGGTCCTGGGCGGGCGGCTCGGCGGTGCCGACTCTGCACGCGGAGGACGGGGCCGTCCGCGCCGACCACGAGGAACTCGGCACCCGCAGGCTCTACTTCGAGGGCGCCGAAACCCTCTTCACCGACAACGAGACCAACAACGAGCGCATCTTCGACAGCGCGAACACCACGCCGTACGTCAAGGACGGCATCGACCGGTACGTCGTCCACGGTGACCCGGACGCCGTCAACCCGGGGCGCACCGGAACCAAGGCGGCCGTCCACCACGTCCTGACGGTCCCGGCCGGCGCGAGCACCACGATCCGTCTGCGCCTGACCGACGCCGAACTCGCCGACCCCTGGGGCGAGTTCCAATCGACCATGGACATCCGCCGCACCGAGGCCGACGCCTTCTACGATGGCGTCACCCCAAAAGGGGTGGGCGAGGAGCAGCGACACCTCGTCCGGCAGGCGCTGGCCGGGATGCTGTGGAGCAAGCAGTACTACTACCTGGACGTCGAGCGCTGGCTCACCGAACACGGCGTCGACCCGCTCTCCGCCGACCCCCGGGTCCGCAACAGCGCCTGGTACCACATGGTCAACGACGAGATCATGTCGATGCCGGACACCTGGGAGTACCCGTGGTTCGCGGCCTGGGACCTCGCCTTCCACACCCTGCCCCTGTCCATGGTCGACATCGGCTTCGCGAAGGGCCAGCTGGCGCTGCTGCTGCGACGCCTCCTGCTGCATCCCAACGGCCAGATCCCGGCGTATGAATGGAACTTCGGGGACGTCAACCCGCCCGTGCACGCCTGGGCGGTGCTCTTCGTCTACGAACTGGAGAAGCAGCGCACCGGCCACGGCGACCGGGCCTTCCTGGAGAACGCCTACCAGAAGCTGATGAAGAACTTCACCTGGTGGCTCAACCGCAAGGACGTCGACGGCAACAACGTCTTCCAGGGCGGCTTCCTCGGCCTCGACAACATCGGCGTCTTCGACCGAAGCGCCCCGCTGCCCACCGGCGGCCACCTCGACCAGGCCGACGGCACCGCCTGGATGGCGCTGTACTGCCAGAACCTCCTGGACATCGCCATCGAACTCGCCGTCGACAACCCGGTATACGTCGAGCAGGCGCAGATGCTGTTCGAGCAGTTCGCGTGGATCGCCGTCGCCATGAACCGCATCGGCAAGGACAACGCCAGCCTGTGGGACGAGGAGGACGGCTTCTTCTACGACGTCCTGCGGCTGCCCGACGGCACCGCGACCCCGCTGAAGGTGCGCTCCCTCGTCGGGTTGATACCCCTCGCGGCGACCAGCGTGATCGGCGGTAAGGCACACCGCATCTTCCCCGAACTGGTCCAGGGGGCACAGGAGTTCGTCAGGC
The DNA here is from genome assembly GCF_042870385.1 of Streptomyces sp. NPDC006602. Taxonomy (NCBI): domain Bacteria; kingdom Bacillati; phylum Actinomycetota; class Actinomycetes; order Kitasatosporales; family Streptomycetaceae; genus Streptomyces; species Streptomyces sp. NPDC006602. Next base: position 481,903 of record NZ_JBIAHG010000002.1, on the reverse strand, counting down.
GGCACCCGGCCGTCGAGGCGTACGTCTCGCGGCACGCCACCACGGATCCCACCGTCGACGGCCGCTATCTCTTCGCCCTGTTCGGCGAGGACCGGCTGCGCCGCATCCTGGCCCGCATGCTCGACGAGGGCGAGTTCCTCGGCCCGCACGGCATCCGCTCCCTGTCCCGCCACCACGCCGAGCACCCCTACACCTTCGAGGTGCACGGTCAGACGTACGGCGTCGGCTATCTGCCCGCCGAGTCCGACTCGGGCATGTTCGGCGGCAATTCCAACTGGCGTGGCCCGGTGTGGTTCCCGGTCAACATCCTCCTCATCCGCGCCCTGCTGAACCTGCACGGTTACCACGGCCCCGACTTCACGGTGGAGTGCCCGACCGGCTCCGGTCGGCGGATGAACCTGTACGAGGTCGCCCGCGAGATCGCCGACCGGCTCACCTCCACCTTTCTGCGCGACCCCGACGGCCACCGCCCGGTGCACGGCAGCCGGCCCGAGTTCGCCAAGGACCCGCACTGGAAGGACCTGATCCTCTTCTACGAGTACTTCCACGGCGACAACGGGGCCGGCCTCGGCGCCTCCCACCAGACCGGCTGGACGGGTCTGGTGGCCGCCACCGCGACGCTGTTCCACACCATCAGCGCCGACGACTGGCACCGCGGCGGCCGGGAGTCCCTGAAGCCCGTGGGCGAGTGCGAGGAGCCCCTGTCGTGACGGTCGTCTACGAGGTCAACACCCTGGTCTGGATGGGCGAGTTGAGCCGACGGTACGGGCGCACGATCGGCCTGGGTGACGTGCCCGGCGAGGTCTGGGACGAAGTGGCCCGCCCCGGCATCGACACCGTCTGGCTGATGGGCGTATGGGAGCGCAGCCCGGCCGGACTGCGCATCGCCCTGCGCGACGAGCAACTCCTGGCCTCCTTCCGCGCGGCCCTGCCCGACCTCACCGAGGCGGACATCACCGGATCCCCGTACTGCGTACAGAACTACGTCGTCGACGCCTTGCTCGGCGGGCCGGAGGGCCTGGCCGCCGCCCGCGCCCAACTGGCCGCGCGTGGACTGCGGTTGATTCTCGACTACGTCCCCAACCACGTGTCCCCCGACCACCCCTGGCTCACCGAACGCCCCGACTGCCTGATCCAGGGCACGACGGAGGACCTCGGCCGGGCACCCGACGCCTTCGTCGAAACCGGCGGACGGGTCTATGCCCGGGGCCGCGACCCGTATTTCCCGCCCTGGCCGGACGTGGTCCAGCTCAACGCCTTCAGCGACGGCCTGCGCGCGGCGACGGTGGACACGCTCGTCTCCATCGGCGACCAGGCGGACGGCGTGCGCTGCGACATGGCGATGCTGATGATGAACGACGTCTTCGCCAAGACCTGGGGAGACCGGGCGGGTCCGGCTCCCGCCGAGGACTTCTGGCCGTACGTCATCCCGCGCGTCCGCGCCCGCCACCCCGACCTCCTCTTCGTCGCCGAGGCGTACTGGGACCTCGAATCGGCCCTCCAGCAGCAGGGCTTCGACCACTGCTACGACAAGCGGCTCTACGACCGCCTGTGCCACGAGAACGCCGGCTCCGTCCGCGCACATCTGGGCGCCGAACTCGCCCACCAGCGCGGCCTCGTCCGCTTCATCGAGAACCACGACGAGCCGCGGGCCGCCGCGACCCTGCCGGGCGACCGGGGCCGCGCGGCAGCCATGGCCGTCGCGACCCTCCCCGGCGCGACGCTCTGGCACGAGGGCCAGTTCGAGGGCCGCCGCGTACGCCCACCGGTCTTCCTCTCCCGCAGACCGCAGGAACCGGCCGACGAACGGCTGCGCGACTTCTACGGCCGTCTGCTGCGGGCGGCATCCGCCGTACGCCGGGGCGAATGGCGGCCGCTGACCCCGACCGGCTGGCCGGACAACGACACCCACCGCACCCTGCTGTCCTGGACGTGGACGCAGAAGGAGACCCGCCACCTGGTCGTCGTCAACCACTCCGACCGCCCGGCCCAGGCGCGGCTGCCCCTGCCCTGGGCCGACCTCCGGGGCGCCGAGTACCACCTGACGGATCTGCTCACCGGGCAGACGTACGACCGCGAGGGCGACGAACTGACCGACCCGGGACTCTTCGTGGCCCTGGACGCCTGGGAGGGACACGTCCTGACGGTGTCGGCCAGGGTCACCTCGTAACAGCTTTTCTCGTCACTGTCACTGCAGGGGGCGTGGAAAGGTCTTCAACGCCCCGGCGAGCCCCGCCGCGTCCGTGCCGATCTTCCGGTAGGCGGCGGAGAGCAGGTTCCGTACGCCCTGCTCGGTGAGGTGCAGCTCCTTCGCGACCACCGTCACCGGGTGGCCCTGGGCCGTCATCTCGGCGGCTCGGCGTTGGTGGGCGGTCAGGGTGTCCGTCTGTCCGTAGCGCAGGGGCAGCGGGCGCATTCCGGCGGCGGCCAGCTCTTCCCTGGCCCGGGTGGCCACGGCCTCGGCACCGCAGTGGACGGCGGTCTCCAGCCCCTGGTAGAGCCGGTCGGCGGCCTCCTGCAGCCGGCTGCTGCGGGACAGCGCGGCCCCGTGGCCGACCAGGGCACGGGCCAGTTCGTAGGCGGCGGGGGACTGCTCCAGGTGTTCGACGGCCTGCGCGTGCAGGTGGAGCGCCGCGGGGCCGCCGGTGACCTCGGCCTCGACGTGCAGCGCCTGGCCGATCACCGACACCGCACCGAAGTCGCGGGCCCGCTTGACGGCGTCCTGGGCGAGACGGACCGCCTGGTCGGGCGCGCTGGGTGCGACGGCGGACGCCAGGTCCAGTTGCCAGGGGCACCAGGAGGGGTTGCGCCAGGCCCGCGCTTCCAGCCGGTCCCCGACCTCGGACAGGAGGCTCTCGGCCTCCGTGCGCCGCCCCTGCGCCAGGAGCAGTTCGGCGTACACCGTGCTCGGGTCGGGATAGATGACGGCGTTCGGCACCACCTCGCCGTACTGGTACCGGTCGGCGAGCCGGCGGGCGGCGGCGGTCCGGCCGCGGGCCAGCAGGATCTGGATCAGGATGCCGATGGCGAACCACTGGGCGGGCACGGCGCCTTCGACGCGGTCGGCGATGCGAAGCCCTTCCCGGGCGAGTTGTTCCGCCTCCGCCAGGCAGCCGCGCCGGTAGTGGATGTAACCCAGGAGCGCCTGGCTCAGAGCCAGGTGGGAGCCGCGCCAGCCCTTCGTCTCGCACTCCGCCATGCCCTTGGTGAACAGCTCCTCGGCCCGTCGGGGCTGGTCGCAGTACATGAAGACCAGGGCGACGGAGACCGGCACCTCGAAGCCGCGGTTCTCGTCGGTCCAGCTCATTCCTCCGCGCAGGGCGTCGTCGGCATATGCGAGGACCGTGCGCCGGGGCTCACCACGCACCAGCGCGTCCCATGCCCGCAGCCCCAGGATGTAACGCTCCTCGAGCCCGCGGCCGGTCAGTTTCCCGGCCAGCCGCGTCAACTTGCGGGAGCGGGCGGCCGAGTCGGGCTCGTCGGTGCGGAACGAGCTCCACACGAAGTGTTCGGCCTGCATGCGCAGTTTGATGCGCGGGCTGGTGGCCTGCTGTGCCTCGTCGGCGGCCACCGCCGCGGCCTCGGCCAGCCGGTCGGTGTGGGCCAGCGCCTGGGCGAGCCGGTAGACGATGCCGGCTCGCAGGTCGGGGTCGACGCCGGGCTCCGCCAGCGCCTCCCGGAGATGGCTGACGGTGGCCCTGGGTTCGATCAGGAACGTCGAGCACGCGAGTTCGTGAAGGATGGCCGCACGGTCCTCCGGAGCAGGCGGCTCCTGCAGGGCTCGGGTCAGGACGCGCCGGGCGGCCTCCGGTGCCCCGGAACGGAGGTACTCACGAGCGGCCGCGCGAAGGCATTCGACCACCTCGGACCTTCCGTCGCAGGGAACCTCCAGCAGGTGCCGGGCCGCGGCCATGGGGCCGAGACCCGCGGCGCGGACGGCCTCGGCGGCCCGGTCGTGCATGCCGACGCGCAGATGCGAGGGAACGTCACGGTAGATGGTCGTGGAGACGATGGGGTGGAGGAACTCCAGTCCGCCGCCGGGTCCGTGGCTGTCGGCCAGAATCCGGGCGGTACGCAGCCGCTCGGTCGCCTCGGCGGACTCCTCGTGGCCGATCACCGCGAGGGTCGCGGCGAGCTCCGGCGAGAAGGACCCGCCCAGGACGGCGGCGGCCCATGCGAAGCGGACGGTGGCCGGACTCAGGCGGTGCAGTCGCTCGATCAGACCCGGGCCCTTGACGGCCGCCGCGAGATCCCGCATCACGGGCAACTCGTGCCGCAGGCCCCTCACCTGCCGTTCGCCGAGCCTGATGGCCAGTTCTACGGCCTCGAACGGACTCCCGCCGGTGGCTGTCCAGCATTCGTCGCAGAACTCGTCCTCGGCGTCCTCGCCCACCTCGTTCCTCACGATCCGCGCGACGCCGTCGGCGCTGAGCGGTCCCAGGGTGTGGGGACGGTTCCCGTGACGTTCGACCAGCGTGCGGAAGGCGCTCGCCTCGGGCGGCATGTCGTCGGGCCGGTAGGCGGCGACGATCAGCAGTGGGAGATCGGCGGCCCGTGGCGCGAAGGACGTCAGCCAGCCGAGGGACTCGGCATCGGCCCAGTGCAGGTCGTCCAGGAGCAGTACGACCGGCTTCTTCTTCATCGCCAGGCGTGTCATGACCCAGTCGATGCCGTCGCGCACGCCGGTCGGGTCCGGCACATGGGCGGTGGCCCTCGCCTCGAGACCGAGCGCCACGGCAACGATGTCGTACCAACTGCCCAGGAAGCTACGGAGCTCCGCCTCGTCCATCGCGGCCAGGGCGGGCTGCAGGAGCTGGCGCACGACGTGGAACGCCAGCTCGTGCTCGTTCTCGCCGCCCTTGCCCGAGAGGACCGTGCACCCCTGTGCGAGGGCACGGGCGCGGGCGGCCGAGACGAGGGTGGTCTTCCCCATGCCGGCCGGACCCGCGAAGGTGACGAGTTCGCTCGACGGCGCGCGGGGCACGCCCCCGGCCGTTTCACAGAGTTCTGTCAAGGCGGAGTCGAGTGCCCGCAGTTCCCGGTGGCGTTCGAGCAACGGACGGTTTTCGGTGAGGGATTGCCGCAGCCCAGGCGCCATGTGCGCTACCGCTTCCTGTCGTTGATCCGCGGAGGACGGCGCCGAGCGTACGCCCTCGTGAACGCCCGGCGGCGGTGTTCGGACAGGAGGACAGCGGGGAGGGTGAAATATGCGCTACGGCGAGTTACCTTCTCATTTTTCGGGTAAAATTCCGCGCCTGCGGTCACGGAAGGGCGGATGCCTCCGCGGTGTCCGCGTAACGCGGCACGGTGCGGGACCAGAAGTAGCATCCGCGGATCCAGCCGGCCATGCCGTCCACGTAGCCGATGCCGGCCGCGCTCAACTCCGGCCTGATCTCGTCGTAGAGCGCCTCGAACTCACGGATCGTGCTGTTGATCCGCCGGATGGCGAGCAGGACGGCCGTCGGCAGCGAGCATCCCCGGGCCCGCTGGTGGGCCAGGGCGAGATTGATCAGGCTACCCGCGCGCTGCTCCTTCACCGCGGAGAAAAGGTCGGGTATCCACACCGCCGCGTCCGCCGACAGCCGCGCCAGGCGCCGTACGACGGGATGGTGGAGTTCCCCGGCGGCCAGTTCTCGGGACTGCGCGGCCTCGCAGAGCGGGTGGAACGGTTCGACGCCGGCGATCAGTGAGCGTATCGACCCGCACAGTCCGATCTCCGGTGGTACCGATTCGGCCTGCGACACCGCCTCGTACAGCAGGCCGTGCACGTACTCACGGCTGTTCCACGCCCAGCGCGCGGCCTGGGCGGGTGTGCAGCGCTCCCGCACCTGTCGGTGGAGGTCGGCCAACGCGGCGCCGAGGGGCGTGCTGGGCGGCCGGCCGTCCCTGAGGATCTCGACGCTCTCGCTCAGCATGGGCAGCAGCAGACCGGGCCGGCGGCGGCCGACCTCTTCGGCCCGGTCGTCGAAGATGAACTGGTAGGCGATCTGATTGGCGACGATCTGGAGGATGTCGGCGTCCATGGACGGGCTGTTGTAGGCCGCGAGCTGGGCGGGGCGGGTGGCGCTGATCATGGCCGCCACCGCCGGGTCGTCGGTCAGCCCCCGGGCACGCAGCCAGGTCTGGACGCCCGCCGCCGCCTCGGCCGCGCGGTGATTGTTCTGGAACGGGAAAGGCATGTAAAGGTGGGCGTCGATCAGATCCCTCAGACTGCCGGTCGTGATCATGCCCTGCGGAGCCGCTGCGATGTCCTCATACGTCGTCGGCACCGTTGTCACCTGCCGTTCGGGAGTCCTGTGCGCGGGTCGCTGCGGTCGCTCGGGGGGCTAGGGATCGTGCGCCGGGTGCTGTGCCGGCCGGCGCGTGCGCACGTGGTTCGCACGTCATCACCAGCGACCGGGGTCCCAAGGTCGCGGCGGGGCGCAGCCGTTCGGCGTGTCCGGGCAGATGGCGCAGCCGCCAGCGCCCGGCGATGGTCGCGAGGGCCAGTGTGGCCTCCGCCCACGCGAAGGTGTCCCCGATGCACTTTCGGTTGCCGGCGGAGAAGGGGAGCATCGCGCCGTGCGGATCGGCGATGGCCCGCCCCGGGAGCCAACGCTCGGGAAGGAAACGCTCGGGATCGGGGAACGAGGCGGGATCGTGGTGCAGCAGGTAGGGGCTGTACAGAACGGTGGTTCCCCGGGGGAGCCGGTGCCCGGCGAGCGTCGTGTCCTTGGTGGTGATGCGCGTGAAGAGCCACCCGGGCGGTCGGTGGCGCAGTGTCTCGGCGACGACGCACCGGGTGTAGGTGAGCCGCGGCAGCTCATCGGGGCCCGGCAGCGGCCGGTCGGCCACCACGGCGTCGACCTCGGCGTGCAGCCGGCGTTCCGCCTCCGGATTCCGGGCCAGCAGATCGAGGGCGGAGGCGAGGCAGTTGGAAGGGCTTTCGGATCCGGTGAGCAGCAGTGTGACGAGTTGGTCGTGGACCTCCTGTTCGGTGATCCCCGACGCTGCGCAGCGCGTGGCTGCCAGAAGCGTGTCGAGCATGTCCTCCCGGTCGCCGTTCGGGCTCCTGCGCCGGCGCTCTGCGATCACCTCGTCCACGATCGCGTGCACCCGGTCGAACGCGCGCCGGTAGCGCCGGTTCGCGGGCGTCGGGAGGCGGAACAGGGCGTCGACCGGCACGGCCGTACGGACGAACAGACCACGGACGATGACGGCGAGACAGTCGCCGACCTCGGCGGCCGCCGCGCCCCGAAGCGAGTCGGAGAAGAGAACGTGGTTCATCACCCGGGTGGTCAGGGTCATCGCCGCCGCGCTGACGTCGATCCGGTCTCCCGCCCGCCACTCGCGGCACAGCGACTCGGCCTCCCGGCCGATCAGGTCCGTGTGGTCGGCCACCCGGGAGGGGCGGAAGCCGGGTTGCAGCAGCCTGCGCTGCCGTCGGTGGGTGTCCTGATCACATGTCACCACGCCGTTGCCCATCAACGGCCGCAGCCGGTTGTAGAGCGGGCCCCCCTTGTCGAAGATCCGTGTCTCGACGAGGATGCGGCGGGCCACGTCCGGGTGGCACGCCATCCAGGCGCGGAGCGGGCCGAGGCGCAACTCGACCAGATCACCACGGGTCGGCAGGGAATTCAGAAAATCCAGCGGCCGACGGAACAAGGCAATAGGGTGGCTGACGGTCGGGAATATGCCCGGTGCAGTACCCGCGGTCCATGCTCGTTCTGTTTCAGGTGCGGCATTGCTCATCGAATACCACCTGTCTCAGTCGACGCACGAAAGTCGGTGGTCGGTCCACCGGCTTGGCGTTCGAGTCATGTCCTGCCCAGTCCACTCTGCTGACGGTGGTCCGAATCCTCTGTGCGCGGGGGCGCACGGGAGCACGAAGACGCATTGAGCGGACGACCTTGGGTGTGCAATACACCCAAGGATTGTCGCCTTCTGTCACTCGAACGTTCTTTCGTGCTCCTTTTTCGTTGCGGCGAATCCGAATATGCCGGGCAATCAAAGGTGGGGATCGGGATTGAACACCGGGTGATAGCTCTCCGGCGGTGCGAGATAGCTGGCGGGCAGGCCGCCGGTGTCGACGACGATCTGGTCCACGGCGATCGCCGGGTCGACCATGAAGAGCCGCAGGACGTGTTCGCCGGGTGCGGCGACGGTCACGGTGGCGGTCAGTTTCTCGATGCCCTCCTCGACGTTGCGGGCCCAGGCGTCGCCGCGGTTGCCGGTGGCGACGGACTGTCCGGACAGCACGGTGACCGGCTGGTCGTCCAGGGCGACGGCGATCCGACGGTGACCGCGTTCGTCCAGGGAGGGCAGCCGGAACACGGTGACCGGGAAGGTCCCGGCGCTCGCGAAGCGCACCCGATACCTCAACTCCGGCGCCTGGGCGGCGAAGTCCCCGGTGACCGGGGCCGCCGTCGAGGGCACCGCCTCCATCGCGCCCGTACGCCGGCCGAGCCCGCGCACGGTCCGCCAGTGGGATCCGCCACGGGCCACCCGCTGCTCGAAGTGCGCGGCGTCGATGGACACGTATCCGTTCGCCTCGACGAACCCGCGGGTCCGCCGGCGCGCCCGCTCCCCGTCGTTGACCACCCGCACCGGCACCTCGAATCGTTGCCCGGCACCGGTGACGACGACCGTGGACTCTTGCGCACCCTCGGGAGTGCCCGCCCAGTCGATCTCCACCCACACCCGGGTCTGTTCGGTGAGCGAGCCGCCCGTCGCACTCAGCCGCACCCATGGGTGTCCCGCCTGCGCCGCCCAGTCGACGCTCAGGAAACCGGTGTTGAAGACGTCCACGAAACGCCGGTCACGGGTGTAGGACGAGAACGACAGCGGCCGGCCCGCACCGGTCTCGTTCCCCTCGGCCGCCACGCCCAGCCCCGAGGTCTCCTGCCGGGTGATCCTGATGACGGTCGGCCGGCCCGGCGCCTTGGGGATCTGGGAGGGGTAGGGATTGACGATCCCGTCCCACTTCCCGCCCGCCACCTCGGTGTTGTACCGCTTGGTGATCGCCGCTTCCTCGGCGTGGGCGGCCTCGGCCAGGTCCGCGAAACGGTTCGTGCCGGCCCCGCGCCCCTGCCGGACCGCGAGCGCGTTGCGGTCCGCCCAGTAGTACTTCAGGTTCATCAAGTACGCGCCGTGCACCGGGTATTCGACCAGCTCGTAGAAGGCGTCCCGATAGGCCTCGGGCAACTCGGAGCCCAGCGCCCGGGCGCGCTCCAGCAGCCGTTCGTAGGCGGCCATCCGGCGTCCGGCCTCGTCGCCGTGGTGGACGACGGAGAACATCGACCGGTCGATGAACTCCGGGCGCCGCTCGGCCGCGAGACGGTAGTACTCCGTACGGATCGCGGCGATCTCCGGCCCGTGGGTCCGCCCGAACAGCCGCCCCGCCCACTCCGCGACGAAGTCCTCGACGTCGTCGGCGTCCCAGCGGTCTACGTCCCAGGCCATGTCCATGGAGAAGGACAACCCGGTCTCGATCGACTTGACGTCACCGACGTTGAAGATCCACATCCGGTCGACGCCGTGCTCGTACACCCGCCGCAACTCCTGCCACACCTTGGACAGTTGGGTGGTGTCCAGCCACAGATAGCTGCGCGGGCGGCCCCAGTAGGAGAGGTGGTAGTAGATGCCGTTGCCGCCCGCACGGACGCGCTCCGGCTCGTTCGGCAGCTGGCGCATGTTGCCGTGGTTGTCGTCCGGCCAGATCAGCGTGACGTCGTCCGGGACCTGTACACCCGCGTTGTAGAGATCCAGCACCTCCTTGTACGGGATGAAGATCTGCGGCTCGACCGCCGCGCCGACCTCCTCGGCCAGGATCCGGCGCTGGTCCGCGATGATCTCGTTCATCACCACGACCTTCTCGGGCACGGTCGTGGCGTACTTCGTCTCCAGCGCGGTGTCGTGCAGCCCGCGCATACCGAGCGTCCAACTGCTCTCGTACGACGCGTTCTGCCGCGCTCTGGCTCTCCAGTACTCGGAGATGACACCGGGGTTCACCGTGTAGTCGTACACCGGCAGGGTGCCGTCCGCGCCGGGGTGCTCCTTCGCCCACGGATCCCACTCGTGGACGCCGTTGCGCAGCAGGGCCTCGGGGTGGCTGGAGCCGACGACGATGCCGTAGCGGTCGGCGAGCTCGGGGTTCTCGCGGTGCTTGTTGAAGAAGTCGGAGTACGGATGCATGGCCGGCCACAGGTAGTTGGCCTTCAGGCGCAGCAGCAGCTCGAAGACGCGCTTGTACGTCTCCGGGCCGATGTTCTTGTCCGGCTCCTGGGTGCGGTGGGACCAAGTGGTGAGGTTCTGCTCATCGTTGATGAAGACGCCCCGGTAACGGACGGAGGGTTCACGCCGTTTGAGGCGGCCTGCGGGCACCGTCACGGTGTCGCGGTGGGTGACGGGCACGTCGGCCCACCAGTACCAGGGCGAGACCCCGATACGCTCCGAGGTGTCGTAGACGCCGTAGACCGTGCCGCGCCGGTCGCTGCCCGCGATCACCAGGGCACGGTCCACGCCCGGTAAGGGGCGCTCCACGACCTGGGTGACCGACGCCTCCCAGCGTCCCTTCACCCCGGAGACGTCCAGACGCCGGTCCGTCACGAGCCGGTCGATGACCGGGCTGGCGCCGAGGGTGCCCACCAGGACCAGGTGCGTGGCGCGCGTGGGGAGGGTGTGCAGCAGTTTCGGTCGTACGCCGCTGACCCGTTCGATGTCGGCGGGCAGGTCGCCGGCCGCGCGGACCACGGCCGGGTCGTCCGCCGCGTCCACGAACACGTCGGTGGCGGCGCCGCCCTGGGCCAGGGGAAAGTCCGGCCGGTCCGGGGCGGCGGCCTCGGCGGCCCGGGCGGTCGCGGGCAGCACCCCCGGGAGCAGCGGGGCGACCCCGACGGCCGCCATTCCGCGCAGGAACGACTTGCGGGTCCATGGTCGCGACGGATCCGACGGCTGCGACGGGTCCTGCGGTTCGTTGTGCGGCACGAGACGCTTCCTTTCCGCGCCGGGCACGCCCGGCGGCCCCTCGTGCGGGCCGTCCGGCGGGGTTGGCGCATGGGGCTGGGAGAGAAGGCAGAGGAGATGACGGAATGAATGCGGATGGTGGCAGGGATCGGGCTAGAAAGCGCTTGCTGTCGCACAGTAGGGCAGGGTCGGACGGGGCGTCCAGAGTCATGCGGGGGTGGGGTGCCGGAAGGTGGCAGAGGGGTCAGGAGAGGCCGGTGACGGCGCCTCGGCTGGGGCGGGCCGGGATCGTTGCCCCGGCAGCCTTCGCCGGGTGCGACGGCATCACGCGTGTCGGGGTACGACGATGCCGACCGCGCGACTCCGTCGGTCCTGCCGTGTTCCGCGGAGGTCAGGCGGGGCGTATGGCGCCGCGGATCGCCGACTCGCCGGCGTAGAACACCGACTCCTCGCGGATGTACGCCCCCGGGCCCGGCGCGTGGATCATCGTGCCGTTGCCGATGTAGAGGCCGACGTGGCTGAGGTCGTCGTAGAAGAAGACCAGATCGCCGACGCGGGTGTCGGCGAGGGGCACCGCCGTGCCGGAGGCCGCCTGGGCGGGCGTGGTGCGGGGGAGTTCGACGCCGGCGGCCCGCCAGGCGGCCTGGGTGAGGCCCGCGTTGTCGTACGAGCCCGGGCCGGCCGCGCCCCAGACGCACGGCTTGCCGATCTGGCCGCGGGCGAAGGCGAGGGCGCGGGTCGCCTTGGTCTCGTAGGCGGGGACTTCGGGCGTCGGGGCGACGCCGACGGGGGGTGTGGTGGCGAGAGGGAGGCCCGCGAAGGTGGGGTCTGCCCGGAGCGGAGTCGCTGCCGGGAAGGCGGCGTCTGTCTGGAGGGGGGCGGCCGCGGGGAAGGGCGGCGGTGTGAGGAAGGGGGCTTGCGGGGCGGCGGGCGCCTCTGTTGCGACGGGAGCGGCCATCGTGAGGGAGGCGTCCATGGCGACGGGCGCGCTCGTGTTGGGCGGGGCGGCCATGGTGAGCGGCATGTTCGCCGCGAAGGGCGTTCCCATGGGCGGCGGGGCGTCCATCGTGGCGGCGGACGGCTGCTGTTGCTGCCAGGTCAGGTCGGTCCCGAGGTGGTTCTCCGGGGCCGGGGTGGCCATGGTGAGCGGCGCTTGCACGGCGAGCGGCATGTTCGCCGCGAAGGGCGTTCCCATGGGCGGCGGGGCGTCCATCGGCACGGCGGAGGGCTGCTGTTGCTGCCAGAGCGGGGCGGAATCCAGGCGGGTCTCCGGGGCCGGTGCGGCCCAGGTCTCCTCGGCCGGGCCGGAGTCGATCGCGGCGAAAGGTGTGCTTGGCAGGGCGGGTTGTGCGGTCTGGGTGGTTTGGACGGTGTGGGCGGTCAGCAGGTCGCGGGCGGTGGCGAGTTGGCGCTGGACGCGTTCCTTCGTGGTCCGCAGTGAGGACGGCCTCGGCTCCGCGGTGGCGGCGGGCAGTGCCTTGGGAGCCACCTCCGGCGCCGGCGGCAGTGCCGGGGCGGAGGACCCGGCGGTCAGCTCCCGTACGGCGCGGTCGGCCCCCGCGGGCGCACGGACGTCGGCGGCGGCCGTCGGACGCGCGGGCCGGGCGTCGGACGTCGGGGCGGGCCTCCGGTCGGCCGGCAGGGCTGCCGGGACGGTCGGCCCCAGCTTGGCGCGCGCCACGTCGAACCACTGCCGGGTGACGTCACCGACGGCGGGATCGGCCTGCCTGCGCGGCGCCTTGTCGGTCCCGGAGTCGACGCGACCGCGACCGTCGTCGGTGACCGGAGCCGCGCCTGCCCGCCCGCTCGGGGCGGGCGAACCGGCGCGCTTGCGCGGGCTCGACGCCGCGCGGGTCGCGTTGTAGGTCCCGGTGTCGGTCTCGGCCCGGTCGTAGAGGTTGTCGATCCGCTGCTTGACCTCTTCACGGCTCGGCCCCTCGTCCCCGGTCGCGGGAGTCGCGCTCGCGGTCTGGGAGAGCAGGGCCACGGAGGTGAGAGCCGCCGTGGCGAGTGCGGAGTTGCGCATGCCCGGAAGGCCGATGCCTCCGGGACGCGGGGTTCGCTCCGGCGCCATGGAAGAGGTACTCCTTCCGTAGCCCGTCACCGAACTCCTGCCGCCGAGGCGGCTGGTGGGTCCGGTCAGGGGACGACTCGAACAAGGTACGCGCGACACGGCGGGTTTCACCGGGGGAAGTCGTGCGGTCCGGCGGCCAACTTAGCCAATTTGTGTGACTGGTGTGAAGATTGAAGGGTTAAATGCCCGATACGTAACTGTGACCTTCGTCGTGTCGCTCCGAGGGACCTCCGGCGGAGCGTGAACTCGAGAGCCGGTGACCGCCCCCGAGGGCGACGGCGGTCACCGCGCGGCCCGCTGCCGCCGCCAGGCCTCGTAGTGGTCGAGCACCGTCTGCTCGACCGGGCGGTAGGTGATGCCGAGTTCGTGCACGCTCCTGCTGTTGTCCACCCGGAAGCGGATGCCGAGGTGCCCCCGGATGTAGTCCTGGGTCAGTCCGAAGGCCGGGCCCAGGACGCGCACCGGCCAGTGCGGGAGCGCGGTGCGCGGCAGGCGCAGGTCACGGGGGTGGTGCGCCCGGATCATGCGGGACATCTCGTGGAACGACGTCATCGTCTCGGCCGCGACGATGTAACGCCCGTTCGCCTCGGGGTTCTCGGCCGCCGCGATGTGCGCGTCGGCCACCTCCCGTACGTCCGCCGTGGTGAAGGCGAAGTCCGGTGCTCCGTAGAAGAAGTAGCCCTTGAACAGCTCCTCCAGCAGGAACAGGCTGCCGGACTCCGAGGCGGGGGCGAGCGAAGGGCCCAGGATCAGGCCGGGGTTGACGGACACCATGTGCCAGCGGTCCTGGGCCGCCTCCGCCTCCCATGCAGCGCGCTCCGCGACCGTCTTGGCGTAGTGGTAGGGGTTGTTCCGTACCGTGCTGGTGGTGTTGAAGTACTTCTCCGAGAGCACCTGGTCGTCCATGTCCAGCACGTCGGCGTAGTCGCCGAAGATCGCGCCGACGGTGGAGGTGAACACCAGTCTCTCGACCGTCGGGGTCCGCTCCAGGCTGCCCAGCACGTTGCGCGTGCCGAGCAGGGCCGGGTCCACCATGTCCCGCCGGCCGTCCTTGATCTTCTCCGGCATGAAGAACGGCGACGCCACGTGGAAGACCACCCGGCAGCCGCGGATCGCGTCGTCGAAGGACCCCTCGCGCAGCAGGTCGGCCTCGTACAGGTCGAGGCGGCCCGAGAACTCCTCCTGCATCTCCCGCAGCGGCCGTACCTTCGCCGTGTGCGCGAGGCTCCGTACGGTGGTGCGCACCGCGTAGCCACGCTCCAGCAGCCGTCGGACCAGATGACTGCCGACAAACCCACTGCCGCCGGTCACCGCGACGACCGTCGCCCCGCCTTTGCCCACGCCCCACTCCTCAGTCCCCGTCACGGCACCTCCTGGGCGCGGAGATCCGCGTCCCCGGCCAGAGTCGGGCATGCCCCGGCCGGAAGGGAACAGCAATGGCCGAGTTGTGATCGTCGGGGATGATCGATTGGGCCGTGCGGGGTCCCCGGAGGGTCTTCCTCGTCGCCGAGGACCTCGCCGTCCGGGCCGCGGACGTGGCGGTCGGCGCAACGGGTGCGGTCCGCGGCGTCAGGGCCGCGCCCCTTGCTCCGGGCGTCCCTGGTCCCCAGCATCTCCTCGGGCCGCCTCGGGCCGGTGGATGCCGCGGGGGCGGTAGCCGAGTTCGCCGGAGCGGCCCAGCAGGTCGGCCAGGAACCAGACGATGGCCAGCCACATCTCGGTGCCCTGGAGACCCGGCTCCGGGCCCGGGCCCGCCGTGCCCGGGCCGAAACCGAAGCCAAGGCCGTCCCGCCAGCGAGTCAGGGCGAGGGCCAGCTGCCGCTCGGCCCAGGCGTGGATGTCTGCGGTGCGGTAGCCGGCGGTCCCGGAGCCCGTCCCGAGCTGCCGCGTGCACAGCCACAAGGGGTGGGCGACGTCGAGCACATTGCAGGCGTTCTCCTGGCCCGCCCCGAAGTACCTGGAATCCCGGGAGTGGTCCAGGACCGCGTCCACGACCCGCTCCGGGTGCGGCACGGGCAGTCCGAACTGGGCGAACGACCCGCGCGTCAGTCGGTAGTAGCCGTTGACCACCTGCAACCGCCCGGCGCCGGGCGAGGGGACGCCCCACATCCCCGTCCACGGGTCGGCACGGGTGAGCAGCCAGCCGAACAGCGCTTCCGGCGCTCCGGGCTCCGTACCGCCGCCTTGCGGTCGCCGCAGGTTCCAGTGGGCAGCCGTGGCCCAGGAGTCGATCCAGGCTCCGGCGCCCCACGCGTTGTCCCGCCAGGGCAGACCTTCGAGCCGGGCCACCAGTTGAGGCACCGTCATGTCCTGTACGCCCCACACCGGATGGGGGAGGGCTACGCCCAGCAGGTCCAGCGCGTAGCCGACGCTGAGGACGTGGTACAGCGCGGCTCCCTCGCCGGGGAAGCCGTCGTCCGGCAGGGACTCGCCGAATTCGGGCACCAACCCGGTTCCGGGATCCTGGAGCGCGGCCAGGCGGCCGCTGTGCTCGTCGGCCGCCAACTGCCCGGGGACGGAGTCCAGCAGCAGGTCGGCGATCTCCACGGCGTCGCAGTGCGCCCGGACGGTGGGCGTGGCGCCGGGACGGTCGACGTACCGCACTCCGTCCCAGCAGCGGGCCAGCAGGGCGGGAGCCTGGGCGCGGGCGGTCTCGGCGAAGCGGCTGAGATCCGTACCGACCGTGAGGGCCGGCGGGGTGTCCCGGCGGTCACGGATCCGACGTGCCGGATTCCCGGCGGCCACCGTCCACGCCGGAAGGTCCTTGGTGACGACCGCTCCCGCGCCGATCACACAGTGGTCGCCGATGGTCACGCCGTCCACCACGACCACGTGCGAGCCGATCCACACGTCGTCCCCGACCTTGATTCCCCTGCTGGTGAGCGGTTGCCGGTGGACCGGCCGGTCGGGGTCCATGGAGTGGTTGAAGCCGAGCAGCGAGGTGTGGGCCCCGATCCGTACACCGTCGCCCAGGGCCACGACACCTCGCACGGTGGTGAACGGATTCAGCGTGCAGTCCGCACCGGTGGCCAACTCCCCGGTGACATAGGCGTGGGCGGCGATGTACGAGCCGTCCCCGAGCCGCAGCCGGTCCGGGAAGACAGCCGCCGACTCGGCGACGTAGCACCGCTCGCCGATCTCGACGGCCCCGTCGATCTCCCGCTGCCGCTCCCGTTGGGCGAGGCGCTGCTCCTCGGTCGCCTCCGCCGCGAACAGCCAGGGGCAGTGGTCGAAGTGCCGTACGGACGGCTCCTGGTGATCCATGGGCCGTACGCTAAGCGTCCCGATACGTCACCGGAAGGGCCCGTGAGTCTCACCGGCCCGGCAGCCTTCCCGGCCTGACCAGCCCCGTCTCATCCGCCAGGACGACGGCCTGGGCGCGGTCGCGCAGCGCCGACTTGGCGTCACCGACGAGCTGCCGAAGGGCGCGCTGACCGCCTCGCACTCGCATGCTCAAGTCCATCGGCATGACGCCACGGCAGGTCACGGTCGCGGTGGTGCTGCGCGGTCGGGCCGGTTCGCGGCGACCAGCACGTAGCCGTCCGCGGCTGCGTGCCGGGCCGCCGTCCACTCGGCGCCGCACAGCGTGTCCACGCAACGAGTGACGCGTACGGCTGCTCCGCCCCGTGCCTCGTGAACTCAGCCGGCGCTGACGTTCGTGGTGAGCAGGCGGAGCAGCTGCTTGGCCAGGGCGTCCTGCTCCGGGGTGAGGCCCATGGCGTCGCCGATGGCGAGGGGGACCGTACCCGCGCGTTCCCGGAGCCGGGCTCCGGCCTCGCTGAGGCGGATGGCTACCGAGCGCTCGTCGTCGGCCCGCCGCTCACGGTGCAGCAGGCCGTTCGCCTCCAGGCGCTTCAGCAGGGGCGAGAGGGTGCTGGACTCCAGCTGGAGCGAGGTGCCCAGCTCACGTACCGAGATCGAGTCCTGCTCCCACAGCACGAGCATGACCAGGTACTGCGGATAGGTGAGCCCCAGCTCGTCCAGCAGCGGTCGGTAGCGCGCCGTCACCGCGCGGGAGGCGGCGTACAGCGCGAAGCAGAGCTGGTCGTCCAGGAGCAGCGACCCTTCGGCCGGTTCGGGGGCTGTGCTCACGGATCGGCTCCTGGTTCCTGTGCTGGTCATCTGATCGCACCACCCTATCGTTGAAGTCCACTCGATACTATCGCCTCCTAATTAGTTGTGCACGACTGAATCGAGCGCTACTCTCCATGTGTGCCGCCTCTCCGGGTCGGGATCCCCCCACCGGAGCCTGCCCGCGGCACCCGATCCGAGGAGATCGCCATGACCGAGACCCGCCCGGTCCTCGAGCCCGCCGCCCAGTCCTTCGTCGAGGCGACCGCGAACCCGCCGTACCTCTTCGACCTGCCGCCCGCCGAGGGCCGCAAGGCGGTCGACGAGGTGCAGTCCAGCGAGATCGCCAAGCCGGCGGTCGACGAGGAGTGGATCACCGTCTCCGGCGGCCCGACGGGCAGCGTCCGGGCGCGGATCGTCAAGCCCGCCGGTGCCTCCGGGACCTTGCCGGTCATCATCTACATCCACGGCGCCGGCTGGGTGTTCGGCAACGCCCACACCCACGACCGCCTGGTGCGCGAACTCGCCGTCGGCGCGAGGGCCGCCGTGGTCTTCCCCGAGTACGACCTCTCCCCCGAGGCCCGCTACCCGGTCGCCATCGAGCAGAACTACGCCGTCGCCCAGTGGGTCGTGCAGCAGGGTGCGTCCCAGGGCCTGGACGCCACCCGCATCGCGGTCGCCGGCGACTCGGTCGGCGGCAACATGACCGCCGCGCTGACCCTGATGGCCAAGGAGCGCGGCGATGTCCCGCTGGTCCAGCAGGTGCTGTTCTACCCGGTCACCGACGCCGCCTTCGACACCGGCTCCTACCACCAGTTCGCCACCGGCTACTTCCTGCGCCGCGACGGCATGCAGTGGTTCTGGGACCAGTACACGACCGACGAGAAGCAGCGCGCCGAGATCACCGCCTCCCCGCTGCGCGCCACCACCGAGCAGCTCACCGGCCTGCCCCCGGCCCTGGTCATCACCGGCGAGGCCGACGTCCTGCGCGACGAGGGCGAGGCGTACGCCAACAAGCTGCGCGAGGCCGGCGTCCCCGTCACCGCGGTCCGCTACCAGGCGATCATCCACGACTTCGTGATGCTCAACGCCCTGCGCGAGACCCACGCCGCCGAGGCCGCCATCAACCAGGCGGTCAGCACGCTGCGCACGGCGCTGGGCACCGCCTGACGCCCGCCGGTTGCTTCGGCAGGAACAGGGGGCACGTCTGAGAGGCGTGCCCCCTGCCCCGTCCACTCCAGGAGAGCATCGTGATCGCCCCCGGCCGCATCCGCCTGTTCTGCACCGGCCTCGGCCCCGCCGACGCGCCCGTCCTGCTGCTGGTTTACTCGCTGGGGCGGGGACGACCGGGAGTGGTCGCCGTTCGGGCGGACTCCGTCACCAACGCGGCAGCCTGAACTCGTACTCCGGCTGGATCCGCCGCATGTAACCGGTGTCGTCCCGCGTGCGTACACCGGAGTCGATGTACAGGCGGTGCAACCGGTCGAGGGCGTCGTGGTCGAGTTCCACGCCGAGACCGGGACCGGTGGGGACAGCGACCGCCCCGTCGCGCAGTTCCAGCGCACCCGGGACGATCACGTCGTCGGCCGAGTTCCACGGGTAGTGCGTGTCGCAGGAGTGGTCGAGGTTGGGGATGGCCGCCGCCACATGGGTCATCGCGGCGAGGCTGATGCCCAGGTGCGAGTTGGAGTGCATGGACAGCGCGAGCCCGAACGCCTCGCAGACAGCGGCCAGTTCGCGGGTGCGGCGCAGCCCGCCCCAGTAGTGGTGGTCGGTGAGCAGGACCTGGAGCGCGTTCTGCTCGATCGCCGGCTTCAGGTGTTCCCAGGCGATCACGCACATGTTGGTCGCGAGCGGCAGCGGCGAGTCCCGCGCGACCTGAGCCATGCCGGGGATGCCCTTGGCCGGGTCCTCCAAGTACTCCAGTACGCCGTCCAGTTCACGGGCGACGTACTTCGACGTCGCCACCGTCCAGGCGGTGTTGGGGTCCAGGCGCAGCGGCTGTCCGGGGAACGCCTCCGCCAGCGCCTTGATCGCGGCGATCTCATCGTCCGGCGGGAAGACCCCGCCCTTGAGCTTGAACGAGCGGAAGCCGTACCGCTGTTGCATCAGCCGGGCCTGCTCGACGATCCCGGCCGGGTCCAGCGCCTCGCCCCAGTCGTCGCCGACGGCCGCGCGGCCGTCGAGCGCCGGGTGTTCGGCCCACTTGTAGAAGAGGTACGCCGCGAAGGGCACGGAGTCCCGGACCGCGCCGCCGAGCAGGTCGACGACCGGCCGCCCGAGCAGCCTGCCCTGTGCGTCGAGGCAGGCGACCTCCACGGCTGAGGTGGTCCAGCCGCGCTCGTGGGAGCTGGGCACGGTCGGCAGCAGGGCGGCGTCGATCGCGGCCGCCACGGCCGTCGTGTCGAAGACGTCCATGCCGACGACCACCTTCGCCGCCGCCTGAAGCCGCTCCAGGCGGGCGGTGCCGCCCGGCGACTCGCCGAGACCCACTGTGCCGTCCTCGAGGACGAGTTGAAGGATCACGCGCAGGGCGAGGGGCTCGTGGACGCCGTTGGAGTTGAGCAGGGGCGGGTCGCGGAAGGCGATCGGGGTGACGATGAGCTCCCTGATCCTGGTGGGATTCATGCGCCGATCACCTCCAAGCCGTGGTCGATGAGTTTCGCGAGCCGGGCGACGTGCTCCGGCGTCGGGTCGACGAGGGGCGCGCGTACGCCGCCCACGGCCAGGCCGCGCAGTGTCACCCCGGCCTTGACCAGGGCCACGGCGTATCCGGGGACCTCGTCACGGAGCTCGACCAGTGGGCCGTAGAACTCGTCGAGCAACGTGTCGACCAGGGCTTCGTCGTTCTCGGCGAGCGCCCGGTGGAAGGCCAGGGCGATCTCCGGGGCGAAGGCGAACACGGCGGAGGAGTACAGGTCGACGCCGATGCCGCGATACGCGGGTGCGGTCATCTCGGCGGTGGGCAGGCCGTTGAAGAACTGGAAGTCCTGCCCGTCCGGGAGGGCGCGCACGGCCCGGACGATGCGGTGCATCCGCTCGATGTCACCGAGACCGTCCTTGATGCCGACGACCCCGGGCAGGGCGGCGATCTCGGCGGCCGTGGACCCGGTGAGGCGGGCGGTGCCCCGCTGATAGAAGACGACGGGCAGGCCGGTGGCGTCCGTGACCTCCCTGACGTACCGCACCAGGCCGTGCTGCGGGGCGCTCACCAGGTACGGCGGCAGCAGCAGGATGCCGTCGGCGCCGGCGCGTTCGACGCGGGCCGCCTGGTCGCGGGCGACCGGCACGGGGCCGCCGGCGGCCGTGAGGACGGGCACCCGCCCCGCGGTCGCCTGGACGGCGATCCGTGTCGCGCGCTCGATCTCCTCGGGCGTCAGCGCGTGGAACTCGCCGGTGCCGCAGGCGACGAACACGCCGCCCGCACGGGCCGCGACTCCGGCCTCGATGTGCCGGGCGAGCCGCTCCTCGTCCAGCGAGCCGTCCGCGGCGAACGGCGTGACCGGGAAGAACAGCACTCCGTGGAACTTCATGTCTCCCTCGTAACTGGGGTGTGGGGGGCAGGCCCTCGATGGGATCAGCCCTTGGTGGCCCCGGCGGCGATGGCGGTGACCAGCGAGCGCTGGAGGAGCAGATAGACGATCAGGCTGGGGACCAGGGCGATGACCGCACCGGCCAGCACCACCCCGGAGCCGACCTCGGGGTCGGTGCGCAGGATGGACAGGGCGACGGTGACCGTGTAGTCGGTGGGGTCCTTGGAGGCGATCAGGGGCAGCAGGTACTCGTCCCAGATCATGACGAAGCCGAGCACCCCGGCCACGCCGAGGGCGGGCTTGCACAGCGGCAGGACGACCTGCCACAGCATCCGGAACTCGCCCACCCCGTCCAGGAGGGCGGCCTCCTCTATGTCGGTGGGGATGTCCTTCATGAACTCGGTCAGGAGCATCACCGAGAAGCCCCAGGCGCCGAGCGGCAGGATCACGCCCCACGCCGTCCCCTTCAGGTCCACGCCGACCTCTAAATGATCGCCCAAGCTACGAATCGTTTCACCCACATGTCAATACATGGCTGAAACATTTCACCAGCGTCACACGCGCCCAATGGCGGCTCTGTGAGCCGCTCTCCGACAGGAACGCGTTGTCACGGGCGGACCGGCGGCCTACCGTTTCGGGCGTGCTGTGTGTGGTGGAAACGGACGAGGAATGGTTCGGTACGACGTGACGCGCGAGGGGCCGGGTGAAGCGGCGGCGCGCCTCACGGGGCGCGCGGTCACCGGGGTGCGCCCGCTGTCCGGCACGCTCGCCGAAGTCACCCTCGACGGCGGGCGGGTGGTCATGGCGAAGCTGGGGGAGGAGCCCGCGGTCGAGGCCGAGGCGGCCGGGCTGCGCTGGCTGGCCGAGGCGGGAGCGGTTCGCGTCCCTGTGGTGCACGGTCACGAGGGGCGTCGGCTGGTGATCGACCGAGTCCGGCAAGGGCGGCCCACTGCCGGCGCGGCCGTCCGGTTCGGGCGCGACCTCGCCGCCCTGCACGCCGCCGGGGCACCCGCGTTCGGCGCCCCGCCGCCCGGCGGCCCGAGGGACGCGTACATCGGACTCGCCCCGATGCGGAACACCGACGGCGACGACTGGCCGTCCTGGTACGCCGAGTACCGGGTGCTGCCCTACCTGCGCCGCGCGGTCGACGACGGCACCGTCCGCCCCGCCGAGGCCGCCGCGATCGAAGGGCTCTGTGCGCGCCTGCCCGAGCTGGCGGGCCCGGCCGAACCGCCCGCCCGGCTGCACGGCGACCTGTGGAACGGCAACGTCCTGTGGGGCGCCGACGGCGAGGTCCGGCTCATCGACCCGGCCGCGCACGGCGGCCACCGCGAGACCGACCTCGCGATGCTCCACCTCTTCGGCTGCCCCCACCTGGACCGGGTGCTGGACGGCTACCAGCAGGCGGCGCCGCTCGCCGACGGGTGGGCGGACCGCATCGGGCTGCACCAGCTGTTCCCGCTGCTGGTGCACGCGGTGCTGTTCGGGCGCGGTTATGCGGAACAGGCCCTGGACGTGGCTCGGGCGGCACAGGCACGGTGATCCGCCTGTGCCGCCCGGAGCGACGTCGAGGGCGAGGAGAGCGAAGGGACTAATTTCAAGGAGGTTGAGAAGGAAGCCCCTTCATGGCCTCGCCGTGGTCAGACGTTAGCAGTCACTCGGGGATCAGGTCGCGCAGATTTTCGAGGGTGACGACCCGGGAGTCCGGGTGCAGCCCCTCGGGGCGCTCCAGGCCGATGTACGTGACCGGCCCGTCCGGCACGGACGTGCCGTCCCACATCGTCATGCCGGTGGCGGCACCGTCCGCCATCAGCCCCGTGAGGTACCGCACGGTCAGCTGCTCGCGCTCGACGATGCCGCGCAGCAGCGTGGCGACCGAGACCCGGTTGCCCTCGACGCGGTTCGACGCCGGGGTGCCCTTCAGGTACAGGTGCAGCCACTTGGCACGCCACCGGCCGTCCTCGCCCCGCATGAACGCCAGCGGCAGCGCAACCCGGCCGGGCCCGCGCAGCTCCGACTTCATCCGCACCGTACGCGCCTCGAACGGCCGGCCCTTCTGCTCGCCGTCCCGCAGCATGAACCCGAAGAACGACTCCTCGACCTCCTCGAAGCCCTCCCCCGAGAAGAGGTTGACCTGCGGCACGATGAAGGTGCCCCGCACGGCGCCGAGCCGCAGGTTGATGAACTCCGAGGCGCCTTGGGGCGCTTCGACGATGTCGCCGGAGTGCTCACCGTCCACGGCGGAGAGGTTCGTGTACGACAGCCAGGAGACCGTCTCGTAGTCCGCGTCCAGCATCAGCGCCGACAGGTCGTAGTCGGTGGTGCGCTCGCTCTGCTTCCAGTACACGAAGAACCGCAGCAGCTCGCCGTCGACCGGGGAGACCGAGCCGCGCGGCAGCACGCCGAGGCCCGCCGCCGTCGCCTTTCCGCTCAACGGCAGCGCCACGTCGAGGATCTCGGGGTCCACCAACAGATGCCCCGCCGCGGGGAGTCGGCGGCGCATCTCCGCGTCGAGCGCGGCGATCAGGCGCTCCCGTTCCGGTGCCGGCAGGGGCGGGCGGTCCTCGGAGGCGACCCAGGCACGGCCCAGGCGGTTGATGTAAACACGCCGGTCACCGGTCTCGCCGTCTCGGTTGTGCAGATGCTCGCGCACCGACAGCACGACCCGTCCGGCGACCGAGGGAGCGGCCTCCTCGACGGCGGCCACGACGGCCGCCCGCTCCTCCTCGGCGTGGGCCGTACGCAACAGACGGTCCAGCGCCCGGAACAGCCTGCCGGGAGCGGACTTCAGCAACGCGGCCGCCGCGACCACGTCGCCCGCGCCGAGCAGCTCCTCCACCCGGCTGTCGAAGGACGGCGCCTTCTGCTCGCCCCGTGCGACGGCGAACACCTCGGCGGCCCGTGGCCACCGCGGGTACTCGTGCGGGTGCAGCCGCTCGCCGAGGCGCTTGAACTCCTCGCGGTGCGCGTGGACGTCGGCGAGCTTGACCGGAGCCGCGGCGACGACGCCGTCCAGACCGGCGAGGAGCGCGCGACGGACGGGACGCGACAGCGCCCGGAACCGCGTCGGCTCCTGAAGGGTCACGTCACCGCCCGACAGCGCGCACGCCAGGCGCAGCACATCGGTGACGGTGTCCAGGAGCAGGTCGGCGCCCGCCCTCAGACGGGCCTCATTGACGACGGCACGGTTCTCCCGGACCGGCATCGCCTCCGGCTGGGGCCCGCTCGCACACTGCTGCGCGAGCGCCTTCAGGTCGCTCAGCCCCTCCTCGCCCAGCGGCGTCGTACTGCCGGCCAGGGCCAGGTACAGGGCGGTGACCTCGTCGTCGAGTGCGCCGCCCAGGTGCAGCACCGTCATCCGGTCGCCCGCCGCGGCGATCAGCTCGGCGTGGGCGGCGAGCATCTCGGCGTACGTGTGCTGGTAGCGGCCGTACGAGGGGAGGGTGAGCAGGTTGACCACGCCCCGGCGCAGCTGCTCCAGTACAGCGGGCCGCGCCTCGCTGTCGTCGAGCGCCTCGGTGATGCAGTGCATCCAGAAGTCGAGCGTGTCCGGCACGTTGGCCGGGAAGTCGACGAAGTAGACGTTGTGCTCGACGTGGTCGCCGACCATCTCGCGGACCGTGTGCAGCGTGCGCACGGCGGTGTCGACGACCGTGCCCTCGGACAGCCCCGACAGGCGCTCCAGTGCCTGTGCCGACAGCTTGAACCCGACGGACATCAGCGCGGCGTCGAACTGCCGCGCCGCCACGTCGCCCGCACCGGCGGGACCGGTGGGGGAGGGCAGGCGGTGGGTGTGCCGGACGACCAGCGGTTCCAGACTCTCGACCATTCCGGGATGATCGCAGAGCGGCACATGCCACCGCACCGGAGTTTTCGACCGGTGTTCGAGTCAGGAGCGCTGGTCCTGCTCGGCCTTCTTCTCCTTGATGCGCACCGCTTCCTTGCGGACCTCGGCCTGAATGGCGCGCTCCTTCTCCAGCCATTCGGGCCGCTCCTGCTTGAGCGCCTCGATCTGCTCGGTGGTGAGCGGCTCCGTGATCCCGCCGCGTGCCACGCCGGCGATGGAGATGCCGAGCTTCGCCGCGACGACCGGGCGAGGGTGCGGGCCGTTGCCGCGCAGTTCCTGCAGCCACGCGGGCGGGTTCGCCTGGAGTTCGTTCAGCTCGGAGCGGGTGACGACTCCGTCCTGGAACTCCTGAGGGGTGGCCGGGAGGTACACACCCAGCTTCTTCGCCGCGGTCGCGGGCTTCATCGTCTGGGTGCTCTGGTGCGACTTCATGGTGTCCAGACTATCGACCGCGCACGAGACGTCCGACCACGGCGGGTAGCCTGGCGTGGTGACAGGCTCTGCGGCATCCTCTTCGTTCCGGCTCGCATACGTTCCCGGAGTGACCCCCGGCAAGTGGGTGCGGATCTGGCAGGAGCGCCTGCCGGACGTTCCGCTGGAGCTCGTCGCGGTGCCGGCCGCCGAGGCATCCGATGTGGTGCGCGCCGGCGACGCCGACGCGGCGCTCGTACGGCTCCCGGTCGACCGTACGGTCTTCAGCGCGATCCCCCTCTACACCGAGACGACGGTCGTCGTGGCCCCCAAGGACCACGTCGTCACGGCGGCCGATGAGCTGTCCGCCGAGGATCTCGCCGACGAGATCGTGCTGCATCCCCTGGACGACGTCCTCGACTGGGAGCGGCCCCCCGGACGGCCCGCCTTCGAACGCCCCGCCACGACCGAGGACGCCGTCGAACTCGTGGCGGCGGGCATCGGCCTCCTCGTCGTTCCGCAGTCCGTGGCCCGCCTGCACCACCGAAAGGACCTCACCTACCGCCCGCTCGTGGACGCCCCCCAGTCCGGTGTCGCCCTGGCCTGGCCCGAGGACGCGACGACCGACCTGGTCGAGGACTTCATCGGCATCGTCCGCGGCCGGACTCCCAACAGCACCCGCGGCCGCACCAGGCCGGAGCCCGAGGCCGGGGCGCAGCGCAAGCGGCCCGAGCAGAAGGGCGGCGGCCGCAAACCGGCCCAGGGCAAACCGACGGGCAAGGGCTCCCGGGGCACTTCCGGCGGCGCCCGTGGTGCGGGCGGCTCCCAGAGCAGCCGCCGCGGCAAACCGCGCCGCCGGTCGTAACGAGGCATCCCTCACGTCGACCGGCGGTATCACCGCTCGTGATACCGCCCGGACCGCCGTACGACAGTCGAAGCGACGGCAGCGGGTACGGCGGCGACGGTGGGACGGGAGCCGAGTGTGACTCGCGCTGCCCGCCGCCCCGTTCCTCATCGCCGAGGTCTTCGCGGCGGACATCGGCGGCACCGCGACCCTGGTCGGCGACCCGCCCGACATCATCATCGCCGGCCGCTCCGGCCTGACCTTCAACGACTTCCTGATCCACCTGACGGCGGTGACGACACAGGCGCGGGGGGCGTCAGGCCGCGAAGGACGCCTTCCGCGCCGTACTCACCACGTTGTCGCCGTCGGCCCGGGCGAGCAGCTCGGCGGACACCCACGCGTCCACCACGGAGCGCACCCGGGACACCAGGGCGCCCTTGTCGCGGAACGGGGCCGCGGCCCAGATCTCGTCCAGCAGCGTGGTGCCGTCCGCCTTCGCGGGGTTGGCCACCCCGGAGTCGACGGTGGCGAAGACCACGCGCGGTTCCGAACGCCGGAAGTAGGCGTGCGTCGGGTCCTCCGTGCCCTCGAAGAACGGCGCGAACTCGGTGCCGTCCAAGGTGCGGTGGAGCGGCTTGCCGGTCACGGGCGTCAGGGTGGGCAACAGGTCGCCGGAGAGGGCGGCGTTGCGGTACAGACCGAACGGCAGGTGGTCCGTGGCCGGGTTGCGGGCGACGAGGTTGACCGGGCCGTAGAAGAGGGTCTGCAGCGACGGGTCGTCGAGGGCCTTCTCCACGCGCAGCCGGAAGGGTATGGAGACGCGCACGGTGTCGCCCGCGCGCCAGGTCCGGGACACGGCGAAGTAGCTCCCGGGAGTCGGAGTGCCCGACACCGCACGCCCGTTGACCGTGACGCGGAACCCGGCACTCGCCCACGACGGCACGCGCAGCCGAAGCTCGAAGGCGGCCCGGCCGCCCCCGATCTTCAGGGTCGTCCCCTGCTCTGCCGGGTAGGCGGTGGTCTGGGTGACCGTGACGCCCTTCTCCGCCCAGGTCAGGGTGGACGGGCTGTACAGGTTGACGTAGAGGGCGCTGCCTTCGGCCGTCCTGAAGTACACCGAGTCCTGGTACTTCGTCGCGCTCTCCATGCCGGTGCCCTCGCAGCAGGTGGTGCCCTGCTTGGGCGTGTAGTCCCGCACATGACCGGGAGTCAGCCCGATGAAGTACGTGACGAGCGGCTTCTCCGCGTCGGCCTTGTCCTGCTTGGAGCCGAGCACCTGGTTGTAGAGCGCCCGCTCGTAGTAGTCCATGTACTTCGGGGACTGGTCGTGGAAGAACAGCATCCGGCTGAGCTTCAGCATGTTGTACGCGCAGCAGGTCTCGGCGGTCGTCGTGCTGATCGTTCCCGCGATCACCCCGGACGCCTTCCAGAACTCGGTGGTACTGGTGCCGCCGATGCCGTACATGCGGCCCGGTACGACCATGCCCCAGAAGTTCTTCGCGGCGGTGAGGTAACGCTCCTCGCCCGTAGCGTCGTACAGCCGGACCAGCCCGGTGAAGATCGGGATGTGCTGGTTGGCGTGCAGCCCGTCGAGGATGTCGGTGTTCGCCGCGCAGGCGTCGATGAGCTTGTCGAGGTCGAACAGCCTGGCCAGCGCGAGGTGTTCGGCCTTGCCGGTGAGGGCGTGCAGGTCGACGATCGCCTCGACGATGCCGCCGAACTCGCCGCTGGAGAAGATGCCCCACATCCGCTGGAGGGTGGCCTCGGGCAGCTTGGACAGCCGGGAGTACATCCAGTCGCACATGCCGGACGCGAGGTCGAGCGCCCGTGCGTCGTCGGTGGCGCTGTACGCGTCCAGCAGGCCCCTGAGGATCTTGTGCGCGGTGTAGTAGGGCGCCCACACCTTGGTGTAGTCGGGGCTGGTCCTCGACTCCAGGTCGATGAACTGCGTCTCCGGGTATGCGGCCAGGAACCCGGGATGGCTGGGCCCGCCCCAGGTACGGCGCAGGGCGGCGGTGAGGCTCCGCCCGGAGTCGTCCGCGAAGGTCGACCCCGTGGTCTCGTCGAAGGCGTACGACGCCAGGTCGCCCCGGCCGGCGGAGGCCTCGGCGGCCCGGCCGCCCTGCAACTCGGCGACCTCGGCGGCGGTCAGGGCGCGCGACCAGACGTTGAACTCGTCGTAGGCGCCCGCGAAGACGGGGTCGGAGGCGTAGTTGGAGCGGCCGAGCCAGTGGTGGGCGAGCGTGCCGAGGGCCGCGGGGGTGAGGGACATCGACGTGTTCCTTGCGACGGCCGTGCCGTCGACGTACAGCGTGCCCGTGCCGCCCGCGATCGTGACCGCCAGGTGGCTCCACTGGTTCATTGGCAGTGGCGCGGTGCCGTTGAGGCCCTGTTCGCCGCCTGCGCCGCTCGTCGTGATGGCGAAGCGGGGTACACCGTTCGCGTTGCGCGCGGCCAGATACAGGTAACGCGTGGTGTCGTTGCCGAAGTCGAAGATCCGGGTCCAGTTGGCGTCGTGCGTGGGCTTCACCCAGGCGGAGAGCGTGACCGCGGAGGCGCCGCCGAGGACGTCGGCGGGGAGATCGACGTACTGGTAGGAGCCGCGGACGTTCTCCGCCGAAGTCCCGAACCTGCCGGGGGAGTTCAGCACGACCGGGTCGTGACGCAGCGCCTCGCGCACCTCGGTCAGCGCCTCGACCATGGTGAGGGTCTTGTCGACGAAGACCTGCTCGCCGGTACCGGCGTACGCCTGGGACAGCATGGTCAGGAAGTGACCGGGGTAGTGGCCGCGCAGGTTGCCGTTGGCCTCGCCGTCCAGGCCCTCCCAGCCGCCGGGGGCGACCGCGCCGCCCGTGGCGAGACCGGCGTTGGCGCGAAAGACCTGGAGCAGCCGGTTCACGTCGTAGCCACGGGCGTGGTCGAGCATCAGCTGCCGCTTGTCGGCGAAGACGCCCTGCCCCAGCTTCACGTCCTCGAGCGCGAAGGGCCGTACGGTCCACACGGACGGTGCCTCCGAGACTGCGGCGACGGCCCGGCCGGTCGCGGCGTACGAGATCGCCGGGGTGACCGCGGCGAGCGCCGCGGCCTGGAAAAGGTGCCGTCTGGAGAGGGGCGGTGCCATGTGTGCGCCTCCGGGAGTCCATGAGTGTTCGACATTACGGACAGCGTGCGGATGATCGACCAGACGATAGGGAGGGGACGGGGAAGCGTCAACGGGGCGGGAGCGTTCGGTTCCGGCCGTTCGGCAAGCCCGCGGTGGTCCGTAACGACAGCTCCGACGGCCTCCGTGGGACGGCGGTGGGGTGACAGAATCGCTTCCGTGGACCGGGGGATCCTGGAGCGCGAGGCCGAGCTGGTGCGACTGGCCGCGGCCGCCCGGGAGGCGGCGGACGGGGCCGGATCGGTGGTGCTCGTCTTCGGAGAGGCGGGCATCGGCAAGTCGAGCCTGGTGAAAGCCATGCCGGAGCGGCTTGCGGTCCAGGCCCGGATGCTCGTCGGGGAGTGCGACGACCTCGCCACGCGGCGGCCGCTCGGCCCTTTCCGTGACCTCGTCGGCTCCGTCGGCGCCGAGCTGGCGCGGGCCGTCACCGAGGGCGGCGACCGGCACCGCGTCTACGAGGCCCTGCACGAAGAACTGGCCGGAAGCCCGCATCCGGCGGTACTCGTCGTCGAGGACGTCCACTGGGCCGACGAGGCTTCGCTGGACGCCCTGCGCTTCCTGGTGCGGCGCGTGGAGCGGCTGCCCGCCCTGCTCGTCCTCACCTACCGGGACGACGAGCTGACCAGCGGGCACCCCCTGCGCCACCTTCTCGGCCAGGTCTCCCGCGTGCGGCGCGTCCACCGGCTCCCCCTGGCCCGCCTCTCCCTGGCCGCCGTACGCACGCTGAGCGCGGCCGGCCGGCTCGATCCGGCGCAGGTGTACGCGGTGACGTCGGGCAACCCGTTCTTCGTCGCCGAGGTCGTGGCCGCGGGCGGCACGGGGGCGGTGCCGCCGACCGTCGTCGACGCCGTGCTCGCCAGACTGCGTGGGCTCGACTCCGCCACCGTGGCCGCGTTGGAACAGCTCGCCGTCGTCCCCTCGGCCGTCGAGCGTCCGCTCATCGACGTACTGCTCGCGGACGGGGTGGCCGTCCTGGCGGCGGCCGAGCAGCGCGGTCTGCTGGCCGTGACCCCGGAGCGGGTGACGTTCCGGCACGAACTGATCCGGCGGGCCGTCGCCGACTCCCTGCCCGCCGCCCGCCGTATCGGGCTCAACCGCACTGTCCTCGCGGCCCTCGTCGCCCGGCCCGGCACCGACGCCGCCCGTCTCGTCCACCACGCCGCCCAGGCCGGCGACCGGGACGCCATCGCCCGGTACGGGCCCGACGCCGCCAAGGACGCCGCGGGAGCGGGCGCCCACCGTGAGGCCGCCGCCCAGCTCCGGCTCGTCCTGCGCGACCGGCACCGCTACGCCCCGGCCGAACTCGCCGACCTCCTCGAACGCTACGCGGTGGAGTGCTACACCATCGCCGACTCGGCCGCCGCCGTCGCCGCCCAGCGGGACGCGGTCGCGCTGCGCCGCTCGCTCGGCGACATCCGCGCCCTCGGCGCCGACCTGCGCTGGCTGTCCCGCATCCACTGGTGGGCCGGCGACGCCGACCCGGCCCAGGAAGCCGCCCGGGAGGCCGTCGCCGTCCTGGAACACGCGGGCGACGACCGGCTGCTGGCGCTCGCCGTCAGCAACACCGCCCAGCTGCGCATGCTGTCCGAGCGCTACGCCGAGGCCGTCACACACGGCGAACGCGCCATCGCCCTGGCCCGCACGGCGGACGACCCGGCGATCCTGTCGCACGCCCTCAACAACGTCGGTACGGCCCGCTGGCGCGGCGGAGACCCCGCCGGGCGCCGCCAGCTGGAGGAGAGCCTCGATGTCGCCCTCACCGCCGGTGAGGTCGAACACGCCTGCCGGGCCTACGCCAACTTGATCTGGAACCTGCTGGACACCCTCCAATACGCCGAGGCCGACCGCTTCCTGCCCCCGGCGATGGATCTGGCCGACCGCGCCGAACACCTCGGCTTCCTCAACTACCTCCATGTCGAGCTGGCCATGCGGCGGCTCGCGGCCGCCGACTGGGACGACGCCGAGAAACACGCCGAGTTCGGGATGCACGACTTCGTCCCCGCCCGCTGCCCCGCCCTGACCGTCCTGGCCCGGGTCCGTATCCGCCGCGGCGGGCCGCCCGGCGCCGGGAAACTCCTCGACGAGGCCTGGGAGATCGCCGTACGGACCCGGGAACTCCAGCGCACCGGGCCCGTGGCCGTGGCCCGGGCGGAGGCGGCCTGGCTGCGCGGCGACCCGGCCGGCGTCGTCGCGGCCGCCGCACCCGTGCACGCCCAGGCCCGCGACCTGCCGGGCGCCCCGTACCGCGCCGAGCTCGGCTACTGGCTCACCAAGGCCGGGCACCCGGTCCCGGCGGACGACACGGACCATCCGTACGCGCTGCAGGCCCGCGGGCAGTGGCGGCGGGCCGCGAAGCTCTGGCAGGCGGCGGGCTGCCCCTACGAACACGCCGTGGCGCTCGCGCAGAGCGCGGAGCCCGCCGACAAGCTCACCGCGCTCACCGCCCTCGACGCGCTGGGCGCCGAGCCGCAGGCCCGGCTGACCCGCGCCGAACTGCGCGGCCTCGGCGTGCGGCACATCCCCCGCGGTCCGCTCGCGGCCACCCGCGACAACCCAGCCGGTCTCACCGAACGCCAGCTCCAGGTGGTGCGGCTGCTCGTCGGCGGCCTCACCAACGCGGAGATCGCCGCCCGGCTGGTCGTGTCGGTCCGCACGGTCGACAACCACGTACGCGCGGTCCTGGACAAGCTGAACGCGCCCACCCGGCGGCAGGCCGCGGTCCGCGCGACGGAACTCGGGCTCCTGGACGGCCCGGAGACCTAGGTATGCGGAGGGCCCGAGGTGGGTGACGCTCACGGATACCCGCACCCCCGCGAACGGCATAGAACGGGCGGATCGACCCGAAACAACAACCAGAAACAGCAACGGGGGAACCGCATGACCAGCACACCCGCCCAGGCGGCCCGACGCGAACTGACCGGCTTCACCGGGGAGTTGATCGGACCCGACGGCACCGGCTACGAGGACGCCCGTGCCGTCTACAACGCGATGATCGACAAACGTCCCGCACTCATCGCCCGCTGCGCCGACGCGGACGCCGTCGCCCGCGTGATCGGCTTCGCCCGCGCCCACGACCTGCCGCTCGCGATCCGCGGCGGCGGCCACCACGGCGCCGGACTCGGCACCGTCGACGGCGGAGTCGTCGCCGACCTGTCGCCCCTGAAGGACATCCACGTCGACCCCGAGGCCCGCACGGTCCGGGTCGGCGGCGGCTGCGTCTGGGGAGAGGTCGACCGCGCCACCAACGCGCACGGCCTCGCCACCCCCAGCGGCATCATCTCCACCACGGGAGTCGGCGGTATCGCCACCGGCGGCGGACTAGGCCATCTGACCCGCAAGTGCGGCCTGACCATCGACAACCTGCTGGCGGCCGACCTCGTCCTGGCCGACGGCCGGCAGGTCCGGGCGAGCACCGACGAGAACAGCGACCTGTTCTGGGCGGTCCGGGGCGGCGGCGGCAACTTCGGCGTCGTCACCTCGTTCCTCTTCCGGCTGCACGAGATCAGCACGGTCGTCGCCGGACCCACCTTCTGGCCCGTCGAGATCAGCGCCGAAGTCCTCACCGCCTACCGGGACTTCCTCCCGACCGCGCCTCGCGACCTCACCGCCTTCTTCCTGTACGGCACCGTCCCGCCCGCCCCGCCGTTCCCCGAGGAGTTCCGACTGCGCAAGACGGCCGGGGTCGTGTGGTGCTACACGGGCGACGACACCGAGGCGGCCGCACGGGAGATGGCCCCGCTCCTCGACGCCCTGCCGCAACCGATGCTCCACGCGCCCGGGCCCATGCCCCACCCCGACATGCAGGCCATGTTCGACGGGCTCTACCCGCCGGGCCACCAGTGGTACTGGCGGGCCGACTTCGTCGACGACATCCCGGACGAGGCCGTCGACCTGCACGCCAAGTTCGGCGCCGAAGTGCCCACCATGCAGTCGACGATGCACCTCTACCCGATCGACGGCGCCGCCCACGACGTCGGCCCGGACGAGACGCCCTGGGCCTACCGCGAGGCGCGCTGGGCGTCCGTCTACGCCGGAGTCGACCCCGACCCGGCCAACGCAGAGCTGGTCAGGCGGTGGACGGTCGACTACTTCGAGGCGCTGCACCCGTACTCGGCGGGCGGCGCCTACGTGAACATGATGATGGACGAGGGCCAGGAACGCGTCCGGGCCAGCTACCGCGGCAACTACGACCGCCTCGCCCGCATCAAGGCCGACCACGACCCCGACAACGTCTTCCGCCTCAACCAGAACATCCAGCCGGCGCCGAAGGCGCGGTACGAGGCCCGCCCCTGAGTGAACACCCCACAGGGTGGCCGCACCGCCGTGGTGCGGCCACCCTGTGGCGTGTCCGAGCGTCGCTACGGACGGTGCGTGAGGACGAAGTCCAACGCTGCGCCTGCCGTGAACTCCGCCTGTCCGCCGCGCAGGAGAAGACCCGCCGTGGCGAACTGGGGGGCGTCGGCCTGTGCGGCGACGTACGGGATCGCGATGCAGCGCATTCCGGCCGCGTGGGCCGCGGCGGCGCCCGGAGCCGCGTCCTCCAGGACCACACAGTCCGCGGGATTCGCCCCGAGCCTTCGGGCCGCCTCCAGGAAGACGTCGGGGGCGGGCTTGCCGCGCGCGACCTCGTCGGCCGACACGACGGTCTTCAGGTGCGTGTCCAGGCCCGTGCCGGCCAGGATCGCGTCGATGGCAGGGGGCGACGAACCCGAGGCCACGGCCATCGGGACGCCCTCGGCCGCCAGCAGTTCCACGAACTCGCGCATCTCGGGGTAGGCGGGGGTGGAGACGCGGGCCAGTTCCAGGTAGCGGCGGTTCAGCTCGTCGAGCAGTTCGGCGCGCGGTGCCGTGATGCCGTACCGCTCCTGCCAGAGGCCGAGCGTCTCCCACGTGCTGATACCCACGAACCGCTCGTTGTCCTGCCAGGTGAAGGCAACGCCGTGATCGGCGAGCAGCGCGCGTGACGCTTCGTAGTAGTTCGGCTCGCTGTCCACGAGCGTTCCGTCGAGATCGAAGATGACCGCGGTGGCGCCGAGATTGCTCATGACCTCATGATTTCAAAGGTCATTTCCGAGCGGCCCGCCCGATCGACTCCACCAGGGGCAGCAATCGGTGCGGAACGCGTTCGCGCAGCGCCACCTCGGTGCGGGTGCGGACGACGCCCGGCAGGCTGATCAGCTTCTGGATCACGTCCTCCAGGTGCGCGTTGTCCCGCGCCACGATCCGGGTCAGCAGATCCCCGCCACCCGTGATCGAAAAGGCCTCGACGATCTCCGGTACGGCGGCCAGCGCGTCGCCCACGTCGTCCAGATTCCCCTGGGTGACCTCGATG
Organism: Streptomyces sp. NPDC006602; assembly: GCF_042870385.1. NCBI lineage: Bacteria > Bacillati > Actinomycetota > Actinomycetes > Kitasatosporales > Streptomycetaceae > Streptomyces > Streptomyces sp. NPDC006602. The sequence continues at coordinate 447,687 of NZ_JBIAHG010000002.1, read as the reverse complement.
TGCACGAACGCGAGCACCGGGTGGCCGAGCGCGGCGGGGGAGAGGGACGGACCCGTGCCGGTGATCACGCCGTCCCGCTCCAGACGCTCCAGACGGGCCTGGAGCGTGCCACGGGCCACCCCGAGGATGCGGGCGTACTCGCGCACGCTCGTGCGGGGTTGTTCCAGCAGCAGGCGCAGGATGCGGGTGTCGAGCTCGTCCACGGCCATGCGGTCCGGCCTCCTCGTACCTGGTCCGTTGGCTCGCGGGTGGACGAGCCAGAACCGATATGTCTATGCCAATGGTTCATCATTCTAGGCGTCACTTGAGCCATGCGGGGCCTCAATGCTGTGATGTACACGTCGATGGCGCTGCGGATCCCGCGGCGCCTTTCTCATGCCAGGGGCCGAAGGGAGCGGGAAGCAGTGCGCAAGAGGGTGTTCGTGGCGCCGGACCCGGGGCGGGTACGGCTGCGGTTCGCCGCGCGGGCCGTGCTCGGCATCGCGTCGGCGGTCGTCGTGTGCGGGCTCGCCGGGCACTCACTCGTCGGGGCCGTCACCGGCGGACTCGCCGCGCTGCTCGCCCTGTTCACCGTCACGGACGCCACCGTGCGCGGCCAGGCTCTCACCACCGCGCTGCTGCCCGCCGTAGGCCTGCCCGTGCTCGCCGTCGCGGCCGAACTGCACGACCACCCCGTCGCCCGGGACCTCAGCTTCCTCGCCGTGGTCGGCGCGGGTGTGTACGCGCGACGCTGGGGCCCGCGCGGACACAGCCTCGGCGTGTTCGCGTTCATGACCTTCTTCGTGGCCCAGTTCCTGCACGCCACCACCGACCGACTCCCCGAGCTGTACGCCGCCGTCGTGCTGTCCGTGCTCACCGCCGCGGCCGTCCGCTTCGGCCTGTGGTGCTACGAGCGCCGCCTGCCCCCGGCCACGGCTCCCGCCCCGCCCGGCGGCACCGGCCTCGCCCGCGTGACCACCCGCCAGGCGATCCAGGCGACCGCCGGCGCGGGCTTCGCCCTCGTGGTGGGCCAACTGGTCTCCGGCCAGCGCTGGTACTGGGCCGTCGGCGCCACCTGGTGGATCTTCGTCAACACCACCTCGCGCGGCGAGACCCTGGTCCGGGGCTTCCGCCGCGTCCTCGGCACGATGATCGGCATCGGCCTCGGCCTGCTCGTCGCCGTCCCCCTGGACGGGGCCGGCCTGCCCACGGCCGTCCTGCTCACCGCCTGCGTCTTCGGCATCTTCTACACGGCCGCCGTGTCCTACACCTGGATGATGCTCTGCGTGACCCTCCTCGCGGAGCTCCTCTACGGCCTCCTGGGCGTCCTCGACCCCGCGCTGCTCGCCCTGCGGCTCGCGGAGACCGGGATCGGCGCGCTCGGCGCCGTGCTGGCGGTGCTCTTCGTGCTGCCGGTCACCACCCACACCGTCACCGACGCCTGGATCCGGCGGGCCCTGCGCTGCGTCCACGCGTGCACCGCGGAGGCCGCCGCCCGCCTCGCCGGGTCCGCGAGCGCCCCGGTGTCCCGCGTTGCCGAACTGGAGCTACTGCTCGGCCGGGTACGACTGTCGGTCGCGCCGCTAGTGCACCCGCTCAACCCGATGCTCGGCCGCAAGCGGCGCGCCCGCCGGGTGCTGGCCCTGCTCGACGACTGCGCCCGCGAGATCCGTGGCCTGGTCGCCGTGGCCGCCGATCCGGAGGCCTCGCACGACGCCCGCCTCACCGCCGCGTGCCGGCGTGTCGAGGCCGCGGTCGAGGCGCTCGTCGGCGACGGGCTCAGCGTGGCCGCGCGCGACCACGTCACGGTGCCCGCGCCCCGGCCGCCCGCCGCGGAACCGGCGCTGGCGCACCTGCACGGCCTGGAGCGCGCTCTCGCGGAACTCGCCCTGCCCCTGCGGACGCGGTCGGGTTCGCCGCTGGTCCGCGCCTGAGAGGCTGCCTCCTGGAGGCTCGGCGAATACCGCTTTTGGTCTAGACCTCGCGTGATCGGCTGCTACCGTCACCCCGAACGGCACCGGACGAGAGGGGACCGCGGTGGCAGACGGCGGCAGGCGGCGACGACGGGCCTTCATCGGGTCCTTCACGGCGGCGGGAGGCCCCGGGATCGTGACGGCCGACGTGGACGCGTCCACCGGCGCGCTCACGGTCCTGAGCAGCCTGGACGGCCTTCCCGACCCCTCGTATCTGGCCCTGGCGCCCGACGGGGACACGCTGTACGCGGTCAGCGACACTTCCGAGGGCGCGGTGGCCGCGTACCGCGTGAGCGGTGACAAGCCGGAGCCGGTCGGCCCGCCCGTGCCGGTCGACGGGAACGGGCCCACCCACCTCAGCGTCCACGCCGGGCACGTCCTGACGGCCAACTACGGTTCCGGCAGCGTCACCGCCGTGCCCGTCCGCCCCGACGGCAGCCTCGCCTCCGCCCCGTCCGGCGTGCTCCCGCACACCGGTTCGGGCCCGCACACGCCCCGCCAGCAGGGCCCGCACGCGCACCAGGTGCAGCCCGACCCGAGCGGACGCTGGACCGTCAGCGTCGACCTCGGCACCGACTCCGTGCGCGTGGGCACCCTGACCGACGGCGTGCCCGTGCTGCATCGGGAGAGCGCCCTGCGGCCCGGCTCGGGGCCGCGCCACCTCGCCTTCCACCCCGACGGCTCGTACGCCTACGTCGTCAACGAACTCACCCCGACCGTCACCGTCTGCCGCTGGGAGGCCGCGGACGGCACGCTGAAGCCGCTCGCCGAGGCGCCGATCCTGCCGGGCTCCCCGGCCGGCGACGCCTACCCGTCGGGCATCGCCGTCTCACCCGACGGCCGCTTCGTGTGGACCGCCACCCGAGGCGAGGACGTCCTGTCCACGTTCGCGGTCGAGGGAGAGAGCCTTCGACTGATCGGCACGGTGGCCTCGGGCGGCCACTGGCCGCGGGCGATCACCGCGTCGGGCGGCTTCCTGTATGCCGCCAACGAGCGCTCCGGCGACGTCTCCTGGTTCGCCGTCGACCCGGACACGGGACTGCCGAGCCACCGCGGCTCGGTCGAAGTCACCGCGGCGTCGTGCGTGGTCATCGGCTGAACCGAGGCCCCCGCAGGGGATGACCCGGACACCGGCAGACCTCCGGACCCGGACACGGCGAGGGCCCGCTCCCCGGACGCGGAGCGGGCCCTTCGCCGTACGAACGTGCCGTGCGCGTCAGCGGACCGGCGCACCCTGCGGCTGCGGCGGGGCGATGCCCAGCGCGGTCGTGTACTTGGCCAGCGCGAGCTTGCCGATGGCCGGGTAGGGGCCGAGCGGCTCGGCGGCGGAGCAGTCCGCCTCCCTGGCCGCCCCCGCGACCAGCCCCGGGTCGATCTCCGGACCTATCAGGTACGGCGCCAGCGCCAGCTGCTGCGAGCCCGAGGAGCGCAGCTGTTCGGCGACGGAGGCGATCGAGCCCTCCTGGTCCAGCGCCGCGGCCATCACCGGCACGGCCAGGCGCGCGGCGAGCAGCATGCCGGTGATCCCGGCCGCCTGCACGGCTTCCTCACCGCCCACCGAGGCCAGGATGATGCCGTCCGCGGCGGTCGCCACGGTGAACAGACGGGCACGGTCGGCGCGGGCCAGACCGGCCTCTGACAGGCGCACGTGCAGCGCCTCGGCGAGCAGCGGGTGCGGGCCCAACACGTCGGTCAGGTCGGCCGCGATCCGGCTGTCCATCACGGCCTGACGGATCCGCCGCAGCAGCGCGCTGTCGGGGCCGGCGAGCAGCGGTACGACGACGGCCACGGGGCCGTCCGGCTCCTTGACGTCCACACCGGCGGCCTTGGCCTGCTCGTAGCGGGCGGCACGCTCCTCGGCGGCGTGCACCAGCACGGCCTGCAGCGTGGGAAACTCCGCGTCGTCCCCGTCGAGGTACCCGATCCGGGCGTCCAGGCCGGGGAGTTCCGAGCGCGCGATGCTCACGACCTCCTCGGCGAGACTGCGCGTGGCGATGCCCGGCGTGCCCGGCACGGCGAGCAGCAGCGCGGGCGCGCCCTCGGGAGCCGCCAGCGGCTCGGGTCGGCGGTGCCGCCCGGGCTGGCGAGGTCGCGGCATTCGTACTGGCAGGCCGGACGCGGGCCCAGTGGGGGAGCTCATGGCGTCGCATGTTACTGGCTTCCTGGGCTCCCCTGTTCGGGGAGGGTGCAGGTGAGCGGTATCCGTCCGGTTTTGTCTGATGAGTTACGTACGGATCCGAAGTGATCAGGGTTTTCCGGCGCCGGAGCGCATGCCCCAGGGGGCGAAGAGGCGTGTTTCGAACATCTGCCGCGCCGTGGGATCAACCACCCTTCGCGGTCACCACGTACAGCATCTTCTCGTCACCCGGCAGAGTGAGTGAATCGGCGGCCAGTTCGGTCGCGATGCGCACCGAGCCGTGCAGCGGGTCCCCTTCGGCCGCCACCCGCCGCGCGTGCGGCAGCCGCCTCGCCAGCTCCTCCTCCAGAGGTACGACGAGCGGGTCGCCCATCCTGAACAGGCCGCCGGTGAGCGCGACCCGGGGCTCGCCCACGGCCGGGCAGACGGCGGCCGCGGAGTCGGCCATGTGTCGCGCCGCCGCACGCAGGATGCCCGCGGCGACGGGGTCGTCGACCGCGCACAAGGACACCTGGGGCGCGAAGGAGGCGAGGACGGCGGGTCGGTCGGGGCGCGGGTACACCTTGCCGGGCAGCTCCGCCATCGGGCCGAACAACCTCTCGGCGCACCCCAGCAGTCGCGGGGAGCCGCCATCCCGCCCGTCGTGGGCGCGCAGCGCCGCCTCCAGCCCGGCCCGGCCGATCCAGGCGCCGCCGCCGCAGTCGCCGAGGAGATGGCCCCAGCCGTCCGCGCGCCGCCAGCGTGCGAGGTCGGTGCCGATCGCGATCAGCCCCGTGCCGGCGGCGACGACCGCACCGGCGTGCGACCCGAGGGCGCCGGTGTAGCCCGTGACGGCGTCGGCGACGAGGGCGACCCTACGAACCCCGAACTCCCGCGCCAGCGCGTCCGGGAGTTCGGCGCGCAGTGCGTCACCCAGGGTGGCGAGCCCGGCGGCACCGACCACGGCCGTACCCAGTCCGTCGAGACCCGTCTCGGCGGTCAAGGCACGCACCATCGGCACCAGTTGCTCCATGAAGTGCCCCGGATCGATGCCCCGGTCACCGGTGCGCACCGGCTCCCGGGACTCCCGCCGGGGCAGCGGGCCGCGCCCGGGGGCACCGACGACGACGCGGAGGCCGGACCCGCCGGAGTCGACGGCGAGGAACCCGTCCCCCGTACCGGTCACGGCAGGCGCCAGTCCACCGGCTGTCCGCCCAGCCCGACCAGCAGGTCGTTGGCCCGGCTGAAGGGACGGGAACCGAAGAAGCCGCGGTCGGCCGACATCGGCGAGGGATGGGAGGACTCCACCGACGGCAGACTGCCGAGCAGCGGACGGAGATTGCGGGCGTCGCGGCCCCACAGGATCGACACCAGCGGCTTGCCGCGCGCCGCCAGCGCGCGTATCGCCTGCTCGGTTACTTCCTCCCAGCCCTTCCCGCGGTGTGCCCCTGGGCTGCGCGGCGCCGTGGTGAGCGCCCTGTTGAGCAGCAGCACGCCCTGCCGGGTCCACGGCGTCAGATCGCCGTTGGAGGGCTGCGGCAGCCCCAGGTCGGTGTTCAGTTCACGGAAGATGTTGATCAGGCTGCCGGGCAGCGGACGTACCTCCGGCGCGACCGAGAACGACAGGCCCACCGCGTGCCCCGGCGTCGGATAAGGGTCCTGTCCGACGATCAGGACCCTCACCTCGTCGAAGGGCTGCTGGAAGGCCCGCAGGACGTTCGGTCCGGCCGGGAGGTAAGTGTGTCCCGCGGCGATCTCCGCGCGCAGGAAGTCGCCCATGTCGGCGATCCGCCCGGCGACGGGTTCGAGGGCCTGCGCCCAGCCCGGTTCGACGATTTCATGCAAGGGTCGTGGAGCCACGGGCGTCACCCTACTGCCGTACAGGCAATGGAGATCAACCAGTGGCCAAGGCCGTTCGCTAACCGATTCCCGTTCATCCGATTCATCCGACGACCGCGGCCCGCACACACAGCACGTCCGGCAGATGCGAGGCCAACTGCCGCCAGCTGTCGCCGTCGTCGGCCGACGCGAACACCTCGCCGTTGCGGTTGCCGAAGTACACGCCCGCCGGGTCGGCGTCGTCCGTGCACATCGCGTCCCGCAGGACCGTGCCGTAGTGATCCTCCTGGGGCAGGCCCGCGGTGAGCGGCTCCCAGCTCTTGCCCGCGTCCGTTGTACGGAAGACCCGACATCGGTGGTCGGCGGGCACCCGGTCCGCGTCGGCGTTGATCGGGAACACGTACGCCGTGTCGCCGCGGTGGGGGTGGGCGGCCACCGCGAAGCCGAACGTGGACGGGAGGCCCTCGCCGATGTCCGTCCAGTGCGCGCCCGAGTCGTCGCTGCGGTACACCCCCCAGTGGTTCTGCAGATACAGGCGGTCCGGGGTCGCCGCGTCCCGGGCGACCTTGTGGACGCACTGGCCGAACTCCGGGTTGGGGTCCGGCAGGAACACCGCGGAGACACCGGAGTTGGACGGCTCCCAGCTCGCTCCGCCGTCCTTCGTACGGAACACCCCGGCCGTCGAGACGGCCACCGTCACCGCGCGCGGGTCCCGCTTGTCGGTGAGCACGGTGTGCAGGCCCTCGCCACCGCCGCCCGGCACCCACTTGGACCGCGTGGGGTGCTCCCACAGGGGGCGGACCAGCTCGAAGCTCTCCCCGCGGTCCTCGGAGCGGTACAGCGCGGCCGGTTCCGTGCCCGCGTACACCACGTCCGGCTCGGCGGCCGCCGGGTGCAGCTGCCAGACCCGCTCCAGCGAAGCGCCGGTGTCCTGCGGGAACTTGACGGCGGGCTGCGCCGGTTCGGTCCAGGTCCGGCCCAGGTCGTCGGAGTGGAACACGGACGGTCCCCAGTGCGCGCTGTCGCCGCCGGCCAGCAGCCGCGGACGCTCGCCCCGGGTGTCGATGGCGACCGAATACACCGCCTGCGCGTTGAAGTACGGATTCTCGTCGAACTCCCACGTGCCACCGCGCCTGCGCCCGATGAACAGGCCTTTGCGTGTGCCCACGGCGAGCAGTACCTCGGTCATGCCGACCACCTCCGCGACGTCGTCGTCTCAGGACATTCGCCAGTTTGCACCCCACCACTGACAGTCACCCTCTGAAAGAGCTCCGTCGCAGGTCAGGGCGGCGAGGGTAGCTTGCCGGGCCGGTCCGCGAGCCCGTTTCGGGCAGATTCCGCACCGTCGGGGGACCCGCGGCGGTGCGAGTCGGGAAAGTCGGCGTGAGTATCGAAGAGGCGTCTCCCGTATGGGAGTGCGGTACGGCATGTTCGTGCGCTCACTTCTGGCGCTGATGAGGAGGATGCCTTCGATGGCGTTCCGTGGTCCGAGGGTGTGGCTGTGGCGCTGGCGGCGCAATCCGCTCAAACGTGGGGCCGATGTGTTGGAGGCCTGGGTGGTGCTCGGCGCCTGGGTGCTCACCGTCCTCGCCGGGGTGCTCGCGGGTCTGGCGGTGAGCTGGTCCGTGGAGCGCGAGTTGGCCCGGGAGCGCGTCGAGTGGCGCCCCGTCGCGGCCCACCTCACCGAGCAGGCGCCCGGAACGTCCGACCCGCCCGCCGAGACGTCGAGCGGCGAACGGGTGTGGGCCGAGGTGCGCTGGAGCACGGCGGACGGCTCCGCGCACACCGGACAGGTCAGGGTCCCACCCGGCAGCACCCTCGGGGCCCCGGTCACCGTGTGGACGGACCCGGAGGGCCGGCTGGTCTCGAGGCCCGCCACCGAAGCCCAGGCCCGGCTGCGGGCCGCCCTGATCGGCGGCCTGATCGGGGTGAGCGCCGGGGCTGTCCCCTTCGTGGGCGGACGGGTTCTGCGGGGCCGCATGGAGCGCCGCCGCATGGCGCGGTGGGACGCGGAGTGGGCGCTCCTCGGCCCGCTGTGGGGCCGTACGACGGGCTGACCGCGCGGGATCCGCGTACCCATGACACCGATGGGACGCGGACGGCACGGCACAGTTGTTGCCCTGCGCGGCTGCTTACGCGCACGGCACAGTTGTTGCCCCGCGCGCCCGCTCACGCGCACGGCACAGCTGTTGACCGCGCGCCTGCTTACACGCCCGCCAGCGCCTCCCGGCACAGCCTCAGCAAGCGTTCGTCCTTCCAGATGTCATGGCTGCCGAATCCCCCGGGCCGCGCCAGGTGGCGCCGCGGTGCCGAGAGTTCCGCCTCCAGTAGGTCCCGCAGGGGCGCTCCGGCCGGCCCCATCTCCAGGAGGCACCCGGCGACCGGGACACGCGTGCGTGGACTCTCCGTCCAGACCGAGCGCAGCGCGGGAAGGACCGAATCGGCGTCCCCGTCGATCCGCCACAGGGCGCACGCTGCCGTCGCCCGCTCCCGGTGACCGGACTCTGCGAGGCGCTGAAGCGCCGCCGCCGCGGGGCGCGCCCGCGCACCCATCCGCGACAGCGCCGCCGCGGCCAACCGGCGACGGCGAGGCTCCCCGCCCGCCAACTCCCGCAGCAGAACGGGCAGTACGACCGTCGGGTCCCCCTCCACCTCCCACAACGCACCTGCCGCCGCGCTCGCGTACTCGGTGTCCAGCAGCCCCCGCAGCACCGGCACCGCCTCCCGCGCGGCGGACCCGTACGCGCCGACCGCCCGGACCAGGGCCCCCATGCAGGCGTCACCCGGACGCGCCCCGGCAGCCGCGCCGCGCAGCAGCCGCAGCACCTCCGGCAGGGCCTCCCCGGCGCTCTCGGTGGCCTCCTCCAGCGCCGCGAGCGCCGACAGCAGTGGCACGGCGGGAGCGGAGGGCTCGGGCGAGTCGACGGGTATCTCACCGAGCCTGCGCCGGATCAGGGGTGCGAGCGATGCCGCGTCCCGGCCCATATGGCGGACCGCCTGCCCCAGATCACCGGGTACGACCGGCCCGGCCAGCACCTCGGCGAGCACCGGCACCGCCCGGGGATCTCCGCTCCGGACAAGCGCCTTGAGGGGACCGCCGAGCGTCGGCACCCCGCGCTCCCACTCCCGAACCCACAGGCCGGGACGGGTGGACACCAGCGCGGCGAGGTCGTCGGCGGCGGGGGCGGCGAGTTCGAAGAGGTCCGTGAGGACGGACACGGCGGCGTCGCGCAACCCGTCCTCCACCGCGCCCAGTTGAGCCCCGATCAGAGCGACGAGCCCCGCGCAGTCCGCGCGCCACTCGCGCGTCAGCCCCGCCGACATCCACACGGCGTTGCACCGGTCGGTCGCATCCGGGCACGTCAACTGCCCCTCCAGGAGGGCGATCCGGTCCTCCACACGGCCGTCCAGCGCCCTGTGCAGGGTCCGCATCAGCTGCGAGCCCTCCTCGTCCGAGGGCCGCAGCCGCCGCAGCAGGCCGGCGAGCGTGTCCGCGCCGGGACCCTCGGCCTCCTCCGGCCGCACGGGCCACCGTTCGGACCGTCCCCTGAGCAGCCGGACGGCGAGGGGGACCAGGTCGGTCGGGAGCCGGTCGGGGGCGCACCCCGCGAGCTGACCGAGCGCGGCGAGCCGCACCCCGGGCCCGAACGGCGCCGCGCTCTGCGCCACCAGCAGCTCCAGCGCCTCGTCGGCGTGCCCGGGGTGCCGTCGTACGAACAGGCCGAGGCTCTCGGCGAGGGCGAGCAGCACCCGGTCGTCGCGCTCCACCGTGATCCGTTCCCGCAACAGGCGCAGCACCCGGGTCGGTTCGTCGACGAACCGTACGACAGCGCCCGCGGCGGCACCGCGCACGGTCGCGTCCGCGTCCCCGCTCAGCCCGGTGAAGACCTCGGCACGCGCGCGGACGGCGGATCCGGCCGACGCGCAGGTGGCGTCGGCCTCCCGTCCCTCGCCCTCCCGTCCGATGCTCACCAGGAGCTCGACGATCCCGCCCCGGTCCGGCACCTCCTCGCTGCGGACGAGCGCGAACAGAAACGGAACGCAGGCCAGCGTCGAGTCGTACACGTCTCCCTGGTGGTGCACCGCCCCGTACATCCGGTCCAGCGCGGCCTCCCGCTCGGCCGGGTCCGCCGAGGCGAGCCCCCGCAGCCATCCGGGCACGTCCGCCGCGCTGCCGTACGCATGCCGCAGTGAGGCCCAGTCGACCTCGTCGATCCCCGTGAACACGTTGTCCTCCCCCAGGCGAAGTACCGACTGATCGTGAGTCTGCACCACGGCACTGACAACGAAGCGGAATCGCGGGGTGACTGTGTGCGAACCGGCCGAGAAGGCCCCTTCGGGCGGAAATTCAGGGGCCCTCGGGCAGCGCTCGCCCCAGGACCGTGTCCAGGTCGGCGGCGTCGGGCAGTGTGCCGAAGGCGTGTCCCCAGTCGCCCCCGAGCCGGGTCGCGCAGAAGGCGTCGGCGACGGCGGGCGGGGCGTGCCGGACCAGGAGGGAGGCCTGCAGAGTCAGGGCCATCAGCTCCACCAGTCGCCGCGCACCGGCCTCGGAGGTCTGCGCCAGCTGCCCCTTCAGCCGTGTCACTGCCGCGTCCAGGCGGGTGTCCGCCCCCTGAGCGAGCGCGAGTTCGGCGAAGAGGGCCCGAGCGCTGCCGGACTCGCGCCGCAACGCCCGCAGGACGTCCAGCGCGTTGACGTTCCCGGAGCCCTCCCAGATCGACAGCAGGGGAGCCTCGCGGTAGTGGCGGGGCATGCCCGACTCCTCGACGTACCCGTTGCCGCCGAGGCACTCCAGGGCCTCCGCGGTGAAGGCCGGGCCCCGCTTGGTGACCCAGTACTTGCCGACGGCGGTCGCGATCCGGCGGAACGCCGCCTCGCCGGCGTCCCCGCGCACCGCGCGGTCGGCCGCGCCGGCCAGTCGCAGGCTGAGCGTCGTCGCCGCCTCCGACTCCAGCGCGAGGTCGGCCAGGACGTTGCGCATCAGCGGCTGATCGAGGAGCCGCGCCCCGAACGCGCTGCGATGGCGCACATGGTGGCCCGCCTCGACGAGGGTCTTGCGCATCAGCGTCGCCGACATCATCACGCAGTCCAGCCGGGTGCAGTTGACCATCTCGATGATCGTCTTGACGCCCTGTCCCTCGGGACCGACCAGCCAGGCGACCGTCCCGTCGAACTCGGGCTCCGAGGAGGCGTTGGACCGGTTGCCCAGCTTGTCCTTCAGCCGCTGGATGCGGAACGTGTTGCGGCTCCCGTCGGGCAGCACCCGCGGCACCAGGAAGCACGACAGTCCGTCCGGGGCCTGCGCCAGGACCAGGAACAGGTCGCACATCGGCGCCGACGTGAACCACTTGTGCCCGCGCAGCGTGTACACACCCGGTTCGGCCGTGGGCGTCGCAGCCGTCGTGTTCGTGCGGACGTCGGAGCCACCCTGCTTCTCCGTCATCCCCATGCCCGCCAGCAGGCCACGCTTCTCGGTCGGCACCCGGAGCTGCGGGTCGTACTCGTGGCCGGTCAGCAGCGGTTCGTAGACCTTCGCGAGCTCCGGCTGCCTGCGCAGCGCGGGGATCGCCGCGTACGTCATCGAGGTCGGGCAGCCGTGGCCTGCGTCCGTGTGTCCCCACACCAAGCCGCCGGCGGTACGGGCGACATGGGCTCCGGGCCGGTCGTCCGCCCAGGGCGCGCCCGCCAGCCCCTCCCCGACCGCGACCCGCATCAGGTGGTGCCAGCTCGGATGGAAGTCGACCTCGTCGACACGGTTGCCGTACCGGTCGTGCGTCCGCAGCTCGGGCTCATGGCGGTTGGCCAGCTCGGCCCACTCCTGGGCCTGAGCGCTGCCGGCCCTGAGGCCGAGCCGACGGATGTCCTTCTCGGCCCATCCGGCGCCCTCCCGGCGCAGCCCTTCGAAGAGGGCCGTGTCCTCGGACGCGTCGTACGGGGCCAGGGGAGGGGGCTGGTTGGTGACGTCGTGCGTCGTGGACCGTTCGAGCGCGGGTGTCGAGACCATACGGCCATGTTGCACTCTTGCTGCGATTGTGGCAATGATGCAACAAGTACAGTACGTGACCATGCGGAGGAATGTGTCGGTGCAGCCTGGCGAGGTCGACCTGCGGCCGCTGTCCGCCCGGTCGGTCGTACTGAGCCTGCTCCTGGGCGCGCATCCGCCGGAGCTCCCCGTCAAGGACCTGGTCCGCGCGGTGGAGCCCTTCGGGATCGGCGGCTCCACGCTGCGGGCCGCGCTCAGCCGGATGGTGGCCGCCGGAGACCTGCGGCGCACGGACTCGGTCCACCGCCTCAGCGACCGGCTGCTCGCGCGTCAGCGCCGCCAGGACGACGCCGTACACCCCCGCACGCGCGCGTGGGACGGCGACTGGGAGATGGTCGTGATCACCGCGACGGGCCGCGGCCCCGCAGAACGCGCCGACCTGCGGGCCCGGTTGACCGCCCTCAGGCTCGCCGAACTCCGCGAAGGCGTCTGGCTCCGGCCCGCCAACCTGCCCCGCCCGCTCCCGGACGACCTCGACGAGGTGGCCCAGCACTACAGGGCCCGTCCCGACCGGCCCGCGCCGGAGCTGGCGGCGACCTTGTGGCCCCTGGACACCTGGGCGGCCACGGCCCGGGCTCTGCTTCACCACGTCACCCACGTGGCGCGCCCGGACCGGCCCGCCGACCGGCTCACCGCCTTCGCGGCCGTCGTACGGCACCTGCTGACCGATCCCGTCCTGCCCCCCGAACTGTTGCCGGAGGACTGGCCGGGAACGGACCTGCGCACCGCGTACACGGACTACCAGGAAGAGCTGGCGGACACGGTGCCGCAGCGCGCCGCCCTCGGCGCATGACGCGGCGGCCGTACGAAGCGCCGTGCGGGGGACGCTTCGGACGGCCGCCTCACCTACCGTGGGGGGATTACTTGTAGGTGATGTCGGACGACGCGTACTTGCAGTAGGTGCCGTCGGGGCCGCTGCCGTTGGTGGTCGGCTCCTTGCCCGTGTTGTTCCCGATGTACTTCTGGCACGGGATGATCTTCTTGCTGCTGTCCCCGACGATCGTGATGCCCCTCAGGGTCGCGCTGTCGCCGTAGTTGGTGTTGATGCCGACGAGCTTGCTGCCCGAGTAGGTCGCCTCGATGGTGTTGAGGTTGATCGTCCGCTTGTACTGCGTCGAGCAGTTGCCGCAGGACCTGACGAAGGTGCCGAAGGTCTGCACCGCGAAGTTGGAGACGTTCAGCGTCCCGGCGCCGTTGAACTGGAACACCTTGTCGCTGGCCGACCTCGCGCCACCGCCGGAGACGGTGTACACGTTGGACGACGAGGAGCCCCGGAACGTCGCGGCGTCCTCGCCGACGTCCTCCCACCAGACGTTCTGCAGCGTGCAGCTGCCCTTGCAGTGGATGCCGTCGGCCGCGGGGGCGCCGATGATGACGTTCTTGAGGACCGCGCCGGCCGCCAGCTCCAGGATCGGACCCTGGTCCTCGTCCTGGCCGTCGCTGCCCAGGGCACCGGAGCCGTAGAGGCGCTTCATCCCGTAGTCCTTGGTGCCGGACACCGCGATGGTGGAGGAGACGGCCTGGCTGCCGTTCGCGCTGGGCCAGGTGGCGGCGCTCGCCTGCGGGGCGTTTAGTGTCATGATCATGCCAGCCGAGAGAGCGAGTGCGGCCAGCGAGCCGGTCACCGCACGCCTGCGGGCGCGCGGCGGAGGCGAAGAAGTCATGTCCCGAATCCTTCTTCCGTGTTGGGGGGTTGTCAGAGCTTTCCGGTGCCCGCGCCGCTCGTCACCGAGGCGACGACGGAGGAGGCGGGCTCGGCGGTGTAGCTGTACGGAGCGGTGGTGAAGGTGCCGACCTGCGACACCTCGGTGGCGGCTCCACCCAGGTCGTTGCCGCGCAGGTTGGCGAATCCGTCGACGTCACTGTTGCGGTTCGTGGTGACCGCGACCTGCGTCGAACGGAAGACGTTGTTCTCGACGAGCATCTGAGCGCCCATGCGGGAGTGCACGGCGGTCTCGGCACCGACGACGTAGTTGTCGTAGAAGTGCCCGGTGCCGAAGCGCAGGCTCGGGATGCGCGAGTTGACGTTGCTGAAGCTGTTGTGGTGGTACGTCACCTTCAGGTGCCCGGTGTCCTCGCTCGCGTTGTTGTCGCTGTGACCGACGAGCGAGCCCTTGAAGTGGTCCTTGAAGGTGTTCCAGGACACCGTGACGTTGTCGGAGCCGTGGTTGATGTCCAGCAGACCGTCGTAGTAGTCCTTGTCGTGATCCCGATCGGCCGAGAAGGAGTTGTGGTCGATCCACACCTTCGTCGACCTCTGCACCTCGATGCCGTCGGCCGGTGCGAGCGGCTTGCTGATGTTCAGATTGCGGACGACGACGTTGGTGACGTTCTTCAGACGCAGCCCGCCCCCGGTGAACCCGGACGACGAACCGACGCCCAGGACCGTGGTGTTGGAGCCGATGTCGACCTGACCGCTCAGCGAGATCAGACCGTTGACCTTGACGACCTTGGCCGTGTTGCCGGTGACGGCCGTCTTGAAGGCGCTGAGCGACGAGACGGTGATCGCCGTGGCGCTGCCGCCGCCGGTCGTCCCGGCGCCGAATCCGATCGGCGAGGTCTCGGCGGCCCCGGCCGACTGGGGGATGGCCAGCACGGCCACCGTCGCGAGAGCGGCCGCGCCGGCTGCCAGTACGGATCTTTGCGCCTGTGTACGTGGGGGGAGAGTACGCATGCGGGTGCGTCCCTTCAAAGGTGCCTGCGGGTGCTGGTGGGTCATGTACGTGAATGTTGTACGCCATGTTGATCGCCGTGCACGGGCAGAGGGGCCTTGTGGGCCTGAGGCGATGCGACTCGGTCACACTCCTGAACGGAACGTAGGGGGCAAGCGCTTTCTAGTCAACGCTTTGCGCAGAAGACATTCAGCCGTCCCTGGTGCGCGGCGGGAGCGAATTCTTTCGTTGCGTGGGAGCGCTTCCATGGCAGGCATGTGCATGCCACGATGCTCGGCGGATGCTTTCCTTCCGTGAGAGGCCGGTCGATGACGACTCCACGTATGCGTACGTACATCAGCGGGCTCGTGCTCGCCTTACTGGCCGTCGGTTTGGCGGCCCTGTCGCCCGGCCCGGCCGCCGCCGGTGACTCCGGGGCCGGCCGGTCGGCCCCGCTGCAAGGCTCCTTCACCTGGTCCTCGACCGGTCCGCTGATCGCTCCCAAGCCGGACGCGAGCCACCCGGTCGTCTCCGTGAAGGACCCGACGGTCTTCCGCTACAACAACCGCTGGCACGTCTACGCGACCACCGCCGACACCGCCGGCCGGTGGAGCCTGGCGTACACCAGCTTCGAGGACTGGTCCCAGGCGGCCGCCGCACCGCAGACCTTCCTGGACGCCAACCCGAACATCGGCGACCGGTACGCCGCCGCTCCCCAGGTGTTCTACTTCGCCCCGCAGAAGCTCTGGTACATGGTCTACCAGACGGGTCCGCCGTCCTACTCCACCACCACCGACCCCTCCAAGCCGGAGAGTTGGAGCGCCCCGCGGTACTTCTTCGACAGCGAGCCCCCCGTCCTCACGGAGAACAAGGGCGACGGCTTCTGGCTGGACTTCTGGACGATCTGCGACAAGAGCGACTGTCATCTGTTCTTCTCCGACGACAACGGCCACCAGTACCGCTCCAGGACCACGCTCGCCGAGTTCCCGAACAGCTTCCGAGACACCGAGATCGTGCTGGCCGAACCCAACCGCTTCGACCTGTTCGAGGCGAGCAACGTCTACCGCCTCGGCAACAGCGGCAAGTACCTCATGCTCGTCGAGGCGCTCGCCACCAAGTCCGACTGGCGGCGCTACTTCCGGGCCTGGACGGCCGACAGCCTGGGCGGCACCTGGACCCCGCTCGCGGACACCGAGGCCAACGCCTTCATCCGCGCGAACAACGTGACGTTCGCGGACGGGCAGTCGGCCTGGACGAAGGACTTCAGTCACGGCGAGATGATCCGCGACGGCGTCGACCAGACGCTCACGATCAACCCCTGCCGACTGCGGTTCCTCTACCAGGGGATGGACCCGGCCGCGAGCGGCGACTACTCCCAACTTCCCTGGCGTCTGTCCCTGTTGACCCAGACGAATTCCACCTGCTGACGACCGCGCACCACGTCCGAAGAGCCGCGACCGGAAAGGGACCAGGACGTGCCCCTCACCCCCCGCAACTCCCCGACCAGACCCCTGAGTTCGGTGCTCGTGACGCTGCTCGCGGCACTGGTGCCGTTACTCGCGGCCACCGTTCTCGCCGCGCCGACGGCCGCGGCCCGCCCCGAGCGGGCCGACGCGGCCCCCACCGCGACGCTCACCGCGGTCACGAACTTCGGCACCAACCCCAGCAACCTCCAGATGTACCTGTACGTGCCGGACAGCGTCACCGCGAACCCCGCGGTCGTGGTCGCCGTGCACTACTGCACGGGCTCCGGCCCCGCCATGTACTCCGGCACCGAGTGGGCCTCGCTGGCCGACCGCTACGGATTCGTCGTGGTCTACCCCTCGGTCACCCGCGCCAGCAAGTGCTTCGACGTCTCCTCGCCCCAGGCACTGAAGCGGGGCGGTGGCAGCGACCCCGTCGGCATCAAGTCGATGGTCGACTGGGTCACCCGCACCTACGACGCCGACACCTCGAAGATCTTCGCCACCGGCATCTCCTCGGGCGCGATGATGACGAACGTCCTGCTGGGCGACTACCCCGACGTCTTCTCGGCGGGCGCCGCCTTCTCCGGCGTGCCGTTCGGCTGCTTCGCCACCACCGACGGCTCCGAGTGGAACAGCGCGTGCTCCGGCGGCACGGTGACCCACACGCCGCAGGAATGGGGCGACCTGGTGCGCGCCGCCCACCCCGGCTACACCGGCCCCCGGCCACGCATGCAGGTGTGGCACGGCACCGAGGACGACGTGCTGCGCTACCCCAACTTCGGGGAGGAGATCAAGCAGTGGACGAACGTGCTCGGCGTGAGCCAGACCCCGGCCGCCACCGACACGCCCGTCTCCGGCTGGACCCGCACCCGCTACGGCGCCACCGGTGACCGGGCCCCCGTCGAGGCGATCAGCCTGCAGGGCATCGGCCACAACCTCTACGCCAATGGCATGGCGGCCCGCGCCCTCACCTTCTTCGGCCTGGACAGCTCGGGGCCCGCGCCCCAACCCCAGCCCGGCGCCTGCAAGGTGACGGCCACGACCAACGCCTGGAACACGGGCCTCACCGCGTCGCTCACGCTCACCAACACCGGCACGACCGCGATCAACGGCTGGACACTCGGCTTCACCCTCCCCGCCGGCCAGACCATCACCAACGGCTGGGGCGCCACGTACACGCCGCCCTCCGGGGCGGTGACGGCGACGAACGCCACGTACAACGCGACGCTCGCACCGGGGACGAGTGTCAGCATCGGCTATCAGGCCAACCACACCGGGAACAGCGCGGCTCCGGGCGCGTTCACGCTGAACGGGACGGCCTGCACGGGTTGACGTACACGACCGCACGGCGGCCGGGGTACGCTCCCCGGCCGCTGCGCGGTCGTGCCAGTGTCAGTAGGGCAGGAGTCGCCCCGAGGGTGTCCTGCGGTCGGTCTCGGTGTCGCGCGGCGTGCTGGGCCGGCGGTTGACGCGGATACGGGTCTGGCGGTTCATGGCGCTCCCCTTCTGCCTGATGCGACCAGCCTCGTCGCCCTCCGTCCCGGGCACATCGTGCCCGGGGAGACATCGACCCCGGCCCTGCGGGAGCAGACGCCCGGGGTGCCGTACTCCTGCGGGATGATCCGGCAGGTCTACCGGGGCACGGCCAAGATGAACGGCCTGCGCCGGAAAGACCTAGACGACCTCTTCCCGGGACTTCTCGACGCCTTCCTCGACGCCGGCCGGCAGGCCGTCCGCTTCGACGGCTGAACCGGCCCCCGTCGGCAGGTGGTTGAAGAGCAGGTTCAGGACGATCGCCGTCAGGCAGCCCGCGCTGATGCCGCTGGTCAGCACCGTCTGGAACCAGTCGGGGAACTTCTCGTAGATCGTCGGCACGCCGACCGGCAGCACGCCCAGGGCGACCGAGACGGCCACCACGGTCAGGTTGTTGTTGCCCTTGAAGTCCACCTGGGCCAGCGTCTTCAGACCGCTCGCCGCGACCGTCCCGAACATCACCAGGCCCGCCCCGCCGAGGACCGGCGCCGGGATGGCCGCCACCACCGCGCCCAACTTGGGCAGCAGGCCGAGCAGCACGAGGATGCCCCCCGCTGCGGCGACGACCCAGCGGCTGCGGACCCGGGTCATGCCGACGAGGCCGACGTTCTGCGCGTACGCCGTGTACGGGAAGGTGTTGAAGATGCCGCCCAGGACGGTGGAGAGGCCGTCGGCGCGCAGGCCGTCCGAGAGGGAGCGCGGCTCCACCTTCCGGTCGGTCATCTCGCCGACCGCGATCAGGTCACCGGTCGTCTCGGTCATCGTCACGAGGGCCACGACCAGCATGGAGATGATCGCCGACGCCTCGAAGGTGGGCGCTCCGAAGTGGAACGGCGTGCTGATGCCGACCCAGTCGGCGTCCCCGACCCCGCCGAAGTCGGTGAATCCGAACGGGACGGCGACCGCCAGGCCCACCACGATTCCGATCAGTACCGCGATCCGGCTCAGGAACGCCGGCGCGAACCGCTGCACGCCCAGCACCACCACCAGGACGAAGGCGGCGAGAGCGATGTTCTTCGGCTCTCCGAAGTCCCCCGCCCCGGCGCCGCCCGCGACCCAGTTGCCCGCGACCGGCAGCAGCGAGATGCCGATGATCAGGATGACCGTGCCCGTGACGAGCGGCGGGAAGAACCGCAGCAGCTTGCCGAAGACCGGCGCGAGCAGCATGATCGCGAGCCCCGCGACGATCACCGAGCCATAGATCGCGGGCAGTCCGCCGCCTGTCGTACCGATGAGCACCATCGGTGACACGGCCGCGAACGTGCAGCCCTGCATGATCGGCAGCCGCACGCCGAACCGCCAGAAGCCGATGCACTGGATGAGCGTGGCGATCCCGCACACCAGCAGGTCCGCGGTGATCAGATACGCCAGGTCCGCGGCCGACAGCTTCATCGCACCGCCGACGATCAGCGGCACGGCCACCGCGCCCGCGTACATCGCGAGCACGTGCTGCAGACCGAAGGCGGCCAGGTGTCGTACGGGTGGGACCTCGTCGACGGGATGCACGGGTGCGGTCGTTGCCATGGGCACTCCAGAGCGGCGGATGGCTGGGAACGTTCGAACAGCACGAGACCGTACGAGGCTTGAACAGTTTGTTGATTTCGACGTTGTTGCCGACCTGTGTCATGCCCACCCAGTTGCCCGCCCAGTCGCCCGCGAAGCGGCTAGGGAGCGGCCGAACGCGCCGCCGCCAGCAGCGATTCCCAGTCCGGCAGCTTCACCACGCTCCGCCCGAGCGAGGCCCCGAGCTCCGCCTCGGCCCGCTCGATCGCCTGCCACCCCGCCCACCGGACGGGCTGGACCCCGTCGGCGCGCAGTGCCATGAGCGGGTCGTCGGGGAGGTCTTTGTGTACGAGTGCCGGGGCGTCCTCCAGCAGAGAGGTCACCGTCTCCTTGGCGCACGGACGGTTGGTGCCGATGACGCCCGTCGGCCCCCGCTTGATCCAGCCCGCCACGTACTCGCCCGGCGCGACCACGCCGTCGCGCAGCACGCGTCCGGCCAGATTGGGCACCGTGCCGCTCACCGTGTCGAACGGCAGCCCCTCCAGCGGCACTCCGCGATAGCCCACCGAACGCAGCACCAGCTGGGCCTCGATCTCCTCGAACACGCCCGTGCCCGTCACCCCGCCGCGCCCGTCCGGCGCCGTCCGCTCGAACCGCACCGCGCCCACGCGGCCGCCGTGGGGGAGGAGTTCGACGGGGCGCAGGAAGAACCGCAGCCGGATCCGGTGCGGCTCGGTGCCCCGGGCCGGAGTGTGCGCCCAGCCGCGCAGCACCTCCACATTGCGACGCTGCGCCGCGGGCAGCCCCGACGGGTCGGCGTAGGCCGGGTCCAGGGCCAGCTCCGCCGGGTCCACGGTGACCTCGGTGCCTGGCAGGGCGCCCAGCTCGCGCAGCTCCTTGGTGGTGAAGCGGGCCTGGGAAGGGCCGCGCCGCCCCACCATGTGGACCTCCCGCACCTGGCTCGCGGCCAGCGCGGTGAGCGCGGCCTGCGGCATGTCGGTGGGGTTCAGCTCCGCGAGGCCCCTGGCGAGCATCCGGGTGACGTCCACGGCGACGTTCCCCACGCCGATGACCACCGCCGACCGGGCGCCGACCACGAAACCGTCCGCGGCGGAGTCGGGATGCGCGCTGTACCAGGACACGAACTCCGTCGCCGACCAACTGCCCGGCAGGTCCTCGCCCGGAATCCCGAGGCGGCGGTCGGTGGCGGCGCCCACGCAGTACACGACGGCGTGGTACAGCTCCCGCAGCCGCGCGGTCGACACGCCCCCGGGGCCGACCTGGACACCGCCCAGGAAGCGCACCCGCTCGTGCTCGAGGACCGTGCGCAGATTGTTCTGCAGCGACTTGATCTTCTCGTGGTCCGGCGCCACGCCGTACCGCACCAGGCCGTACGGGCACGGCAGCCGGTCCAGGACGTCGACGCACACCTCGGATTCCTGCTGGACGAGGCTCTGGGCGGCGTAGCACCCGCTCGGCCCCGAGCCGACGACGGCGACATGCAGCACGGCGGAACTCCTCACCGGGGGACCCCTGGGGGCTACGGGAGATCGCTGTCACCTCCAGCATCGCACCGTCGGCGCTCCGCTGACAGGGTGTTGTGCGCCGGACGGGCACGCGTGTCCGTTCGTATGGAATGTGATCATGCGGTTACGTTCCGTGTGTGCTAGAAGCATCCTTTCTTAATCTTTCCGATCGCTGTCCGACGGACGGCACCGTGTCCGTGCGGCCCGCGTGGGAGGTGCGGGAGGGCGAGGGCGCTGTGACGACGGCATGGTTCGACGTCCGGCTGGAGTTCGGCGACGGCGCCCGGGTCGACGCGCTCGCCGTGGTGGCCGAGGGGTGTGTCTCCCTGGAGGACGTCCGGGCCCAGCCGGCGCTGTCCCTGGACGACCTGGCCGTGCTCGCGGACTGGCTCGAGGACCCGCTCGCCGAGGTCTCGGGGCTCGGACTCGGGCCCGAACCCGAGGGGGCCGGGCCGCGCCGCGCCCGCCCCGCGTGGCCGCGCGGCATCGAGGGGCGGTGGCTCGTCGCGCAGGAGTACCGGGCGGCCCAGGAGGAGGGCGTCGACCCCGTGCTCGCGGTGATGTGCGCGACCGGGCACAGTCGCCGCAAGTCGCTGCGCCTGATCTCCCAGGCGCGTGACGCGGGTTACCTGACATCGCGTCACGCACGGCGCTGAGCGGGTCGTCGGGCGGTGACCAGGTACATCGAGCGGTGACCAGATCCGTCGGGCGGTGACCAGCTAGGCGGACATGTCCCGCATCCGCGTGATCTCGCTGGTCTGCTGGGCCACCACGTCGTCGGCCATCTCCTCGATCCGGATGTTGTTGCCCTGTGCCTTCACATCCGTGGCCATCGTGATCGCGCCCTCGTGATGCGTGATCATCAGGGTGAGGAAGAGCTGGTCGAACGCCTTGCCCTTCGTCGCGCTCAGCTTTTTCAGCTGGGCCTCGGTCGCCATGCCGGGCATCGACGCGTGCTCGTGGCCGTCGCCCTTCTCGTCCTCGCCGTGTTCCGACAGCCAGGCCCGCATGCTCTCGATCTCCGGTCCCTGGGCGGCGCTGATCCGCTCGGCCAGCTTCTCGAGCTTCGAGGACGCGGCGCGGTCCGGGACCAGTTCGGTCATCTCCAGGGCCTGTGTGTGGTGTTCGATCATCATCCGCGCGTAGGCGATGTCGGCCGAGTTGGGGGTGTCGTCGTCGGTGCGCTGCTGCGCCGCGTCCTCGGCGGACATCGTCCGGTTCGCCTCTCCGGGCTTGCCGGGCACCAGCACCGAAGGCCCGGTCGCCGTGGCCGACTTGGCGCCCGATCCGGAGTCGCAGCCCCCGAGGCCGAGTGCGGCAAGGGCGGCCAGCGAGGCCGCGGCGAGGGGTGCGCGGTACGCGCGACGGAAGGGCACAACGACCTCCTGTGGCAGGCGGGTTGGGGGACACCTCGTGAGTGTCGAAGACCGTCCTAGCACGCCTGGGCGCGTGACTGATCAAAAACCTTCATTACGTCTTCGTTGCCCCCTGTTGATATGTGCATGGTGAAGACGATACTTCGGTGGTGCGTGATCCGTTCCCCCACGAACGGCACCTAGGGAGGAAACAGTGATCCTGTTAACAGAACCCCGAACGCGTTACAGACGCCTGGGAGTTGCCGCCACCGCGGTGGGCCTCCTGGCAGCGTTGCTGACGGCCGGCCCGGCGGCCGCGACCCCCGATCCGGGGGACGCTCCGGCCGCGAGTGAGGAGGTGTCCAGGAGCGACGAGGCCGAGGTCCGCGCGGCGATCGCCGAGGGCGAGATACCGGGCCAGGACGAGATCGTCCACTCCGCCAACATCGAACACCTCGTCAACGTCCCCAAGGACGTCCTGCCCGGCACGAATTCGGACCTGGCTTTCCAGGGGAAGTACGCCTTCTCCGGCAACTACGACGGCTTCCGCATCTTCGACATCAGCAACCCGAAGGCGCCCAGGACCGTCTCGCAGGTCCTGTGCCCGGGCTCGCAGAACGACATCTCGGTCTCCGGCAACCTGCTCTTCCTGTCGACCGACTCCTCGCGCAGCGACAGCAGTTGCAACAGCACCACGCAGCCCGCGACCGAGAAGTCGTCGTGGGAGGGCATGAAGGTCTTCGACATCAGCGACAAGGCGAATCCGAAGTACGTTGCCGCCGTCGAGACCGCCTGCGGTTCGCACACCCACACGCTGGTGCCCGACCGGAAGAACGTATACGTCTACGTCTCCTCGTACTCGCCGAACGCCACCTACCCGGACTGCCAGCCGCCGCACGACGGCATCTCCGTCATCAAGGTGCCCCGCAACGCGCCCGAGAAGGCGGCGGTCGTCGGCTTCCCGGTGCTCTTCCCGGGTGAGGGCCCGGACGGCGGCGGCAACCCCGGCGCGCCCACCAACCCGGGCGTCTCCAAGACCACCGGCTGCCACGACATCACCGTGCTGCCCTCGAAGGACCTGGCCGCGGGCGCCTGCATGGGCGACGGCATCCTCTTCTCCATCAAGGATCCGGAGAACCCTAAGGTCATCGACCGGGTGCAGGACAACGTGAACTTCGCGTTCTGGCACTCGGCGACCTTCAACCAGAAGGCCAACAAGGTCGTCTTCACCGACGAGTTGGGCGGCGGCGGCGCGGCCACCTGCAATGCGGAGATCGGCCCGAACAAGGGTGCCGACGGCGTCTACGACATCGTCGGCAAGGGCGACGCCCGCAAGCTCGTCTTCCGCAGCTACTTCAAGATCCCCCGCCACCAGGCGGCCGTCGAGGTCTGCGTGGCCCACAACGGCTCGCTGATCCCGGTCAAGGGCAAGGACATCATGGTCCAGGCCTGGTACCAGGGCGGCGTCTCCGTCTGGGACTTCACCGACTCCGCCCACCCGAAGGAGATCGCCTACTTCGAGCGGGGCCCGGTGAACACCGAGCGGCTCACTACGGCCGGTCCCTGGTCGGCGTACTACTACAACGGCTACATCTACTCCAACGACATCGCCAAGGGCTTCGACGTCCTGAAGCTCAACGACCGCCGCACCGACCCGGCGAAGCGGGTCCGCCTGGGCGAACTCAACGTCCAGACGCAGCCGGACTACTTCGACTAGCCGGACTACTTCGACTAGCCGGACTACTTCGACTAGCCGGACTACTTCGACTAGCCGGACTACTTCGACTGAGTCGTACGGGGCTCGGGGCCGTGATCCGGTGCGGCCCCGGTGGCGAAGAACCGTGACAGGTCCCTGCCGCACGTTCCGTCGGACGCCGCCTCGGTGTCCGGCGGGACCCCCAGCTCCCAGTCGAGCCGGTACCGCTTGAACAGCTCGGCCCGCAGCACCGGCACGGCCATCGGCACGCCGGGCACCAGGGCCGCGAAGACCGCGCCCATCAGCAGGGCGCGCAGCATGGCGTAGTCCGCGTCGACGTCCTCGGAGCCCTGGCGGGCGACGGTGTCCCGCAGCAGCTGGGACAGGCGCTGCTGCTCCGGGCACTGCACGAAGCCCTCGGCCTGCAGGATGCCGGCCATGTGCTGGCGCATCAGCACGGGCTGGTCCCGGGCCAGGCCCAGGATCGCGTCGATGGCCCGCGCCATCCGCTCCCGACCGTCCTCGGTACGCGGCTCGCGCTCCAGCGCCTCCTCCAGAGTGCGGTGCATCAGACGGTGTACGGCCGACTGCACGAGCCTGCGCTTGCCGGGGAAGTAGTACGACACCAGACCGCGTGCCGAGCCGGCTCTGTCCGCGATGTCGCCGAGTGTCGTCGCCTCGTACCCGCGCTCGCCGACCAGCTCGACCGCCGCCTGCAGAAGCCGCTCCCGGGAACGCCGGCGCAGCTCTTCATTGACCGAGGCGCTGCGCGGGGACATGCTGTACTCCTGCGTTGACTGGCTATCAGCCAACTATACTCAACGCGTCCGGTCCGGCCCCTGCAATGGCCTGGTCGGGGTTTGCCGCCGTCCTGGGCGACGCGGGGGATCGTCCAGGACGGTCGAGCATTTCCCGATGGTGGCCTCGGGCAACTTCGAGCCCGGTTCCCAACGCTTCGGATGCCGAGTCAGACCACCAGGTTCAGCACCGGCCGCAGCCCGTCCGGCCGCTCGGTCACTGGCAGGTGGTCCACGAAGTGCACCCCGCACCCCAGGGCCGCCGCGCCGCCGTCCGCCCGCCGGTCGTCGCCGACCATCAGGGCGTCCCGCGGCTCGACGCCGAGTGCGGCGCAGGCGGTCGCGAACAGCCGGGGGTCGGGCTTTTGGATGCCGTGTTCGTACGACAGGACGTACGTGTCGACGTAGGGGTCGAGGCCGTGCTCGCGGAACACCGGGCGCAGATCCCAGCCGATGTTGCTGACCACGCCGACGCCGATCCCGCGTTCGCGCAGTGCCCGCAGCACCTCGGCGGCGTCGGGGTACGGCGCCCAGGCTGCCGGGGTCATGTGCCGGTCGTACAGCGCGTCGTACAGCGCGGGGTCGGGCAGCGGTACTTGGCGGGCGACGCCGGTGTAGGCGGCCCGGTGCAGCTCGGCGCTCTTGTCGCGGATCTCCCAGACGTGGGCGAGCTCGTCGGGGATCCGTTCGATGGGGTGCGTGCCGCCAGGCAGCGCGCCGACCCGGTCCAGGGCCTGCGCGACCTGACGGAACTCGGGCTCGTCGAGGGAGGGTCCGGTCTCGGCCAGGACGGATCGCAGCCACGACTCGGTGGACTCGATACGGAAGAGCGTTCCGGAGAAGTCGAACAACACGGCAGCCATGGGAGTGATCTTAGGGGGCGACGTTCCACGCCCAGGGAAGGCCGATGCCGCAGAACACGCGGACGAAGTCGCCCTCGCGTACCACGGAGCACTCCCGGCACCGCTCACACCGCCGGAACACGACCTCGTGCGTGAAACGGCCGGGATGGCCGATGCCCGCGAGGTCCAGGGCACGGGCGACGGCGTGCCACGAATCGCGGTCCGGGCAGTAGCCGGTGGACTGGTTGCTGACCTCGCGGACCATCCAGGACCCGTAGTCGCGGTGGAACCCGAGCTCGCCCGCGGCCAGGACGTCGCCGCCGCCCGCGCACGCCACGTGTTCGCTTCTGCGGGGCGCGAGCCGCAGGAAGCCGTCGAGGGCGACGACGAAGGTGAACGGCTCCGCGCTCTCGGCCGTCCCGCGCCCGGACAGCCAGGCGGCGAGATCCTCGGCGGAGCGGATGATTCGGCCCGCGGTGTCCGGCCGTACCGTCGACCTCAGCTCGGGCGGGCCGATGTAGCGGTAGCCGCGCGGGGGCGGGTTCATGGGCGCAGCCGCCGGTGGACGGTCACCGCCAGGGCCACGAGCATCGCGCCCAGCAGCCAGCCGCCGATCACGTCGGAGGGCCAGTGGACGCCCAGCCACACGCGGGTCAGGCCGACGCCGACGACGGAGAGCACGGCCACGGTCAGGGCCGTACGCCACAGGAGGCGGTCGGCGCCGTGATGGTGCAGCAGCCACAGGAGGAGGCCGCACACGACCGTGGCGGTCAGGGCGTGGCCGGAGGGGAAGGCTGCGTAGTGGGCGGAGTCGACGGGGTCGGGCCAGGTGGGCCGCGGGCGCCCGACCGCGGCCTTGAGGGACTGCTGCAGCAGCGTGCCAAGCGCGGTGGTCACCGCCAGCCATCCTGCCGTCCACCAGGCGGAATGCCGCCACACCAGCCACACGACCACGACCGCGCACAGGATGCGCATCGTCCACGGGTCCCAGATCCAGTCCGTCAGGATGCGGAACGCCTGGGTGGTGTCCGGGTCGTCCACGGCCCAGCTGTGGGTGGTGCGGGCGATGTCGCCGTCCAGGGTGAACAGGGGGTGCCACTTGGTGGCGACCAGGGCGATCAGCAGGGCGGAGCACAGCGCGAGGAGGCCCGCGGCTCGGGCGGCGCTGCGGTGCGTCGGCGGGCGGGGCGGGGAGTCGACGTGCGGGGTGTGCATGCTGCGATCCTCGCCGAACCGTGGCGCGGTAAGCCAATCCCGCATCCCACAAACCGTCCAGCGGCTCTCGGCCTCGGCTGAGCGACCCCCTCGGGCTCGCTCAGCCCAGTGCCCGCAACCCGGGCACGAATGCCACCAGCACCGGCACGATCGGCACAAGGGTGGCCGCTGCCGTCAGGCGCAGCCGGCGGGCCGGAGTGAGCCGGTCCGGGGGTGCGAGCAGCCGGTGGACCCGCTGCGGTACATGGGCCTGCGGGGTCGGGCAGGGGCCGAACACGCCCCGGTCCTCGTTGAGCCCGACCAGGGCGAGAGCGGTGGTGAGCCGGCCGAAGCGCCGGGAGGCCATGTCGTCGGCGGCGAGTTCCACCAGTCGGTGCATCTCGTCCCGGAACGCGGCGAACACCGGCACCTGCGGGAACCCGCCTGCCAGCGCTGCCGAGCAGTGCAGCAGCCAGTCGTGCCGAGCCTGCGCGTGCCCCTCCTCGTGGGCGACGAGGGCGTCCAGCTGCCGGTCCTTCAGGCGGCGCAGCGCGGCCGTGGTGATGACGAGCCGGGGCGCCGGGCTCGGCAGCCACCAGGCGTCGGGCCGCTCACCTTCGAGGACCACGAGGCGACTGCCGGCGGCCTCCTCGCCGGGCAACAGCGGGGCGCGGACCAGGAGTTCGGCACGGCGCAGCCGACGGCGCGCACGCGCCCGTACGACTTCGCGGACCAGCATCGCCGCGCTCCACACCCCGCCGCAGGCGAGCGCCACCGCCGTCGCCGCGGCCCAGGGCTCGGCCGTACCGAGTGTGTACGCCTCCATGACGACGCTCGGTGCCGGGGCGAAGACCTGGCCGCGCACCGCCTGCCAGGCGGTCGCCGCGCTGAGCGTCATCGACAGCGCGCAGCACAGCAGTACGGCCGCCACCACGCACTGCCACACCCACAGCGCCAGCACCGGTTCGCGGTCCGCCCAGTCGGCCCGGACCAGCAGCCGGGGCGCGACGACGGCGGTCACGGCGCCGAGCAGCAACAGTGCCGCGGGGAGCATCATGAGCGCAGCCTATGAGGGCCGTGCCACTCACAGGTACGGCCTGCCACGGGAAGTGACGCAGGCAACGGTTGCGTACGACGTTCCGCGCGACCGGCGCCGGAGCGCCACCCGCGTCAGAGCGTCAGCAGCATCGCCACCATCCCGATTCCCATGGACAGCCGGCACGCCCGCGCCAGCTCCGGCCGGTCGCCCCACCGTCCGGCCCCGCCGCCACCGGCGGTGACGGGCACCAGGCGCAGGCCGGACAGCAGCACGTACCCGGTGAAGTAGAGCAGCAGCGTCCCCGTCAGCAGCGGGATCCCGGCGCCGCCGGGTGCGGCGTGGTGTCCGGGGGAGGCGGACATGACCACCGCCATGTAGACCATGGCCGAGGCCCCCACCAGGTGGTGCAGATGGTGGATGCCCGCCCGGGCCGCCCACAGGGCGCGCAGCGCGGCCGCGCCGAACACCACCGCGTAGCCGGGCCAGGCCCAGGACGGGGGTGTGAACGCCGCGGCGGGCACGGCCATCGCCGCCATGCCGAAGCCCATCAGCGCCTCGCCGCCCGCGGCCCGGCGCTGTTCCTCGACACTGCTGCGCATCCGCAGCAGGCAGTACGCCCCGGTCGCCGCACACAGCGCCACCAGCAGCCAGGCGGGCGAAGCCGGTCCGTGCACGCTCACCTCCCCGCTCGACGGTCGGTGCTCGACGGTCGGTCAAGGGATGCCCTGGTCATGCGGCGCGCAAGCGAGCGCAAGGGTGTACACGGGGGGCATTCCACGGAGCACGGCAGGTGAGGCACTACGTTTTACAGGTAAAACACCTGTTAAGCTTGTGGGTATGAGCCGTGCGACCCTCACCCCCGACGCCCCACCCGCCCGACGCTTCCCGCTCGCCGGCGTGCTGCGTCTGGGCCGGCCGGCCGACATCTGGTTCAAGCCCGCCCTGAGCGTGGTCGTCGCGGTCGCTCCGCCCAACCTGATCCTGCTGGCCCTCGGCCGGCTCGACCTGGCGATGTACACGATGGCCGGATCCCTGTGCGCGCTCTACGCCCACAACCGCCCCTACGCCGCCCGGGCCCGCGCCCTGGCCTGGGTCGTCCTCGGCATGATCGGCGGCCTCGCCGTCGCCCTGCTCGCGGCCTCCCTCACCTCCAGTGCCGTCGTCCTGGTGGCCGTCGGCGCCGTCCTGGCCGCTGTGCAGAAGGTGCTGTGCGACGCCACCCGGATCGGACCGCCGGGCAACGTCGTCCTCACCTTCATCAGCACCGCCGCCCTGTTCGCGCCCCAGTCCCTCGGTCAGATCCCTGCCCACCTGGCGCTGGCCGCCGCGGCGGGCCTCTGGGCCTGGCTGATCGGCATGGCGCCCGGCCTGCTGCGCCCGCACGGCCCGGAGCGCCGCGCCACCGCACACGCGCTGAACGCGGCGGCCGACCACGCCGCCACGCACGGCACCGGCGACGGGCACGCGAAGGCCCGTGCCGCCGCGGCCGCCGCCGTGCAGGCCGCCTGGCAGTCGCTGCTGTCCGCCGGCGCCCCCACGGGCACCCGGCGCGCCCTCGAGAGGCTCGTCGTACGCGCCGAGATCGCGCTCGCCGCCCCTTCGGACACCGACCCGGAGCGACTGCGCACCTGGGCCCGCGCACTGCGCGGCACCGGCCCGCTGCCGCAGGCCGACCCGCTGCCCGCCGACACCGACGAACTCCTCGGCGTGGACGCCGAACTCGCCGCCCCGGCCCGTCCGTGGTGGAGCCGACTCGGACCGCTGACCCCCCTCGCCGTCCGCACCGCCCTCGGCTGCGCCCTCGCCGGCTACGCCTCCCTCGCCCTCGGCGTCGGCCGCCCCTACTGGGCCCTCGTCACGGCCGCCTCCCTCTACCAGGCCAATCTCACCCTCACCTGGAGCCGGGGCGTCCAGCGGGTCGTCGGCAACCTCGTCGGCGTCCTCCTCTTCGCCGCCGTGGCCCCGCTGGCCCACCTCGGCCCGGCGGCCCTGGTCCTGTGCTGCCTCGCCTTCAACTTCGGCGCAGAGGCCCTGATCAGCCGCAACTACTGGCTGGGCAGCGTCTGCGTGACCCCGATGGCCCTGCTCATCACCGAGTTCGCCGGCCACCAGCAGCCCGGCCGGCTGATCACCGAGCGGATCGTGGACACCGTCGTCGGCGCCCTGGTCGGCTTCGTCGCGGCCGTCGCCGTCACCAACCGGCGTGCGGCCACCGGCGTCGAGCACGCACTGACCGCCGTCGAGCGCTCCCGCGAGCGCGCCGCCCGTGCCCTGGCCGAGCCGCACCCCGAGCCCGCGGCCCTGGAGTCCGCCCGCCGTGCCCTCGCCGCCGCCCTGGTCGACCTGCGCGCCACCGCCGAGGCCGCGTCCGGCGAATGGTGGCAGCGGGCCCTGCCGCACGAGAGGGTCGTGCTCGCCGAGCAGGCCGGACACCGTACGCTCGCCGCGACGGCACGGCGCCAGGGACTGCACCGCCTGGACCGGCACACGGACAACACGACGGAGGACGTACGGCCATGACGGCGACCAACGGAGCGGACGCCCCCCGAGCGACCAGGAGCGACACCGTCGCCGCGGTTGTCCGCCAGTGGCAGACCGTCCACCCCGACCTCGACACCGGCCCCATGGAGATCATCGGCCGCATCAACCGCTCCGCCGCCCTCCTCCAGCAGGCCGAGGACGCCCCGCTGCGCCGGGCCGGGCTCAGTCGCCCCGAGTTCGACCTGCTCGGCGCGCTGCGTCGCACCGGACACGAGCTCACTCCCGGCGAACTGTCCCGCGAGACCTTCTCCTCCGGCGCCGCCGTCACCAAACGCCTCAAGTCCCTGACCGAACGCGGCCTGGTCGAGCGACGCGGCGACGACCGCGACCGCCGCGTCGCCCACGTCCGCCTCACAGACGCCGGCCGCGACCTGGTCGACGGCATCCTGCCCGAGCAGCTCGCGTACGAGACCGCCGTGCTGTCCGGCATGGGCGAGGCGGAGCAGGACGAACTGGCCGTGCTGCTCTCGGGGTTGCTGGGCCGACTGGAGGGGCTCCTCGGCGTGCTGCGCCCCTGATCTCTTCCCGCGCTCCGGTTTCGGAATTTTCGGAGGCCGGCGGGCCATTGACGGGACGGGTGCCTGGTTCCTACGTTCGACCAGGCCGGTTCGGATCATCGATCGGCGTACGAAATGCCGGACGAAGGATGGTGCCGTGACTGCCGAGCCCCCCGCCCCCGACACGCTCACCGTGGACCTCGGTACCGAGACCGGCCCCTTCCACGGCGGCGCGAGCGGAACCCTCTACGGCCTGTACGGCGACGGCGTGCCCAGCCGCACCCTCGTCGAGGGCATGTACGTCCGTACGGTCACCACCAAGGCCCAGGACGGCATCCAGCACCCCGGCGGCGACGCCCTGGAGATCCTGCCGCCCTTCGTCGCGGCGGGCGGCAAGGACGTGTACGTCTACCTGCCCGACTTCTACCGCGGCTTCCCGTACGAGTGGCCCGGCACCGACGGCGAGGAACGGCTGGCCGGATTCCTGGAGATCGTCCGACGCCAGGTGGAGCACGTCCTGACGCTGGGCCCGGAGAAGTCCCATGTCGTGTACGTCCCGTTCAACGAACCAGAGGGCAACATGTTCGGCGAGGGGGAGTGGAGCTACGACAGGGTCTCCTGGCGCACCGATCCGCGGCACTACTTCGCGGCGTGGAAGGAGGCGTACCACCTCATCAAGGGCCTCGACCCCGACGCCCGCATCGCCGGCCCCAACACCTGCGTCCTGTACCCCGAGGTCAGAGACTTCCTGGAGTTCGCCAAGGCGCACGACGTGCTGCCCGACGTGATCACCTGGCACGAGCTGTCGTCACCGGCCGAGGTCCGCACGAACGTCGCCGAGTACCGGGAGATGGAGCGGGAGCTGGGCATCGGGCCGCTGCCCGTCAACCTCAACGAGTACGCGCACAACTACCACGTCTCCGTCCCCGGCCAGATGGTGCAGTGGATCTCCGCCATCGAGGAGTCGAAGGTCGATGCCGACCTGGCGTACTGGAACATCGCCGGCAACCTCAACGACTCGGCGGTGGAGGCGAACAAGGCCAACGGCCAGTGGTGGCTGTTCAACGCCTACGGGCAGCTGACCGGCAACACCGTCCGGGTCGACGCCCCGCACCCCAACGTGCAGTACACCCTCCAGGGCGTCGCCACCCTGGACAGGGACAAGCGGCAGGCCCGCGTGCTGTTCGGCGGCGCGGGCGGCGCCGCGGACCTCGTCTTCGAGGGCGTCGACCCGGACGTCTTCGGCACGACCGCACACCTACGGCTCCACGAGATCCCCTGGACGGGGCAGGTCGGCGCCTGCGCCCAGCCGTCGCGGCTGCGGGACGAGGAACTGCCCGTCGTGGACGGACGGGTGACCCTGCCGGTGAGCGACCTCGACGCGATGTCCGCCTACCAGGCCGTCCTCTCGCCCGGCGGCCACGGGGCCGCCTTGCTGCCCCCCTCGATCCGGTGGCGGCGGACCTACGAGGCCGAGGACGCGACCTACACGGGCGGCGGCCACTCGAAGAACGGGCCCGAGGGATCCCCGGCCGACGTGGACAAGTTCGCCACCTCGGGCGGCTATCACGTGGGCGGTCTGCGCACCGGTTCCGACGGCGTGCTCGCCTTCGACGTCGAGGTCCCGCAGGACGGGACGTACGACCTGAGCGTGTTCGCCAACTCCTACAACCAGGCCGACCTGGTACGGGACTTCGGCCCCACCAACGTCTTCCTGCGCGTGGACAGCCAGGCAGCGCGCGAACTGCGGCTGCCGCTCGGCTACAAGTGGGCGGTGTGGGGCCACACCGACACCCGGGTCGAGCTGACCGCCGGCGAGCACCGCATCACGCTCGCCGCGCAGGACCCGGACCTCGGCGTCACGAAGGGCGACGCGGTCGTCGACAAGCTGGACCTCACCCTTCGCGACGAGGACGGCACCGCCCTGTACGAGGCCGAGTACGCGGCCCTGGGCGGCGGAGCGGTCGTCAGCCACGCGCACCGCGGGGCCTCGGGGCCCGGCGCCGCCGTACTCCCGCGCCGGGGCACCGTCACCTTCTGGGTGCACGCGGCCGACGACGGCGAGGCGAGCGTGAGCGTCGACGTCCTCGGCCCCGGGGAGGGCCTGCTCGCGGTCAACGGCGAGGACGTCGGCCGCGTCCAGCGGGGCGCCGTACCGCTCTTCCTGTCCGGAGGCGTCAACAAGCTGACCGTCACCGGGACCTCGGAACTCCTGATCGTGGACCGGCTGCGCGTCGGCCCGTCCCGCGGCCTGCTGCCCACCACGGCCCACCCGGCCGAGGAGGGCGCCCTGACCGGCACCGCGAAGGTGACCGGATACGCGTACGCCAGCGGCGGCAAGGCGGTGGACGGCATCGGCGGCGGACCCGACAACGCGCTCACGCTGACGGTGACGGCGGACCGCGCCGGACGCCACGCGCTGACCATCCGTTACGCCAACGGCGAGCAGGCGCCCGCCACGCACTACAACCCGGACCCCGTCTGCCGCCACGCGGACCTCTCCGTCAACGGAGCCGCCCCGCGCCGCGTCCTGTTCCCCACCACCTTCCACTTCAACAACTTCTGGAACCTCTCGGTCCCCGTCACCCTGAAACAGGGCACCAACACGGTCACCTTCACCGCCGACGAACTCCCCGACTTCGGGGGCGAGTCGCGCAACCAGTACGGTCAGCGTTCCGCCCACGCACCCGTCGTCGACCAGGTCACCGTGACTCCGCTGTTCTAGAGGACCTCGGTGGCGGTGCGGCGATAGGTCGAGCGCCGGTCGTCGATCTCGGGCCAGCGGTCGCCGTAGATGGTGCGGGTGATCGCGGGTTCCCGTACGAAGTCGTGCGGAAACCCGAGCGATACGGTGCTCACCTCGTCGAGACGGGCGACGGCATCGGCGTCGAGCCGGACGTCGACACAGCCGAGGTTGTCGGCGAGCTGGCTCTCCTTGGTGGCGGCGATGATCGGCACCACGTTGCCGGGGCGGCCGAGGAGCCAGGCCAGCGCCACCTGGGCGGGGCTCCAGCCGCCCTGCTCGGCGATGTCCAGAACGGCGGTGATGACGTCCTCCTCCCGCGAGGTCGGCTTGTCGTCCCGGAGGTCCAGCCGCCCCGACTCGCCCCTGCGGTACTTGCCGGTGAGCTTCCCGGCCGCCAGCGGCGCCCAGGCGAGTACGGCGAGGTCGAACGCGCGCGCCTGCGGCAGCAGTTCGCGCTCCGGCGTCCGATCCAGCAGGTTGTAGCGCAGCTGAGAACCCGCGAAAGCGGTCCAACCCCGCAGGTCCGCGAGGGTGTTGGCCTGCGCGATCTCCCAGGCGGGCCAGTCCGAGACGCCGACGTACAGCACCTTCCCGGTCCGGACGAGGTCGTCGAGCGCCCGCATGACCTCCTCGACCGGCGTGAAGTTGTCCCGGGCGTGCACCCACAACACGTCGAGCCGTTCGGTCCGCAGCCGCTTCAGGCTCGCCTCCACCGACTGCACCAGGTTCTTGCGATGGTTGCCCGCGGCGTTGACATCCCCCTCGCGGATCCCGCAGGTGTACTTGCTGGCCAGGACGAACTCGTCGCGCCGCCCTTCGAGCAGTTCCCCGAGGATCCGTTCCGACGTGCCGCCCGTGTAGATGTTCGCCGTGTCGACGAAGTTGCCGCCGGCGTCCGCGTAGGCGTCCAGGATCCTCGCGCTGGTCTTCTTGTCGGCACCCCACCCCAGGTCGTCACCGACGGTCATGGCCCCCAGGCTCAACTCGCTCACGCGCAGGCCGGTCTTGCCGAACAGTGTGTAACGCACGCATTCCCCTTCAGGCAGGTGGTGCGTACGACGCTAGGAGTTGGAGCGCACTTCAACGCAAGCGCGCGTCAGGCCTCGTCCCCCTTGCCGGCCCTTCGGGGCCCGCGGCCCGGCAGGGCGCGCTCTGGTCCGTCGGCCGCGCCCGGCGTATCCTCGTCGCCGTACCGCACCGCATGGCGGCCTCCACCCCCACCGTTTTGACCTGGAGGTCACGCATGTCCGCGCCCACGGTGCGCTCCTTCCGCCGCGACGACCGCGAGCAGCTCACCGAACTGATCAACGCCCATGTCGCCGCCGTCGTCCCCGGCGTCTCCGTCTCCGTGAACACCGTCCTGAGCGACCTGGAGCGACAGCCCGGCGAGTTCATCACCGATCCGTGGGTGGACCGGCGGATCACGCTCGTCGCCGAGCAGCGCGGCCATGTCGTCGCCGCGGCCCATCTGCTGCGTTACCGCGCCGATGCCGAGGTGGGCGCCGACTACCGGGACGCGGGTGAGATCGACTGGTTCGTCTGCCATCCGCCGGCCTCGTTCCGGCCCGACTCCGCCCAGGCCGCCGACCTGCTGATGTCGGCCTGCCTGGCACAGCTCGCCCGCTGGCACGTCCGCGTGCGCTACGCCGACGGCGCGCTCCCCGCCCCGGTCGTCTACGGCCTGCCCCGGAACTGGCCGCACGTCCGCGCCGTCTACGAGCGCGCGGACTTCCGGCACCTCGGGGACACGGAGGTCATCCTGATCGCACGGGTGGCCGAGCTCCCGGCGCTCAAGCCCCGCCCGGACGTCACGGTCGAGCGCACACTGGGGGAGTGCGGCACCCGCTTCACGGCGTACGCCGACGGACACGCCCTCGGCTTCATCGAGACCGACACGGCCCTGGCCCGCCCGGAACGCCACACCCGGGCCGCGGGCCTCGCCGACATCGGAAACCTGCACGTCGACCCGGCGCACCACGGCCAGGGGCTGGAGCACTGGCTCCTCGCCCAGGCCGCCGACTGGCTGCGCCTGTGCGACGTGGACCGGCTTCTCGCCTATGCATCGGCCACCGACCGGACCGCGATCGACCACCTGACCTCGGCGGGCTTCCGGGAACTGACCCGCACCGACCGCCGCTGGGAGCACCGCCCCCGCTGATCTCAGATCCCGGGCCGGTACCGCAGCGGATGGTCCGCCGGCACCTCCACCAGCACGATCCGCGTCCCGTCCGGATCCGTGATCCACATCTCGACCAGCCCCCACGGCTCCTGCACCGGCGGCCGCACGATCTCGACCCCCTTCGCCCGCAGTTCGGCGTGCGCGGCGGCCACGTCCTCGACCTGAAGCCACAGCCGGACGGCCGGGGACGGGGGCACCTCCGACCGCCCGGAGAGCTCCAGGAAGCCGCCCCCGAGGAAGTAGACGGTCCCGCGCTCCGGCCCCGTACCGAACTCGCGGTGGACGGCGAGCCCGAGCTGCTCGCCGTAGAAGACACGGGACCGTTCCGGATCCGTGGGCCGGAGCAAGGTACGGCCGCTCAGTACATGCACCATGCATCCGGAGCCTAGTGGCAGGCGGTTACTCTCATCGGTGCCCGAGCCGCGCGAGAACCGGAGAGTCGACCATGGAAACCGCCCTGACCTTCCGCGATGCCACCGACGCCGACGTGGACGCCGTCGTCGCGTTGATCCAGTCGGCCTATCGCGGGGACGACAGCCGCACCGGGTGGACCACCGAGGCGGACATCCTCGAAGGGCAGCGGACGGATCCGGAGGGCGTGCTGGAGGTCATCAAGTCGCCCGACAGCCGGCTCGTCGTCGTCGAGCGCGAGGGACGGGTCGTCGCCTGCTGCCAGCTCGAACACCGGGGTGTGCACGCCTACTTCGGGATGTTCGCGGTCAGCCCTGCGCTCCAGGGCGGAGGCCTCGGCAAGGTGATCATCGCCGAGGCGGAGCGGATCGTCCGCGAGACCTGGGGCGTCACGGAGATGCACATGACCGTGATCTCCGTACGCGACGACCTCATCGCCTGGTACGAGCGCCGCGGCTACCGCCGTACGGGAAAGATGACCCCCTTCCCGTACGGCGACGAGCGCTTCGGGATTCCGCAGCGCGACGACCTGCAGTTCGAGCTGCTGGTCAAGGAACTCGCATAATCGTCACGCCGGTCATCGTCGGCCCGGTCACGGTCACGCCGTGAAGCGGCCGGTGCGTTTGATCTCCGGGTAGTCGGTGGTTGCGCCGTCCAGCTCCAGGGCCCGTACGAGCCGCAGGTGCTCCTGCGTGTTCACCACCCAGCCGATGATCTTCAGGTCGGCCTTGCGGGCGTCCTCCACGACCTCCAGGGTGAGCCGGCGGATGTTCAGGCAGACGGTCCCGGCACCGGCCGCGACCGCGCGGTCCACGATCTCCGGTCCGAACCGGCTGGCGATGAGCGCGGTCCGCACGCCGGGCACCAGCCGGGCGATCTCGGCGATCGCCTCGTCGTGGAACGAGGACACCTCCACGCGCGCGGCCAGGTCCCGGCGGTGCATGACCTCCGCCAGCGCACGCGCGGCCGCCACGTCCTTGATCTCGGCCTGCAACGGCGCGTGCAGGCCGTCCAGCACCTCTTCGAACACCGGGACCCGCTCGCCGTTGCCCGCGTCCAGGGCGCGCAACTCGTCGAGGGTCTGCTCGGCGACCGGGCCGGTGCCGTCGGTCGTACGGTCCACGTCGGAGTCGTGCATCACGACGAGGGCGCCGTCCTTGCTCAGGTGCAGATCGAGTTCGATGACGTCCAGGCCCGCCTGCTCGGCGGCGACGAAGGAACGGAGGGTGTTCTCGGGCTCGACACCCATGACTCCGCGGTGACCGATGGTGAGGAAGTTCAAGATGCGACTCGCTTCCGTCGGGGGTGGCGGTGGGGCAACCGCGCGCGGCCGGGGCGGACGGTCGCGCGGGCAGTCCGCAGCCTAACGGCCCGGCCCCGCGATGAACCCGCGCCTGCGACGGGAGCGGGTGTACGAAGCGGAAGCGATCGCAGTTCACAAGTCCGGCAGGAAAAAATCCTGTGACCATGGGGACGAGCAGTATAATTTCTCGAAGGTCCACTTGCTGGGAGAAACCTCCTGTGCATACGGTGTCCTGACGTGAGGTTCTCCCGTGGAGGATGGGACATGACGGAAATTCTTGTGCAGGTGGGTTCGGAGGGCCAGGTTCCTCCCGCGGCCAGGGTGGTGGAGCATCCGGCGTGGCCCGTGCTCAAGGATGCGGTGGAGCAGATCCGGCCATGGCAGTCCAAGGACGGATCGATCGACTTCGACGCCGAAGGTGCTCCCGACCTGGCGGACGCCGAAGGCGCCGTACGGCGTGTCGTCCGCGCGGTCGAGGAGCTGTCCCCGCTGCTGCCGCACGACGCCGCGTACCACCAGGCCCTCGTGAAAGACCTGTACCGCTGGGCCGAGGGCGGCTTGCGGGTGCCGGACTTCCTCGATTCGCTGCTGGCCTTCCAGCCTGCCGCGAACCGCGCGGACGGCCTCCAGCACCTGGTCGTCTTCCCGATGTACACGCAGAACGGCAACCCGGACCGCAACCTCGAAGCGGTCGTTCTGCGCATGGTCTGGCCGGACTGGCTGGCCGAGCTGGAGCGCACCCGCTACGACAACCCGCTGTTCTGCGGCATCAAGTTCGAGGACTTCACGACCGGCTACGACACCAACTCGGCGGTCCTCTTCCCGGAGACCATCGCCGTGCGCGAGGCCCCTGAGCGGTTCAGCTGGGGCGGCATCTTCTGCGACCGCGAGGCCGCCCGCTTCCGCCGCGTCACCGAGGCCGCCGTCGACATCCTGGGCCTGGAGCTGCCCGAGGACGTCGCCGCGATGGTCCACGACCAGCAGCGCTGCGAGGAGGCCTTCGTGCTGTGGGACATGGTCCACGACCGCACCCACAGCCACGGCGACCTGCCCTTCGACCCGTTCATGATCAAGCAGCGCCAGCCGTTCTGGATGTACGGCCTCGAGGAGCTGCGCTGCGACCTCACCGCCTTCAAGGAGGCCGTGAAGCTGGAGGCGGACGGCGTCCCGCAGGCGCGTGACGTGCAGTACGCGGTGCTGTTCGACCGTATGTTCCGCTTCCCGGTCACCGGCGAGCGCGTGCGCAACTACGACGGCCTCGGCGGTCAGCTGCTCTTCGCCTACCTGCACAAGCACGATGTCGTCCGCTGGACCGACAACAAGCTGTTCATCGACTGGCAGCGCGCCCCGCAGGTCACCAACCAGCTGTGCGCCGACATCGAGAAGCTCTACCGCGACGGCATCGACCGGCCGAAACTCGTGCACTGGTTCGCCGGATACGAGCTGGTCGCCACCTATCTCGCCCCGCACCCCGGCTCCAAGTGGGCCAAGGGCCCCGATGCCCTCGACCTGAGCCAGCCGCCGCGGAAACTCGTCGATGACGTGCTTCCGGACGAGTTTCCCCTGAGCATGTTCTATGAGGCACTCTCCAAGAAGCTGAAGAGCGTGATCGCCTCCACCAAGGGCATCACGGCTCAGAGCGCCGAACGGGTCGCCGCGTGAGCGACCGGCCTACCAAGAACACTGCTCAGGAGGCGAAGATCATGGGGAACGGGGCTCTCAGCGGTGCGGTGATCGCGGTGGCCGGCGCGGGCGGACCCGCGGGGCGGGCCGCACTTCTCAGGCTCGCCGAGGCGGGGGCGACCGTCGTCGGCGCGGACAACGATCCCGAGCGGCTGGCGGAGGCCGTGGACGCGGCCCGCTACAGCGCCGGCGGTGCCATGGTCACCGGCGAGTCCGTCGACCTTCTCGACCTGGACTCGACCCGTGACTGGGCCACCCGTACCGAGAAGGAGTTCGGCCGGATCGACGGCCTGGTCCACCTCGTGGGCGGCTGGCGCGGCAGCGAGACGTTCGTCAAGACCAGCCTGGACGACTGGGACTTCCTGGAACTGCTGCTCATCCGCACCGTGCAGCACACCTCGCTGGCATTCTTCGACGGTCTGCAGCGCAGCGAGCGCGGGCGGTACCTGCTCATCAGCGCGGCGGGAGCCACGAAGCCCAGCGCGGGCAACGCCGCGTACGCCGCCGCGAAGGCCGCCGCCGAGGCCTGGACGCTCGCGCTGGCCGACGCCTTCCGCAAGGCCGGGGGCGCCGCCGGGCCGACGTCCGCCGCTGCCATCCTGGTGGTGAAGGCGTTGGTGCACGAGGCGATGCGCGCCGAGCGCCCCAACGCGAAGTTCGCGGGCTTCACCGACGTCAAGGACCTGGCTGAGGAGATCGTCGGGGTCTGGGAGAAGCCCGCCGCAGAAGTGAACGGAAGGCGTCTGTGGCTGACCGAGAAGCCGTGACCCGAGAAGCTGTGACCCGAGAGGCAATGAACCCGCCGAAGACCGACGCCCGGCGCCACCACGACCCGGACGTCCGCGGATTCGCCAGCGACAACTACGCCGGGGCCCACCCGGAGGTGCTCGCCGCCCTGGCCCTGGCCAACGGCGGGCACCAGGTCGCGTACGG
Organism: Streptomyces sp. NPDC006602; assembly: GCF_042870385.1. Taxonomy (NCBI): domain Bacteria; kingdom Bacillati; phylum Actinomycetota; class Actinomycetes; order Kitasatosporales; family Streptomycetaceae; genus Streptomyces; species Streptomyces sp. NPDC006602. The sequence continues at coordinate 407,842 of NZ_JBIAHG010000002.1, read as the reverse complement.
CGAGGACGACTACACCGAGAACCTCCAGCGGATCGTCCGCAGCCACTTCGGGGCCACGGCCGAGGCGTTCCCGGTCTTCAACGGCACCGGTGCCAACGTCGTCGCGCTCCAGGCGGTCACCGACCGCTGGGGCGCGGTGATCTGCGCCGAGAGCGCGCACATCAACGTCGACGAGGGCGGCGCCCCCGAGCGCATGGGCGGCCTCAAGCTGCTCACCGTGCCCACGCCCGACGGCAAGCTCACCCCCGACCTGATCGACCGGCAGGCGTACGGCTGGGAGGACGAGCACCGCGCGATGCCTCAGGTCGTCTCGATCACCCAGAGCACGGAACTGGGCACGCTGTACACGCCCGACGAGGTCCGGGCGATCTGCGAGCACGCCCACGCGCACGGCATGAAGGTCCACCTGGACGGCTCCCGCATCGCCAACGCGGCGGCCTCGCTGGACGTCCCGATGCGGACGTTCACCAACGCGGTCGGCGTCGACATCCTCTCCCTGGGCGGCACGAAGAACGGCGCCCTGTTCGGCGAGGCGGTCGTCGTCATCGACCAGGACGCCGTGAGCCACATGAAGCACCTGCGCAAGCTGTCCATGCAGCTCGCCTCCAAGATGCGCTTCGTGTCCGTGCAGTTGGAGGCCCTGCTCGCCAGGGACCTGTGGCTGCGCAACGCCCGCCACGCCAACGAGATGGCCCAGCGGCTCGCCGAGGGCGTCCGGGCCGTGCACGGCGTGGAGATCCTCTACCCGGTGCAGGCCAACGGGGTCTTCGCCAAGCTGCCGCACGATGTGAGCGCGCGTCTGCAGGAGCGGTTCCGGTTCTACTTCTGGGACGAGTCAGCGGGTGTCGTGCGCTGGATGTGCGCCTTCGACACGACGGAGGAGGACGTGGACGCGTTCGTGGGGGCGGTGAAGGAGGAGATGGCGCGCTAGCCACAGAGCGGTCGAGCGGTGCATAGATATGCGATCACATGAAAAGTCATTGACTGGTGGGTGATCGCATTCCTATGCTCTGCGGGCATGGAGCTGATCCAGAACACCCCCGACCTGTCCGCATACCTGGCCGCCGACGAGGTCATCAACCATGGTCACCCGCTCGTGCGTGACATGGCCGCGCGTCTCGCCAAGGAGGCCGAAGATTCGTATGCCTATGCGCGCCTGGCATTCGAGTTCGTGCGCGACACCATCCCGCACTCGGCCGACAGCGGCGATCTCCGCGTCACCTGGCGGGCCTCCGACGTCCTGGAACAGGGCACCGGTATCTGCTACGCCAAGGCGCACGCGCTGGCCGCGCTCCTGCGCGCCGAGGACATCCCGACAGCCCTGTGCTACCAGAAGCTGGATGTGGTGCACGGCCTGGTCGCCGTGCGCTTCAACGGCGCCTGGCATCGACAGGATCCCCGGGGCAACAAGCCCGGAGTGAACGCGCAGTTCTCCCTCGACGGCGAACGATTGGCCTTCATGCCCGACCCGGAGTCCAATGAGCTGGACTATCCGGTCCTGTACGCTGAACCGCATCCGGCCGTCCTCGGCGCCCTCCGGGCCGCCCCCGACCGGCCGTACCTCTGGAAGACGCTCCCCACCGCACTCTGAGGCAGGCGATGACTCTCACCCTGACCGTGTCCGACGAGGTGCGCCTCCTCGCGCCCGGCTTCACACACATCGCGATCGAGGCCCACGGCCTCGTCAACGGGCCCAGTACCGACGGCAGTTCCGCCCTCCTCGACGACGCGGCCCGTCGGCTCGCCGCCCGCCTGGAGGGGCGTGCCCCGCACGAGGACGCGCACATGGGGGCCTGGCGCGAGGTCTACACGGCGTTCGGGTCAAAGCCCTCCCGGACGCGCAACTCGGCGGAGGCGCTGGCGAAGAGGGCCCTGTCGGAGGGCGGGCTGCCCCGGATCAACCTGCTGGTCGACCTCTACAACGCGATCAGCGTCGCCCACCTGATCCCTGTCGGCGGCGAGGACGTCGACCGCATCGAGGGAGGCATGCGCCTCGTGCGGGCCACCGGGGAGGAGGACTTCGTGACCGTCGCCGGCGGCGAGGAGGCCGTCGAACATCCCGACGCCGGCGAGGTGGTGTGGCGCGACGACGCGGGCGTGACCTGCCGCCGCTGGAACTGGCGACAGGGCCCGCGCACCCGGCTCACCGAGGACACCGCGTCCGGGATCTTCCTGCTGGAGAGCCTGGCGCCGATGCCGGTCGCCGACGTCGAGGCGGCGGCGACCGAACTCGCCGAGCTGCTGGAGAAGTTCAGTCCCGGAGCACGGATCGCGGTCGGGTCCCCGGTGTCCTGAGCCGCCTCGGCGGAGCGTGCGGGCTCAGCGCGCCTCGGCCTCGCGGACCTGCTCCGGGGTCGGGGCGGTGCCGCCGAGGTGGGCCGGCATCCACCAGGTGTCGTCCGCGTCCTTGGGGCGGACCGGGTAGGCGCGCTGGGCCGCCTCCAGCAGCTCGTTCACCCGCTCGCGCACCTGCCGGGTGATCGCGCCCGCGTACTTGTCGCGGGAGGCCTCGATCACCTCGCCGACGCGGATGGTGATGGGGATGTGGCTGCGCTTGAAGTTGCGCGGGTGCCCCTTGGTCCACAGCCGCTGGGTGCCCCACAGCGCCACCGGGATCAGCGGTACGCCCGCCTCCTGGGCCATGCGCGCGGCGCCCGACTTGAAGCTCTTCAGCGTGAACGACGGCGAGATGGTCGCCTCCGGGAAGACGCCCACGATCTCGCCGGACCTGAGCGAGTCCAGCGCGTGGGCGTACGCCGTCTCGCCCTGGTTGCGGTCCACCGGGATGTGCTTCATCCCGCGCATCAGCGGGCCGGAGACCTTGTGGCGGAAGACGGACTCCTTCGCCATGAAGCGCACGAGACGCTTCTGCGGGAGTGCCGCGAGCCCGCTGAAGATGAAGTCCAGGTAGCTGATGTGGTTGCTCACCAGCACGGCACCGCCAGAGCGCGGGAAGTTCTCCGAACCCTTGCAGTCGATCTTGAGGTCCCACGCCTTGAACAACGCCTGGGCGAGACCGACGACGGGGCGGTAGACAAGCTCTGCCATGGACGGAGTGGACCCTTCCTTCTCTGCCTGGGAAAAGGGAGCTCCCGGCGGGAAAGCTACGCAGCCGTAGGTTTACGGCATCTCGCAGATGGTGCCCCAAGAACGGACGGGGAGCCAGTCCTGGTGCCCGTCCACGGAGAGATTCTCGTCACTTCCCCCAAGTGACCCACACCTCGGGGTTTTGCGGCGTCATTACTCCGCGCCCGCCGTCGCCCTTCGTACAAGCAGGTACATCTCGCACCCCAGGCAGTACCCGAAGGCGGCATTCAGGAAGGCGGCGGCGAGCGCGGCCCCCGTGGCGGCGAGCCCCAGCCACTCCAGGCCCAGGGCGTAGCCGGCGAGGCCCACGCCCGCGAAGACCAGCCCCACCGCCTGGGCGAACCTCGGCGGCTCGGGCGCCTCGAACTCGGTGGGCGGCCCGATTCGGGGCCGCACGGCCTTGCGGAACAGCCAGCCGTACGGCGAGCGGCCCACCCCGCCCGCCGCGCCGAATGCGAACGCCAGCGTCTGCCAGGCCAGCAGCCAGGCGCTCCCCGTGACTAGTACGACCGCCAACACGACGGTCGTCACGGCTGCCCCGAAGCGCGGCCCCCTTGCATCGATGTCCATGGGAACCAAGGATTCCGCAGCGGACGGGTTCAGGGGAGGCGGGAATCTTTGCAGTCGTGTGAATGCTTGTGCAGAGGATGACCGGACTTGTGGTGTGCGTGGCGGTGCTCGCGGTGGCGAGCGCATACGGAGTGCTGCATCGGCGGCGGAGCGGGAGGGTACGGGTGCGAGGGCGCGACGACGGAAAACGGCTCGGTGTGGCCGAACTCGGCGGCCCGCTCGGCGAGCGTGCCACGCTCGTCCAGTTCTCCAGCGCCTTCTGTGCCCCCTGCCGGGCCACCCGACGGGTCCTCGGCGAGGTGGCCGGCATGGTCCCGGGCGTGACCCACGTCGAGATCGACGCCGAGGAGCGGCTGGAGCTCGTCCGGGAACTCGACATCCTCAAGACTCCGACCGTGCTGGTCCTGGACGCCGACGGCCGGGTCGTGCGACGGGCCGTCGGGCAGCCGCGCAAAGCCGACGTGATCGCCGCGCTGGGGGAGGCGGTGTGAGGGCAGGGGGCCGGGGTGAGGCATCTCCCACATGCCGGGACGTACTTGACTGTGTGCACCACCTATCGTCAGCCTGACCGTATGCCTTCGGAACTCCTTCTCTTCGGGCGGGTCCACGTCGACCTAACCCGCACCGCGAGCGCGCGCTGTCCGGGCTGTTGAGCAGCCACGGACGCCCACGCCACTCCTCGCAGAAGGACAGCTCCATGACGGCCACGCCCGACCTCGACGCCGCCCGGCTCGCCTCGCCCGACCTGCTCCGCTCGGTTTTCCGGCGGCACGCGGCGGGAGTCGCCGTGATCACCGCCCGCGGTGACGCCGGCCCCGTCGGATTCACCGCCACCTCCCTCACCTCGGTTTCCGCCGATCCCCCGCTGCTCTCCTTCGGCATAGGCACCGGCGCCTCCAGCTGGCCCGCGGTGGCCGAGACCGACCATGTCGGGGTGCACATACTCGGCGAGCACCAGCAGGGCCTGGCCGCAACCTTCGCCCGCAGCGGCGCCGACCGCTTCGGCACGGCGACCGCCTGGCGCGAGGGCCCCGAGGGCGTCCCCGTCCTCGACGACGTCCAGGCCTGGCTGCTGTGCCGGATCGCCGCCCGGGTGCCGGCCGGCGACCACCGTCTGGTGCTGGCCGAGGTCGTCCTCGGCGACTCCACGGGCCCGGGCCGCCCGTTGCTGTACCACCAGGGTCGGTTCCACGGGCTGCGCGACTGATCGGCTCGCCGCCCTTCTGCGAAGCCGTCGATTTCCGATTACGCTGCGTTGCGAAGGTCACAGTTCAAAGCGCTTGCTTAGCGGGAACGAACTAGGTGTACTGACGAGTAATATTTCGGTCGGAGCGCGGATGGCCCCGACCGGAATCGGCCGCTTGGGGCGCCTATGCTGCCAGCAAGTAGGCAGCCGAAAACTGACGATGCAGTAGGAGAGCCGGCGTGAGCTTGAGGATCGTTGTCACTGTGAAGTACGTGCCCGACGCCACTGGCGACCGGCACTTCGCCGATGACCTGACCGTCGACCGGGACGACGTGGACGGTCTGCTCTCCGAGCTGGACGAGTACGCGGTCGAGCAGGCGCTGCAGATCTCCGAGAACTCCGATGACGACGTCGAGGTCACCGTGCTGACCGTCGGTCCGGAGGATGCCAAGGACGCGCTGCGCAAGGCGCTGTCGATGGGCGCGGACAAGGCGATCCACGTCGAGGACGACGACCTGCACGGCACGGATGCCATCGGCACCTCGCTGGTGCTGGCGAAGGCGGTCGAGAAGGCCGGCTACGACCTGGTGATCTCCGGTATGGCCTCCACCGACGGCACCATGGGTGTCGTGCCGGCGCTGCTGGCCGAGCGCCTGGGTGTGCCGCAGGTGACGCTGCTGTCCGAGGTCACGGTGGAGGACGGGGTGGTGAAGGGCCGCCGGGACGGCGACTCCGCCACCGAGCAGCTGGAGGCGTCCCTGCCGGCGGTGGTGTCGGTGACCGACCAGTCGGGTGAGGCGCGCTACCCGTCCTTCAAGGGCATCATGGCGGCGAAGAAGAAGCCGGTGCAGGCCTGGGACCTGTCGGACCTCGACATCGAGGCCGAGGAGGTCGGTCTGGAGGGCGCCTACACGGTCGTCGAGTCCGCGACCGAGCGCCCGGCGCGCACCGCCGGGACGATCGTCAAGGACGAGGGCGAGGGCGGCAAGCAGCTCGCCGAGTTCCTCGCGGGCCAGAAGTTCATCTAAGGCCCACCCCCCTTACCGCCCCTCAGACTTCGCAATCCGCAGGAGAGCATTCCCATGGCTGAAGTTCTCGTCTATGTCGACCACGTGGACGGCGCCGTCCGCAAGCCCACCCTGGAGCTGCTGACCCTGGCCCGCCGCATCGGCGAGCCGGTCGCCGTCGCCCTGGGCAACGGCGCCGCCGACACCGCCGCCGTCCTCGGCGAGCACGGCGCGAGCCGCGTTCTCACGCATGAGGCCGCCGAGTACGCCGACTACCTGGTCGTCCCGAAGGTGGACGCGCTGCAGGCCGCGGTGGCCGCCGTGTCCCCGGCCGCCGTGCTGGTGCCGTCCTCGGCGGAGGGCAAGGAGATCGCCGCCCGGCTCGCTTTGCGCATCGGCTCCGGCATCATCACCGACGCCGTCGACCTGGAGGCCGGCGAGGCGGGCCCGGTGGCCACCCAGTCGGTGTTCGCGGCCTCGTTCACCACCAAGTCCCGCATCGCCAAGGGCACCCCGGTCATCACCGTCAAGCCCAACAGCGTGGCCGTGGAGCCGGCGCCGGCCGCCGGCGCGGTCGAGGCCCTGGAGGTGTCCTTCTCCGCGCAGGCCACCGGCACCAAGGTCACCGCCCGCACCCCGCGCGAGTCGACCGGCCGTCCAGAGCTGACCGAGGCCGCGATCGTGGTCTCCGGCGGCCGCGGCGTCAACGGCGCCGAGAACTTCGCCATCATCGAGGCCCTCGCCGACTCCCTCGGCGCGGCCGTCGGCGCCTCCCGCGCCGCCGTCGACGCGGGCTGGTACCCGCACACCAACCAGGTCGGCCAGACCGGCAAGTCCGTCTCCCCGCAGCTGTACATCGCCTCCGGCATCTCCGGCGCCATCCAGCACCGGGCCGGCATGCAGACCTCCAAGACGATCGTGGCGGTCAACAAGGACGCCGAGGCCCCGATCTTCGACCTCGTCGACTACGGCGTGGTCGGCGACCTCTTCGACGTCGTCCCCCAGCTCACCGAGGAGATCAACACCCGCAAGGGCTGATCCCGCGCAGGGCTTACGAGGCCCTCGTCACCGCTTCCGAGCGGTGGCGGGGGCCTCGGCTCATCCAAGCCTCGCCTCATCCCAGGGTCAGGGACGCCTGCACCGGGAGATGGTCGCTCGGGAACTGCCCGTTCAGCGCGAAGGTGTTGATCGAGGCGCGGTGGGTCGTGACGCCGGACGAAGCGAGGATCCAGTCGATGCGGTCGCCCTCGGGCGTCAACGGCTGGTAGCCGTGGAAGGTCCCGTACAGCCTGCTCCGCTCGGCCGCGCCGTCCCAGGTGTCGACCAAGCCCGCTTCCAGCATCGTGTCGTAGACCGCGTTCTTGTGGGCGGCGACATTGAAGTCGCCGGTCACCAGGACCGGGAGCGTCCGGTCGAGCCCGCCGATCCGCTCGGTGGTCAGGGACGCGGCACGCGCGCGTGCGTACTCACTGGCGTTGTCGAGGTGCGTGTTCAGGACGTAGAACTCCCGGTCCCGGTCGAGCAGATCGCGGAAGCGGACCCAGGTCACCATGCGGATGGATGCGCCGCCCCAGGTGTTCGAGCCGATCACGTCCGGGGTGTCGGAGAGCCAGAAGTGGTCGTACTCCCGAGGGGCGAGTCGGCGGGTGTCGTAGAAGACCGCCATGAACTCGTCGCGGCTGCCGCCCGCGCGGCCGGTGCCGATCCAGTCGTAGTTGGGTTCGAGGTCGCTCTCGATGTCGCGCAGCTGCTGGTAGAGGCCCTCCTGGGTGCCGAGGACCGCGGGGGCCTCGCGGCGTAACAGCGCGCGCAGCACCGGACGGCGGGCGGCCCAGCTGTTGGGTTCCCTGGTGCTTGCGAAACGGAGGTTGAGGCTCATCACCTCCAGCCTGCGGTTCCCGCTGCGAAGGGCGGAGACGGGCGCGCTGGTGAACAGGGGCGCGGTCATGGTGGCGGCCACCACCGTCCGCAGGCCCGCCCGGCGGGTCACTCTCTTCACGTCCGACACGCGATTCCCTCCCCCCGCGAGTCAGGATGAGGGATGAGCCCTGTCGTGCGGAAGAAGGCGTAGGGGCGGGAGCGGCCCGACGGATCACGGTGCGGATGGGTGTTGACCAGCGGGAAGTTCCACCGATAGCTTCGTTCTACGGATTGTTGATTCCGTACTGCGGAAAACGGGAGGATGTGGGATGGGTCAGGGCCAGCAGGAGCAGGTGGCGACGAGCCTCGCGGGCGCCGTCAGCGAGGAGATCAGCGCCTCCCTCGCCCCGGTCGACGCCGAACTGGAGCGCCGCTACCCGGGAGACCCCGGCACCCGGCAACCCGTCCACACCGTGTACGTCCCCGGCGACGCCTTCGCCGCCGACACCATCCGCTCCTGGGGCGACCAGGCCCTCGCCGCCCTCGACGAACACGCCCCGGACGCCGCCTCCTTCGCCGCGGTCCTGGGCCTGTCCGACGAACTCGCCGGACCGGTCTACTCGCGCGTCCGCGCCAAGCTGGAGCACGAGCCCGTCGAGGACCTGCGCGTCGACTTCGAGGACGGCTACGGCCCCCGCCCGGACGCCGAGGAGGACGCGACGGCCGCCCGGGCCGCGCGTCTGATCGCCGAGGCGTTCGGGAACGGCACGGCGGCGCCGTACATGGGCATCCGCATGAAGTGCATGGAGGCGGCCGTCCGCGACCGGGGCATCCGCACGCTCGACATCTTCCTCACCGGCCTGATGGAGGCCGGCGGCCTGCCCGGCGGACTGGTCCTGACCCTGCCGAAGGTGACGTATCCCGAGCAGGTCACCGCCATGGTCCGGCTGTTGGAGGCCTTCGAGAAGACGCGCGGCCTCGAGCCCGGCCGGATCGGCTTCGAGATCCAGATCGAGACCAGCCAGTCCATCCTCGCCACCGACGGCACCGCCACGGTCGCCCGCATGATCCAGGCGGCCGAGGGCCGCGCCACCGGGCTGCACTACGGCACCTTCGACTACAGCGCCTGCCTGGGCGTGTCCGCCGCCTACCAGGCCAGCGACCACCCGGCCGCCGACCACGCCAAGGCGATCATGCAGGTCGCGGCCGCGGGGACGGGCGTACGCGTGTCGGACGGCTCGACGAACGTGCTCCCGGTCGGCACGACCGCCAAGGTCCACGACGCCTGGCGCCTCCACTACGGCCTAACCCGCCGCGCCCTGGCCCGCGCCTACTACCAGGGCTGGGACATGCACCCCCGCCACATCCCGACCCGCTACGCGGCCGTCTTCGCCTTCTACCGCGAGGGCTTCGAACAGGCCGCCGCCCGCCTCGCCCGCTACGCGGGCCGCGTCGGCGGCGACGTCATGGACGAGCCCGCCACCGCCAAGGCCCTCGGCGGCTACCTCCTGCGCGGCCTCGACTGCGGCGCCCTCGACATCGCCGAGGTCGCCCGCCTGTCCGGCCTGACCCGCGCCGACCTGGAGGGCTTCGCGGCGCCCAGGCGGGGGGACCTCACGGTGTCCGGGAAGTAGCGGACCTGTCACAGCGGTCACTGTCGGCCGGTGTTGTCACTCCTGCCCCGTAGGGTGTACGGCACGCACGGACGGGTCACAGGATCGGAGCAGCGGTGTCTTCGGGGGAGTACGGACAGGCGGACGGGGTCGGGCGGGTGCTGGCCGGGCGTTATCGGGTCGTGGCGCAGCTCGGGCGCGGCGGTATGGGCGTGGTGTGGCGGGCCGTCGACGAGGTGCTCGGGCGTGAGGTCGCCGTCAAGGAACTGCGGACGTACACGGACGCCGACGGGTCCGAACTCGCCGGGCTGCGGCTGCGGATGCAGCGCGAGGCCCGTGCGGCGGCCCGGGTGCGGCACCCCGGCGTCGTGGCCGTGCACGACGTCACCGAGGTCGACGGCCGTCCGCTGATCGTCATGGAGCTGGTGGACGGGCCGTCCCTGGACGACGTCCTGCGTGAGCGCGGCACCCTCGACGCGCACGAGGTGGCCGGGATCGGCGCCGAGGTCATGGACGCGCTGGCCGCCGCCCACCGCGCCGGTGTCCTGCACCGCGACGTGAAGCCCGGCAACATCCTCCTCGACCGCTCGGGCCGTGTCCTCCTCACCGACTTCGGCATAGCCACCATGGAGGACCCGGACGACGGCTCGGCCACCCACCTCACCCGCAGCGGCGAACTCGTCGGCTCCCTGGACTACTTGGCACCCGAACGCGCCCAAGGCGCCGACCCGGGCCCCGCCTCCGACATCTGGGCCCTCGGCGCCACACTGTTCGCCGCGGTCGAGGGCGCCTCGCCCTTCCGCCGTACGTCCACCTTCTCCACCCTCACCGCCATCGTCACCGAGCCCCTGCCAGAACCCCGCCGCGCCGGTCGGCTGGGGCCCGTCCTCCAACGGCTGCTGGACAAGCGCCCCGAGTCCCGCCCGGAGGCGGACGAGGCGCGCGAACTGTTGCAGGCGGCCGCGGACCCGGGCGGTACGGACGCGCCGACGACGACCTTGCGGAGTGCGGCGGGCGCCGCGCCTGGGCAGGAGGCCACGAGGCGGGCCGTTCCGGCCGCACCGCCGGCCTTCGGGCCGCCGGGGACGACAGCGCCCGTGGAACAAGGGCCCGGCTCCGGGGAGCGCGACGGGGCCGGTACGCCGGGATCCGGTCCGGTGGAGCAGGGCGGGTCCGGCGCGGCGGGCCTCGGCCCCGCGGAAGCTGCGGCAATGGCCACGCCAGGGTCGGGTCCCGCTGGGCGGGACGGTGCTGGAGCGCCTGGGTGGGGTTCTGCGGAGGCTGCGGCGAGCGGCACGTCCGGGTTGGGGTCCGCTGGTGGGGATGGTGCTGGAGCGCCTGGGTGGGGTTCTGCGGAGGCTGCGGCGAGCGGCACGTCGGGGTTCGGTCCCGCTGGGCAGGGCGGGGCCGGAACGCCCCGGTCGGGTCCCGGGGAGGCTGCGGCAACGGCCGCGCCGGGCTTCGGGGGCGCGGAGCGAGCGATGCCGGGGGTGCCGGGCAACGTACTTCCCGGTTCCTCGCCGCCGTCCGGTCCGGTCTCCGCGGCCACGCCCGGGACCTCGCCTCCTACCGGCGCGATGGCCACCCCCGCTCCACCCCGCCGCAAGGGCCGCGCCCTTCTCGCCGCCGCGGCCGTCGCCGTCGTCCTCGCCACGGCCGGGGCCACAGTGGCGCTGCTGAACGACCAGGGGGACGCCGAAGCCGGGACGCGGCCCACCTCGTCCGCCACCTCCGTCGCGGGCTCCGCCTCGGCCGCAGGCCGGGCCGCGGACGGCCGCTCGGACGACTCCAAGCCGAGCGAACAGGGCGGCGACGAGACCCCGACGACGACCAAGGCACCGGGCGGCAGGACCGACACCGCGCCCACCGGCCGGGCCACCACGTCCTCCCCGGCCGAGACCTCGGGGAGCGGCACCGACGGCGGTACCTCCGGCGGTGGTTCCGGTGACGGCGGCACGACGGGCGGAGGCGGCACGACAGGCGGTGGCGATACGGCGACTCCCCCGGCCTCTTCCTGCCAGTCCATAGGCGGCGGCAAGTACAACTGCGAGGTCTGGCGCACCGCCAAGTCGTACACCGCCTCCGGCACCGAGGTCGGCGTCCTCAACGCGGGTACCAACTATTTCTACTGCCAGGAGAACCTGGGCCGCCGCGAGACGTCCGGTGAGTGGACCAACGTCTGGTGGGCGAAGACGGACGACGACAGCGGCAACACGAACGTCTACGTCAGCGACGTCTACCTCAAGGGCGGCGACAACGACGAGCCGGTCCCGGGGCTCCCGGTCTGCTGAACGCGTACGTGCTGTTCCAGACCGGAAGCCGTCACCCGCTTCTCGTCCTTGAACAGCCGCGTACCCCGCTCGCACAGCCGCCGGTCGGCACGGGCCCGCGCGCTGAACTCCTCGGGCGTGACCCCGAACAGCTCCCTCAACCGGGCCGATCCCACGAGGAGTTCGGTGAGCAGCGCCCGCTGGCCCGGGTGCGTGCGCGGGGTACCGGTGCCGGTACCGTCGTGCAGCACGCCGTGGCGGTTGACGTACGCGTACACGCCCGGGAGGACCACCCCGGGCGCCGGCTCGATCCGCACCTCGGGGGCGGACAGCCAGGCCCGGCCGTAGTTGCCGTTCGGCAGCGGTACGCCCTCGCTCGAATCGACCACCGCGAGTTGCTCGGCGTCGAGCCAGATGACGAACAACTCCCGTACGGCGTCCGGCGCGTCGACGGGCGACGCGGACACGTATCCCATGCGGCTGACGTGGGCGGAGACGCCCACGTCGATGCCGGTGACCGTCGCCTTGACCATCGGGAGAGGAGAGGCGATCCGGGCCTCGACCATTTTGTGCCGGAGTTGGCCCGGGCTGGCGTTGGAGCCGACCGCGAGGACGGGGGAGCGGTCCTCGTGCACGAGGTGGTCGAGGGGGAGGAAGTGGTCCCCGTCGAGGAGCCCGGACTCCCGCGGCCAGGCTCCCGGGTAGAGCAGCGGCTGATTGCGTGCTGCCTCGCCCAGGCCGAGTGCTTCGAGTGTGCGGTTCTCCATGGGCTGCTCAGTCCGTCGGCGGCAGCTCGCCCGAGCCGCGGGTGATCAGCCGGGTCGGCAGCTCGATCCGCTCCGGGGTGAGCAGGGTGCCGTCCAGCTGGCGGAAGAGACGCTCGGCGGCCGTACGGCCCAGCGTCGCCGCGTCCTGGGCGACGACCGTGACGCCGGGCTGGAGCAGATCGGCGAGCTCGATGTCGTCGAAGCCCACGAAGGCGATACGCCGGGACTGTTCGGCGAGGACGCGGATCACGGTGACCGTCACCCGGTTGTTGCCCGCGAAGATCGCGGTGACGGGGGAGGGTCCGGCCAGCATCTCCTCGGCCGCCCGCCGCACCCGCCCGGGGTCGGTGACGCCCAGGGACGTCCAGGAGTCCTCCACCGCTATCCCCGCGTCCTCCATGGCGGCCCGGTAGCCGCGCAGCCGCTCGGCGGCGGTGTGGATGCGGGGCATGTCGCCGATGAACCCGATCCGCCGGTGCCCGTGCGCGATGAGGTGGGCCACGCCGTCGCGGGCACCGCCGTAGTTGTCCGACAGCACGACATCGGCATCGACCATCCCGGCGGGGCGGTCCACGAACACCGTCGCGACGCCCGCCTTCAACTCGGGCTCCAGATAGCGGTGGTCGTCACCGGCCGGAATCACCACCAGCCCGTCGACCCGCCGCGCGCACAGGGCGAGCACCAACTCCTGCTCGCGCTCCGGGTCCTCCGCGCTGGAACCGTTGATCAGCAGCGCTCCGTGGGCGCGGGCCACCTCCTCGACGGCGCGGCTGAGCGGGCCGTAGAACGGGTCCGCGAGGTCCTCCAGGACCAGTCCTATGCTGGCGGTGCGGCCCTTGCGCAGCACCCGCGCGCTGTCGTTGCGCCTGAAGCCCAGCGCGTCGATGGCCTCCTGTACGCGGCTTTCCGTCTCCGGCGTGACCCCCGGCTCCCCGTTGACCACCCGCGAGACCGTCTTCAGCCCGACCCCGGCCCGCGCGGCCACGTCCTTCATCGTCGGACGGTTGCCGTAGCGGCTCCCTGAGGAGCGGTCTGCTCGGCTGTGGGTCTCGGGCACGATGCGGTGTCCTGTCCTGCCGTCCACGGGGATGGCGTCGATCCATGATGGTGTATGAGGGTGTGGCGTCGAGCATAGAACCTGGACAACGTTGTCAGATGCGGGAGACACTGTCCAGCGCAATCTCCGGCCTGCGCCCCACCGCGAACCGGCCTGCTGTTTCCTCTTGGTTGTTCTCAAGGCTGTTCTCATGTCTGACGGGGAGATCCGACACTGATGCACACCGACCTCGTGGCCGCGCTCGACATCGGCGGCACCAAGATCGCCGGGGCGCTGGTCGACGGCCGCGGCCGGATCCAGGCCCGCGCGCAGCGCCCCACGCCCGCGCGGGAGGACGGCGAGACCGTCATGCGGGCCGTCGAGAAGGTGATCGGCGAGCTGGCCGCGTCGCCACTGTGGGGACGCGCCACGGCGCTGGGCATCGGCAGCGCGGGCCCGGTGGACGCCACCACGGGCACGGTGAGCCCGGTGAACGTGCCCGGCTGGCGCGACTACCCCCTGGTCCAGCGGGTGCGGGCCGCGGCCGGGGGGCTGCCCGTCGAGCTGATCGGCGACGGCGTCGCGATCACGGCCGCCGAGCATTGGCAGGGCGCGGCCCGCGGTCACGACAACGCCCTGTGCATGGTGGTCTCGACCGGTGTCGGTGGCGGCCTGGTCCTCGGCGGCCGGCTGCACCCGGGGCCGACCGGCAACGCCGGCCACATCGGCCACATCAGCGTCGACCTGGACGGCGACTCGTGCCCGTGCGGCTCGCGCGGCTGTGTGGAGCGGATCGCCAGCGGCCCCAACATCGCCCGGCGGGCGATCGAGAACGGCTGGCGGCCCGGCCCGGACGGTGACGCCTCCGCCGCCGCGGTGGCCGCCGCCGCCCGCTCCGGCGACCCGATCGCCGTGGCCTCCTTCAAGCGGGCCGCCCAGGCGCTGGCCGCCGGGATCGCGGCCACCGCGACCCTCGTCGAGATCGACGTCGTCGTCATCGGCGGCGGCGTGGGCAAGGCGGGCGACGTGCTGTTCACGCCCCTGCGCAAGGCGCTGACCGACTACGCGACCCTGTCCTTCGTCCAGCGCCTGACGGTGACGCCGGCCCAGATGGGCACCGACGCCGGGCTGGTGGGGGCGGCCGCGGCGGCGCTCGCCAGGCGGGCGGACGCGGCTGCGACTGCGACTGCGGCGGGAGTCTGACGCACTCAGCAGGAACGTTTCTCGGGAGCCCGCCGACGCACGAGGGTCGGCGGGCTCCGGGATAACGCCGCACAAGAGTTTTGAACACGTTCAACTTTTCGCTAGGCTTGCCCCACTCGAAGGGGGAGCCCCATGAAGATCGTGATACCCGGAGGAACCGGACAGGTCGGCACGGTCCTCGACCGCGCGATGACCGCCGCGGGCCACGAGGTCGTCGTCCTGACCCGACGGCCGCGGCGGGACCGCGAGGTCGCCTGGGACGGGGAGACACCTGGCGCGTGGGCCGAGGAGATCGACGGCAGCGACGTCGTGATCAACCTGGCCGGTCGCAGCGTCAGCTGCCGCTACACCGAGGCCAACCTGCGGGCCATGATGGATTCGCGGGTGCGTTCCACGCAGGTCGTGGGCGAGGCGATCGAGGCCGCCCTGCGGCCGCCACGGGTGTGGCTCCAGATGAGTACGGCCACCGTCTACGCCCACCGCTTCGACGCGCCGAACGACGAGTTGACGGGTGTGATCGGGGGTGAGGAGCCCGACGTACCTGATTACTGGGCCTACAGCGTCGAGATCGCCAGGAACTGGGAACTGGCCCAGCAGCGGGCCGAAACCCCGCACACCCGCAAGGTCGCCCTGCGCTCGGCCATGGTGATGAGCCCCGACCGCGGCGGCGTCTTCGACGTCCTGTCGTGGCTGGTGCGGCTGGGGCTCGGCGGTCCGGTCGCGGGCGGCGCCCAGTACGTGTCCTGGATCCACGACCTTGACTTCGTGCGCGCGGTCGAGTTCCTGATCGACCGCGACGACATCGACGGGCCGGTGAACCTCGCCGCTCCCGGGCCGCTGCCGCAGCGCGCGTTCATGCGCGAACTGCGCTCCGCCTGGCGTGTTCCGGCAGGTCTGCCCGCGACGAAGTGGATGGCCGAGATCGGCGCGTTCGTGCTGCGCTCGGACACCGAACTCCTGCTGAAGAGCCGCCGGGTGACCCCGGCGCGCCTGCTCGAAGCGGGCTTCGCCTTCGGCTACGCCGAGTGGCCCTCAGCCGCCGACGACCTGGTACGACGCCTGCGCGGCGGGCCCGGCGCCGTCGGGCGAGCCCCTCGGCGGCGACTTCCGTCCCTGCCCCGATCACTTCGGCGCGGGGCGTGACCCCCGCGACCGTTCCCCCGTTGAAGCCGGTATGAAGAAGCGCAGCATGCTCGCCATCGCCTCCCTCGCCACCGGCTTCGTCGTCGCGGCGGTCTCCCCGTCCCACGCCCTGGGCGAGGAGCTGGGTGACCTGGACGTCGACAAGACTCTCAGCACCCTCGACCAGACCGTCGCCAGCGACAGCCTGGCCGACGTGGAAAAGGGTGTCCTCGGGCAGAACGGCTGACGAGGTACGGCACAGCAGGGCCGTGGCGCCGGTCCCCCCGCGAGGAGGGGGCGCCGGCGCCCCCTCGTGCGCCCTCAACTGCGGCTGGTTTCCATGGCAGGGTGGAGCGGGCAAGCCTCAGGGGGCCGGTAGCAGAGGGGGAAACGTGATCGTCTGGGTCAACGGCGCGTTCGGTGCGGGGAAGACCACCACCGCACGGGAACTGATCGAACTGATCCCGAACAGCACGCTCTTCGACCCCGAGGTCATCGGCGGAGCGCTCTGGCACCTGCTGCCGCCCAAACACCTCGCCGAGGTCGGCGACTTCCAGGACCTGCCGATCTGGCGACGGCTCGTGATCGACACGGCGGCCGCGATGCTCGCCGAGCTGGGCGGGACCCTGGTGGTCCCCATGACCCTGCTGCGCCAGGACTACCGGGACGAGATCTTCGGTGGCCTGGCCGCGCGCCGGATCGCCGTCCGGCATGTCCTGCTCGCCCCGGCGGAAACGATCCTGCGTGAGCGAATAGCCGGGCGGGAGATCCCGCCCGACCTCCCCGACGGCGAGATACGGCAACGGCAGTGGGCGTACGACCACATCGAGCCGTACAAGACCGCCCTCGCCTCCTGGCTCACCGCCGACGCCCACCCCATCGACAGCGGTGCCCTCACGCCGTACGAGACCGCCGCCCGGATCGCGGAGGCCGTCAGCGCCGGGACCGTGCCCGCGTGCGACATCGTGCAGACGCCCGAGCCCACCGCCGAGACCCTCGCCGCGGGTGTCCTGCTCTTCGACGAGCAGGACCGGGTGCTTCTCGTGGACCCCACCTACAAGGCCGGCTGGGAGTTTCCCGGCGGCGTCGTCGAACCCGGCGAGGCGCCCGCCCGCGCCGGCATGCGCGAGGTCGAGGAGGAGACCGGGATCCGCCTGGACGACGTACCCCGGCTCCTGGTCGTCGACTGGGAGCCCCCCGTACCCCCGGGTTACGGAGGACTGCGCCTCCTCTTCGAGGGCGGCCGGCTCGACTCCGCCGACGCCGCGCGCCTCCTCCTTCCCGGCCCCGAGCTGCGCGGCTGGCGCTTCGCCACCGAGCAGGAGGCCGCCGACCTGCTGCCGCCCGTCCGCTACGAACGGCTGCGGTGGGCCCTGCGGGCGCGGGAGCGCGGCGCGGCGATGTATCTGGAGGCCGGAATCCCGGTCGGCTGATCCGTGGTGGGATCCCCGCCGCTCATGGCGACGTCGCGGATGTCGGCGTGCCCGGGCGGCGCAGCGGGTCGCGGTCATGCACCCCGGCCGGATCGTCGAGGCGGCGAAGCCGGGTATCCGTCCGCCGACTTGCGAAGGACGGCCGAGGCCTGCCCGGTCACCGGGGCGCCGTGGCCGAAACAAGCCAGGTCCGGGTCCAGCGCCGCCAGCCGCCGGAAGGAGGCGGCGGCCTGGTCCCGGTCGAGGTTGAACACGCCGAGCATCACGGCCCCGTCGACCGGGGACGCGGCGACGGCGTCTCCCGTGAAGAGCACGCCGTGTCGTGGGAGACGGATCGCGATGCTGCCGTGCGTGTGGCCGGGT
Source organism: Streptomyces sp. NPDC006602 (assembly GCF_042870385.1). NCBI lineage: Bacteria > Bacillati > Actinomycetota > Actinomycetes > Kitasatosporales > Streptomycetaceae > Streptomyces > Streptomyces sp. NPDC006602. The sequence continues at coordinate 390,325 of NZ_JBIAHG010000002.1, read as the reverse complement.
ACGACGTGTGCTCCGCCGCCGAAGTCGAGGAGGCCGCCGTCGGACAGCTCGGTGACCTGTGGCGGCCGCGCGAACTCACCCCGGGGCAGCTGTCGTACGGCCTTGGCGTGCAAGGGGCGCTCCCAGTCCTCGAACGTCGGCGGGGACCGGGGACCTCACCCCGTACGACGGGTGCGTCCAGGCGGTGGGCCAGCACCTCGGCGCCGGTCGTCGCCGCCAGTTCGGCGGCGCCGCCCACGTGGTCCTCGTGGAAGTGGGTCGGCACGATCCGCCGTACGCGCCCCGGAGCGGAGGCGAGTTCGGCGATCGGTGCTCCGGAACCCGCGGGTCCGGTGTCGATCGGCCTCGACTCGTCGCCGTCACGCCAGGCATGGGCCTGGCCGACCGGGAAGCGCAGAAGGTGCAGGCGCGGGAGGAGGAGCTCGATGACGTCCATGGGACGACCGTAGGAAGGGCCCCCGTCCCGTGACGAGGGCCCTCTGCCGACAGCAGACGCGGAAGGCCTGCTCAGCCCGCCGCGTAGTTGCGCAGGAACAGTGCCTCCGCCACCGAGAGGCGCTCCAGCTCCTGCGGGGACACGCTCTCGTTCACCGCGTGGATCTGGGCCTCCGGCTCGCTCAGGCCGATGAGGAGGATCTCCGCGTGCGGGTAGAGGGCGGCGAGGGTGTTGCACAGGGGAATGGAGCCGCCCTGGCCGGCGTACTGCATCTCCTGGCCGGGGTACGCGACCGCCATCGCCTCGGTCATCGCGGCGTACGCCGGGCTGGTGGTGTCCGCGCTGAACGGCTGGCCCTGGCCTATGTGTTCGGTGTGCACCCGGGCGCCCCACGGAGTGTGCGTCTCCAGGTGGGCCTGGAGCAGCTTGGTGGCCTCGGCGGCGTCGAGGCCCGGCGGCACGCGCAGGCTGATCAGCGCGCGGGCGCTCGCCTGCACCGACGGGGTGGCGCCGACCACCGGCGGGCAGTCGATGCCGAGGACCGTGACGGCGGGGCGTGCCCAGATGCGGTCGGCGACCGTGCCGGAGCCGATCAGTCGCACGCCGTCCAGCACCTTGGCGTCCTGGCGGAACTGCTCCTCGTCGTACTGCAACCCGTCCCAGGACGTCTGAGGCGTGAGCCCGTCCACAGTGGTCGAGCCGTCCTCGGCGCGCAGCGAGTCGAGTACGCGGATCAGGGCGCCGAGCGCGTCGGGGGCGGCGCCGCCGAACTGGCCCGAGTGCAGGTTGCCTTCGAGCGTGTCGATCCGGACGCGGACCAGCGTCATGCCTCGCAGGGTGGAGGTGACCGTCGGCAGGCCGACCCGGAAGTTGCCCGCGTCGCCGATGACGATGGTGTCGGCCTCCAGAAGCTGGGGGTGCTCCTCGGCGTACCGCTCCAGGCCGCCCGTGCCCTGCTCCTCGGAGCCCTCGGCGATGACCTTGACGTGCACCGGGACGCCGCCGTTGGCCTTGAGTGCGCGCAGCGCGAGCAGGTGCATGATCACGCCGCCCTTGCAGTCGGCGGCCCCGCGTCCGTACCAGCGGCCGTCGCGCTCGGTCAGGTCGAAGGGCGGGCTGGTCCAGGCGGCATCGTCCAGCGGCGGCTGCACGTCGTAGTGGGCGTACAGCAGGACCGTCCTGGCGCCCGCGGGGCCGGGCAGGTAGCCGTACACCGACTGCGTGCCGTCGGGGGTGTCGAGCAGCGCCACGTCCTCGAAGCCCTCGGCGGTGAGCGCGTCGGCGACCCAGCGGGCGGCGCCCTCGCTCTCGCTCCGGGGGAACTGGTCGAAGTCCGCCACCGACTTGAAGGCCACCAGCTCGGTGAGCTCCGCCTTCGCCCTCGGCATCAGCGAGGCGACGGTCTCGGCGACCGGATTCGACGACATGGGCACGCTCCTTGTGGGTGCGACGTTGTACCGATGAGTGCCGTAGATCCTCCCACAGCGGTCCGGGGGATCGTCCGCCGTAGGATGCGGAGGGACAGGTGCGGCAGCGGCTTGATCGGGAGCAGTAGACCATCGTGAGCAGCGAGAACCCTTCGGCGGACGACTCTTCGGCGGACGACGTGCAGCGGGTGTGGGACGTCGTCGTGGTGGGCGCGGGACCCGCGGGGGCCTCGGCCGCCTACGCGGCGGCGGTCGCGGGCAGGCGCGTGCTGTTGCTGGAGAAGGCGGAGCTGCCCCGGTACAAGACGTGCGGCGGCGGCATCATCGGCCCCTCGCGCGACTGTCTGCCGCCCGGCTTCGAGCTGCCGTTCCGGGACCGTGTGCACGCGGTGACGTTCTCCCACAACGGCCGCTTCGCCCGCACCCGCCGCTCCAAGCAGATGTTGTTCGGGTTGATCAACCGGCCCGAGTTCGACCATCAGCTGGTCGAGCACGCGCAGAAGGCGGGCGCCGAGCTGCGCACGGGCGTCGCCGTCCAGCGGGTCGAGCAGCACGGCTCGGCCGTGCCGGACCGGCGCACGGTCGCGGTGGTCCTGCAGGGCGGCGAGACGGTGCTCGCGCGGGCGGTCGTCGGCGCTGACGGCAGTGCGAGCCGTATAGGGGCGCACGTCGGCGTGAAGCTCGACCAGGTGGACCTCGGCCTGGAGGCGGAGATCCCGGTGCCGGAGACGGTCGCCGAGGACTGGAAGGGGCGGGTGCTCATCGACTGGGGGCCGATCCCCGGCAGTTACGGCTGGGTGTTCCCCAAGGGCGACACGCTGACGGTCGGTGTGATCTCCGCGCGCGGCGAAGGCGCCGCGACCAAGCGGTACCTGGAGGACTTCGTCGGCCGGCTCGGCCTCGCCGGCTTCGAACCGAGCATCTCGTCCGGCCACCTGACCCGCTGCCGGGCCGACGACTCCCCGCTGTCGCGCGGGCGGGTGCTGGTGTGCGGGGACGCGGCGGGACTCCTGGAGCCGTGGACCCGCGAGGGCATCTCGTTCGCGCTGCGCTCCGGCCGGCTGGCGGGGGAGTGGGCGGTGCGGATCGCTGAGGCGCACGACGCGGTGGACGCTCGCCGCCAGGCCCTGAACTACGCGTTCGCGATCAAGGCCGGGCTCGGCGTGGAGATGAGCGTCGGGAAGCGGCTGCTGACCGCGTTCGAGCGGCGCCCCGGCCTGTTCCACGCGGGGCTCACCGGTGTGCGCCCGGTCTGGAAGGCGTTCATGGACATCACCCGCGGCGCCACGTCGCTGGGCGAGATCATCCGCACCCGTCCGATGGCCCAGCGTGCCCTGATGGCGCTGGACCGGCGCCAGGTGGCTCCCACCGACGCCGCCGACGTCAGCTCGTGACCGTGATCCGGAAGACCGGGTGGTCGGGGGCGATCCGGCGCAGGTCGGCGTCCGGCGAGTCCGGGCCGACGCCGTTGAAGAAGACACCGACCTCGGCCTTCCAGCGCTTGAGGTAGGCGCGCAGCAGGGGGACCTTGGCGTCGTCGGTGACCTCGGTCGCGGTGAACGCGTCCGCGCTCTTGCCGAGGCGGAGTTCACCGCCGCCGGCCGCACGCATGTTGTGCGTCCACTGGACGTGACCGCGAGGGGCGACCAGGTACTGCTGTCCGTCCACGGTCAGCAGGTTCACGGGGGTTGTCCGCCACTCGCCGCTCTTGCGGCCGCGCACCGCCAGGACCCGGGAGCCCCAGACGCTGATGCCGCGGCGGGTCATCCATGCCACGGCACGGTTGAGGACGTTGACGGTGAACCAGCCGGGCTTCTGGACGTGCGTGGACATGGAGACCCCCAAGGAATGAGAAGAGCCCCGCTCACTTTTGTGAGCACTGCTCTCGCTTGATGAACAGTCTGCCTGAGATCGGTCCTGCAAGCAAGAGCGCCGCTCTCTTTTTTGCTCGGTGCTCTTGTATGTGTGCACCGCTCTCCTTCCGTGGAACACTGAGTCCATGAGCAGCACTGCACAGGGCGCCCGAGCCCGCGCCAGGATCGAAGTCACCGCGGCCATCAAGGACGCCGCGCGCAGACAGCTCGCCGCCGAAGGCGCCGCCAAGCTCTCGCTGCGTGCCGTGGCCCGCGAACTCGGCATGGTCTCCTCCGCGCTGTACCGCTATTTCCCCAGCCGCGACGACCTGCTCACCGCGCTCATCATCGACGCCTACGACTCCCTTGGCGAGACCGCGGAGCACGCGCATGCCGCTGCCGCCGACGCCGGGCCCGTCCGGCGCTGGGTGGCGGTCTGCGAGGCGGTGCGCGCGTGGGCGCTCGGGCACCCGCACGAGTACGCGCTGATCTACGGATCGCCGGTTCCCGGCTACACCGCGCCGCAGACCACCGTCCCGGCCGCCTCCCGCGTCGGCCTCATCCTGATCGCCATCCTGCGCGACGCTCACCAGGGCCCCGGCGTCACCAAGCCCCCGCTCGCCGCCGAGCTGCGGCTCGAGGCCGACCGGATGACCGCCGACCTCGCCCCGGACCTCCCGCCCGAGACGGTCACGGCGCTCGTCGCGGCCTGGGCCCAGCTCGGCGGGCTGATCGGATTCGAGCTGTTCGGGCAGTTCAACCGGGTGGTGGAGGACCGCGAGCCGTTCTTCCGGCACGCGGTGACGCGACTCGCCCACGGAGTGGGACTGGTGGATCCGCGGTAGAGACAGGCCGCCCGCGTCAACCCCGCTTCGTGCTCGACCGGGTGGAGCCGGGCGGCCGCCGCGAGATGTCCTACCGCGTCCGCTCGGAATGGCACGTACTTCCCAGGGAGTACGCGTGATCACCGCGCCCGGCGGACGCCGCCGACCGCCCCCGGCGTCTAGCGTGGCGGACATGGACGTGCAGCGCGTACGCGGGGCCGGCCCACCGCACGGGTGGCGGCACGGGCCGCCGTGGCTGCGCCACGGGGACGCGGAGGAGCCGCGTGCCCGGTGGCCGTGGCGTTCCACCGTGCTGTTCACCGTGTTCGTGCTCGCCGGCTCGAACTACGCGGCCGCCGAGCAGGTCGGCGAGCGAGCCCCACTCGACGCCTTCGCACGCGTGCTGCTGGCCCTGGCCGCGGGCCTGCTGCTGTGGCGGTGGCGGCATCCGGTGCTCGTCGTGTTCGGCACGGCGGCGGCCGCCATGCTCTACCTGGGCGCGGGCTACCCGTACGGGCCGGTGTTCCTCGCTGTCGCGCTGGCCTGCTTCAACGCCATCGTCGCGGGGCACCGCCGGTCCGCCTGGGCGGCATTGGGGATGCTCTGGGCCGGGCATGTGCTGGTGGCGCACTGGCTGTACCGGTGGCTGCCGCCGTCCGGGGACTCCGGCGCCTCCTGGGGCCAGGAGGTTGTGGTCGCCACCTGGATGGTGCTGATCCTCGCGGTGTCGGAACTCGCCCGCACCCGGCGCGAGCAGTGGGCCCGGGAGCGTGCCGAGCGCGCGCAGGCGGCGCGGCGGCGCGCGGACGAGGAACGGCTGCGGATCGCCCGTGAGCTGCACGACGTCCTGGCGCACAGCATCTCGGTCATCAACGTGCAGGCGGGCGTCGGCCTCGCGCTCCTCGACACCGACCCGGAGCAGGCACGCACCGCGCTCACCACCATCAAGGCCGCGAGCAAGGAGGCGCTCGGCGAGGTCCGACAGGTCCTGGACACGCTCCGCGCGCCGGGGGACGCGCCGCGCGCGCCGGCGCCCGGCCTTGACCGGCTGCCCGAGCTGGTGGAACAGGCGGCGGGCGCGGGCCTCACGGTAGAGGTCGAGGGGGAGCCTCCCCGGCTCGCCCCCGGAACGGACCTCGCGGCCTTCCGTATCGTCCAGGAGGCGCTCACCAACGTCGTACGGCACTCCGGTTCACGGCACGCGCGGGTGCGGCTCGATCACGACGGCGGCGCGCTACGGCTGCGCATCGACGACGACGGACCCGCGACCGGCGCCGACGCGGGCGGCAGCGGCAACGGGCTGGCCGGAATGCGGGAGCGGGCCGCAGCGCTGGGTGGCACGATCGAGGCGGGCCCGCGTGCCGACGGAGGGTTCCGGGTGCTGGCTGTACTGCCGGCGAAGGTGAAGCCCAAGGAGGAGGACCGGTGATCCGCGTACTGCTCGCCGACGACCAGTCACTGGTACGGGCCGGCTTCCGGGCGCTGCTCGACGCGCAGCCCGACATCGAGGTGGCCGCAGAGGCCTCCGACGGCGAGGAAGCACTGCGCAAGGTGCGCGAACTGCGCCCCGACGTGGTCCTGATGGACATCCGCATGCCCCAGCTGGACGGCCTGGCGGCGACCCGCCGCATCACGGAGGACCCCGGGCTGACGGACGTGAAGGTGATCATGCTCACCACCTTCGAACTCGACGAGTACGTCTTCGAGGCGATCCGTTCGGGCGCCTCCGGCTTCCTGGTCAAGGACACCGAACCGGAGGAACTCCTGCGCGCCGTACGGTCGGTGGTCGGGGGCGACGCGCTGCTCTCGCCGGGCGTGACCCGCCGCCTCATCGCCGAGTTCGCCGCCCGCTCCAAGGAACCGGCCGCCGCCGACGCCCTCGGCCAACTCACCGAGCGGGAACGGGAGGTGATGGCGCTGGTCGGCGTCGGCCTGTCCAACGAGGAGATCGCCCGCCGTCTGGTGGTCAGCCCCCTCACCGCGAAGACCCACGTCAGCCGCACCATGGTCAAGCTGGGGGCCCGCGACCGGGCCCAACTCGTCGTGCTGGCCTACGAGTCGGGGCTGGTGCGGCCAGGCTGGCTGGGCTGAGGCGCGTCCCCGGGCGCACCATCGGCACTCCGGCTCCGGAAACGGACCAGCACGCTGACGATCCGGGCGAGGAAGAGGACAGGCGCGAGCACCATCGCGGTGCGGAGGAGCAAAAGCTCCACGCTGGACGGCAGTTGGAACAGCAGCGCCGGGCCCGCGACCGCCCCGGAGACGACCGCCGCCGCGAACGCCGCGCTGAACAGCGCGTACCCGATCTCGACGGTGATCGCGTCCCGCTCGGTCTGACCGCGCCGTCCCCCGTACGTCTCCATCCCGGAAGTCTCACAGCCGTGTGCCCGGCGGGGCAAGCAGACCCCGCCGGGCACACACCATCGGAGACGTCCCCTAGTCGCGTACGGTGACGCGCTCCGTCTCCTTCACAGTGGACTTGGCGACCACGACGGACGGCTGGGCGCGACGCGTGGGCCGCAGTCCGGTGAGCGTGATCAGGAGCCCGGCCGCGGCGACCACGGTCACCACGACCAGTCCGGGCCGGTAGCTGTCCAGGACGGCCTGCGGGGTGGCGTTCTCGGGGGCGCCCGCGGTCACCACCGCCGTCACGATGGCCAGGAAGATCGCGCCGCCGACCTGGACCGAGGTGTTGAGCAGACCGGAGACCATGCCCTGCTCGTGGTCCTCGACGCCGTTGGTGGCCTGGATGTTGAGCGACGGGAAGACCAGCGCGCAGGCGGCGCCGATGAGCAGCATCGACGGCAGGATGACGGCCGCGTACACCGGGTCGAGGTCCACCCGCAGGAACAGCGCGTACCCGACGACCATCAGCGCGAAGCCGACCGCGATCAGCCGCTGGGTGCCGTAGCGGTCGACGATCGAGCCGACCTTCGTCGAGGACAGCGCCACCAGCGCGCCCGCGGGCAGGAAGGCGAGCGCGGTGTGCAGCGCCGACCAGCCGAGCAGGGACTGCATGTACAGGGTGACCAGGAACTGGAAGCCGACGTACGACCCGAAGAACGCCATCGCGCCGAGCTGGGCGCGGATCTGGGTGCCGGACCGCAGCACGCCGAGCCGGATCAGCGGACCGGCCGAGCGCCGCTCGACCAGCACGAACACCGTGAGCAGCACGGCGACGGCGAGGAAGGACAGCAGGGTGCGGGCCGAGGTCCAGCCGACCTCGGGGGCTTGGACGACGGTGAAGACCAGCAGCAGCATCGACGCGGTGCCGAGGACGGCGCCGGGGACGTCGTAGCCGTTGTGGTCCTTCTCCCGGGAGCTGCGCGGCAGCAGCTTCAGGCCTGCGGCGAGGGCGGCCAGGGCGATGGGCGCGGGCAGCAGCATGGTCAGGCGCCAACTGGCCTCGGTGAGCAGACCGGACAGCACCAGGCCCATCGAGAAGCCGGTGGCGGCGCAGGTGGTGTAGATGGAGAGGGCGCGGTTGCGCAGCGGGCCCTCCGGGAAGGTCGTGGTGATGATCGACAGGCCGGCGGGGGCGGTGAAGGCCGCGCTCAGGCCCTTGATGAAGCGGCTGGCGATCAGCAGCGGGCCCGAGTCGACGAGCCCGCCGAGCAGTGAGGCGACCGCGAAGATTCCCAGGGCGATCAGGAAGACCTGACGCCGGCCGAGCAGGTCGGCGGTCCGGCCGCCGAGGAGCAGCAGGCCGCCGTAGCCAAGGATGTAGCCGCTGACGATCCATTGCAGGGTCGAGGTGGACAGGCCGAGGTCGGCGCCGATGGACGGCAGGGCGACGCCGACCATCGACACGTCCAGAGCGTCGAGGAACATCGCGGCGCACAGCACCAGCAGGGTGCCCCACAGCCGGGGCGTCCAGCGAACCGCCGGGGACGGGGCCGCCGGGGTGGCGAGCGGAGAAGTCATGCCGATGACACTACATGCGCGTACATCCAATGCAAACGCATTTAATTCCAGTGCAACAAAGTCGTTTTTCTGTTACGGTGCCGCTCATGGCGGCGAAGAAGGCCGAGCAGACGCTCGCGGACCAGTGGCGGGACATCCTGGCGCTGCACGCGCGCACCCAGTGCGAACTGGACCGAGCACTGCACGGACACGGCCTGTGCGCCAGCGACTTCGAGGTCCTCGAAGTCCTGTCCGAGCAACGTGCCGACGGCGTGTGTTCCTACCGCGTCCAGGAGATCTCCGAACGCGTCCACCTCAGTCAGAGCGCGCTGTCGCGGCTGGTCGCCCGGCTGGAGAAGGACGGTCTCGTGGAGCGCGGATTGTGCCAGGAGGACCGCCGCGGCGTTCGCGTGGCGCTCACGGAGAAGGGGCGCGCACTGCACGGCGATGTGCTGCCGGTGCAGCGCGCGGTACTGACCAGAATGCTGGCCTCGGGCTGAGCCGGATGCCTTCTCGGGGCTGAGCCGGCCTCAGCTCCAGGTCACGGCGGACTTCTCCCGCCACAGCTCGGCGACCGAGGCGTCCCCGGTCACGGCCGGGAACGGCAGCCGGTTCCACAGCGCCAGATACAACTGCGCGGCGGGCCCGGCCACTTCACAGTCGGGCTCGGCCTCCCCACCCTCGCCCCGCCCGGCCGCGGGCGGCTCCTGCGACAGGCGTACGGTCCACACCGCGCCGTCCGTGTCCGTCGCCCGCAGCCGCAGCACCCGGGGTTCCTCGGTGCGCACCTTGCTCTTGGGGCGGGCGTGGAAGCCGATCAGCAGCTCGTCGATGCCGTCCACCGCGAAGTCGCCGGCGATCCCGCTCGGGCTGCCGCCCCTGGCCGACTCGGCGTCGACGCGGTGCACGACCGTCTCGTGCGCCTGCCGCCGGGCCCAGAACGCGAGTGGCGACGGCGCGGGCAGGAAGTGCCAGCACTGGACGTCGGGCGAGGCGGAGCGCAGGGTGTCGACGAGTTGCCCGTGCCCCTCCCGGAACCAGGCCAGCAGTTCGGCGCCGTCGAGGTCGGGCAGCCCTCCGTCCGGGCGATAGGAGGTGTGCCCCTCGGCGACGAACGCAGCCGCCCAGCGATGCACCATCCCCGTGTGCCGCACCAGGTCCGCCACCTGCCACCCCGGGCAGGTCGGCACTTTGGCGCCGGTGCCGGCCTCCTCGGCGGCCGCGGCCAGCAGCCGGCCCTCCTGGTCGAGCATCGCTACGAACTCGGCAGTCTCCATGGGTGTGAGTGTGCCTGATGGAGTGCGTTCGACGGCAAGGCGTTTCGGTGCGGCGGGCAGAACCGGGCGGCCGAGAAGCCGATGGCGACAGGCCGAGGAGCGCGCCGCCGACTCCGCTCGGGGAGCGGTGGAAGGACAGGTGGCGCCGCGCGGCGGTGGCCGGAATCAGCGCTCTGCCGCACGTCGCGTGACGAATCCGATGACGGCTGCCGTGGCGGCCAGTGCCGCGACACTGGTGAGGGCGGCGGGAAGGGAGAACCAGTCCGCCATGAATCCGATGGCGGGTGGTCCCAGGAGCATGCCGCCGTAGCCGAGGGTGGAAGCGATCGCGACTCCGTCGGGGCCGGCCAGCGCGCCGGCGCGCTCCACGGCGACGGGGAAGAGGTTGGCGAGGCCCAGCCCGGTGATCACGAAGCCGAGGAGCGCTGCCCACAGGGAGGGGGAGAGGGCGCCGAGGAGCATCCCGATCGCGGCGGTCGTGCCGCCGGATATCAAGGTGCGGGTCTGGCCCAGCCGTTCGAGCAGCCTCGTACCGGTGAGCCGGCCGATGGTCATGGCGAGCGCGAAGCAGGAGTAACCGACTGCCGCGGTGCCTGCTGAGGCGTCCAGATCCTGTTCGAGGTGGAGTGCGCTCCAGTCGGCCAGGGCGCCTTCGCCGTAGGCCGTGCACAGGGCGATCAGGCCGAAAGTGATGACGAGTCCGCGTGTGCGGGTGTCCGGGCGGCGGGGCGCGGACTCGTTCTGCGGTGCGCTCTTCGATGGTGTCGGGGGTTGGATGTGCAGCAGGACGCGGCCCGCGAAGACGGTGACGAGCAGGCCGGTCACGGTGAGGCCGAGCAGGTGCTGCGTGGGGGACAGCGCTCCGGCGACCAGTCCGCCGAGTCCGGCGCCGACCATGCCGCCGAGGCTGAAGGCGGCGTGGAAGCTGGGCATGACGGGGCGTCGCAGGACCCTCACCAAGTCGACCGCGGCGCTGTTGAAGGCGACGTTGATCCCCCCGTACGCCATGCCGAAGGTGAACAGGACGGCGCCGAGTGTCAGTGGCGAGTGGGTGAGGGGTGGCAGGGCGATGCTGAGTGAGAGCAGGACGGCGCAGACGACGGTGACGGGGTGGCTGCCGTAGCGGCGGCAGAGGCGGCCGGTGAGCATCATCGTGACGACCGCGCCGGCGGAGACGCCGAGGAGGGCGAGTCCCAGTGCGGTGGCGGAGGCGTTGGTCTGCTCTTTGATCGCGGGGATGCGGACGACCCAGCCGGCGAAGATGAAGCCGTCGAGGGCGAAGAAGACGGTGAGGGCGATACGAAGCCGGGTGAGGGTGCCGCCCGGCACGGCATTGTGCGTTCGGGCTTTGTTTATCAGCGGCACAAAATCAGGCTAGGCGGGTGCCTGAGACGGAGGCAAGAGGCGGAACAGGCCGGGCAGGGGCATGTCCTCCAGCCGGCACCGACCCCCGTGCCGGGCGGAGCAGGGGCGACGCGCAGGCCGGCGGTGGCGAGGACCTCGGCTCGGCACTGGACGGTGTCGCCCTGGCGTGGTGGGCAGGCGGGGCGGAGCGGGTGGGGGCACGACCGGGTTTGCGAAGGTGACCTACAGCTCTGGGGTCACCTCGGTGACGCGTCCTTCGGCCGTGGTCGCCCAGCAGCGCCCGGTAGACCAGCGGGACCCGGAAGCCGCCCCCGCCCGGGATCGTGAGCCTCATACCTCGATCACCTCAACTCCCGCCTCGCGCAGTCGGCTGCAGGTCTTCTCGTTTGCATTCGAGTTGGTCACCACGATGTCGAGTTCCTCCGGCCCGCACACCCGGGCCATGCCGGTGCCGGGGAACTTGCCCGCGTCCGCCAGCAGGACCACCTGGGCGCTGGCGGCGATCATCGCCCGCTTGACGGGCACCTCCACCGCGGTGGTGTCCAGTACCTGGCCGTCGGGGCGAACCCCGCTGGTGCCGAGGAACAGCCGGTCGGCGTGGATCTGCCGCAGGTTGTCCTCGGTCAGGAAGCCCACCAGCGAGCGGTAGTCGCGGCGGACCACGCCGCCCAGCAGGATCAGCTGGACGTCCTTGTCGTCCTGGAGTTCCTCGTAGACGGCCAGGTTGCTGGTGATCACGGTCAGGGACCGGCCGTGCAGATGGCGGGCGACCCGATGGGCCGTGGTGCCAATGTCGAGAAGGAGCGTCTCACCGTCCTTGACGAGATTTGCGCACCAGGCGGCCAGGGCGTCCTTGGCCTCCACCCGGACCGCGGCCACGTCGGCGAACGGGTCGTCCTCGCCGAGGACGGGGGCGGCACCGCCGTAGACGCGCTTGAGCAGCCCCTCGTCCTCCAGTTGTACGAGGTCACGCCGGATCGTGGCCTGGCTCGCCCCGACCTTCTCGGCCAGTGCGGTCACGCTGGTGGGACCGTCCGCACGCAGCACGCGGAGGATCAGCTCATGTCTTCGGTCAGGGAGCATGGCGCCGACCATACTCGCCAACCCGCCAAACTCAAGCAAAGTCGCGCACCAATGTCTCGATTGCTGCTTGACTCTTGTCAAACCCGCTCACTGGGTGCACTCTCTTGCGTAATTCGAGCCGGGCTCGGGCCCCACTCCGGTCGGCCGAAGCGGATCAATGGCGTTTTTCGCCGCCATTCACGCGTCGGCACCGTCTGAGAAGACCACGTCACACGTTCCGGACAGCGAGGTGCCTCCGCCGTCCACCGTCGCCCTTCAGCCATCCGGACCCCCGCTCTCCCCGCCCTCACCCATGACTCACAGGTCCTAGCCGGACACGCCCAACACCAGGAGAAGACCGTGGACCTTTCCCGCAGACGATTCCTTCAGGCCGCCGTACTGACGGCCGCCACGGCAGGTGCCACCGCGGCGTGCGGCGGCGACGCCGGGACGAGCGGCAGCAAGAACGACAAGAACCTGAGCCTCTGGTACTGGTCCGGCGGCCTGAGCGACAAGGTCGTCGCGGACGCCAAGAAGCACTTCTCCGGCATCAGCCTGAAGACCTCCGTGGTCGGCGGCGACTTCAAGACCAAGCTGCTCACCGGCCTGCGGGCAGCGCAGTCCGCCCCCGACATCACCGGTATCAAGGGCGAGGACATCGCCTCGTTCCTGCCCAACGCCAACCGCTTCATCGACCTGAAGTCCGTCGGCGCGGACAAGCTGATGCCGCAGTACCTGTCGTGGAAGCTGAAGCAGGCCACCACCCAGGACGGCAAGCTCATCGGCTTCCCGATCGACATCGGTCCGTGCGCCACCTACTACCGCGAGGACCTCTTCGCGAAGGCGGGGCTGCCCACCGACCCGGCCAAGGTCTCCGCCGAACTGTCCACCTGGGACGACTACTTCAAGCTCGGCGTCGAACTGCACAAGGCCGTGCCCAAGACCTACCTGGTCAACAACATCGGCTCGGTGTTCTCGATGATCATCGGCCAGGGCGCCAAGCGGTTCATCGACGAGGACAACACGTTCATCGGCGACCAGGACCACATCCGTACCGCCTGGACCACCGCCGTGAAGCCCTACACCCTGGGCATCGACGCCAAGATCAACGACAACACCTGGAACGCGGCCATCAGCGGCGGTGCCCTGGGCACCGAGATCGGCGCCGCCTGGCACGCGCTGGACATCAGCAGTGCCGCCCCGGGCACCAAGGGCAAGTGGCGGGTGGCGAACCTGCCGGGCGGGCCGTCCAACCTCGGCGGGTCCTTCCTGTCCATCCCCGCGACCAGCGGCAATCCCGAGGAGGCCTTCAAGATCATCAGCTGGATCCTCAACCCTGAGAACCAGGCCCGCGGCTTCACCGACGCGGCCCTGTTCCCGACCGCCCCGGCCGCGTACAAGCTGCCGGCGCTGACCGGCGGGGACGCCTTCTTCGGCGGTCAGAAGACCATCGAGATCTTCGGCCCGGCGGCCGAGAAGATCCCCTCCGCGTACGAGGCCCCGGCCGACGCGGCGGTCTCCGTGCCCTTCTTCAACGAGCTGACCAGCATCGAGGCCAAGGGCAAGGACCCCGAGCAGGCCTGGAAGGACGCGGTCAGCCAGGCCAAGCAGATCGCCCAGCGGCAGGGAGTGAAGTGACATGTCGTCAAGCCCGGTAGCCGGCCCGGCCGCCACCGGACCGTCCTCCGGATCCGACGCCGCGCCCACCGCCCGGCCGGCTCCGGACCGCCCGCACGGTGGTCCGGGCCGGCACGGCCGCCGGGTCCGCCCGGTGTCGGCCGGGGCCCGGCCCGGGCCGCGGCGGGTCGCCAGGCACTGGCCGCAGTACCTGGCCATCTCGCCGTACTACCTGATCTTCACGGTCTTCATGCTCTTCCCGGTGATCTTCACCGTGTATCTGGCGTTCCAGAAGTGGGACGGCATCGGGGACATGCACTTCGTCGGGTTCCAGCAGTTCCGCTTCCTGTGGGACGACCCGGTGTTCTGGCTGTCCGTGCGCAACACACTCGTCATCTGGGTGCTGTCCACCGTGCCGATGCTCTTCCTCGCGCTGGTCCTCGCGGTGCTGGTGAACTCCACCAAGCGGTTCACGGCCTTCTACCGGGTCGCCCTGTTCATCCCCAGCATCACCTCGCTGGTGGCCATCGCGATCTTCTTCGGCGCGATCTTCAGCAACAACTTCGGCCTGATCAACGCCATCCTCCGATCGATGCACGTGTCCGCCGTGCCATGGCTGAGCAACGAGTGGACGATCAAGCTGGTGATCGCGGCCCTGATGACCTGGCAGTGGACCGGCTACAACGCGATCATCTACCTGGCCGGTCTCCAGGCGATCCCCTCGGAGCTCTACGAGGCCGCCAAGATGGACGGGGCCGGCCCGGTGCGGCTCTTCTTCTCGATCACGATCCCCCTGCTGCGGCCCATCATCCTGTTCACCGTGGTGGTCTCCACCGTCACCGGCCTGCAGAGCTTCACCGAACCGCAGGTGCTGTTCGGCAGCGAGGCTTCCACCAACCCCAACTCCGGCGGACCGGGCCAGGCGGCCCTGACCACCTTGCTGTACTTCTACCACCAGGCCTTCGACAACAACGACTTCGGCTACGGGGCGGCCATCGTGTGGGCCTTCTTCCTGGTGATCCTGCTCATCGTCCTCATCAACTGGAGCCTGGTGCAGCGTAAGGAGCGACGGCCATGAACGGCTTGAACCGCAACCGCTTCCGGGGGCTGAGCGTCCATGTGATCCTGATGGTCGGCGTGGTCATCTCGGTGTTCCCGTTCTACTGGATCGTCGTCATGGCGACGAACACCTCGCAGGACATCTACAGCTACCCGCCGAAACTCTGGTTCGGCGGCAACCTGATCACCAACGTCCAGCACCTCTTCGACAAGATGGACTTCTTCGGTTCGCTGTTCAACACGGTGATCGTGGCGGTCTGTACGACGCTGCTGGTGCTGTTCTTCGACTCGCTGGCGGCCTTCGCCTTCGCCAAGTACGACTTCCCGGCCAAGAAGTTCCTGTTCGGCGTCCTGCTGTCGATGTACCTGCTGCCGACCCAGCTGGCGATCATCCCGCAGTACGAGATCATGGTGCAGCTCGGCTGGCTGGGCACGCTCAAGGCGCTCATCGTGCCCGCCGCCGCCAACGCCTTCGGCATCTTCTGGATGCGCCAGTACACCACCAGCAGTGTCCCGGACGAACTGCTGGACGCCGCCCGGATCGAGGGCGCCGGCTTCTTCCGCCTGTACTGGCACGTGGTGCTGCCGTGCGTCCGCCCGGCCCTGGCGTTCCTCGGCATCTACACCTTCATCGCTGCCTGGAACGACTACATCCTGCCGTTGGTGATGCTGGTCAACCCGGACCGCCTCACCCTCCAGGTGGCGCTGGCACAGTTGTACGCGGGCCACTCCACCGACTACAGCATGGTGATGTCCGGGGTGCTGCTGTCGGTCATCCCGCTGGTGCTGGTGTTCACCTTCTTCGCCCGCGGGTTCATCGCCGACGCGACGAAGGGGGCCCTGCGCTGACGGCGGCGAGGTGATCAGGCCCGGTCGCGGGGCGAGAGGCCCTGCGGCACCGGGGCGCTCGAGCGGGGCTCATCTCGAGCGGGGCTCACCTCGAGCCGAATCCGAATCCGAATCCGAATCCGAATCCGAATCCGACCCGGAGCCGGGCAGGAGGCGCGATCCCGCCACGCTGAAGCCGATCGCGCTCCCGCCGCCGGACCGGGCACCCGCGAACACGGTGCCGCCGTGGCTATCGGCGACGTCGCGGACGATGGCGAGGCCGAGTCCGGACCCGGGCAGGCCGCGGGCGGTGTCGGCCCGGTAGAACCGGTCGAAGACGTGGGCGGTGTCGGCGGCGTCGATGCCCGGCCCGCGGTCCGAGACGGTGACCCGGCCCCGACGGATGCGCACCTCGATGGGCTTGTCGCCGTCGGGGTCGAACTTCGCGGCGTTCTCCAGCAGGTTGCCCATCGCGCGTTCGAGTCCCTGCGGGCGGCCGCGGACCACGCAGCCGTCGGCGTCGACGTGGACCAGGCGGCCGGTACGCCGGTACACGCGTCGCGCCGCGCGACGGGCCGCCTCGGCCAGCTCCACGGATTCCTCGGCCTCCTGACGGTCACGGGCCAGGGCCAGCTCGACGAGTTCGTCGACCAGGTGACCTAGCTCGCGCGTCTCGCCCTCGACGTCGTCGAGGAGCCTCTCGCGGGCGTCCGGTGACAGCTCGGTGGCGCGGCGCAAAACGGTGGCGTTGGTGAGCAGGCTGGTGAGCGGGGTCCGCAGCTCGTGGGCGACGTCGTGCACCAGCCTCTCCTGGGCCTCCCGGGCGGCGACGATACGGGCGAGCATCCTGCTGAACGACGCGGACAGCCGCCCCACTTCGTCACGCCCGCCCACCAGGCCCGCACCGTCGGAGGCGAACCGGCCGTCGGCGCTCACCTCCTCGACGACGTCGGTCAGGCGGGCCAGGCGCCGGGTGATGCGACCGGCGAGCAGCCGGCCCGCACCGGCCACGACCAGCACGACCACGCCGCTGACCGCCGCGATCTCCCTGGCCATGCCGCCCAGCACATAGTGCGTCTGGTCGATCGGGACGGCCACCTGCAAGGCCCCGCGGTCCCCGCCCAGCGCGGTGGTCAGCCGGCGATAGGTGCGGCCGTCCACGACGATCTCGGCGGTGTCCGACTGCCCGGCCTTGCCGGAGGCGGCCAGGCGGCGCGCGATGCCGGACACCGGCACCTGCACGGGCGGGCCGCCGAGCGGGGTGAGCGTGCCGTCGGGGGACACCGCCTGCAGGATCGGCTGCCGTTCCTCCTCGTCCCCCGGGCCGGGTCGGTCCGGCCCGGCATAGAGGTCCGGGGCCTGGGAGACCGCGTCGTCGAGGGCCAGTTCCTGTTCCTGGGCGCGCGCCAGGGCCACCGTCGACGACCGCAGCGACCGGTCGACCTCCGCGAGGACGCGGTCCGAGGCGGCCTGGTAGCTCAGCGCGCCGACCACCGCCGCCACCACGGCGCCGACGGCGGCGAAGGCGAGCGCGAACCGCGAGCGCAGGCTCACCGCCGCCGCACCGCGTAGCCCACGCCCCGCACCGTGTGGATCAGGTCGGGCGGCGCTCCGGCCTCGGCGAGCTTGCGCCGCACATAGCCGACGTAGGTCGCCAGGTTCTTGGCGTCCACGCCGACGCCAGGGCCCCAGACCTGTCGGTAGACCGCCGCGTGGTCCAGTACGAGACCCTCGTTGCGCACCAGGAGCTCCAGCAGCTCGAACTCCGTCTTGGTGAGCCGCAGTTCGCTCTCGCCCCACCAGGCCCGCCGGGCGCCCGGGGCGATGCGCAGCGACCCCATCCGCAGCAGGGCATCCGCTTGATCCGGTGTCTCCCCGGTCCCCGGCGCGGACCCCGGCACGAGCGCGGCCCGGCGCAGCAACGCCCGCAGACGGGCCAGCAGTTCGGGCACCTCGAAGGGCTTGGGAAGATAGTCGTCGGCGCCGGCGTCCAGACCGGCGGCCCGGTCGGGGACCCCGGACCGCGCGGTGAGCATCAGCAGCGGTGTGCGGTCACCGTCGGCCCGCAGCACGCGGCACACGGCCACACCGTCGACGTGGGGCATCATCACGTCGACGACCAGCGCGCTGAAGGACTCCCGGCGGGCCCGGGTCAGCGTCTCGACCCCGTCCACGGCGGTGACGACGTGGTATCCCTCCAACTCCAGGGCACGCGCAAGGGATTCGCGGACCGCGCGATCGTCGTCGGCGATGAGGACACGATCGAACATCCGGGCATGATGACACACCGTTCTGAAAGCTTGTTCTCATCGAATTCCGGACCGGCTCCCGTCGAGCTCTGAGATCGCTCGCCCAGCATGAGGGCTGTACCTCACTGCTCGCCCCCACAGGAGTCCCATGTCAGCCCTCATCACCCACACCCACACCCACGCCCCCACCCCGACCGCCGCTCCCGGATCCACGTCGCGCGCCGGAGGGCACCGGCAGGCGCTCGTCCGCCGTGCCGTGGCCCTCGCCACGTGCCTCGGTCTCGGCGTCGCCGGCTGCGCCACCACCGGCTCGGCGTCCTCGTCGGCCCAGCTGACGGCCCGGAAGGCGATTCCGGCCTCCGCGACCCGCACCGGTGCCGGCGGGGCGAACACCGCCCAGGTGGTGGCCGCCGCCAACGCCTTCCTCGCGACGCTGTCCGACGAGCAGAAGGACGCCGTCCTCTACGACTTCGACGACGCCGTCAAGAAGACCGGCTGGTCGAACTTCCCGACGCCGGTCGTGGAACGCAACGGACTCAAGCTCGGTGACCTCACCGACGAGCAGGAGGCCGCGGCCCTGAAGGTCATGGAGGCCGCGCTCAGCAAGAAGGGGTACGAGGAACTCGTCGAGATCCGCAAGGCCGACGACTACCTCGCCTCGCTCTCGGACACCGGCGACACCGGGGCCACGCCGACGGCCGTTCCGAGCGCCACACCCACCGCCCTCCCGAGCGGCACGCCCACCGGTACGCCGCCGAGCGGCGGCCCCGGCGGTGGCGGTGGGGGCGCGAACTTCGGCTCGGAGTGGTACTACATCTCCTTCTTCGGAACGCCCAGCGGGACCGGCGAGTTCACGGTCCAGTACGGCGGCCACCACGCGGCGTACAACATCACCTACGCCGGAAGCAGCGTGACCATGTCGCCCACCCTGACCGCGGTGGAGCCGATGGAGTTCAACTGGGAGGACCTGTACTACGCCCCGCTGGAGGACAAGCGGACCTCCACCATCGGCGCCATCCAGTCCCTCACCGCCGACGAGCTGACCGCGGCCGAGATCGACGGAAGCTTCGACGACCTGTACCTCGGCCCGGGCAACGACGGTCCCTTCCCGGAGCAGCCGGAGGGCGTTCTGGTCAGCAGCCTCACCAAGAAGCAGCAGGCCAAGGTCACCGCGATGCTCAAGGCATGGGTCGACGACCTGGACGAGAAGGCCGCGGCGCGGATACTGGCCAAGTACGTCTCCGAGTACGACGAGACGTACATCGGCTGGAGCGGCGGGACGACCCTCGACAACGACCAGACATACGTACGCCTTGACGGACCGTCCGCCTGGATCGAGTTCTCCAACCAGCCCGGTGCCTCCACCGACGGCATCCACCAGCACACGATCTTCCGGGACGAGACCTCCGACTACGGCTGGGAATGACGGAGCGAGGGACCATCGCCGTGCGCCGTCTTCTTCCCGCACTTCTCATCGCGGTGTTCCTGCTGGTCGGCGGCCTCGCGTCGTCGGCCGGCGCCCACCCCATGAGCACCTCCGCCGTTCTCCTCGACGTCCGGGACGACCGGGTCGAGGGGGAGGTGCAACTGCCCGTCGACCGCCTGGCCATCGCCGTCCACCGCGACCTCACCCCGGCGAGCGTCCTCGGCGTCGACCGGGCGTTCCTCAAGCGCTACACCGCCGCGCACATCGCCGCCGCCGACGACGGCACGTCCTGGACGGTCACGCTCGGCACGCCGTCGGTCCGCACGATCGACGGGGTCACGCACCTCGTCTACCCGCTCGAGATCCGCCCGCCCGACGGCCGGGTCACCGACTTCGAGCTGCGCTACGACGTCATCGTCGAGGAGCTCCTCACCCACCGGGTCATCGTCACCGTCCGGTACGACTTCGACCGAGGCATCCTCAAGACGGACGATGCCGAGACCCTCGGGGTCGTCGCCTGGAACACCAAGAGCCTGAAGGTGCCCGCCGGCGAGGGTTCGTGGCTGCGCGGTTTCGCCGGCACCGCCGGCCTGGGCATCGAGCACGTCGGCGAGGGCGCCGACCACCTGCTGTTCCTCCTGATGCTGCTCATCCCGGCCCCGCTGGCGGCGGTGGGCGGCCGGTGGCGGACGGGCGGTGGATCGGCGCGGCGCAGCATCGTCCGCGTCGTGCACGTCGTCTCCGCGTTCGCCCTGGGCCACTCGCTCACCCTGGCGCTGGCGGCGGCCGGTGTGATCCACGTACCGTCACGGCCGGTCGAGACGCTGATCGCCTTCTCGATCGCGGTGTCCGCACTCCATGCGCTACGCCCCTTGGTGGCCCGCGGCGAGGTCCTCATCGCCAGTGGCTTCGGGCTCGTTCACGGGCTGGCGTTCGCGTCGCTCATCGGCGAGCTGGGGCTGGACCGGGGGGCCCTGGTGACCACGCTGCTGGGCTTCAACCTGGGCATCGAGCTGACCCAGTTGCTGGTCGTCGCGCTGATGATGCCGTCGCTGCTCGTCCTCGCCCGTACGGCCGTGTACCCCGCCTTCCGTGTCGCGGTGGCCCTCCTCGGCCTGCTGTTCTCGGTGTCCTGGATGCTCGAACGCGTGGGCCTGACCTCCTCGGACCCCTTCGAAGGCGTCCAGACGTCGCTGGTCGGGCACCCCCTGCTCGTCGCCGCGTCCGTCGCGGTACTGGCCGCCGTGGCGCGACGCCTGGCCCCGAATGCCCCGAACCGCGTCCTCCTGGAGCAGGCGGACCTGGTCGACGCCTTCGGAGCCGCCACCGCGCGGAGTCTCGACCCACAGTGGTCGGCTTCGGCCCCAGCCTCAGCCCCAGCCCCAGCCCCAGCCCCAGCCTCAGCCGAAGACTGGCGGCAGGTCAGCGGCCGCATGCGGCGCGGCGGGTGCTGGGATCCGGAGAGCGGGGGCTGAGCGCAGGGCCAGGCAAAGGGCAAAGGGCCAGGGGCAGGGCCAGGGCTTCGGCCGCCCGGTCGATCGGTCAGCCCAGGCGCCTCGAAGCGCGCTGGAGGAGCGTCCGCAACAGGGCTGTCTCCTCCGTGCCGAGGGCGGTCACGATGTTCTCCTGCTCGCGCTCGACCGCTGCCGTCCAGCGCGTCAGCGCCTCGCTGCCCCGTTCGGAGACGAACGCCAGGACGCGCCGCCGGTCCGTGTCGTCCACCCGGCGCAGGACGAGGTTCAGGGACACCATGCGGTCGACGACCTTGGTCAGGGTCGGCGCCGTGAGCAGGGCGGACTCGGCGATCTCGGTCATCGGGTGGCCCGCACCGTCGCCGAGGAACGACAACACCCGCCACTCCTCGAGCGTCGCCCCCTCCTCCTTCAGCGCCTCACCGATCCGTTGGACGACGCTCCGCTCCACGAGTGTGAGGGCTCGTGCCAGGTCGAGATCGGATACGGCCGCCGGGGTCGTCGTGGTCATCGCCCTGCCAAATGTCGTCGAGGTCGTGGGGAAGCGGTTCGAAGTGGTTCCACGATACAGTCATTTCCTTATCGCCGCGAAATATTCTCGTAGCAACCAATCGCTAGTGTGAGCGCCTATGATCGAGAAGGCGTCTGTCCGGCTCGGCGCTCCGGCAGGCCGGACCCGGGACGCGCTGGATGTCGCCCTGGTGGTTCCTCTCCAGGGCCCGGCCGGGATCTTCGGCCCGTCCTGCGAGTGCTGCGCCCTGCTCGCGGCCGAGGAGGTCAACGCCGAGTCGGGCGTGCTGGGCAGGGAGCTGCGGCTGGTGCTCGTCGACGGCGGGGCGCCGCCCGAGCAGGTGGCGACCGAGATCGACGCGCTGATCTCCGGCGGCGTCGTCGACGCGGTGGCCGGCTGGCACATCTCCGCCGTCCGTGAGGTCGTCGCCCCGCGGATCGACGGCCGGGTGCCGTACGTCTACACCGCGCTCTACGAAGGCGGAGAGCGGTCCCCGGGCGTGTTCCTCACCGGCGAGACCCCGAACCGGCAACTGCGGCCCGCGCTGCAGTGGTTCGCCGGCGAACTCGGCATCCGGCGCTGGACGATCGTCGGCGACGACTATGTCTGGCCCCGCGCCTCCGCCCGTGCGGCCCACCGCTATCTGCGGGAGCTCGGCGGCGAGGTATGCGACGAGATGTACGTGCCGCTCGGCACCGAGGACTTCGGGCCGGTCCTCAACCGGGTCGCGGCCAGTGACTGCGAGGCCGTGCTCATGCTGCTGATCGGCGACGACGCCGTGCTCTTCAACCGCGCGTTCACCGCGGCCGGGCTCGACCGCGACCACATCCGGTTCAGCTCGCTGATCGAGGAGAACGTCCTGCTGGCGACCGGGCCGGAGAACACCCGGGGCCTGATGACCTCGGCCGGCTACTTCGAGGACCTGCCGACCGCGTCCGGGCTCGACTTCGCCGCCGCGTACGGACGTCGGTTCGGGCCCCGGGCGCCGGTGCTCAACAGCCTCGGCGAGTCGTGTTACGAGGGGGTGCGCATGCTCACCGAGCTACTGCGCCGCGCCGGAGCCGTGGACGTGCCCCGCATCCAGGCGGCCGCCGAAGGACTCGAGTACGAGACCCCGCGCGGCACGGTCCAGATACGGGACCGCCATCTGCACCAGCGGGTGTTCCTCGCCGCGGCCGACGGGCTGCAGTGGGACGTGCTCCAGCAGTTGCCGTAACGGCGCTCTTTTTTACGTGCACGTAACACGGCCAACTCTTGCCCAATTGCTTCGGCAGGAAATACTTTTTTCTCGAAGCTTTTGGAGGTTGGTTGTCCATGGCGACCTATCAGTACCGCTGCACCGGCTGCGGCACCTTCGACGTGATCCGTCCGATGGGCCGAGCCCTCGCCGAGGAGCCCTGCGACACGTGCGGTGGCCAGGCCCGCCGGGTCTTCAGCGCACCGCTGCTGGCCCGCACGCCCGCCCCCTTGGCCCGCGCCCTGCGCGCCCAGGAGGCCAGCGCCCACGAACCGCGAGTCGTCACCGAGGTGCCGTCGGCCCGCCACCGGCCGGCGCTCGCCGCCGACCCACGGCAAGCCCTGTTGCCCAAGCCCTGACCCTGAAAGGCAGCCCCCATGCCCGAAGTCGTCTTCAGCGTCGACCAGGCCATGTCCATGCGCGACCAGAAGGTCCCCGGCCACAACCGCTGGCACCCCGACATTCCGCCCGCCGTCACTGTGAAGCCGGGCACGAACTTCCGCATCGAGTGCCGGGACTGGACCGACAACCAGATCGGCAACAACGACTCGGCCAACGACGTCCGGGACGTCGACCTCACCCACGCCCACATGCTCAGCGGCCCGATCGCCGTGGAGGGCGCCGAGCCCGGCGACCTGCTCGTCGTCGACATCCTCGACCTGGGCCCCGTACCGCAGTCGGAGGGTGAGGGCTCCGGACAGGGCTGGGGCTACACCGGAGTCTTCGCCAAGAACAACGGCGGCGGCTTCCTCACCGACCGCTTCCCCGACTCCTACAAGGCCGTATGGGACTTCCACGGCCAACAGGCCACTTCCCGCCACATCCCCGGCGTCCGCTACACCGGCATTACCCACCCCGGCCTCTTCGGCACCGCGCCCTCCGCCGCACTGCTGGCCCGCTGGAACGCCCGCGAGCAGGCCCTCATCGACACCGACCCGCACCGCGTACCGGCGCTCGCCCTGCCCCCGCTCGCCGACAACGCGCTGGCCGGCACGGCGACCGGCGAGACCGCCTCCCTCATCGCCGCCGAAGGCGCCCGCACGGTCCCGGCCCGGGAGAACGGCGGCAACCACGACATCAAGAACTTCACCCGCGGCTCCCGGGTCTTCTACCCCGTCCTCGTGCCCGGCGCCCTGCTCTCCGGCGGCGACCTGCACTTCAGCCAGGGCGACGGCGAGATCACCTTCTGCGGCGCCATCGAGATGGGCGGCTTCATCGACCTGCACGTCGACCTGATCAAGGGCGGCATGGAGAAGTACGGCGTCACGACCAACCCGATCTTCATGCCGGGCAACGTCGCGCCGCAGTACACCGAGTTCATCTCGTTCGTCGGCATCTCCGTCGACCACGAGACCGACACCAACCACTACCTCGACGCGACGATGGCGTACAAAAACGCCTGCCTCAACGCCGTCGACTACCTCACGACCTTCGGCTACAGCGGCGAGCAGGCCTACCTCCTGCTCGGCTCGGCCCCGATCGAGGGCCGGCTCAGCGGCGTCGTGGACATCCCCAACGCGTGCAGCACCCTCTACCTCCCCACGGCGATCTTCGACTTCGACATCCGGCCGACGGCCGAGGGCCCGAGAAAAGCCGACCGCGGCCAGTGCGCCGTCACCTCCTGAACGTCTCGAAAGGCAGCCCCATGAGCAGTGACCATCTCACCTTCCAACTGGGCGACTTCACCACCCAGAGCGGCGCCACCCTGCGCGGCGCGCACCTCGCCTACACCACGTACGGCGAGCTCAACGCGGACAAGTCCAACGTGATCGTGTATCCCACCTGGTACTCCGGCCGGCACTGGGACAACGAGTGGCTCATCGGGCCCGGCATGGCTCTCGACCCGGCCGAGTACTTCATCATCGTCCCGAACATGCTCGGCAACGGCCTGTCCACGTCGCCGAGCAACACCCCGCCGCCGTACGACCGCGCCCGCTTCCCCGACATCACGGTGTACGACCAGATCGAGGCCCAGTACAAGCTGGTCACCGAGGAGTTCGGCATCGAGCGCATCCAGTTGGTGACCGGCTGGTCGATGGGCGCCGGGCAGACCTTCCAGTGGGCCGTCAGCCACCCGGAGATGGTCGAGCGGATCGCCCCCTTCTGCGGCTCCCCGCGCACCAGTGCCCACAACAAGGTCTTCCTGGAGGGAGTCAAGGCCGCGCTGACCGCCGACGCGGTCTTCAACGGCGGCTGGTACGACGCGGAGAAGTGGCCGACCACCGGACTGCGCGCACTCGCCCGGGTGTACGCGGGATGGGGCTTCTCGCAGGCCTTCTACTGGGAGAAGGAGTACGAGAAGCTCGGCTACACGTCCCTGGAGGACTTCCTGGTCGGCTTCTGGGAGGGTTTCTTCCTGGACGGCCGCGACCCGAACAACCTGCTCACCATGCTCTGGACCTGGCAGAACGGCGACGTCGGGCTCACCCCGGGCTTCAACGGGGACACGGAGGCGGCGCTCGGGTCCATCAAGGCGACCACGCTCGACATGCCCGCCGAGAAGGACCTCTACTTCCCGCCGGAGGACGAGGCCTGGGCAGTCAGCCACATACCGGGCGCCGAACTCCGTGTGATCCCCGGCATCTGGGGCCACTTCGCCGGCGGCGGCAGCAGTCCCAAGGACACCGAGTTCATCGACACCGGTATCAAGGAACTGCTGGCCAAGCCGGGCGGGTTGGCGTAGCCATGGGCGCCAGACACACCGGACGCTCCGGACGCATCACACTGCCGCACGAGATCAGCGCCTCGATCATCGCCTTCGCCACCGTCTTGCTGCTCCTGAGCCCGCTCCACATGCCGACCTGGGCGATCTTCATCACCTGGGCCGGGACGTTCATGCAGGGTGGCCCCAGCATCGCCAACGCCATCTCCATGATCACCGCGACCACGACAGGGGCGGGGTTCGCGGTGGTGGCCGTACTCCTCAACCGGGAGACGGGCACGATGTTCGGCACCGGGGAGTTCGCCCAGACCCTGGCCCTGGGGGTGGTGATCTTCTTCGTCAACGGGACCCTGCTGGCGACCGGCCGGCTGAAGCCGTTCGCTCTCATCCCGGCGATGTTCTTCGGCTTCGCGTCGACCTTCGCCACGTACTTCGGCGGATTCGGTTATGACGCGGGGGATCTCGGCGCCGCGTTCGTCAGCGCCGCCGCGATGTGCGCCCTGGGCCCGCTCGCGGCCACCCTCGGACTACGGCTGATGTTCGCCGCACCGGCCACGACGCCCGAGCCCGAGAGGCACCACGAGGCCGAGGAGGTGAGACCCTCGGCCAGCGAAGCCCCCGCCTGACAGGGGCGTTCGCGCGTACCGAGGAGGAGGGGCGGGCCCGGCCACCGGCCCGCCCCTCGGCGATCGCGCCGACGAACGTGGCCGTCAACCGCCGCCCACCGACCGTCAACCGCCGCCCAGTCGATCCGCCAGACAGGCGAGGTAGAGGGCCATGGTCGCCCGGTGGTCGCGCATCGGGCGGCCGGTGATCTGCTCGATCTTGTTCATCCGGTAGACGACGGTGTTGCGGTGGATGTGCAGGGCCGCGGACGCCCGTACGAGGTTGAACCCGCTCTCGCACCACGCGGTGACCGTGTCGCGGAGCGCCGGCCAGTCCGGCTGGGCGCGCAGCTCCGCGGCCGTGAGGTCGAGCAGACGATTGCGGGCCGAGTGGCCCACTGCCGCCAGGACTTGGTGGACCCGCAGATCGGATATGAGATGGACGGCAGAGTCGTCCGCCGACCGGGCGCCCAGGCGAAGAGCGTCACACGCGTCCTGGTAGGAGTCGTGCAGACCGCCGACGGAGGTGGCCGGCTCGCCGATCCCCACCCGGGCCGCGAGTCCGTCCTGCGCGGCGATCACGTCGGCGACCCGTCGGCAGTCGGCGACCAGCGACGCCATCGAACCCCGGGCCGGAAACCGCTGCAGGACGCCGATCCAGCCGGGAGCCGTGCCGGCCACGATGTCCTGAGGGTCGGCGAAGACCTCGCGGACGGTGCGCAGCAGTTCCGAACGGATCAGGGCCATGTCCTGCGTGGGGGCGCCCCGGTGCCGCGCGGCCGTGTCCGGAACGGTCACCTCGAGGGCCACGGCGACCCGTCGCAGCCGTAGGTCGAAGCCGAGTTCGGCGGCCCGGAACACGAGGAAGTCGCCCTCGACGACCTGGGGATCGTACGCGGCGATGTCGGCGAGCAGCGTCTCGGCGGCCCGCTCGGCGAGCAGGCGGGAGCGCAGCATCACCGACTCCCTCAGCAGGATCTCCGTCTGACGCTTCACCAGCAGGCCGAAACGGCGTACCTGGGCGGGCGTGCCGGTGATCCCGACGGTGCCCACCGCCCGCCCGCCGGTGACCAGCGGCAGCGTGACCCCGGGACGCACCCCGCGCAGTCGCTGGGCCTGCGAGGCGCTGTGCGTGGCGGGTTCCTTGGTGCGGATGACCTCGACGGACGCCTCGTGGAAGCTGCCGACCCGGCTGCTGTCGCCGCTGCCGATGACCATGCCCTCGGCATCGGTGATCAGCACGTTGAAGCCGATGACGGCGGAGGTGTCCCCGGCGATCTCCTGCGCGAGCGACGGGCTCAGCACGGGCGTTCCTCCCGTCGAGGGCGGGTCGGGTTGGACGCACCGTACAGGGAACCGATCGATTTCGGCCACAACTACGTACGAAGTGAACGGTGACTCGCGGCTCGTTGATCCCTAGCGTATGGCCCCAATCACATCCCCGCCGGGGGCACAGCGCAGTGAACGGCGGGCTCCTTTCAGCGCACCTACGGAAGGCCCGAGCCGATGACTCGTGTGCGTTCTCTCGTATCCACTGTGACCGCCCTCCTACTGTTCTCCTCCGTCGCCGCCTGTGGCTCCGACGGCGACGAGGCCCCGAAGAACGTGTCCGCGAAGACCGCCTCCCTGGGGACGCTCACACCCGGCGTCATCAAGGTGGCCGTCCAGCCGTACGCGCCCTACACCAGTGTCCAGGGTGGCAAGATCGTCGGACTGGACGGCGACATCCTCACCTACGTGGCCAAGAAACTCGGCCTCCAGATCAAGCCCCAGGTCACCGACTTCGCCGGCATGCTCGCCGGAGTGCAGTCCCGCCGGGTGGACATCACCATCGGCGGCGTCGCCTGGTCCGCCGAACGGCAGAAGCAGGGCCTGTTCACCGACCCGCCCTACTACTCGCCCTCGGCGATGGCCGTCCGCAGCGGCAAGACCTACAAGACGGTCGACGACCTAAAGGGCCTCAGCCTCGGCACGGTCGAGGGCTACGTCTGGGTCAAGTCCATCCGGTCCGTGCCCGGCGCCGAGCTGCACGCCTACCCGGACGCCACCGGGGTGTTCGACGACCTCGGCGCGGGCCGCGTCGACGTCGGCTTCCTCGACCCGCTGATCATCATCGCCGCGCAGAAGCAGCGCCCGGAACTGAAGATCAGCACGGAGTACCTGACACCGCCGACCGCCGCCGAGGTCAAGGCCAAGCCCGCCTACGCGTACTTCCAGCCGTACCAGACCGGCTTCTACCTGCCCAAGCAGGCCGGCAAGTTGGAGAAGGCGGTCTCGGCGCAGATCGACGCCATGTACGAGAACGGCGAGATGGCCAAGCTCGTCGCGAAGTACGGCGGCGACCCCGAGCAGTTCCTGAAGCCGTCCGCCGACGTCGCCACCGCGCGCCGCGGTGTGGACCGGCCGACCGACTGGACGCCGCCGTCCGCCGGACAGTCCGGCCAGTGAGGGGATGACATGTCCGGTCTCTTCCAAGTCCCCTGGTCCGACTACCGGCCCGATCTGCTCGACGCGCTGGGGCGCACCGTCTCCTACACGCTGGTGAGCTTCGTCGGCGCGGTGCTTCTCGGCCTGGCCGTGGCGCTGCTCCGGCTGAGCCGGACCTGGGCCGCGCGGGCCGTCGCCGCCGTCTACACCGAGGTGTTCAAGAACGTCCCGCTGCTGGCCATCATCTTCCTGACCTACTTCGGTCTGGCCTCGGCCGGACTCCGGCTGGACGTGTTCACGGCCGGCTGCCTGAGCCTCGTCGTCTTCTACGCCGCCTACCTGTCCGAGATCTTCCGCTCCGCGATCAGCGGAGTGCACGCCGGACAGACCGAGGCAGGCGAGGCGCTGGGGCTGGGCAGGGCCGGCATCTTCGTCCATGTCGTGCTGCCGCAGGCCGTCCGGCAGGCACTGCCCGGGACCAACACCATGCTGGTCGACCTGTTGAAGTCCACCTCCCTGCTCGTCACGGTCTCCGCCGCCGAGCTGATGTCCGAGGGGCGGCTCATCACGTCGGCCACCTTCCGGGCGCTGGAGGTCTACCTGGTCGTCTCCGCCGTCTACTTCGCCCTGTGCTACCCCCTCTCCCAGCTGCTTCTGCTGCTGGAACGGAAGGTACGGGCGGGCGTTCCCCTCTCCCCGTGGCGGCGCCGACGGGTACGCGCGGCCCGGGCGCTGCTCGCAGGCGACCTCGGCGCCGTCCTCGCAGCCGAGCCCAAGCAGAAGGAGACGGCGGTATGACCGAACCCGTCACCACAGCGCAAGCCGACCCACAGGCCCGCACCGACGCGGTCGTACGGATCGAGGGGCTCAGCAAGTCCTTCGACGGCCGTCTGGTGCTCGACCAGGTGAACCTGGAGGTCGACCGCGGCCGCATCGTCAGCGTCATCGGACAGAGCGGCGGCGGCAAGACGACCCTGATGCGCTGCGTCAACCTGCTGGAACGGCCGGACCGGGGCACCGTCGAGGTGGCCGGCGAAGTGGTCCACGACGGCGGCCGGACGGTCTGCCGGGACCTGCCACGGCTGCGCCGCACCGTCGGCATGGTCTTCCAGCGGTTCAACCTCTTCCCGCACCTCACGGCGGTCGAGAACGTCGTCCTGGCACAGCGCAAGGCGGGCGTCCCCGAGCCGGAGGCGCTGGAGCGGGCCGTCGCGCTGCTGCGCCGGGTCGGCGTGGCCCACCGCGGCCTCGCCCGGCCCGACCAGCTCTCCGGTGGGGAACAGCAGCGCGTCGCCATCGCGCGGGCACTCGCACTCAGGCCTCAGGTGCTGCTCTTCGACGAGCCGACCTCCTCCCTCGACCCGGAGGCCACCCGGGAGGTCCTGGCCGTCATGCGGGAGCTGGCCGCGGACGGCATGACAATGCTGCTGGTCACCCACGAACTGCCCTTCGCACGCGAGGTGGCCGACCACGTCGTCTTCGTCGACGGCGGCCGGATCGTCGAGGAGGGACCCCCGCAGGACGTCCTCGACAACCCCGGCCGGACTCGAACCCGGGAGTTCCTCGCCGCCTACGGGTCGGCGTCATGACCGGACCCGTGGTGGTGGTCGGGGGCGGTGTGGTGGGACTGTGCACCGCCTACTACCTGGCCGAGGCAGGCCTGGAGGTGGAGATCGTCGAGCGAAGCGCCCTGGGCTCCGGGGCGTCCCGGGGCAACGCGGGCTGGGTCTGCCTCAGCCATTCGACGCCGGTCCCGGCACCGGGCGTCGTACGGTACGCGCTCCGCTCGCTGGGACGGCCGGACTCGCCCCTGTATGTACGGCCCCTGCCCGATCCGGCGTTCGTACGGTGGCTGTGGCGGTTCTGGCGCAGCAGCACACCGGCCGCCTTCCGGCGCGGGTACACGGCGGTCGCCGAGCTGAACCGCACCACCTTCGACCTCTTCGACGGCCTGCGCGAGGCCGGCGTCGACACGACCCTGACCCGTCCCGGCATGGTCCACGCCTTCCTGTCCCCGGCCGAGGCCCGCCACCACCTCGCCGTGCAGCGGGAGATGGCCGACGGCCGCTACCCGATCCCCGACGACGTGGTCACCGGGGACGGCGCCCGGCTGCTGGACGACGCCCTGTCGTCCAAGGTGCGCGCGGCGTACCTCGTCGAGGGGGAGGGCGTGGTCGACCCGGAGGCGTTCGCCCGGGGGCTGGGCGAGGCGCTCGTCGCATCCGGGGTGAAGGTCCATGAGAACGTCGAGGCCACCGGGTTCCGCACCCTCGGGGAGCGCGTCGTCGCGCTGCGCACCGCGCAGGGCGAGATTCCGTGCGCGGGCGTCGTCATCACGGCCGGCATGCGCTCGTCCCACCTGCTGAGTTCGCTGGGACATCCGCTGCCGCTCCAGGCGGGCAAGGGGTACAGCTTCTCGGTGGACCTGGACCCGGCACCGCGGCACACGCTGTACTTCGGCGAGCGCAGGGCGGTCGCCTCACCGATCGGCTCCACCACCCGGATCGGCGGCACGATGGAGCTCAGCGGCAACAACAACCGCCTCGACTGGCGGCGCGTCGTCGCCGTCGCCCTGGCCAGCCGGCACTATCTGGGCCGCTGGTTCGACGACCCGGACGACCTGATCGGGCTGATCCGCGACCCCTGGGTCGGCGGACGGCCCTTCCTCCCCGACGGGCTTCCGGTAATCGACCGCGTACCGGATTACGGCAACGCCTTCGCGGCCACCGGCCACGGCATGCTCGGCGTCACGCTGGGCCCCGTCACCGGCCACAAGCTCGCCGAGTACGTCCGCACCGGCCGCCGCCCGGAGTCGCTCGCACCGTTCCGCTTCGACCGGAGGAGTCCGTGAGACGAGGGCCGCGGAGGGTCGGCACCCAGACCGGTTGCCGCCAGACTCCCCACCGCTTCAGGTGAGTTCGATCAGTCCGAGCCGGACGGCCTCGCCGACGGTGGCGGCACGGTTCTCGGTGCCGAGCTTGCGGTAGATCCGCACGAGGTGGGTCTTGACCGTCGCCTCGGCCAGGAACAGGGCGCCGGCGATGGCCCGGTTGCTGTGCCCCCGCGCAAGGAGCCGTACGACCTCGATCTCCCGCTCGCTGAGCACCGGCCCGGGCCCGGCCGTGTGCCCGACGAAGCTGGCCGCCGCCTCCGGCGCCAGGCCCATGCCTCCGGCCGCCGCGGCGCGCACCGCCCGGAACAGCTCCTCGGGCGGGCCCGCCTTGAGGACGTAGCCGCGTGCGCCGGCCTCCACGGCCCGCAGGACATCGGCCTGACTGCCGTAGCTGGTGAGGACGACGACCCGCGCGTCGGTGGAGGTCGCCAGGATCCGGCGGGTCGTCTCGATGCCGTCGACGCGGCCGCCCTCCGCGCCCGTGTCCGACAGCCTGAGGTCCATCAGCACCACGTCGGGCCGGAACCCGCGCACCAGGCGTACCGCGTCGGTTCCGTCGCCGGTCTCGCCGACGACGTGGAAGTCCGGTTCGCCTTCGAGGAGGGCGCGCAGCCCCGCTCGTACGACGGTGTGGTCGTCGACGATCAGGATCCGCAGTGGTGGACCGGCCGACTCGCTCATCGGGCACCGGCGGGGACGCGGTCCTCGGCCGGCAGTACGGCCCGGACGCGGGTGCCCTGTCCGGGCGCGCTGTCGACGGTGAGCGTGCCGCCGAACGCGCGCAGGCGGTCGCGCGCGGCGGCCAGCCCGAATCCGCGGTCGGCGCGTCTCGTCCTCGCGGCGGCCGGGTCGAACCCCGCTCCGTCGTCCCGGACCTCGACGGCCGCCGCGGCCTCGTCGCCGTAGGTCAGGGTGAGGTGTACGTGCGAGGCGCGCGCGTGTTCGCGGGCGTTCGCCAGGAGGCCCTGCGCGACGCGCAGCAGGGCGACGGCCCGGTCCGTGGACAGGAGGCACGGCTCCCGCTCGGTGCGGAAGGAGATCCGGGGCGTCCCGGCAGTGGCGTCGGCACGGGCGCACAGATCCCGCAGCGCCGCCTCCAGGCCGTCCCGGGCGAGAAGGGGCGGGGTGAGGTCGTCGATGATGCCGCGGGTCTGCGCGAGGTGCTCGCCGAGGGCGTCGGTGACCGTCCGCAACTGCCGCCGGGCGGCGTCCGGCCGGCGGTCCCAGTCCCGTTCCGCGGCCTGGAGCAGCATGCGGCTGCCCGCGAGTTCCTGGGCGAGCGTGTCGTGCAGGTCGCGCGCGATGCGGGATCGCTCGGCGAGCCTCCCGGCCTCTCGCTGCTGTCGCGCCAACCGGCCCCGGGTGGAGGCCAGTTCGAGGGTGAGTCGCTGCTGGGTGCGGTAGAGGAGCACGGTGGCCCAGACGGCGGCGACTGGCGGTGCCAGCACATCGGGGTCGAGGCCGCCGAACCGCGTCAGGGCCGCCACCAGCAGCGCCGTGATGACGGCGAGCGCCGCCGCCCGCTCCGCGCGGGTGGGCATCCGCAGTGCCAGGACCGCCAACGGCACGGCCAGCCACGCGTATCCGAAGGTGAGCGGCGCCGGGAGGATCCAGGCCACCCAGGACCACAGCAGCAGGAGCAGGCCGAGCCAGAGCGGTCGGGTCGTGCGGCCCAGCCGGTCCCACCGCGCCAGCCCGGCGGCGTACAGCAGGGCCAGCGCGGCCGTGGGCGGTGCGATGGACCAGCACAGTTGGTTGTTCAGCGCGACGAGCCGTACCAGGGTGCCGGCGGCGGCCACCAGGAACACCAGGTGCGGGAGGTGCCGGGCCGACACGGGCGGTCGGCGTACGGCGAGGGCGGTGGCAGGCACGGCTGCGGCTCCCTGGGGCGGGCCGACGGATGCGACAAGAGCGCCAGAAGTGTACGCCGTAGCCTGTGTGGCCGCTGTAAACGCCCCGGAGCCGACCTGCCGTGAACGCCGGCTGCGCGGCCCTGCTCGGGCTCCGTCACCGCCCCGGGTGCAGGCCCAGCCAGCCCGGCGACGGGTCGCCCTTGACCTCGCCGAAGTACAGGGCGAAGGTCTGCTTCCACCGCTCGATCGCGGCCCGGTCCTCCATGAACCGCGGGAAGCCGTCCACGTGGGCGTCCGGGTTCTCCCACACCGGCTTCAGAGCGGCGTTCGGGGTGACGTCGGTGCGCACCGACCAGCCGTTGAAGGCGGCCTTCTGCCGCTCCTCGGACAACACCCAGTTCAGGTACAGCTTTCCGGCCGTGGGGTGCGCGGCCTGCTTCAGGATCGCGGCCCGCTGTCCCCACGCCATGAACGGGTGCCCCACCGGCGCCACCCACTTGACGGAGGCCGACGCGGAGACAGCGCTGCCCGAGGTGCCGACCCCGATGGTCTTCTGCTCGCCGTTGACCGCGACGCCCGGGGTGTGCGAGCCGCGGGCGAACTGCGGCTGCTGCGCGGCGAACTTCGCGACCCAGTCCCAGCCGTACGTCTGCTGGTAGAGGGAGAAGAGGTAGAGCACCGCGTCGTCGTCGTGCGGGTAGGAGGAGGCGATGGCGTCCTTCCAGCGCGGGTCGACCAGATCCAGCGGAGTCTTCGGTGCGGCCGCACCGGCCGCCTGGATGTCGTACATGAAGCTGAAGGCGATGACGGCCAGCGCCGTCCAGGCGCCGTCCGGGTCCTTGAACCCCTTGTGGACCTTGGAGAATCCGGCGGGCTTGTAGGGCAGCAGCCGGCCCTCCCGCTTCCAGCGGGTGAAGTCCTGGAGCGTCTGCAGCTGTAGGACGTCGGGGACCAGGGTGCCGGTCGCGAGCTGGTTGTCGACGCGGACGTCGTGGTACTTGCTGTAGTCCACGACGACCGTCAGATCGATGTCGGGGAAGCGGCTGCCGAACGCGGTCCGCACCCCGGCCGCCTGGCTGTCGACGTCCCCGCCTTGGTAGAGGACGAGCTTGCCGCCCTCGGCCAGCGCGGCCTGGTAGAGCTCGTCCAGAGAGCGCGTCTCCTCGCGCACCCCGGACGAGGCGGTGACCGGGGAAGCGCCCGCCGGGCTCTGTGCGGCGACCGTGGCGGCACCGCCGAGCGCGACACCGGCCCCGGTGGCGAGCAGCCGACGCCTGCTGAAGTTGCTGGACATGTGGGGGGTCCCCTCCTGCTTGGTCCACCGCCACGTTCCGTATGCGACGGCGCGGCAAGTCTGCCCGCGAGCTGCGCCGTGCCGCGTCGTCCATCCGCTGCCTTCGGATTCAACCGTTCGATGGAACGGGCGGGGTCAGCCGGTCAGCGGGTAGTGACAGGCGGCGTGCCGGCCGGAGGCCGTGAGGGTGAGCCGGGGACGTTCCAGGGCGCAGAGCTCGCGGGCGTAGGGGCAGCGGGTGCGGAAGGGGCAGCCCGTCGGCTTGTCCACCGGGTTGGGTACCTCGCCGGTCAGGACGATGCGTTCCCGGCCCGGTGCGTCCGCCGCCTGGGTGCCGTCGTCGATGTCCGGGACCGCGGACAGCAGTGCCTGCGTGTACGGGTGGGCGGGGGCCTCGTACAGTGCCTCCGTCGTGGCGAGTTCGACGATCTCGCCCAGGTACATGACGGCGATCCGGTCCGACACATGACGCACGACGCCGAGGTCGTGGGCGATGAACACGTAGGTGAGCGCGAACTCCTCCTGCAGGTCGGCGAAGAGGTTCAGTACCTGGGCCTGGATCGACACGTCGAGGGCGGACACCGGTTCGTCGGCGACGATCAGCCTCGGCTCGGTGGCCAACGCCCTTGCGATTCCGATGCGTTGACGCTGGCCGCCGGAGAACTCGTGCGGATAGCGGTCCAGATGCCCCGCGGCCAGTCCTACGACGTCGAAGAGCTCGGCGACCCGGCGGCGGACCGCGGCCGCGTCCCCGTAGCGGTGCACGAGCAGCGGTTCGGCCACGATGTCCCCGGCGCGGCGGCGGGGGTTGAGGGAGGCCTGCGGGTCCTGGAAGACCAGCTGCATACCCGGCCGTACGGGCCGCAGCCGGCGCGCGGACAGCGTGGTGATGTCCTGCCCGTCGAACTCGACCCGGCCGCCCGTGAGTTCGGTGAGCCGGACCAGACAGCGGCCGAGGGTGGACTTGCCGCAGCCGGACTCGCCGACGATGCCGACGGTTTCGCCGGTGCGGACCTCGAGCGAAACTCCGTCCACGGCGCGCAGCACCCGGCGGCGCCGGGACAGCGCCTCCGTACGCAGGGGGTAGTGCTTGGTGACGTCCGTGGCGCGCAGCAGCACCTCGCCGCCGGGAGGCGCGCCCGCGTCCACTGCCACGATGTCCTGTGCCGTCACGACGCCGCCTCCGAGTCCATGTTCTGTACGTCGCTCGCCGCGGCCCGTGTCGTCAGCCGCAGTGACGCGCGGTCGTCGGGCGGCAGCCAGCAGGCATCCCGGTGTGCGGCGTCGCCGTTGCCCGCGGCCAGCGCCGGGCGTTCCACGCACCGGTCGTGACGCAGCCGGCAGCGCGGCGCGAACGCGCACCCCTCCGGCAGGCTGCCGGGTGAGACGGGCAGGCCCGCGATGGTGGGCAGCCGCCGCAGCCGGGGGCCGCCGACGCGGGGCACCGAGTCGAGCAGACCCCAGGTGTACGGGTGCCGCGGGCCGTGGAACACCGCCCGGCGCGGGCCGTCCTCGGCCGCCCGGCCGCCGTACATGACGAGGACCCGGTCGGCGATCTGGGAGATCACGCCCATGTCGTGCGTGATGAGCACCATCGCCGAGCCGTCCGCGTTGAGCTCGCGCATCAGGTCGAGGATCTGCGCCTGCACGGTCACGTCGAGCGCCGTGGTCGGCTCGTCGGCGATCAGCAGCGCGGGGCTGCAGGAGAGGGCCATCGCGATCACCGCGCGCTGGCGCATGCCGCCGGAGAACTCGTGCGGGTAGGCGTTCACCCGCGAGGCGGCGTCGGGGATGCCGACGTCGGAGAGCAGCCGGACCGCGCGGGCGTGTGCCTCCTTGCGGGACACCCGCTCGTGCGCCCGTATCTGCTCGGCGATCTGCCAGCCCACGGTGTACACGGGGGTCAGCGCGGTCATCGGGTCCTGGAAGACCATGGCGATCTCCCGGCCCCGGATCGCGCGCATCTGTTTGTCGGGGAGGCTCAGCAGGTCGCGGCCGCGGAAGAGGACCTGGCCCGACACGGTCACGTTCGGGTTGGTCAGCAGGCGCAGCACGGCCAGCATCGACACACTCTTGCCCGAGCCCGACTCGCCCACCACGCCCAGGACTTCGCCGGGTGCCACCGAGAGGGACAGGCCGTCGACGGCGGTGACCGGGCCTCGGCGGGTGCGGAACGACACCCGCAGGTCACGTACGTCCAACAGTGGTTCAGGCATGGCGTGCCCTCGGGTCGAGTCGCGCGTACAGGATGTCCACCAGTGCGTTGGCGAGGACCACGAAGAACGCCGCGTACAGGACGGTCCCCATGATCACGGGCAGATCGAGGTTCTGGAGGGCGTCGAAGGTGAGCTTGCCGATGCCGGGCAGGCCGAAGACCACCTCGGTGAGCAGTGCGGCGCCGCCCACGAGCGCGCCGAAGTCCAGGCCGAACAGCGACACGATCGGGATCAGCGAGCAGCGCAGGGCGTGGCGGACGAGGATCCGGCGCTCGGACAGACCCTTGGACCGGGCGGTGCGGACGTAGTCCTCGTTCAGCGCGGTGACGACCTCGCCGCGCAGCAGCCGGGCGTAGATCCCGGCGTACAGCAGGGCCAGGGTCAGCCAGGGGAAGAGCAGGTGCAGCGCCCACTGGCCCGGGTCCTGGCTCAGGCCGACGTATCCGGGTGGCGGCACCCAGGAGAAGACCGAGTCGTGCAACTGCTTCTGGGTGATGAGGTTGACGACCTCGCCGAGCCAGTAGGCCGGCAGCGAGACGCCGACCACGCCGACCAGCATGATCAGCGGATCGGCGGCCTTGCCGCGAAAGGTCGCCGCGGCGGTGCCCATGAGGATGCCGGCCGTCATCCAGATCAGCGCCGCGCCGATCACGAGGGACAGGGTGACGGGAGTGGCCTGCACTATCTGCGGGATGACGCGGGAGCCGCGGTTGACGAACGACTCCAGGTCCCGGTCGACGAGCAGGTGCCGCATCATCAGCAGATAGCGGATCGGCATCGGCCGGTCGAGGCCGAAGGAGTGCCGTACCTGGGCGAGTGTGGCCGGGTCGGCGTTGCGTCCCGCGATCCGGGCCGCGGGATCCACGCCCGGGGTGGCGAAGAAGATCAGGAAGACCAGGACGCTGATGGCGAACATCACGAACAGGGCCGAGCCGAAGCGCTTGAGCGCGAAGGAGAGCATGGACGTCACACCCCTCCGCGCAGCCGGGCGCTGGGGTCGAGCGCGTCCCGCACGCCGTCGCCCAGGACGTTGAGTGCCGCCGTGGTCAGCGCGATCAGCAGGCCCGGGGCGAGCGTCACGGTGGGGCGCGTGTAGAGCAGCCCCAGACCGTCCTCGATGATCGTGCCCCAGCTGGCGTCGGGCGGCTGGACGCCGACGGACAGGAAGGACAGGGCCGACTCGGTCAGCATGGCCAGCGCGGTCATCAACGGCACGAAGACGATCGCTGTGGGCAGGATGTTCGGCAGCACCTCCCGGCGCAGGATGCGCACCGTGGGCGCGCCGGACCCGACGGCCGCCTGGATGTACTCCTTGTTGCGCAACACCAGGACCTGGCCGCGCAACGGCCGGGCGATGTACGGCACATAGATCGCCGCGATGATCGCGACGGGCAGCCAGAGGCTACCCGCGTCCACGGTGAGCGGGCCCAGGCGCAGCCCGTTGGTGAGCAGCACGACCGACAGACAGATCGCCAGCAGATACACGGGGAACGCCCAGACCACGTCCAGGATCCGGGAGATGACGGCGTCCACGACGCCGCCCGCGTAGCCGGCGACGACTCCGACGGCCGTACCGACCAGACAGGTCAGCAGGGCCGCGGTGACACCGATGAACAGGCTCGTACGGCCGCCGTACAGCAGGCGCGCCATGACGTCGCGGCCCTGGTTGTCGGCGCCGAGGAAGTAGTGGGCGGGGTCCCAGGTGGGTCCGATGGGCGTGACACCGAGGCCGAGGCCCGTGCTGCTGGGGGTGAGTACGGGCACGGTCTTTCCGTCGACGACGGTGGTGCCGGAGACGTGGGACTGGAACGGGTCGGTGTGCGCGACGTGGTCCGCGTACAGGGGAGCGCACAGGCTCGCCAGCACGACGATCAGCAGGACGACGGCCGCGGCCACCGCCGACCTGTTGTGCGACAGGTCGGCGGCGGCCGTCCGCCAGGGGCCCGGCGAGCGCCGGGCCTCGGTCGACGGAGCGGGGAGCGTGCGGCTCATTTGACCCACGTCTGCCCGACGAGCATGTAGAACTGCTTGCTGAACTGGTAGTTGCCGACCCGCTTCGACGTGAAGTCGATCAGCTTCGGGTTGATCAGCGGGACGACCGGGGACTGAGCCATCAGCTCCTGGTCGATGGTGCCCCACTGCTGGTCGGCGCTCTTCTGGTCGGTCTGCCCGGCCTTCAGCGCGGCCTGCATCTTCGCGTCGATGCCCTTGTCGCAGAACCCGGCGATGTTGATGCTGGAGTCGCTGCCTGGGTGGTATGACGCGCAGGACAGCAGCACGTTGAGGAAGTCGGAGGCCGCCGGATAGTCCTGGTACCAGGACGTGAGCGCCAGCTGCACCTTGTTCTTGGTGTTCTGGATGTAGGTGAACTGGATGTTGCCCGACAGCGGCTTGAGCTTCGCCTTGTAGCCGAGCTGGGTGAGCAGGCTCTGCAGGTACTGCCCGATCGACTTGTTGACGTCGTCGTCCTGGACGACGATGCCGACCTCCTGCCCCGCCGTACCGGACTTCTTCACCAGCTCCTTGGCCTTGGCCAGGTCCGCGGCCGTCCAGGTCTTGCCGCCGCCCTTGGTGTAGTCGCAGGAGTCGACGTGCCCGGGGAAGCCCGGCGGCAGGATCGTGCACGCGGGGGAAGCGAGGTTCTCGCCCCCGTACAGCCGCACCACGGCGGACCGGTCGACGGCCCAGTTGATCGCCTGACGGGCCAGCTTGTTGTTGAACGGCGCCATGTTGACGTTCAGCGTCGCGTACCAGAACGCGGTCAGCGGGTTCACATGTGCCTGGGAGGAGTACTTGGTGCCGATCTCGTTCAGCCGGTCGGCGGGCGGCGGGTCGTAGATCCAGTCGGCCTGGCCGTTCTCCACGGCGGTGACCTCGGACTCGACGGTCTGGCCGAAGGTGTAGTCGATGGCGTCGGGGTAGCCCTGGGGCTGCCCCTCCCGGGACCACTCCTTGAAGTGGGGGTTGCGCACCAGCTTCAGCGCCCGGTTCGGGTCGTACGAGGCGGCCATGTACGGGCCGGTGGTCGGCAGCGGCTTGGTGCCGGCGTCCTTCGCCGGGGAGTCCTTCGGTACGACGCTGGCGTGCGGGACGGCCAGCTTGTACGGGAACTCCGGGTCCGCGGCGGTGAGGTTGACGGTGACCGTGTTCGCCGTCGCGTCGCCGGTCACGCCGCCCGCGAGCGTGCAGGAGGCGGGCTTCTTCAGGCACGCGTCGGCTCCGACGATGCCGTTGTAGAAGGTGCCGGCGGTAGGGCTGGAGACCTTGAAGATGCGCTGGAAGGACGCCACCACGTCGTCGGTGGTCAGCGCCTTGCCGTCGGAGAAGGTGATGCCCTTGCGGAGGATGAAGGTGTACGTCTTGCCGCCGTTGGTCACCTTCGGCATCGCGGCCGCCAGGTCCGGGACGACGGTGAACGACTCCTGGCCGCCGACCTTCTTGAACGAGAGCAGCCCGTCGTACATCGACTGGTACAACTGCCAGTACTGGAGTGTGTAGTTGACCTGCGGGTCGAGGCTGCCCGCGGCGGCGTGGGCGACAAGGCGCAGGGTGCCGCCCTTGTGCTGCGGCTGGAAGGCCGAGGCACTGGATGAGCCGTCACCGGAGGAGGACGTGGTCGGGTCGGAGGAGGAGCCGTCGCCGGAGGAGGAACAGGCGGCCGCGGTCAGGGCGAGAACGACGGTGCCGGCGGCGAGGGCGGACCGTCTGGCGGTGCGAGATCCTGCAGTGCGGGATCTGGTGGTGCGGGACATTCGGGGAACTCCCGTCGGTGGGTCGGGCGGATCAGTCGATGGAGTCGAGGAACGCGCCCACGACCCGGAGGTAGAGCTCCGCCTCCTCGACGTGCGGCATGTGGCTGGAGTGCTCGAACAAGTGCCAGCGGACGTCGGGGATGCGGTCGGCGAAGGGGCGGACGGTCTCGGGAGTCGCCTCGTCGTAACGCCCGGACACCAGCAGGGTCGGCACCTCGATCAGGTGCAGCCGGTCGACGACGGACCAGTCCTTGAGCGTGCCGATGACATGGAACTCGTTGGGCCCGTTCATCGTGTGGTACACGGTCGGGTCGGCCTCGATGTTGGCCCAGGTGGCCTGCACTTCGGGCGGATTGGGGACCAGGCGGCACACGTGGCGTTCGTTGAAGACCTGCTCGGCCGCGCGGTAGTCGGGGTGGTCGGTGGTCCCGGCCGTCTCGTGGGCGAGCAGGGTGTGCTGGACCTCGGGCGGGAGCTCGGAGCGCAGTTGGTCCGCCGCAGTCAGCCACAGCTCCATGGAGGCGGGGGAGTCGGCGATGACCAGGCCGCGCAGCCCGGGTGGGCGGCGTACGGCGTGTTCGGCGGCGAGCATGCCGCCCCAGGACTGGCCGAGGACGTGGTAGGCATCGGCGATGCCCAACGCCTTGAGAAGGTTGTCGAGTTCGTCGAGGAAGAGCTGGACGGTCCAGAAGTCGGCGCCTTCGCCGGGGAGATGGGTGGACAGTCCGATGCCGAGCTGGTCGTAGTGCACCACGGGGCGGCCCTGCCGGGCGAGGTCCGCGATGCTCAGCGTGTAGTTGTGGCCGGCGCCGGGGCCACCGTGCAGGACGACCAGCGGTGTCCTGCCCGGTTCGCCCGTGATCCGGTACCAGGTGGACCAGCCGTTGAAATCGACGGTTCCGGTGCGGTCGGGATCGGGGATCGCCACGATGGAGCCTCCCGGACCGGCCGGAATGAGCCAGTCCATGTCTGAAACGAGGTGGGTGAGGCGGGTGGCTGACATACTGATGGGGAAAATGGTCTGCTCACAAGACCTTTTAGTGCCGCCCGGCCCAGAAGTAACTGCGAGTTAACAGGCCCGGCCGTCAAGACCGACCCGAGGAGGACTCCTGACCGCCACACCCCCGCCGCCCGACCACGAGTTCTCCCGGATGCTCGACCGTGCCCTCCTCGGCGGCGCCCCCTCGCCGGAGTTGGGCCCGGTACGCGTGCGTTCGGCGGTCGACGAGGTCTCCGACCGGCTGCTCACCGCGATCGCCGTGGGCGACTTCCTGCCGGGCGAACGACTGCCGGTCGAGCGCGAGCTGATCCAACTGCTGCGGGTGAGCCGCCCCACCGTGCGCGAGGCCATCGCGCGGCTCCAGGCCGTGGGCGTCGTCGAGATCCGGCGCGGCCGCAACGGGGGAGCCTTCGTGCGCGACAGCTGGACCGAGTCCTCCGGGGCCGCGGTCCGGCACACCCTGCTGCCCCGCTGGGAGGAGTTCGAGCAGCTCTTCGATCTACGGGGACTGGTCGAGGGGATGGTGGCCGCGACCGCCGCCCGGCGCCGCCGCTCCGAGGACCTCGAATCCATGCGGGAGGCCCTGGCCGCCTATCTGTCCGCGCCCGGTCCACGGGAGGCGCAGGCCGCCGACAGCGCCTTCCACCAGAGCGTCCGCACCGCCACCCGCAATCCGCAGATCACCCTGCTGAGCCGGGACCTCCTCGTCCGGATCAGCCTAGGCTTCCCGGTCGAGCCGTGGGGCAAGGGCGAGCG
Organism: Streptomyces sp. NPDC006602; assembly: GCF_042870385.1. NCBI lineage: Bacteria > Bacillati > Actinomycetota > Actinomycetes > Kitasatosporales > Streptomycetaceae > Streptomyces > Streptomyces sp. NPDC006602. Next base: position 348,321 of record NZ_JBIAHG010000002.1, on the reverse strand, counting down.
GACGCACTTCCACCAGGGCGGCGAGGACCACAAGGCCCTCTACGGGGCGATCGCGTCGGGCGAGCCCGAGCGGGCGGAGGCGATAGCCCGCGATCACTTCACGATCAGCGCCGACATGATCCGCGACGTCCTGGCCCGCGTGCGGGCCATTGAGCCGTCCTGACGTCCCCCGGGCCGGTGGCGTCACTCGGCGCCGCGCAGTGCTTCCCAGGTCTCGCGGGCCACGATGCCGTCGGCGTCCAGGCCCTTGTCGCTCTGGAAGCGCAGCACCGCGGACTCCGTTCCGGAACCGAAGTCACCGTCCGGGTCCGTGCTCCCCGCGCCGTACCCGCGCTTCGTCAGCATGCACTGCACCTGCAGCACACGTTTACCGCTGTCCCCCTTGAGCGTGCGTCCGTTGCCGGCGTAGTGCGTGCAGTCGGAGATCCAGGGCGGGGCCGCGGGCTCGGGAGGCGGGCTGCTCGGGGACGAGGACGCAGACCCGTCGGCGGGGACGCTGGGCTCCACGGTGGGAACGGCGGGAGCGACGGGAGTGGCCGAATCGGTACGGCGCTCGGCGTCGGCGGCGGCGGAGGGCTCAGGGCCCGAGGCGGCGCCGTCGGGCTTCTCGCCGGCCACCGACGTCCCCTCCGAGCCCCCGGGCGACGGCGACGAGCCGGCATCTCCGGAGCCGGAGCCGGTGCCGGCTCCGGCTGTCGCACCGGCCCAGGGAGCGGCGGTCGCGGGGGCGTCCTGACGAGCGAGCAACACGCCCCCCGCAGCCACCGCGCAGATGAGGGTGCCCGCGGCGGCCGCCAGTACCGGCTTCTTCCGCGCCCAGGTGCGGACTCCGCGGGACCGCCCGGGCGGTGTGACGGCATCAGGACCTGCCCCCTCGATCGCCGGTCCCAAAGCGGGCGGCGCCGGCCGGCTCACCCGCTCGGCCGGGGTCGGCGGCGCTGCCTCGGGCCGGTCGTCGGGAGACGGTGAGCGGTTCTTCCCTGTGGCGGGGAAAGGGTGCAGGACCTCGTACGCCCGCTGCCGGGCCAGCACTCGGGCGCCCAACGGCTCGGGCCAGAGGGACGTCCCGGCGTGTGCCCGGGCCGTTTCGGTCAGGGCCCGCGGAGTGGGCCGCGCCTCGGGCTCCTTGGCCAGACAGGCGGACAGCAGCGAGCCGAGCGCCGCGTCCACCGCCGCGATCTCACCGAGCAGTTCGGGATACGGCTCCTCGAACGCCACCCGGTGCATCACGTCGACACCTGTGCCGTCGCCGAACGGCGCATGCCCCGTCGCCGCGTAGACCAGCGTCCCGGCCAGCGAGAACACGTCCGACGCCGTGTCGCACCTGCCCGTCCTCAGATGCTCCGGCGACATGTAGGCCGGAGTTCCCACCCGGTTGCCCGTGCCGGTGAGCGCGCTCGCGTCGACGGCCTTCGACAGGCCGAAGTCGATCACATACGCGCCCCGGACGGACAGCAGCACATTGGACGGCTTCAGATCCCGATGCACGATCCCCGCGGCGGCGAGGCCGGCGAGCGCCTGCCCCAGGTCTGCCACCAGCCGCCAGACCGCCGCGGTCTCCAGAGCGCCGTCCTGGCCCACGGCATCCGAGAGATCGAGCCCCGGGAGGTACTCGGTGGCCATCCACAGCAGTTCGTCCTGGAACCCCGTGCCGCACAGTTCCGGTGTGTGCGGCGTGCGGAGCCGGGCGTGTACCGACGCCTCACGCTCGAACCGGCGCCGGAAGTTGGAGTCGTCCGCGTACTCCGGTCTGATCACCTTCACCGCGAACAGACCGGGGCCGCCGTCCGTGGGACGTGCGAGGTAGACCCGTCCCATGCCACCGCTGCCCAGCAGTGCCAGCGGCACATAGGGTCCGATGCGGGACGGGTCGACCGGGCGCAGGGGTGCGGCACCGGTCTGCCGCAACGCGGCAGCCTCGCTTGTCGCTGAGTCCGGTGGCACCGGCCACTGTTCTGACACGGTCCCCCCGAAGTGATGTTCCCCGTACGTCAGTTCGCCCCTCCGCGGGGAGATGAGGCTAACCCAGCCTTGGCGTACGTTCTGGGTTTCGATTATTTCTGTCATGCGGGTTGCGCGAGATGGCTGATTCTGCGCGGTCGTCGCGATCAGGTCCCCGCGCGGGCGGGCCGCGAGCCTCCTCACCAGAGGCCAGGCCGGCAGGAGTGCGATCACCGCGTACACGATCACCGCGAACGGTGTGTTGACCAGTCCCGTGACGCTGCCGTCGCTGACCTGCAGCGCCCGCCGAAGCTGCTGCCGGGCGTTCGGGCCGAGGATGACGCCGATGGCGCGATGGCGGCGGGCAGGACCGGCAGGCCATAGCGCCGCATGCCGTAGCCGATCAGACCGGTGATCAGCAGGATCACCAGGTCGATCATGGACACCAGCGTGCCCGCCGCCGAGGCCGACGCCGCCGAGTCCGGTCCCGCGACGCCGTCGATGGCACCCTTGCCGAACTCGTCCTTGTGCTTCGAGAGACGTTTCGCCGTGACGTACGACAAGAAGGTGGGGATCTCCGCGCCGCCCGCCGGGATCGCGCCCAACGGGAAACCGATGAACGGCCCGCGCGGCCACGACTTCCAGGTCCGCCGCATCTCGGCGCGGTCCAGCCACGGCCGCCGATCTGTGTGCCGGTCTCTGCCGGTCGTGAGAAGGGGTGGTCCCCACGAGCACGAGCACGGCGGCCCAGAGCAGGGCGAGGGAGTGCGTGGCGCGGGCGTGCGGCCGGGGGCGAGGCGCGCGCCTGGCCCCAGACAGGACGGTCTCGGGTACGGCCGCCGGATGTCACGTCAGCAGCCGCCTCTCTTTGGCGACCGCCACCGCCCCCGCCCTCGTCTCCACCCCCAACTTGCCGTAGATCCGCCCAAGATGGGTCTTGACCGTCGCCTCGCTGATGAACAGGGCCCGGGCGATCTCCCGGTTGCCCAGGCCGCGGGCGAGCTGTCCGAGGATCTCGTGCTCGCGCGCGGACAGGGTGGGACGCGGGCTGCGCAGCCGGGTCATCAAGCGGTCGGCCACCGGGGCAGACAGGGCCGTGCGGCCGGACGCCGCGTTGTGGATCGCCGTGAACAGCTCGTCGGGGTGTTCGGCCTTGAGCAGATAGCCGGTCGCGCCCGCCTCGATGGCCCGGGTGATGTCGGCGTCGGTGTCGAACATCGTGAGCACCAGGACCCGGGGGCCCGCCCCACCCCCCTCGGAGGTCAGGCGCCGGGTGGCGGTCACGCCGTCCATCCCGCCGTCGAGCTGGAGGTCCATCAGGACGACGTCCGGGCTCAGCCGGGCAGCCATGGCGAGCGCCTCCTCGCCGGTGGCCGCCTCACCGACCACTTCGATGCCGTCGGCGCTGGACAGCAGGGCGCGCAGCCCCGCACGTACCACGGCGTGGTCGTCGCACAACAACAGCCTCACGGGCGTCACAGCACGGGCTCCTTGGGAGTGTTCGAGGCGTACCGGCGGGTGGCGGCCAAGGGTGTCAGGGGGATCGCCGCGGATACGACGGTGCCCTCGCCCGGCGTGGACTCCACTGTGAGCGTGCCGCCCGCCTGTACGGCCCTGATGCGCATGGCGGGCAGCCCGTGCCCGCGCGCGCTGTCCGGGGCCGGGCCGGACAGCGCGCGCGAGGCGTCCGCCTCGAATCCGCGCCCGTTGTCGGCGACGTCCAGCGAGATCTGGTCGTCCAGGCAGGTCAGGGTCAACGCCGCCCGGGTCGCCGCCGCGTGCTCGCGCACGTTGGCCAGCGCCCCCTGGGCGATCCGCAGCAGCGCCGCCTCGACCCGTTCCGGCAAGCGGCCCGGCTCGCCGTCGAGCCGGAACTCCACGGACAGCCCCGGACCGCTCTCCCGTTCGGCGAGTACGGCGAGCGCGCCCGGCAGGGTGTGGTCGGCGAGGTCCGCCGGCGCCAGGTCGTGCACGAACCGGCGGGCCTCCGCGAGACTGTGGGAGGTGATCTCCGCCGCCCTGTGAACGTGCTCGCGGGCCGCGTCCGGGTCGGTCCGCCAGACGCGCCCGGCGGCCTGGAGCAGCATCCGCTGACTGGACAGGCCCTGCGCGACGGTGTCGTGGATCTCCGTGGCCAGCCGCTGGCGCTCCGCCAGGACACCCGCCCGCCGTTCGGTGGCCGCGAGTTCGTGGCGCGTACGGACCAGGTCCTCGATCAGGACGCGCTGCCGGGCCCCTTGGCGCTGAAGATGCACCATCACGGCGGTGGCGACCGCGGCGACAGCGGGCGGGGCGATGACCATATTGGGATTCAACGTGCCCTGGGCGACGCGTACTTCGGAGGCCACGATCAGCGCGGTGAGCAGGGCCGCCACCGGTACCGCGATCCGCGGGGGCAGCGCGTGCAGCCCGGCGAACAGCAGCGGCATCGCGCACCACGTGGCACTCGGCGCAAGGGCCAGGAGCACGACCCAGACCGCGGACGCCGAGCCCAGCCACACCAGATGACGCCTGGTCGGGGGCGAGCCGGGGGGCGGCGCCGGAGCCAGGAAGCGACCGAGGACGTACAGCAGACAGAAGACCGCGAACAGCGCCGTCACCCACCCGGTGCGCGCTCCGTCCTGGTCGCGGGTCAGGAAACGGGCGAACGAGGAGCCGAGCAGCAGGAAGAAGGCGGCGTCCACGACCGCGCCCAGCCAGCGCTCGTCAGGATCGGTGTGTCTCATCCTCATCCTCCGTGTCTAACGCGTCGCAAGCGGCACCGCATCAACCGATCGGTTGACCCACCGCTCACCCGAACCGCCGCAGGACCGCAGCCCGTTGGCCGAGCCGGCAGCGCCGCTCCCGCACCGAGGCTGAAACCAGGACCCGCCCCCCGGCAGACGTCTTCGGAATGCGCCCTCCCGGAAAGGCAGCGACCCCATGCCCACCAAGAACCTCACCGTCAACCGTGCCGCCCTCGGCCACCGCATCGGTTACGCCCTGCGCCATCCTGACCGGGTGCCCCGCCATCTGACCCGCGTCGCCCGGGATCTGTGGCTGCGCCACCGGCACACCGACCACGTCTCCTACTACCGCGCCGTGATGCGCTCCGACACCCGGGCCGACCCGGACGCGGCGGTCGGCAGCCGCAGCCGTGAGCGATGGCTCGCGCTGGGGGCGATGCAGTTCGACTACCTGATCGGCCACGGGCTGCGCCCCGAACACCGCATGCTGGAGATCGGCTGCGGCAACCTGCGGGGCGGCTGGCGGTTCATCCGGCACCTGGAGCCCGGGCACTACCACGGCATCGACATCTCGCCCGACATCCTCGTCGCCGCGCAGGACACCGTCGTCGAGATGGGCCTGCAACAGCGGCTCCCCACACTGACCCCGGTCCGCGACCTGACGCTGCGGTTCCTGCCCGACGCCCACTTCGACGTGGTGCACGCGCACAGCGTCTTCTCGCACTCGCCGCTCCCCGTCATCGACGAGTGCCTGGCGCACGTCGGCCGGGTGCTCGCGCCGGGCGGCTGGTTCGACTTCACCTTCGACCGCACCGAGGGCGAGGAACACCACGTCCTGCGGGAGGACTTCTACTACCGCACCGAGACGCTCACGGCCCTGGCGGAACGACACGGACTGCGGGCGCGCTTCATGGACGACTGGGAGAAACTCCCGCACGGCCAGTCCAAGATCCGCGTCACTCACCGAGACGTGAACTGACCCCTCTTGCCCGTAGACGCGGCTCAGCGCCGGGAATCCGGGTGTTCCGCGCGGAAGGCTGCCTCAGGCGTGTTGCCGCTCCCCGCGGCTGCGAAGCAGCCCGGCGCCCGGACCGACGGCGGCCAAGCCCTTCCCACATCACCGCAGGGGGTTGTCCGGACATTCTCCGGGACCTAGGCTCGCTCGGAGCAAGCGCTTTCTGCATGTCCGTCGGCCGTACCAGGAGAACTGCATGCCCCCGCTCCCAGCCCGTCGCCGGGTCGCCGTCGTCGGCACCGGTGCCATCGTCAGCGGCAGTCACCTGCCGGCCGTCAGAGCCCACGCCGACCGGGTGGAACTGGTAGCCGCCGTCGACGTGGACCCGGGTCGGCTCGAGGCCTTCCGGGAGCTCGCGGGGGAGGCCGTCGCCGGGTACACGTCGATGGACGCCATGCTGGACTCGGTACGCCCGGACCTGGTCCTCATCGGCACGCCCCCGTCCCTGCACCGGGGGCAGACGGTGGCGGCGCTGAAGGCGGGCGCCTGGGTGTTGTGCGAGAAGCCGCTGACCCTGTCGCTCGCCGAGTACGACGAGATCGCGGCGGCAGAGGAGGCCTCGGGGGCGTACGCCTCCGTGGTCTTCCAGCACCGTTACGGCTCCGGCGCCGTCCACGCCCGTGAGCTGATCGCGAGCGGTGAGCTTGGTCCCCCGAGGGTCGCCCACTGCCAGACCACCTGGCACCGCGACGCCGGCTACTACGCCGTACCGTGGCGCGGGAAGTGGTCCACCGAGGGCGGCGGCCCGACGATGGGACACGGCATCCACCAGTACGACCTGCTGCTGCACCTGCTCGGCCCGTGGACGGAGATCCGGGCCATGGCGGCGCGGCTGGTCCACGACACCGAGAGCGAGGACGTGTCCACGGCCCTGGTCCGGTTCGAGAACGGCGCCCTCGCCACCGTCGTCAACAGCGTGCTCTCCCCGGACGAGGTCAGCCGCATCCGCATCGACTGCGCGGACGCGACCGTCGAGCTCACCCACCTGTACGGGCACCGCAACGAGGACTGGGCCTACATCCCGGCTTCCCACGTGGCCGCCGAACGTGCCGAGGCCTGGCGCACCCCCGCCGCCGACGTGCCCAGCTCCCACACCGCACAGCTCGGCGCGCTCCTCGACGCCTTCGACAACGGTGTCAGGCCGCCCAACAGCGGCCCCGAAGCGCGCGCGACCCTCGAATTCGCCGCCGCGCTCTACAAGGCCGCGTTCACCGGCAACCCGGTGCACGCGGGCCAGATCGGCCCTGGCGACCCGTTCTACCCGGCCATGCACGGAGACCACCCCCACTGGGCCCCGAAGGAGCGCGCATGACCATCCGCGTCAGCCACGTCCACGGCCAGCACATCGCGGTCGAGGCGGCGGACGGCACGGAGATCCTCCGCTACGTCTACCGCCCCGACGCCGAGGCCTTCGAGTCCCGCAAGCCCTACGCCCACCCGGTCCGCACCCTGGCCGGACGCACGGTGACCGGCTATCGCCCGAACGACCACCGCTGGCACAAGGGCCTGCAGATGACCGCGAGTCATCTGTCCGGCCAGAACTTCTGGGGCGGCAACTGCTACGTCCACGGCCAGGGATACCTCCCCCTGCCCGAACGCATCGGCTCCATGCGGCACGACGGCTTCCCCGCGTTCACGGTCGAGGACGACCGGCTCGCCTTCACCGAGGAACTCACCTGGGTGGAGAACGGCGGCGCCCAGTGGGCCCGCGAGGAGCGCGGTCTGACCGTCCACTCGGTCGACCAGGAGGCCGGTGCCTGGGCCCTCGACTGGTCGATCCGGCTCACCAACCTCCGCGACCAGCCCCTCGCCTTCGGCTCCCCGACGACCGAGGGCCGCGAGATGGCCGGTTACACCGGCCTGCAGTGGCGCGGGCCGCGCGACTTCACCGGCGGCACCGTCTTCGGTCCCGACATCGACGGGGGAGCGGGTGCGGACGCGGGCAAGCTGATGGGCACCCAGGGCCCGTGGCTCGCCTTCACCACCGAACACGACGACGTCGACGGGCACTCCACCCTCGTCTTCGCCCACGCTCCCGAGAACCTCGACGAGCGGGCCGCGATCCACGAGTCGCACTGGTTCGTGCGCTCCGAGCCGATTCCCACGGTCGCGTTCTCCTGGGCGTTCTTCGAGGAGTTCGAGCTGCCGCCGGGCGAGTCCTTCGCCTACCGCTACCGGGTCGTCTTCGCCGACGGCGCCTGGGACCGCGAACGCGTCGTCTCGCACCTGGAAGGGCTGCCGTGGTGAGCGGACCAGCGGCCGTGAAGCCGACCTTCCCGCACCCCCTGCCCGGCGCCGTCGGCCTTTCCCACCTGAGCGCCTACGACTGGGAGGCCGCCGACGGCGTCTGCGGCGGCAGCCCGCATCTGCACCTGGTGTGCACGGAGGCGTACGTCGTCACCGGCGGCCGGGGCGCGGTGCAGACGCTGAGCCCCGACGGCTACCGGGACATCCCCCTGGAGCCGGGCTCGGTCGCCTGGTTCACGCCGGGTACCGTGCACCGCATGGTCCAGGGCGGCGGCCTGCGCATCACCGTGCTGATGCAGAACAGCGGGCTGCCGGAGGCCGGGGACGCCGTCTTCACCTTCCCGCCCGAGGTGCTCGCCGACCCCGAGATCTACGCGGCGGTGGCGACCCTTCCGCCCGGCACGGGAGGGGAGACGGCGGCGGCAGCCCGACACCGCCGGGACCTCGCCGTCGAGGGCTACCTCGCTCTGCGCGAGGCGCTCGTCGCCGGCGACAACGGCCCGTACCTGGAGTTCCAGCGTGCCGCCGCCCGGTTGGTGCAAGCCAAGGTCCCGGCCTGGCGCGAGCTGTGGCGGGCCGGCGCGCTGGCCACCGCCGAACGCACCGGCGCCCAGCTCGACGCGCTGGCGGACGGCGCGCCGGCGTACCTCGGCGAGGCGACCGCGTACGAGGCCGTGCCCACCCGGCTCGGCGGCTTCGGGATGTGCGGCCGGCGGGACGAGTACAACCTGCCGGGGACGACGCTGCCCTCCTGATCCGGCAGAAGAGCGAGTCCGCGCGGGACTTCCCCTTCGGCCTGAGGACGTCACCGGACCGTGCCTCGGCTCTTCAGTTCCTCGGCGCTGCAGTTCCCCGGCTCGTCAGTTCCTCAGCCGAGCGCACGGTCCAGGTTGAACGCGGCGCTGATCAGGGCGAGATGGGTGAACGCCTGCGGGAAGTTGCCCTGTTGCTCACCCGTGTGGCTGATCTCCTCGGCGTACAGGCCCAGATGGTTGGCGTACGTGAGCATCTTCTCGAAGGCCAGCCGTGCCTCGTCGATCCGTCCGGCGTGGACCATGGCCTCGACGTACCAGAACGAGCAGATGGAGAACGTGCCCTCGTCGCCCCGCAGTCCGTCGGGGCTCGCCTGCGGGTCGTAGCGGTAGACCAGCGAGTCGGACACCAGGTCGTTGGTGAGCGCGTCCAGGGTGGACAGCCACTTGGGGTCGGTCGGGGCGATGAACTTCGTCAGCGGCATCATCAGGACGGCCGCGTCGAGCACGTCGCTGTCCTCGTGCTGCACGAAGGCCTGGCGGGTCTCGGACCAGCCCCGCTTCATGATCCGCCGGTAGATCGTGTCGCGGCACTCCCGCCAGCGGTTCAGATCGGCGGGCAGACCGCGCCGGTTGGCCATGCGGATCGCCCGCTCGATCGCCACCCAGCACATCAGCCGTGAGTAGAGGAAGTTCTTGCGGCCGCCGCGGGTCTCCCAGATGCCCTCGTCGGGCTGGTCCCAGTTCTCGCACACCCAGTCCACCAGCGCGGACACATCGTCCCACTGGTCACTGGAGATCGGCTTGGCCCATTTGTCGTAGAGGTAGATCGAGTCGATCAGGGCGCCGTAGATGTCGAGTTGGAGCTGGTCGGCGGCGGCGTTGCCGACCCGGACCGGCGCGGAGCCGTGGTGCCCCTCCAGGTGGTCGAGTTCGCGCTCGGCCAGATCGGTGCGACCGTCGATGCCGTACATGATCTGCAACGGGCCCGACGGTTTGCCGTCGCCGGGGCTGATGTGCCGGGTCACGAAGTTCATGAACGCCTCGGCCTCGCCGGTGAAGCCCAGCCGCAGCAGCGCGTACACGCAGAAGGCGGCGTCACGCACCCACACGTACCGGTAGTCCCAGTTGCGTTCGCCGCCGAGTTCCTCCGGCAGGCTGGTCGTCGGGGCGGCCACGATCGCGCCGGTCGGCGCGTAGGTGAGCAGCTTCAGGGTGAGGGCCGAGCGGTGCACCATCTCCCGCCAGCGGCCCCGGTACTTGGACGCGGACAGCCACTTGCGCCAGTACGCCACCGTGGTGGTGAACTGCTCCTCGGCCTCGGTCCGCGCGCACCGCCGCGGTGCCACCTCGCCGCCCACCTGGTCCAGTGCGAACACCGCCGACTCGCCCTCGGCGAGCTTGAAGTCGGCGCGTGCGTCCAGGCCGTCGACCTCCAGCGGCACGGTCGCGGTCAGCCCCAGCGACAGCTTGCTGGACTCGAAGACCGCGACGTCGCCGACCATGCGCACGGTGTGCGGCTCGGCGCCGTAGTCGAAACGCGGTGCCACGCGGGTACGGAACGGGATGGAGCCGCGCACACACAGCACCCGCCGGATCAGCCGGTGCCGTTCCGTCTCCACCGAGCCGCCGTCGACCGGCATGAAGTCCTGCACCTCGCCGACGCCGTCCTCGGTGAAGAACCGGGTGATCAGGACGTTGGTGTCGGGAAAGTAGAACTGCTTGGTGCGGGCCGGCACGCTCGCCGCCAGCTCGAAGCAGCCGCCCTTCTCCGCGTCCAGGATCGAGGCGAAGACGCTCGGGGCGTCGAACGAGGGACAGCAGTACCAGTCGATCGTGCCGTCGGTCCCCACGAGGGCCACGCTGCGCAGGTCGCCGATCAGACCGTGCTCGGCGATCGGCAGATAGGGCCCGGCCCCGGACATGCCCTGTGTTCCACGCATAGCAGCCTCCCCGGCCCGACACGCACCTCGGCATCAGCCTCAGCTTAGGGGGAGCGGGCGCCGCGACGACCAAGGAACTGGACACGGGATTTGCCTAAAGCTTGTAGCTAAATGCACAATCCCTTCAGGTGAACGAAGGGTTGGTTATGGCGCGGGTAGGACTGACCACGGAACGCCTGGTCCGGGCAGGAGCCGAGTTGGCCGACGAGGTCGGCTTCGACCAGGTGACCGTCTCGGCGCTCGCCAGGCGGTTCGAGGTGAAGGTCGCGAGTCTGTACTCGCACGTGAAGAACTCCCACGACCTCAAGGCCGGGATCGCCCTGCTCGCCCTGGAGGAACTCGCCGACCGGGGCGCCACCGCGCTCGCCGGCCGGGCCGGCAAGGACGCCCTGACCGCCTTCGCGAACGTCTACCGCGACTACGCCCGCGAGCACCCCGGCCGCTATGCCGCGACGCAGCTGAGGCTCTCCCCGGAGGTGGCGGCCGTCAGCGCCGGCCGCAGACACGCGCAGATGACGCGGGCGATCCTGCGCGGCTACGACCTGACGGAGCCGGACCAGACACATGCGGTCCGGCTGCTGGGCAGCGTCTTCCACGGCTACGTGAGCCTGGAGCTCGGGGGAGGGTTCAGCCACAGCGCCCCCGATTCACAGGAGACCTGGTCAAGAGTGATGGACGCCCTTGACGCGTTGCTGCGGAACTGGCCCGCGTCCACCACGTAGCCCGCCCAGTCCACCCGGCTTCTTGCAGTCCATCCAGCCCATGCAATCCATGCAGTTCAGTCACGTGATCAACAGGTTGAGGCAATGCACACCGAGGACAACTGGATCACCACGCCCGTCACCATGGACCTCCTGCGCGGAGCCCTCGATCTGGAGCGCACCGAGCACGGTGTGCTGCCGCACCGGCTGCCCGCCCGAGCCCGCGCCCAGTGCGCCGACGGGCAACTGGCCATGGCCGAGTCCCAGCCCTCAGGCGTACGGCTGGCCTTCCGTACCCGCGCCACCGTCGTCGAACTGGACACGCTGCCCACCAAGCGGGTCTACGTGGGCGCCCCGCCGCGCCCGGACGGTGTGTACGAACTACTGGTCGACGGGTGCCCGGCGGGCCGGGGCAGCGTCACGGACGGCCACACCGTGACCGTCGACATGACCACCGGAAGCGTCGAACACCGTGCCGGGCGGCCCGGCACCCTCCGCTTCACCGACCTGTCCGACAGCATCAAGGACGTCGAGATCTGGCTGCCGCACAACGAGACCACCGAACTGGTCGCCCTGCGCACCGACGCTCCCGTCGAGCCCGCCCCGGACCCGGGCCGCAGGGTGTGGCTGCACCACGGCAGCTCGATCAGCCACGGCTCCGACGCCGCCGGGCCCACCTCCATCTGGCCGGCCCTCGCCGCCTCCCTCGGCGGCGTCGAACTGATCAACCTGGGCCTGGGCGGCAGCGCCCTGCTCGACCCGTTCACCGCCCGCACCCTGCGCGACACGCCCGCCGACCTCATCAGCGTCAAGATCGGAATCAACCTGGTCAATCTCGACGTGATGCGCCTGCGCGCGTTCACCCCCGCCGTCCACGGCTTCCTCGACACCATCCGCGAAGGTCACCCCACCACCCCGCTGCTGGTCGTCTCGCCCATCCTGTGTCCCATCCACGAGGACACGCCCGGCCCCAGCGCCCCGGACTTCAGCAACCTCAGCGCCGGGCAACTGCGGTTCGTGGCCATGGGGGATCCGGCGGAACGCGCGAGCGGGAAACTGACCCTGGGTGTCATACGGGAGGAGCTCGCCAGGATCGTGGCGCAGCGGGCGACAGAGGATCCGAACCTGCACTACCTCGACGGCCGCGACCTCTACGGCGAGGGGGACTCCGTCGAGCTCCCGCTGCCCGACAACCTCCATCCGGACGCCGCCGCCCACCGCCACATCGGCGAACGCTTCGCCGAGCTGGCCTTCGCGACCGACGGGGCCTTCGCGGACCGCGGCGGCAACTGAGCCCCGCGGCTGCCCCCACGCCCTGCCCTGCGGCCCCTACACCGCGAGGACCCGCAGCCCCGCCTCCTCGAACCGCCGTACGGTGTCCGGCGCGGCCGCCGTGTCCGTGACCAGCGTGTTCACGGACTCCGCCGCGCAGATCCGGGCGAAGGCCCGCTGTCCCAGCTTGCTGGAGTCCGCGGCGACGATCACGCGCTCCGCGCGTTCACAGAGCAGCCGGTTGATCGCCGCCTCCGCCTCGTCGTGCGCGGCGGCACCGTGGGCGACGTCGAAGGCGACGACGCCCAGCACCGCCACGTCGACGGTGATCTGACTCAGCACACCGTCCGCGAGCGGTCCGACGAGTTCGTACGACTGGGGGCGCGCGACCCCGCCGGTCAGCACGATCTTGAACTGGGGGCGTACGGCCAGCTCGTTGGCGATGTTGAGCGCGTTCGTGACCACGGTCAGCGCGGGCGAACCGGACGCCAGGTCACCGCGCACGGCCAGGGCCCGCGCCACCTCCGTCGTGGTCGTCCCGCCGGTGAGCCCCACCGCCTCGCCGGGGGCGAGGAGGTCCGCCACCGCCTTCGCGATGCGCTGCTTCTCGGAGGCGTGGCGGGCCGTCTTGTAGCGCAGCGGCAGCTCGTACGACACCCCGTGCACGACCGCGCCGCCCCGCGTGCGCACGAGCATCTGCTGCTCGGCCAGCTGGTCGAAGTCGCGCCGGATCGTCGCGGACGAGACCGCCAGCTCGGCGGCCGCCTCCTCGACGTCCAACCGGCCGCGCTCGACCAGCAGCTCCAGCAGTGCCTTCCAACGGGCGTCGCGTGACATCCACGCCCTCCGTTCCTCGGTCTCCCAGCGACCCTAGCGCACCCCCACTCCCCCCGAATGCTTGATTGTGCTCGAAACTTCGCTATATCTTGCACAAACAATCAAAGTGGAGGGGTGAGGCATGACCCATGTCGAGGATGAGCTGACCAGCCAGCCCGAGTGCTGGACACGCGCGGCCGCACGGGCGACGGAGTACGGAGGGGCGCTGCCGGCGCCGGGGGAGCGGGTCGCGATCGTCGGCTGCGGCACCTCGTACTTCATGGCGCAGGCCGTGGCGGCGCTGCGTGAGGGATCGGGTCAGGGCGAGACGGACGCCTTCGCCGCCTCCGAGTTCCCCTACGGCCGCTCGTACGACCGGGTCGTCGCCCTCACCCGCTCCGGCACCACCACCGAAGTGCTGGAGCTGCTCGGCGAGCTGCGCGGACGCACCCGCACGACCGCCATCACCGCGGATCCCGGCACGCCCGTCATGGATGCCGCCGACGACCTCGTCGTCCTCGACTTCGCGGACGAACGCTCGGTCGTGCAGACCCGGTTCGCCACCACCGCGCTGACCCTGCTGCGTGCCCACCTCGGCCTGCACACCGAGGCCGTCGTCGCCGACGCCCGCACCGCACTTCGCTCGGAGCTGCCCCAGGGAATCGTGGACTGCGCCCAGTTCACCTTCCTCGGCCGCGGCTGGACGGTCGGGCTGGCCAACGAGGCCGCGCTGAAGATGCGCGAGGCATGCCTCGCCTGGACCGAGGCCTATCCGGCGATGGAGTACCGGCACGGCCCCATCAGCATCACCACCCACGGTACGGCCACCTGGATGCTCGGAGAGGTGCCGGGGGGCCTGCCCGAACAGGTGCGGGACACGGGCGGGCGGTGGGTCGCCGGAGGCCTCGACCCGCTCGCCGAGCTGGTCCGCGTCCAGCGGCTCGCCGTCGCCGTCGCAGCGGCCCGCGGCCTGGACCCCGACCAGCCGCGCCACCTCACCCGCTCGGTGATCCTCGCCCCCTGACCCCCCCACGGAAGGATCAGCCGTGCCCCTCGTCAACACCGGCGAACTCGTCACCCGCGCCGCCGCCACGCACTCCGCCGTCGCCGCCTTCAACATCATCACGCTGGAGCACGTCGAGGCGGTCATCGCCGGTGCGGAGTCGGTGGGTTCACCCGTCGTCCTCCAGGTCAGCGAGAACGCCGTCAAGTTCCGCTACGGACGACTGCTCCCGCTCGCCCGCGCCGCCGTCGCCGCCGCCGAACGAGCCGTCGTACCCGTCGCTCTGCACCTGGACCACGTGCAGAGCGACAACCTGCTGCGCCAGGCACCCGACGCCGGATTCAGCTCCGTCATGTACGACGCGGCCCGACTCCCCTACGAAGAGAACCTCGCCGCGACCAGGGTCGCCGCCGACTGGGCACATACCCAAGGGCTCTGGCTCGAGGCGGAGTTGGGCCGGATCGGTGGCAAGAACGGTGAGTCGCCGCTGGACGCCCACGCCCCCGGAGCCCGCACCGACCCCGCCGAGGCCCGTGCCTTCGTCGCGGACTCCGGGGTCGACGCCCTGGCCGTGGCCGTCGGCAGCTCCCACGCCATGACCACCCGCACCGCCACCCTCGACCACACCCTCCTCAGACGCCTGACCGACACCCTGGACGTACCGCTGGTGCTGCACGGCTCGTCCGGGGTCCCGAACGACGAGCTGGCCAAGGCGGCCGCGGGCGGCATCAGCAAGGTCAACGTCGGCACCGCTCTCAACATCGCCATGACGGGCGCGGTCCGCGAGTTCCTGGCGGCCCACCCCGAGGCGGTCGACTCGCGGAGGTACCTGAGCGTCGGGCGGGAGGCGATGATGCGGGCGGTGGCGGAGATCATCCGGGCGCTCGGCTGACGGGACCGCTACTTCTTGACCGCCTTCAGCACGACGAACTTGGGGTCACTGGCGACCAGTTCACTGTTGCCGAACAACCGCCGCAGCTTCAGGTGGTAGCCGAGATGACGGTTGCCGATCACCCACAGTTCGCCGCCCGGCCGCAGTGCGCGCCGCGCCCCGGTGAACATCCGCGACGCCGTGGAGTCCGTCGTCGCCTGGTGCGAGTGGAACGGCGGATTGTTGAGTACCAGATCCACGCTGTCGGTGGGAACGCCCGCCAGCCCGTCCCCGACCCGGAACTCGGCGTGCCCCGGCACGCCGTTCGCCTTGAACGTCGCCTCCGCCGAGGCCACCGCCTGGAACGACTCGTCCACGAACAGCACCTCGGCCTCGGGCTCGGCCAGCGCCATCGCCGTACCGACGACTCCGTTGCCGCACCCCAGGTCCACCACCCGCTGCCCGCCGCTGCTGCCGGGCAGGTGCTGCAGGAAGAACCGGGTGCCGATGTCGAGGCGGTCGGCGCAGAAGACCCCCGCGTGGTTGACGACGGTACGGCCCGAGACGGGGCCGAGGCCGTCGGGGAGCTCGTAGCTGTACGGCCACGGATGCGCGCCGCGTTGCGGCGACGGCTCGGGCGTGCAGAAGATCAGCCGGGCCTTCTTCTCGGCGAGCGAGGTGCGGGTCGGACCTAGGATCCGCTCGAACAACCGCAGCGTCGAGGTGTGGATCTCCTTCACCATGCCGGTGCCGACGACGACCGTGCCCTTGTGCACCGCGGGCGCCAGCCGCAGCAGCTGGTCCTCCAGCAGAGCCAGGCTCTTCGGCACCCGCACCAGCAGGACGTCGACGCGCCCGGGCGGCGGGTCCTGGGTGGTGAGCAACTGCACGGCACCGGTCTCGACGCCGGCCCGCGCCAGGTTCGCCCGGGTCGCCTCCTGGGTCAGATAGGAGTCGGTGATCTGCACCGGTCGGTGCGCCGCGAGCGCCGTGGCCAGCGCGCCCCAGCGGTCCCCGACCACCACGACCGTGCCGGACAGGGGGACGTCCTGCTCCGCGAGATGTCGGAGGAGGTACTCGTCGGAGGCGTCCCAGGCGCGCAGTCTCTCGCGCGGGTCCTCGGGGAAGCGGGACAGCTCGAGCTCGGCCCAGGGAGTCGTCATACGGTCGTTCATCGTGTGCCCAGGCTAGCCGAGCCGCAGCTCAGGGCTGTCGGGCAGGATGGAACCATGGACGCCGAGCTGTTCCCGAGGGCCCGTACGGAGGTCGCGCCGGGCGCGGTGCACGTGCCGGACTGGCTGGACACGGCCGGGCAGCGCGACCTGCTCCGGGCCTGCCGGGAGTGGGCCCGCCCGCCGGCCGGCCTCAGGACGGTCCGCACACCCGGCGGCGGCACGATGACCGCCCGCCAGGTGTGTCTGGGTTGGCACTGGTATCCGTACGCCTACGCCCGCACGGTCGCCGACGGTGACGGCGCACCGGTGAAGCCGTTCCCGTCCTGGCTCGGGGAGCTGGGCCGCCGCGCGGTGCGTGACGCCCTGGGCACGGAGTCGGCTCCGTACGACATCGCACTGATCAATTTCTACGACGGCGACGCCCGCATGGGCATGCACCGCGACAGCGACGAGAAGTCCGACGCGCCGGTGGTGTCGCTGAGCCTCGGCGACACGTGTGTCTTCCGCTTCGGCAACCCCGAGACCCGGACCCGGCCGTACACGGACGTCGAGCTGCGCAGCGGCGACCTGTTCGTCTTCGGCGGACCGTCCCGGCTCGCGTACCACGGGGTGCCCCGGGTCCAGGCGGGCACGGCGCCGCCGGAGTTGGGTCTGGTCGGGCGGTTGAACATCACGCTTCGGGTGAGCGGGCTGTAGGCCGCCGGGCCCGCGGATCATGGGAGACTCGCCCTCATGAGCGGCAAGGCGGACCCCCGGACGGCGGGGGAAGGGACCACCTCGAGGGCGCGGTTGGACCGGGGGCGCGGTGCGCTCGGGCCCGCGTTGGAGCTCGTGCACACCGGACGCGCGCCGACCCGCGCCGTACTGACCGCCGAGCTCGGCGTGACGCGGGCCACCGCCGGCGCGGTCGCCGCCGAGCTGGAGGCGCTCGGGCTGATCCGGGTCGACGCCCGGCCCGGCGCGGCGGCCGGTTCACAGGGGCGGCCCTCGCACCGGCTCGCGGTCGCCGAGGACGGGCCCGTCGTCCTTGCCGCACAGGTGCACGCCGACGGGTTCCGGGCGGCGCTGGTCGGTCTGGGCGGCCGTATCGTCGCCACCGCACCCGGCTGCGAGACCGTCGAAGAAGATCCCGCGAAGGTCCTCGTGTCCGTCGTGGAGGCCGGCGCCGAACTGCTGCGCACGACCGGGCGGCGGTGCGTGGGCGCCGGGCTCGCCGTGCCGTCGGCGGTCGCCGAGCCGGACGGACTCGCCCTGAACCCGCTGCACCTGGCATGGCCGGTGGGCGCCCCGGTGCGCCGTATCTTCGCGGAGTGCGTGCGCGCGGCCGGGATCACCGGACCGGCCTTCGCGGGCAACGACGTCAACCTCGCCGCGCTCGCCGAGCACCGGCACGGCGCGGGCCGGGGCGCGCGGGACCTGCTGTGCGTGGCCACCGGCCACCGGGGCGTGGGCGGTGCGCTGGTGCTCGACGGGCGGCTGCACACCGGGAGTTCGGGCCTGGCGCTCGAAGTCGGTCACCTCACCGTCAACCCGGAGGGTCGCCCCTGCCACTGCGGCAGCCGCGGCTGCCTGGACGTGGAGGCCGACCCGCTCGCCCTCCTCACCGCCGCGGGCCGTGACCCGGGCCCGGAGGTCTCCCTCCTCCAGCAGGCCAACGACCTGGTCCGCAACCACTACGACGACCCGGCCGTCCGCACCGCCACCGAGGCCCTGATCGACCGCCTCGGCCTCGGCCTCGCCGGCCTGGTGAACATCCTCAACCCGGACCGGATCATCCTCGGCGGTCTGCACCGCACCCTGCTGGACGCCGAACCGGACCGGCTGCGCGCGGTCGTCGCCGACCGCAGCCTGTGGGGGCAGAGCGGCGGCGTCCCCATCCTGGCCTGCACCCTCGACCACAACAGCCTGGTCGGCGCGGCCGAGTTGGCATGGCAGCCGGTCCTGGACGATCCGCTGGGCGCGCTGGCACGGTGACGCTCACGGACGGGGCGTGGGGCGCCCTCGGGCACAGCCCCGGGTAGGCTCATGACATGCGGATCTCCGTTTCCTCGGACATGGACGAACCCGTGGCGCGCAGCCTCGTCGCCCAGCTGCGGGACCGCGGTCACGAGGTGGTGCCGTACGGCGCGCTGAGCCCCGGCGACGACCCCCAGTGGGCCGTCTGCACGGAGGCCGCCGCGCGCGAGGTCGCCGCCGGAACCGCCGACCAGGCGGTCGTGTGCTGCTGGACCGGCACGGGCGCGTCGATCGCCGCGAACAAGGTGCCGGGCGTCCGAGCCGCCCTGTGCACGGACGCCTGCACGGCGGACGGCGCTCGCCGCTGGAACGACGCCAACGTGCTGGCCCTCAGCCTGCGACTGACGTCCGAGCCGCTGCTCAAGGAGATCCTCGACGCCTGGTTCGCCGCGGAGGCGAGCGGCGATGCCGAGGACCGGGAGAACGTGGCCCGCGTCGACCGCCTCGACCTCGGCAGGACCACCTCGTAGTTCACCGGCACAGGCTCCACAGCGCGGCCACCAGCGGTCGGCGCAGGTCGGCCCGTCGTACGCAGAGCCCGATCGGGAACGGTTCCGGCAACGGCTCCACCGGGAGCACGGCGAGCCGGTCGCGCACCGCGCTGTGCTCCAGTACGAGACGGGGGACCACGCCCGTGCCGCACCCCAGGGCGACGAGCGTCAACAGCCCTTCGTGGCCGTCGGGTTCGCAGGCCACCTCGGGTGCCGTGCCGCGCATCCGGAACCAGCGGTCGGCGGCCTCGCGGACCAGCCCGCGGTGGGGGAGGACGAAGGGGCCGTCGAGACCGGGGTCCGGCCGGTCGCGCGCGGTGACCAGGACCAGCTCGGTGACCGCGACCGTACGGCTGACCAGGGGCTCCGGCAGCCTGGCCGGGATTCCGGCGACGGCCACGTCGACCTCGCCCTCGTCCAGCCGGGCCAGCGCCGCCGCCGCGTCACCGGTGCGCAGGTTCAGCCGTACCTGGGGATGCGCGGTGCGGAACGGGGCCAGCAGGTCGGGCAGCAGCGCCTGGCAGGCGGTCACCGTCGCGAACACGGCCAGTCGGCCGGTCAGTTCGGCCGGGTCGGGATGCTCCTCGCGGTAGGTACGCCACAGCTCCAGTGCCTGGACCGCGTATTCACGAAACCGGTGCCCCTCCGCCGTCAGCGACACGCCGCGCGGCCCCCGGTCGAACAGCCGGTGCCCGAGATCGGCCTCCAGCCGCTGCACGGTCCGTGTCAGCGTCGCCGGGCTGACATGGCAGTCCAGGCTGGTCCGGCCGAAGTTCAGCGTCTGCGCCAGATGCAGGAAGAGACGCAGTTCCCGATGGTCGTCCCGCATGCCCTGACCTCGCTCTTTCACTTCACGCAACAGCGCGCTGCAGAGGTTGCGCTTGCCGCAACACTGGGCCGGAGCCTACAACTCGACCATGACCTCGACCACGTACACCTCCCGAGTCTTCGCCCTCGAAACGATGGACGTGCCCGGCGGCACCGAGACCATCCTGCGCGGCGGTCGGCACCTGTTCCCCCTGCTGCCGAGGGCCTTCGAAGGCGTGAGCCGCATCGGCGTCGTCGGCTGGGGCCCGCAGGGCCGCGCGCAGGCCCTCAACCTGCGCGACTCCCTCGCCGGCACCGACATCCGGGTGGCCGTCGGACTGCGCCCCGGCTCCCGGTCGGCCGCCGACGCCCGCGCCCAGGGCTTCACGGAGGAGGACGGCACGCTCGGCGACTGGCTCGCCATCGCCGCCGACAGCGACCTGGTGATCCTGCTGATCGCGGACGCCGCGCTCGCCGCCCACCACCAGGAGGTCTTCGCGGTCCTCAAGCCCGGCGCCACCATCGGTCTCTCGCACGGCTTCCTGCTCGGTCACCTGCGGGAGACCGGCGGCGACTTCCCGCCCGGCCACCCGGTGATCGCCGTGTGCCCCAAGGGCATGGGTGACTCCGTGCGCCGCCTGTACCAGCAGGGCGCCGAGGTCAACGGCGCCGGGATCAACAGCAGCTTCGCCGTGCACACCGACCCCGACGGCCGGGCCGTCGACCTCGCGCTCGGCTGGTCGGTGGCGCTGGGCTCGCCGTACACCTTCCGCACCACGCTCGACAGCGAGTACCTCTCCGACATCGTGGGGGAACGCGCCATCCTGCTCGGCGCCGTCCACGGCATCGTCGAGAGCCTGTACGGCCGCTACCGCCTCGCCGGAGACGACGAGGTGACCGCGTACGAGAGGTCCTGCGAGAACGTCACCGGGCCCATCGCCCGCACGATCTCGCAGGCCGGGATCGGCGCGGTGCGCGACGGCCTCGACGCGGCCGGCCGGGACGTCTTCGACCGCGCCTGCACGGCGACGTACGCGCCCGCCCGCGAGATCGTCGCCGAGATCTACGACGAGGTCGCCGACGGCACCGAACTGCGCAGCGTCATCCTGGCCGAGCGGCGGCTCGACGGCCGCCGGATGAGCGAGATCGGCGGCTCGGCGATGTGGTCCGCCGGTGACCGGGTGCGGGGCCGTCGTGCCGAACGCGAGCTGCCGGTCGATCCGTTCACCGCCGGTGTCTTCGTCGCCACGATGCTGGCGCAGGTCGACGAGTTCGCGGAGCGCGGGCACCCGTGGTCGGAGATCGTCAACGAGTCCGTCATCGAGGCCGTCGACTCGCTGCTGCCCTACATGCACGCCCGGGACGTGGCCCACATGGTCGACAACTGCTCCCGCACCGCCCGCCTCGGCGCCCGCCGCTGGGGCCCGCGCTTCCAGGCCGCGTACGAGCAGATCGCCTACCCGGCGGCCCAAGGCCCGGCGGACCCGGCCCTATTGACGGCCTTCGACAGCCATCCCGTCCACGAGGCCCTGGCCGCGGCGGCGAAGCTCCGGCCGTCCGTGGACATCGCCGTGCTTTAGATGCCGCGTGGGGGAGGGCGGCGGCATTCCCTCGGTGGCCTCAGCTCCTGCGCGGTCGGGGGACCAGCTCTCCGCCGCAGTTGGGACAGGCGTTGCGGATGGCCTCGCCGCACGCTGCTCCCTGGCGCCGGCGTGGCCGAAAGGCGCCCTAGGGCCAAAGGGCACCACGATCGGGCCACCGGCCGACGCACGTTCAGCGCCACTCCACCGCGAAGGCCCGTGCCGGGTTCTGCACGAGGATCCGCTCCACCATCCCCTCGCCAGCTCGACTTCGAGCCGAGGCCGCACCCGGCGCAGCAGATACGGCATCCCCGGCCCGCCGTTGACCGAGCGCGCCTGAGCGCTCGTGGTGTCGCCGCCCAGCAGCAGCCGGTCGCCGTGTCCGGCTTCGGCGAGCGCCCGGACGGCGCCCGGCATCCGCCAGTCCGTGGCGTGGTGGGCGCGTGACGGCCCGTCGAAGGCGAGATAGCAGCCCGTCTCCGCCGCTCGCAGGTGCACCACGAGGTCGGGGGAGCGGTTGAGGTGCCCCAGGATCACCCGGTGTGGTGGCACCCCCAACTCCCCGCACAGCAGGTCCAGTACATCCAGGGCGCCGGTGCCGAGCTCCAGGTGGACGGCGATGGGCGCTCCCGTCGCATGGTGGGCCTCGGCCGCCGCTCTCATGGTCCAGCGGGCGTGCGCGTCGAGGCCGTGGAAACCGCCCGCGACCTTGATCAGCCCCGTCCGGACTCCCGACGTGCCGATGCCCTCGGTCAGTTCGGCGACGAAGACCTCGGCGAGCCGACCGCGTAACCGGCCGAGCGTCTCGTCGTCGTAGTGGACGGCCTGGTGCAGCCCGGTCGCGGCCACGACCAGCACCCCCGTGTCCCGTGACAGCGGCGGCAGATCGGCGGCCCGCCGCCCCATCCCGTACGGCGTCCACTGCACCACACTGTTGCCGCCCTGTGCGAGGAACGCCGCCAACTCGGCCCGGGCGGCGGACACGTGCTGGAGCTCCTGCCCCGGCAGGAGCGGACTGCGGAGGAACAGATGGTCGTGCGCGTCGCAGACGCCCAGGTTCCCGGGGTGCACGTCCCCGAGCACCGTGCGAACCGCGCTCACCAGTGCCGTCCCCGCGGCAGCCGACCGAGCCCCGGCGCCGACAGATGAAGCACCTGGAAGACATGGCCCTCGGACTTCGGCGCATCATGCGCCCAGAGCGAGAAGTGGACCACCTCCCAACGGCTGGTGTCCACGGCGGCCGCCGCCAGCACCGCCCCGTCCTCCCCGGCCAGCCGGGCGGTCTCGTGTACGGCATCCTCCATGGCCGCGGACAACTCCACGCCGTCCGGCATGGGTTGCCGGTGGCGCAGCGCGACCGGCGCGGGAGAGCCCGCGGCGCCGCCCACCTCGTACGCCACCCCCGTCCACTGCCGGACCGAGGGCCGCCCGAAGTCGTTGGGGATCCCCTGGAAGGCGCCGCCCCAGAGGAAGCTGTTCATGCCCCGCAGGGTGTTCCACAGGTAGAACGGCGCGTACTGGTTGACCGGCGACCCGTCGGTGCCCCGCTCGCGCATCAGATACGCCTTGAGGCCGAGGCCCTCCCAGCCGTCGAGCAGATGCCCCTTGCGGGCGACCCGGTCGCGGATGACGTCCATGTCGTAGCCGGCGGGCAACGTGAGTTCGTACTGCATGGCGTGCACAGGCGCCTCCTCAGGCCGGGCGGTCGGGCGCGAGCAGTGACAACAGCCCCCGGACACCCACGTCGAACGCGGCCGGTGAACCGGACGCGCGGGCGAGGACATAACCGCCCTGGACGGTCGCGAGAACGGTCGCGGCGATCTCCTCGCCGTCCAACGAGGGTGCGAACTGGCCCTGCTCCTTGCCCTCTTCGACGATTCCGGCGATCCGTTCACGGATCCGGTCGAGCGTCTCGTCGACCGGCGCGCGCAGCTCGTCGCTGGCGATGATGTCCGGGTCCATCGTCAGCCGCCCGATCGGGCAGCCGCGCAGCACGTCGCGCTCGCGCCGCAGATACGCCTCGATCCGCTCGTACGGCGTCCCTGGACCGTCCAGTACTCCCTCGGAGGTAGCCCGCAACTCCGCGGCCGTCCGCCGGATCGCGGCCAGGGCGAGGTCCGGCTTCCCTTTGAAGTGGTGGTACATGCTGCCCTGCCCGGCTCCCGCGCGCTCCAGGATGGCCTTGGGGCTGGTGCCCACATAGCCGCGCTCCCACAGCAGCTCACGGGTGGACTCGATCAGTCGCTCCGAGGTGCTCATACCCGCCACTGTACATACTAGTAGTTACAGAAGTCGAGGCTCCGGAGAAGCAGCGCCGCCGGATCCGCGTACTCCCCGGGAGGTACGCGCACTGCCGCTGGCCGTACGACGACGGGGACCCCTCTCCGGAGCCACTGTCGAGGCATCGCAGAAAACCATCTAGGAGATGACTCGACATGCAGACCCTGGCGCACTTCGGCGACGGCGGCCCCGGCCCGTGGATCCTGTTCTTCCCCCTGATCTGGGCGGCCGTCGTGATCGGCGGCATCACCCTGCTGCGCCGCACCGTGTGGCGCGGACGTGGCGGGCCCTGGCGGCGCCCGACCGTCGAGGACAACTCGCCCATCACCGTGCTCGGCCACCGCTTCGCCTCCGGCGAGATCGACGAGGACGAGTACTGGCGCCGGCTGTCCGTCCTGGACGAGCAGTTCGGCCGTACGGGCAAGGGCGGTGCGGCATGACCACCATGACCGCCACCACCGGCACGCTGCCGGCCGCCCGGGTCTTCGACGCCGTGAAGGTCTACGGCAGCGGCGACACGGCGGTGAGGGCCCTGGACGGGGTGAGCGTCGACTTCCCGGTCGGCCGCTTCACCGCGATCATGGGGCCCTCGGGCTCCGGCAAGTCCACCCTGATGCACTGCGCGGCCGGCCTCGACACCCTCACCTCGGGCGCCGCCCACATCGGCGACACCGAACTGGGCAGCCTCGACGACCGCCGCCTCACCCTCCTGCGCCGCGACCGCGTCGGCTTCGTCTTCCAGGCGTTCAACCTGGTGCCGACGCTGACCGTCGCGGAGAACATCAGGCTGCCGCTCGACCTCGCGGGCACCAAGGGCGATCCGGAGTGGATCGACGCCCTGATCGACGTCGTCGGCCTGCGCGACCGGCTGCACCACCGGCCCTCCGAGCTCTCCGGCGGCCAGCAGCAACGTGTCGCCGTGGCACGGGCGTTCGCCGGCCGCCCCGACGTCGTCTTCGCCGACGAGCCGACCGGCAACCTCGACTCCCGCTCCGGCGGGGAGGTCCTGGGGCTGCTCGGCCGCACCGTGCGCCAGACGGCCCGCACGGTCGTCATGGTCACCCACGACCCGGTGGCCGCCGCCCACGCCGACGAGGTCGTCTTCCTCGCGGACGGACGCCTGGTCGACCGGATGGAATCCCCGACCGCCGACAAGGTCCTGGACCGGATGAAAGCCCTGGAGGTGCCCTCATGAACGCCTCGGTACGTCTGAGCGTGTCCTCCCTGCACGCCCACAAGCGACGCTTCGCCGGAACGTTCCTCGCGGTCTTCCTCGGCGTCGCCTTCCTCGCCGGGACGCTCGTCATGGGCGACACGCTGCGCGCCAGTTTCGACACCATGTTCGGCAACGCGACCAGCGGCACGGACGCCGTGGTCCGCAGTGCCGACGCCATCACCACGCCCGGCGAGAGCCAGGGCGTACGGCAGCCGGTCGACACCGACCTGATCAGCGCCGTCGAGAAGGTCCCGGGCGTCGCGGCCGCCGCCCCCAACATTCAGGGCGCCGGCCAGCTCGTGGGCGCGAACGGCAAGCCGATCGGCGGCCAGGGGCCGCCCACCCTCGCCGGCAACTGGATCGCCGACCCCAAGCTCAACTCCTACCGTCTCGCCGAGGGCCGCGCCCCGGAGAAGTCGGGCGAGGTCGTCGTCAACCGCGGCACCGCCGAGAAGGGCGATCTGAAGATCGGCGACACGACCACCCTGCGCACCCCCGACCCCGTCAAAGTGACGATCGTCGGGCTCGCCACCTTCGGCGGCGAGGACGGCATGGCCCAGGTCACCTTCACCGGCATGACCCAGGCCGACGCCGAGAAGTACCTCACGGCCAGGCCGGGCGAGGCGTCGAGCATCCAGGTGCGGGCCGGACCCGGGATCGGCCAGCAGGAGCTCGTGGACCGGGTGACCGCCGTACTGCCCAAGGGAGTCGAGGCCATCACCGGCCAGGAATCGGCCGAGGAGAACACGGACATGATCTCCAGCCAGTTCCTGACCCTCTTCACTACCTTCCTTCTCGTGTTCTCCGGCATCGCCCTGCTGGTCGCGACCTTCTCCATCCACAACACCTTCGCGATCGTCCTCGCCCAACGTGCCCGTGAGAACGCCCTGCTGCGCGCCCTGGGCGCCTCACGCCGCCAGGTCACCGCGTCGACCCTCGCCGAGGCGAGTGTCGTGGCCGTGCTCGCGTCGGCCACCGGACTGGCGGGTGGCATCGGTATCGCCGCCGGACTGCAGGCCCTGTTCCCGGCCATCGGATTCCCGTTCCCCGAGGGCGACTTGGTGATCAGCGCCGTGTCGATGGCCCTGCCGCTCGCGGTCGGCGTCGTGGTCTGTCTGGGCTCCGCGCTGCTGCCCGCCGTACGAGCCGGCCGCACCGCGCCCCTGGCCGCCCTGCGCGAGACGGCCGTCGACACCACCGGCGCCTCCCGCGTCCGCGCCGTCACCGGCATGGGTCTCGCCGCCCTCGCGCTCGCCGTGACCCTCACCGGTGTCCTGGTGTCACCGTCCCTGTGGCTCGCCGGGACCGGCGCCGTCCTGGCCCTTGCCTCCTTCGTGGTCCTGGGCCCGGTCGCCTCGACGACGGCCGTCCGAGTCCTCGGCAGCCCGCTCGACAGGCTGCGCGGCGTCACGGGAACACTCGCCCGGCGCAACGCCCTGCGCAGTCCCCGGCGGACGGCCGCAACGGCCAGTGCCCTGATGATCGGCGTGGCAGTGGTCTCGCTGTTCACCGTGTTCGGCGCCTCGCTGAAGGCGACCATGGACCAGACCGTGTCCCGGTCCTTCGCGGGCGATGTCGCCGTCAGCACCCCGTCGTTCGGCGCGGGCGGCAGCGGCCTCAGCCCAAGCCTCGCCGGAGCGGTCCAGCAACTGCCCGAGGTGGACCGGGCCGTCGGACTCGGTCGCGGCGTCGCCGAAGTCGACGGCAAGGGCAGGGCACTGACCGTCACCGACCCCCTGGCCCTGGAGCGCACCTTCGACCTGGGCACGATCGACGGCTCCCTGCGCGACCTCGGCACCGACGGCATCGCCATCACCAAGACCGAGGCCGCCAAGCAGGGCCTGACCAGCGGCGACAAGGCACGCCTCACCTTCACCGACGGCGAGACGCAGAACTTCACCGTCCGCGCGGTTTACGGCCAGTCCGAACTCGTCGGCGAGTACGTCATCACCCGCGCCGCCTGGGCCCCGCACCGCACCCAGGACTCCGACACCCTCCTCGCCGTCTCCTTCAAGGACGGCGTGAGCACGGACGCGGGCAAGGCGGCGGTGGAGAAGGTCGCCGAGCAGTACGGCAACCCGGAGGTACAGACCCGCGACGAGTACGCGCAGTCCTCGGCCGGCGGCATCGACATGATGCTCACCCTCGTCTACGCCCTGCTCGCCCTCGCGGTGCTCATCGCGCTCCTCGGCATCGCCAACACACTGACGCTGGCGATCCACGAGCGCACCCGCGAACTGGGCCTGCTGCGAGCCGTCGGCCAGACCCGGTCCCAGCTGCGGGCGATGGTCCGCTGGGAGTCGGTCCTGGTCGCCGCCTTCGGCACGGTCGGCGGGCTGGCCCTCGGCGCCTTCCTCGGCTGGGTGCTGGTCAAGGCTTCGGACGGGGCGAGCGACAGCGCCTTCGCCATGCCGCCCCTGCAACTCGCGGTGGTCGCGCTGGTGGGGCTCACCGCGGGAGCTCTCGCAGGTCTACGCCCGGCCCGGCGCGCGGCCCGCCTGGACGTCCTGCGGGCAATCGCCACAGAGTGACGGCGAGGGCCCACCGGGTCGGGCTGTCCCGGCGCGTCGGTTGGGAGGGAGCCGTAGGGCGCGCCCGTTGGTGCGGCTCGTGGTGGAAGCGCTGGCGGGCCTGCGCCCGGCCCGCTGGTGGGGCTCGTGGCGGGAGCCCACCAAGTCCCGCTGTCCCCACGTGTCGGCCGCGAGGGAGCCGTAGGGGCGCGCCGGTGTCGAGAGCCCGAACGCGCGGAGGCCCGAAGGGCTGAGCACGATCGGGCTCTCGACACCGGCTGAGGCGCCCCGTAGGCGACCGAGCCATCAAGCACAGCACGAGCCATCCAATACGGTCAGCCCGCAACGGCGGACCGGGCCGGAGCGTGTTCGGGCCTGTGCAGGTCGACGGTGTGCGCGACTTCCACGAACCGGTGCGCGGGCTTGTCCGCCACCTTGCGCCGCGGCGGGCGGGCGGATGCCGGCCGCGCGGACAAGGGCGTCGGCAGCGTGAACCACACGACCTTGCCGGACTCGCCGTCCGGCCGCGCTCCCCAGCTCTCGCTGACGGCGGCGACCATGGCGAGCCCGCGCCCGCACGTGGCGAACGCCTCGGCATCCGCCACGACCGGCAGACGCGGATCGTGGTCGCGCACCGAGACAGTGAGACGGTCGAGCAGCAGCTCGATCTCCACGGTGCACGTCTTGTCGGGCCGGGCATGAAGGTGGACGTTGGTCAACAGCTCCGTCACACCGAGCGCGGCGCGGTCTATCAGGGGATCCAGATGCCAGTAGCGCAACTGCGCCGATACGATTCTGCGGACCTGGCCGATCCGCGACGGCAGGGCTTGGAGCTCTACCGTGCAGTGCCTGCTTGGGTGGCTGATCACGGCTGCGACTCCCCGACGTAGAGGTCCGGAGAACACGGAGTTCGGATCGATCCAGCAGAGAGCCTGCGTGAAACGGCCGCCTGCTGTTGTGGCCCGGCGGCTGGTTCGCAGCGTTATCGCCGGTAAACCCAGAGTGATGTGAGACCAGAGTGACCCAGGGGTCCAGGTCCCGCAACTCACGGTGGTTCAGTCGTTACGCCTTGCAGCCCGCCGTACGGCCTCGATGAACCGGCGTGCCGCGGGCGGGCCGGGCTCGCCCGGGGCGGGGTCGTGCTCGCCCAGGGTCAGCAGGTAGCGGTTGCCGTTGAGGTCCGCGAGGGCCCGGTCCTCCGGTGCGAACCACGGTTTGGAGGCGCGCACAGCCTGCACGGGGGCGCTGTCGATCTCACTGCCGTAACTGGTGAGCAGCTCCAGCCGGCCGTCGCTGATACGCACCTGTCCGGCTCGGGTGAGCGAGCGCAGCCGCTTCCCGATCCGCACGCCCGTGGCCGTGAACTCAGGCTCCGCCATCCCGTCCCGCCCCCTTGTGCGTGTGGGTACCGACCCGCGCTCCCGCGTGGGCCGTTGTCCTGTTTCCTGTCGTGATCCAGTGTGCCCCCGTTCGGACCTGCGTCCCGTCGGGCAGTCTGCCTGCCACCGACGTCGAGCACCAGTGCGCACGGCCCCCTCGCCGAGGCACCCGGAGCACTCGCGCGAATGCGCCCCCACGGCTCGATGCCGCCCTGCCCCAGGGGTGCCTTTGAGGCGCTCAAAGGTGTGTTTATGCAGGTGAGAAGCGTGCGGAAGATGTCTATGATCGATGTGGCGGCCGCATGATGCGCCGTCGGCGCGCAGTGTAAGGAGCCCCGCCGTGAGCACCCCTCAAAAGACCCGGACCGGCGAAACCCTCGACGTCGACCACACTGACGCTGCCTACCGTGGCTGGCTGAAAGAAGCCGTCCGGAAGGTCCAGGCCGACGCCAACCGCTCGGCCGACACGCATCTGCTGCGCTTCCCGCTGCCGGAGAAGTGGGGCATCGACCTGTATCTGAAGGACGAGTCGACCCACCCCACCGGAAGTCTCAAGCACCGGCTCGCCCGCTCGCTCTTCCTCTACGGCCTCTGCAACGGCTGGATCCGGCCGGGCCGCCCGGTGATCGAGGCGTCCAGCGGTTCGACGGCCGTCTCCGAGGCGTACTTCGCGAAACTCATCGGCGTGCCCTTCATCGCCGTCATGCCGCGCACGACCAGCGCCGAGAAGATCCGCCTGATCCAGTTCCACGGCGGGCAGTGCCACTTCGTGGACGACTCCCGGAAGATGTACGAGGAGGCCGCCCGCCTCGCGGTGGAGACCGGCGGCCACTACATGGACCAGTTCACCTACGCCGAACGGGCCACGGACTGGCGCGGCAACAACAACATCGCCGAATCCATCTTCCGCCAACTGGAGTTGGAGCGGTTCCCGGAGCCCGCGTGGATCGTCGCCACGGCCGGCACCGGAGGCACCTCCGCGACTCTCGCCCGTTACGTCCACTACACGCAGCACGACACCCGCATCTGTGTCGCCGATCCCGAGAACTCGTGTTTCTTCGAGGGCTGGACCACCGGCGATCCGGACGTCACGTGCGACTGCGGCTCCCGCATCGAGGGCATCGGCCGGCCCCGCATGGAACCCAGCTTCGTACCCGGCGCGATCGACCGGATGATGAAGGTCCCGGACGCCGCCAGCGTCGCCGCCGTACGCGCCCTGGAGCAGGCCATCGGCCGCAAGGCGGGCGGCTCGACGGGCACCGGGCTGTGGAGCGCGCTGAAGATCGTCGCCGAGATGGTGGCGGAGGGCCGGCAGGGGAGCGTGGTGACCCTGTTGTGCGATCCCGGGGACCGCTACCTGGACAAGTACTACTCGGACGCGTGGCTCGCCGAACAGGGCCTGGACATCGCGCCGTACGCGGCGGCGATCGACTCCCTGCTGGAGTCGGGCATCTGGCGCTAGCGCGCCGCCAGTCGCCCCTCGAGCGAGGCGACGGCGTCCCGGAAGGCCCGCCCCAGACCCGCGCGCGCGAGCGTCAGGCCCAGCCGGAAGGCCGCCGGTCCGTCCGCGGCGAAAGTCCACCGCACCCGGGTGCCGCTGCCCGCCGCGGTGAGCCGCCACTCTTCGACCAGCGCGCGGGGGCCAGGCGCGTTGGTCTCGTCGACGCGGTAGGCGTAGACCTCGGCCTCCTTGGCGAGGAGGACCGTCTCCAGGAAACGCGTCCCGCCCCTGAGCCGGATCTCGCGCCGGGCGCCCTCGTCGAAGGACCGGGCGAGCGTCACCGCGCCGAACCAGTCGGCCCAGCCGGGCACGTCCTCGGCGAGTGCGTGGAAGACGGCATCGGGAGCTGCGGAGACCTCCCGCGCGAAGACCAGACGTACGGGGGCGGTCTCGACGAACTCGACCCCCACCGGGCGCAGTTGACGGGTCATGGGCAGAACCCCCTTGGGGGAGCGGGCATTGACCGGGCAGCGTCACCCTAGCTGACGGCCAGTCAGTCGTCTGCGTCCTCGCCGGGCTCGCCCGCCACCACCAGTCGCCGCAGATGCTCGGAGATCTCCGCGCGCGCCTCGCCGGGCAGTCCGGCGTCCGTCACCAGCGTGTCGACCTGCTCCAGCGTGGCGAACGAACTCAGGCCCACCGTCCCCCACTTGGTGTGGTCGGCGACGACCACGACCCGCCGCGCCGACTGCACCAGGCGCCGGTTGGTCTCGGCCTCCGCGAGGTTCGGCGTGGACAGGCCGGCCTCGAGCGATATCCCGTGCACGCCGAGGAACAGCAGATCGAAGTGGAGCGCCGCGATGGCCTGGTCCGCCACCGGCCCCACCAGCGAGTCGGACGGGGTGCGCACGCCGCCGGTCAGCACGACCGTGGCCGCGCCCTGCCTGGGGCCCGAGGTGCGCTGCGCCACGTGGAAGACGTCGGCCACCCGCACCGAGTTGGTAACGACGGTCAGGTCCGGCACGTCGACCAGCCGGTGCGCCAGCGCGTACGTCGTCGTACCGCCCGACAGCGCGATCGCGCTGCCCGGCACGACCAGCTCCGCCGCGGCCCGCGCGATGTCCTCCTTGGCCGTCAGTTCCAGACCGGACTTCGCCTCGAAGCCCGGCTCGTGCGTGCTCGCCTCGACCACCGGGACCGCGCCGCCGTGCACCTTCTCCAGCACGCCCTGTCGGGCCAGCGCGTCGAGGTCACGCCGTACGGTCATGTCCGACACGCCGAGCTTGCGGGTCAGCTCGTTCACGCGGACGCCGCCGCGGCGGCGGACCTCGTCCAGGATCAGGGCACGGCGCTGCTCCGCGAGGAGGTTCTGATTCTCACTCACGTACGCTCCGGTCCTTTCGCCTCAACCCGTCCGACACGCCCTGCGCATCCCCTGTGACAAGGACATTTTGCCCTCTCCAGGTACGCGGACGTCTCATCCTCGCACGGGCCGCGGCGGGTCGCGCCACCGACCGTCCCCACGCGCTCATGCCATCCGGGCGACATCCGTGCGGCCGACTGTCACACGGATCGGGGAGATTCCGTGACGAGAGGTGCACACGGCGTGCCGAACGGCGATCCTGTTGCCCGCACGGACAGATGCCGACGGCGCGTCACGGGGGAAGTGCGAAACAGTGGAACGAGCGCAGAAACGTGCCTCGACCGCCGGAGCCGACGGCTCCGCCACGCGGCCCGAGGCCTCCGGAACCGCCCTGGAACTCCTGGTCCACGGAGTCGGCGGCACCACACCCGAGAAGATGCTCGACGATCCGCGCACCGTCCGGATCACCGGCGACGACACGGCGGCCGTCTTCCGGCGCGCCCAGGACGCCGACGCCGAGTCCACACCCGACGACCACCAGGGCCGGCCGGTGCCCGAGGCGTACGTCTGGTGCAACCTCACCTCCGGCAACGGCACCCGCGCCCTGTGGCTGTTGCTGCTGCCGTTCATGGTCGTCAACCTGGCCCACTGGATGCGCCCCACCGCACGCGGCCGCAAACGGACGGTGCGACTGTACGGGCTGCTGGTGCGGCTCGCCGGTCTGACCCTGACCGTGCTGCTCGTCGCCGCCGTCTGCGAGGTCGCCCTCGACCTCGCGGCCTGGCAGTGCGCGGGCACGCGCGCGTGCGCCGAGCGGCACACCTGGCTCGGCTTCCTGTCGCCCACCGTCTCGGACGGCGGCTGGTGGAGCAGGCCCGGCCGCCGCCTCGCCCTCGCGGCACTCGTGCCGGCCGCGCTCACCTGGCTGCTGTGGTATCTGTCCCAGCGCACCTGGAGCGCGTACGAGTCCCAGCAGCCGATGCCCCGCACCCCCGAGCCCGACGAGGAGACCGGCCGCACCGCGCTCGGCCGGCCCGGCTTCTGGTACGGACGCCGTCTGGTGGCCCGGCTGCGCGCCGCCCACACCGCCGCCGGACTGCTGACGGTCGCCGCGGCCGTCGGCACGTCGGCCGCACGCTTCGACCACAGGTCCGGCGGGCCCGCGCTCCTCGACGCCCTGGGCCGGTTCCTGGAAGCGGCGCTGGTCGCCGCCGCGGTGGGCGTGGTATGGGTGGTCTGCCGCAGGGGCCGCAGCGAGCACCGCCTCGACCGGGACCTCGACGCCCATCTCGTACGACGGCTGCCGCTCACCGCCCTCGTCCTGCTCGGCCTCGCCGCCGTGTACGCCGGGTGGGAGCGGCCCGGATGGGAATCGGCCGGCCGCCTGCCCGGCGACGCGACCTTCGGGGGCATCGCCCTGGTCCAGGGACTGCTGGTCATCGCCCTCGGCGCGGTCGCCGACGTCCTGTACCGCGCCCATCCCGACCCGCGCGCCGCGATGCGCGGCCTGGGCGGACCCGCCGTCGCGATGCTGGCCTGCGCACTGGGAGGGGTCATGTCCGGCGGAGTCTCCCAGCGCGTCGCCGACTGGCTGGACGGCACCGGCATGAACATCCCCGGCCCGCCGGTCCTGCTGACCTGGCAGGCGTCCGTGATCCCGCCGCTGCTCGTGGTGCTGCTGGTGCTGTGCGGCTGGCTGGCCTGGCGGACCCGGCTGCTGCGCCGGTCCGAACTGGCCGCGGTGGAGCGGGACTACCCGGACCAGCCCAAGGACCCCAGCCGCACCCGCCGTATCGCACGCGCCCGTGCGGCGGCCACACTCACCGACCGCGGGCCCCTGCTCGTCGCGGTCACCTCCACCACGACCCTCCTCCTCGGTGCCGGGGCCCTGGTCGGCGCGATGACCACCGACAAGGCACCCGCCGAGGCCGCGCAACGCACGCACGCCTTCGTCGAGGGCGCCGCCGAGACCGCGCAGGCGCTGGGCTCCTGGTTGATCGGATTCGGCTTCATACTGTTCGTCACCTGGGGCCGCCGCGCCTACAAGGACGCCTCCGCACGGCGGACCATCGGCATCCTCTGGGACGTCGGAACCTTCTGGCCACGCGCCGCCCACCCCTTCGCGCCGCCCTGCTACGCCGAACGCGCGGTGCCCGACCTGACCTGGCGCATGGAGACCTGGACCCGGACCACCGGAGGGCGCCTCGTCCTCTCCGGGCACTCACAGGGCAGTGTGCTCGCCGCCGCGGCCGCCTGGCAGCTGACGCCGTCCGTCCGCAAACGGGTCGGCCTGCTGACGTACGGCTCCCCACTGGAGCGCCTGTACGGCCGCTGGTTCCCCGCCCACTTCGGACCGGCCGCGCTCAGCGCCCTCCATCACGACGTCGACTGCTGGCGCAACCTGCACCGGCCCACCGACCCGATCGGCGGCCCGGTCGGCCTGCCCGGCGACTGCGGGCCCGAGGTGGACCGCGAAGCCCTCAAGGACCCGCTGGCGTACGGCCGTACCGACGCACACCCCTTGCCCGCGCCGGTCCTCGGTCACTCCGACTACCAGGCCGACCCGGTGTTCGCGGAGGAACGGGAACGGCTGCTGGCCCGGCTGCGCCCGGGCCTACCGGCGCAGCGGCCTCAGGACGACTCGGGCAGGTCCTCCGCGTAGAGGAGCGTCAGGTCGTCCGTGTTCGGGTCGGCGACCTGGGCGACCCGGCTCGCGTGCCGCTCGACCATCGCCTCGAAGGTCTGGCGGGCGGTACGGCCGTTGCCGAAGGCCGGCCCCTTGGGGAGCGTCGTGAAGTACTTCAACAGGGCCGGAGAGGCGCCCGGCGCCAGCCGGTACTCGTGCTCCTCGGCCTGCTGCTCCACGATCCGCAGCAGTTCCTCGGCGTTGTAGTCGCTGAAGGTGATGGTGCGTGAGAAGCGCGACGCCACACCGGGGTTGATCGAAAGGAACCGCTCCATCTCGGCCGTGTAGCCCGCGACGATCACCACGACCGCGTCCCGGTGGTCCTCCATCAGCTTCACCAGCGTGTCGATGGCCTCCTTGCCGAAGTCCCGGCCCGAGTCCTCCGGCGACAGCGCGTACGCCTCGTCGATGAACAGCACACCGCCGCGCGCCTTGTCGAAGGCCTCCTGGGTGCGGATCGCCGTGGAACCGATGTGCTCGCCGACCAGGTCGACGCGGGACACCTCCACGAGATGGCCCTTCTCCAGTACACCGAGGGAGGCGAGGATCTCGCCGTAGAGACGGGCGACCGTGGTCTTGCCGGTGCCGGGGGAGCCCGTGAAGACCAGGTGGCGCTTCACCGAGGCCGCCTTCAGGCCCGCCTCCTGTCGGCGCCTGCCCACCTCGATCATGTCCGTGAGCGCCCGGACCTCGCGCTTGACGCTGTCCAGGCCCACCAGCGCGTCCAGTTCACCGAGCACCGCCTTCGAGGTCCGCGCAGGCTTCTCCGGCTCCGCGGCGGCGACCAGCGGTTCCTGCTCGGTGCTGCGCTGCCCGGGGATCGATCCCAGCAGGCCGGGAGACTGGGACACCGTCTGTACGGCTGTTTCCGCCGCGGGCGGGTGTCGCAGGCTGCTGCTCTCGTCGCTCGTGCAGTCCTCGACGACCGGCCCCGCACCGGATCCCCCGTCCGGGCCGGCGTCCGCGAACTCGTACCCGCCGCGCGCACACCGCTCCGTACGGCACTTCTTCAGCGTCGTACGGCAGCCGTCGAGCACATGGAAGCCGTAGCCGCCGCTGCCTGTGACCCGGCAGTTCAGGAAACTGCCCCGGCCACCCGCCGAGACGTAGAAGCCGGCTTCGGCGGGGGAGTCGACGGTGCAGCGCTCTATCGTCGGGTCCGCGCCCTTGGTGACGATCACGCCGGTCTGGGTGCCGTCCACCGTGCAGTTGTTGAGGGTGCCGCCGCTGCCGTGGTCGCGGAACCAGGCGCCCGTCGCCGCGTCCCGGATGCGGCAGTCGTCGAGTTGTGCGGTGGCGCCGTCGCTCACCGACACTGCGGTGTTGCGCACCTGGGAGAGGTCGCTGTCGACGACGTCCGCGCGCGAGCCGCGATCGAGGACGAACAGGGCGTCCGGCACGTCGTGCACCCGGCAGGAGTCGAGGACCGCGGTGGCGCCGTCGCTGACCCAGACGGCCGGGTAGTCGCCCGTGCTGTC
The DNA here is from genome assembly GCF_042870385.1 of Streptomyces sp. NPDC006602. Taxonomy (NCBI): domain Bacteria; kingdom Bacillati; phylum Actinomycetota; class Actinomycetes; order Kitasatosporales; family Streptomycetaceae; genus Streptomyces; species Streptomyces sp. NPDC006602. The sequence continues at coordinate 312,612 of NZ_JBIAHG010000002.1, read as the reverse complement.
GAAGATCTCGCACTGGTTGGCGTCCACGCGCGTGCCCGGGTCCCACACCGACAGCCCGTTGCGCCCGAACTGACGCACCGTCGTCCGGGTCAGCGTCAGGACCGAACGGGAGCGCAGGTCGACCGCGTTCTCCGGGATGTCGTGGATACGGCAGTCGGCCAGGGTCAGCACGGCGTCCGTGTCGAGGGTGACGCCGTCCCCGGTGGTGCGGTGCACATCGCAGTCGGTGAGGTGTGCGGTGGCCCGGCCGGTGACCTGGACACCGCTGCCCCGGACCTCGTAGACCTCGCAACCCACCGCTTCCAGCGCGGAGTTCTCGCCGGTCACCGACAGGCCGACGCCCGAGGCGTGGTGCACCCGGCAGCGGTCCAGCCGCGGATGCCCGCCGCCGCGCACCGCGACGCCCGCCTGGCCGGCCGCGACGATCTCGCACTCCTCGAACACCCCGCCCCCGCCGTCGAGTACGGCGATGCCGATGCCGGCCGGGTTGTCGACGGTGCAGCGCCGCACGGTCGGCCGCGCGCCGCCGCGCACCTCGATGCCGGCCGCGGAGCGCGTCACGATGCGGATGTCCGTGAGCTCCGGAGTGCCCTCCTCGACGAGGAGGGCGGGCGCGGCCGCGTCCTGGCCTTCCACGTACAGGTCCTGCACCACGGCCGAGGCGCGCACGGTCAGCGGCACACCGTCCAGGGGCGCGATGCGCACCGAACCGGGGGAACCCTCGGGGCCGCGCAGGGTCACCGCCCGCTGGACGACGAGGTTCTCCCGGTAGGTGCCGGGCGCGACAGTGAGGACGTCACCTTCGGCCGCGGCCTCCAGGGCGGCGGCGAGCGACGCGTACTCACCCGTGCGGCGCCGCCAGCGTGATGTGCCGGTGTGCGTCACCTGGACCGTGCCCTGTGCCATGGCGTTGCTGTGCCCCCACCTCGTGGTACGCGGGTTGATGCCGAATACGTTCGGCCGGTCCACCGTAGCGTGCGCGCAGGCGGTGGGTTGACCAGAGCCGGAAGGCTGTCAGCTGCCGGTACCGGTCCTGCCCCAGTCCGGGCCCGCCCGCTCCCAGGCCCGGTCCCAACGGGCGTACCGGCGACGGACCATGCGCCAGACCGCGAACCGTCTGCCGGCCTCGACGAGGCCCGCGGTGAGCAGGGCCGCACCGAACCCGGCGAGGACGGCATGTGTGGTCGCGGTGGCGGAGTCGAGCGGTCGGGCGACTGTGCGGCCGTGCTCGTCCGTCCACAACGTGAAGTGGTCACCGCGGTGCGGTTCCTCAAGGGCGGCGATGACCGTGCCGTGGTGCACGGTGCCGTCAGGCGCGGTCCAGTCGGCCGCCACCCGGCTGCGCAGATTCCGACCGGAGGAGGTCTCGGGATCGGCGTCCAGAGGAGAGCGGTCCAGTTTGCGGACCACGGTGGCCGTCACCAGGTGACGCGACTCGTGCTGCTCCCGCACGGACCGCTGCAGCGCCTCCTGGGCGACGCCGCCGACCAGCGAGCCGATCACGGGTCCGACGACCAGGATCAGCAGCAGGGCCACCAGGGCCACCCAGGCCTCGGCCAGATCGGTCGCGCGGCGCAACGGGTTGCGCCGCCAGCGCCAGATTCCACTGATCGCTCGCACCGTCCGCACCCCCTTCCCGCTCCGTGATAACGCCCGGCAGAGCCGTTCACGTGCGGGCCCGGTCAAAGAGAGAGCGAAATCACCTGCGGCCGGGCCTTTCATGAACTTCTCACGGAACCCAACGCCCGGGGCCCCGGGCCGGGTTCCCGTGATCCGGCTTCCCGCCCGATCCGCTCGGCCCGCCCCGCGCTACTCGAGAACGGTCACCGGATCGCCGACCTGGATCGTGCCGGTGGAGACAGGCACCAGGTTCTGCCCGAAGACGAGCTTGCCGCCGATGCGCCGGTGCCGGCCGAGGGTGCGCAGGGGTTCCCTGCCGCGGTCGGCGGTGTTCTGGTCGGTCGTGGTCACGACGCACCGCCCGCACATCTTGGCGACCCTGAAGACGACGTCGCCGATGGAGACGCGCGACCAGTCGTCCTCGGCCCAGGCGGCGGTGCCCGACACGACCACGTTGGGCCGGAAGCGGTTCATGGGCAGCGGCCCCTCGGCCGCGTGGTCGCCCTGGGCGATCAAGGAGTTGAGGGCGTCGAGGGAGGCCGCCGAGGTGAGCAGCAGCGGATAGCCGTCGGCGAACGACACGGTCTCGCCCGGCAGCGCGAACTCCGGGTCCACCGGCCGGCACGTGGCGGGGTCGGGCATGTGGATCAGGCGCACCCCGGCGCCGAGATACTCGCTGCACCAGGCATGCGCGGCATCGTCCTCGGCCGGAACCCCTTCGACCTTGTCGCGGAAGACGTTCACCGACACGGTGCCGTCGGGCCGCGGCACCGGCACGGTCAAGGTGTCCATACCGGGCGCGGACAGACGAACACCGCCGCCGGGCACCAGCTCGGCGGCGGCCAACGCGAGGCGAGGTTGCTCGCGTTGCGTGACGACCTTTCCCCCGTCGTCGATCAGGACCCAGCGTCGGTCACCGGCCAGCCCCCAGGGCTCCACGACGGCCTCCCGGGGCGCCTGGCCCCGGAACGCCTTGACCGGATGAACATGAATCGACTGCAGCTGCGCGTTCCCCATGAGGCCATCGTGACAGCCGCCACCGACAGCCCGGAAAGGATTTAGTAGCCGCGGTACTGCTGGTTGTTGTACGGATCCTGGTAGTTGGCCGGTGCGGGCCGGGGAGCCGCGGGGCGCATCGCCTCGTAGCCCGTGCCCATCCCGGGGCCCGGCTGGCGCGGCTGCTGCGCCTGCGGACCGGGATAGCCGCGTGGCGCTGCGGCCTGCTGCGGGATGTAGGCCGCGGGCGCCTGCTGCAGCGGAGCGGGCTGCTGCGTCTGCGGGTAACCGTAGGAGGGCTGGGACGGGCCCGCCGGAAGGGCGGGGAAGGCCGACGGCAGCGCGGGCAGATGACTGCCCGGCATGTCGTACGCGGCGGGGACCCGGATCGGGGCGATCTGCGGGCTGCCCCGCTCAGCCACGAGCGAGTCGTAGATCGGAGTGTCCGGGAAGGAGGCGGAGTAGTAGCCGCCGCCATAAGTGGAGCGGGGGGAGGTCATGGCACATAAGTTAAGCCCACGATGTGCTGGTTGGGGAGACCGATAAGAGGGTTGTTTTCCGTGTCGGCAGTGACGCGGGATCCCCAATGCGAGCGAACTCGGCAAAAAGGGGCAGCGCACAGGGCCATTCTCATGTAAAGGCCGAGTTCCCGGGGGGTTACCGGCGGTTGATCACCGGTCTTCCTGCGCCGCTCATGGGAGTTCGCCGGCCCGGGGAATAGGTTGGCCGCATGGAGAGCACGAGGCGGCTGCCGGGACGTACCCGGCGTGGTGACACGTGATGGGGGCGGACATGCCAATGCCGAAAGGATCGAATGTTCCGGTGCCGTCGACGGCACTGCGCGTCGAATTGGGGTGGCGTTCCGGTCCCGGCGTCCCCGACGTGGACGCCTCGGCCCTGCTGCTGGTCGGCGGGAAGGTCCGCTCCGACGCCGACTTCGTCTTCTACAACCAACCGGTGCACGCCTCCGGCGCGGTCCGCCACGAGGGCAAACGGGACGGGGGCGGCCGAGTGACCGACACTCTCCTCGTCGACCTCGCGCGCGTGGAGCCCGCCGTCGAGACCGTCGTCCTCGCCGCCTCCGCGGACGGGGGCACCTTCGCAGGGGTGCCGGATCTGTATATCGAGGTCCGCGACGGGGCCCAATCCACTGTCGTCGCGCGTTTCGACAGCACGGGCGCCACGGTAGAAACCGCTTTCGTGCTCGGCGAGTTCTATCGGCGTAAGGGCGCCTGGAAATTCCGTGCCGTCGGACAGGGCTACGGCAGTGGCCTGGAAGGCCTCGCCACGGACTTCGGGATCACCGTCGACGAACCGCAGCAGACCGCGCCCGTCACGGCCCCCGCCCCTGCGCCGCCGCCCCCTTCCTCGGCGTCCCCGGTTCGTCTCACCAAGGTGACACTCACCAAGGCCGCACCCTCCGTGTCACTCACCAAACAGGGCGGCACCTCGGGAACCCTGCGCGTGAACCTCAACTGGCAGGTGCACAAGCAGTTCTCGGGATGGGGCCGCAAACCGGGCCGCGCGGTCCCCATGCACGCCGACCTCGACCTCGACCTGTGCGCCCTGTACGAACTCACCGACGGCAGCAAGGGAGTCGTACAGGCGCTCGGCAACGCTTTCGGCGCCCTGCACCGGCCGCCGTACATCCATCTCGACGGGGACGACCGCACCGGCGCGGTCGCGAGCGGCGAGAACCTCACCGTCAACCTCGACCATCAGCAGGCCTTCCGCCGCATCCTGGTCTTCGTCACCATCTACGAAGGAGCGCGCTCCTTCGCCGACCTGAACGCCACCGTCACCCTCCAGCCGCAGCACGGCGCCGCGGTCGACTTCTCCCTCGACGAGTGCACGGTCCCCTCCACGGTGTGCGCGCTCGCCCTGATCACCAACACCGGCAGCGACCTGGTCGTCCAGCGCGAGGCCCGCTACCTGGTGCCCGAGCGCGGTGTGAGCCCGCAGCGGACCGTCGACCAAGCCTATGGGTGGGGCATGAACTGGATGCCGGGCAGGAAGTGACCGCTCAGCTCTCGTCACCCACGACGGCGTCCGGCCGCGCGTAGGTGCGGCCCTTCCACGCCGCACCACGCCCCCTGTAGTGCTGCACCGCCGAATCGACCGTCATGAGGAGATAGAGGAACGCGGTGAACGGCAACAGGGGAGCGAGCCACAGCGGCTGACGGTAGTAGCGGAGCATCGGCGCGTACGTCCCCGTCATCACCAGCCACGCGAGAGCACCGAGAGCCACGGCCGCCGTATGTCCCGTCGCCAGACCCGTGACCACGGCCACGGGCGGCACCAGATACACCAGCGCGAGGCCGGCCACCGTTCCGGTCAGCAGCAGGGGGTTGTGCCGCAGCTGCGCGTACGCGCTGCGCGACACCATCCGCCACAGGTCGTGCAGCCGGGGATACGGGCGCACACTGTCCACCCGCTCCGCCAGCCCCAGCCAGATGTGGCCTCCGCCGCCCTTGACGGCCCGCGCGAGCGCCACGTCGTCGATCACGGCATGCCGGATGGCGTCCGGGATCCGCGCCCGCTCGGCCGCCTCGGTGCGCAGCAGCACACAGCCGCCGGCCGCGGCAGCCGTCCGCGTTCCCCGGATTCCGATCCGGCGGAACGGGTACAGCTGGGCGAAGAAGTAGACGAAGGCCGGTACGACGAGCCGTTCCCACAGGCTCGCCACCCGCAGCCTGGCCATCTGGGAGACGACGTCGAAGCCCCCGGTACGCGCCGCCGCGACCAGCTGCCGAAGGCTGTCCGGGGCGTGGGCGATGTCGGCGTCCGTCAGCAGCAGGTACTCGGGGGCACGCGCGCGTGCCAGGCCGATGCCGTGGCGCACCGCCCAGAGCTTGCCGGTCCAGCCGGCGGGCGGCTCGCCGGGCGAGATCACGGTCAGCGGCAGACCTGCGTGGCGCCGTGCCAGTTCGTGCGCCAGCTCCCCGGTACCGTCCGAACTGCCGTCGTCGACGAGGAACACCTCCGCCTGCCCCGGATAGTCCTGGAGGAGCAGCGACGGCAGACTCGCCGGCAACACCTCGGCCTCGTCGCGCGCCGGTACGACGACACAGACGGACGGCCAGTCCTCGGGCTCGGTCCTGGGCGGCAGTCTGACGTCCGTGCGCCAGAAGAAGCCCTGGCAGAGCAGCAGCCACAGCCAGGCGGCGAGGGATCCGGCGGCAGTCCACACGATGGCGCTCACGCGCGCAGTCTGCCCCACCAACCCTGCCCACAAGGGTGCATCGTCTATCGTGGCGGGGTGAAGATCGCGCTCATGGACTCCGGGATCGGGCTGCTGGCGGCCACCGCCGCGGTACGGCGTCTTCGCCCCGACGCGGATCTCGTCCTCTCCCTGGACCCCGACGGCATGCCCTGGGGCCCCAGGACCTCTGAGGACCTCACCCGGCGGGCCGTGGCCGTGGCCGAGGCCGCCGCCGCGCACCGGCCCGACGCCCTGATCATCGGCTGCAACACGGCCACCGTGCATGCGCTGCCCACCTTGCGCGCCCGCCTGGAACCTGGCATCCCGGTCATCGGCACGGTTCCCGCGATCAAGCCGGCCGCGGCCGGCGGCGGCCCCTTCGCGATCTGGGCCACGCCCGCCACGACGGGCAGCCCCTACCAACGGGGCCTCATCGAGGACTTCGCCGACGGCGTGGCGGTCACCGAGGTGCCCTGCCACGGTCTCGCCGAGGCCGTGGAACACGCCGACGAGGCGGCCATCGAGGCCGCCGTCGCCGCGGCCGCGGCCCTGACCCCGGACGATGTGACGACCGTCGTCCTGGGCTGCACCCATTACGAGCTGGTCTCCGAGCGCATCCGCGCCGCGGTGCAGCGCCCCGGTTTCCCCCCGCTCGTCCTGCACGGCTCCGCGGGAGCGGTCGCCGCCCAAGCGCTGCGCCGGCTCGGCGAGCAGCCCGCCCCCCGGGCAGCGGCCGACGGAACCCTGACGGTGCTGCTGAGCGGACGCGAGGGGAGCCTGCCCGAGCCCGCGTTGGCCTACGAGGAGGGCCGGCTCCTCGCGACGGTCAGCCCCGCACGGTAACCGCGTGGACGTCCTCCGTATGCGTAGGCAGGGGCGGACAAAGCGGACGTTCGACCTCCGCTGCCCCCACCCGGAGCAGTCACCCTGCGCGACGTCCTACCCGCGCAGCGAATCCTGAGTAATCTCGTAAACATGAGGGACCACCCCCGCGGCGAGAACGCCCCGCACCCCGACGTCTGGACCGGACGGGCCTCCAACCGGATCCAGTGGTTGCTGGCGCTCGCCGGCGCCGCCTGCCTGGCGCTCGGCATCGAGCTTGCCGTCGACTCGGCGTGGACGTCCGGCATCGCGCCGCTCGTCATGTCCGTCGTCGGCTGCATCGCGGCCGGGCTGCTGGTCCTCTTCGGCACCCTCGCGTTCGTGCATGTCGCCCTCAAGGTCGACAAGGAGTCCCTCGAGGTGCGCTGCGGTCACATGGGCGTACCGCGCCGCCGCATCCCGCTGGCGCACGTCGCGGGTGCCGAGTTCGATCCGCACGTCACCCCGCGCCACTGGGGAGGCTGGGGCTACCGCTGGCGTCCCGAGAAGGGCACCGCGGTCGTCGTACGGCGTGGCGAGGGCGTGGTCCTGCAACTGTGGGACGGCCACACCTTCACCATCACGGTGGACGACGCGGAGGCGGCCGTGCGAGTCATCCGTGACCGGCTGAGGTCGGGCACCGGCGCCGCGCGCTGAGGTCACCCCGTCGAGCAGACCGCGGAAGGCGCCGAGACTCATGAAGTCAGGCGGTCTCCACGCGGGCGTACGTCTCTCTCGCGATCCGGTGGCTCCTCCGTGAAGGGGCGTGCCGTGGACAGTCCGGCCAGTAGTCCCGCGCCCGCCGACACCGTGGTGAAGCTCAGCGCGTTGCCGAGACAGGCGATCACCGCCAGCGCTGTCAGGGCGGCGCCCGCGGTCAGGGCGACCGGGGTCGGCCGCCTGGTGCGCCACAGCGCGTAGAGCATCCAGCAGAAGGCCGTCGCCAGCAGGGCAACGCCGACGACGCCCTGCTCGGCGGCCTGCTGAAGCGGCGCCGAGTGGGGTTTGCCGTCGGACAGCAGCGTCTGGGTCGCCGTCGTGCTGAGCTCACCGAACCGCCCCGGGCCGACGCCCAGTGCCGCCTCCTGGTGTGCCATGTGCAGCCCGTCGCGCCACAGCCCGAGCCGGTGCCGGGTCAGTCGGCCCTCCAGGGACACCTCGAGCCCGTCCGGCACCGCGCTCCCCGCGACCGCCCAGGTCAGCCCCGTCACGAGTGCCGCGGACAGGGCCAGTCCCACCAGGCCGAGGCCGCGGCGGCGTATCCGGCCCGCGGCGAACGAGCACAGCAGCACCGCGGTGCAGGCGAGGAACCCGCCGACCGAACCGAGAACGGCTGCGGTCAGCGTGATCCCGGCGGCCAGTGCGCACAGGGTGAGTCGCAGGGCCGGCGCCCCAGCGGACCAGGCGGCGCAGCATGCGGCGCCCGCCGCCAGGGTGAGCAGGGCGGCGGTGGCGCCCGCCTGTCCCAGCGGCGCGACGATGTCGGGCCCGGGAGAGAGGTGCGGCAGCCCCACCGTGAGGGCGAGCCCGGCCAGGGCCCCGACGCAGGGCGCGGCGACCGGCAGGAGCGCTCCACAGATCCGCCCCGCGGCGTACCCGGCCCCCACGGCCAGGACAGCGAGCAGTACGCCCTCGGGACGGCCGTCGTGCGCGGCCGCGGTGATCAGGGACCAGATGGCGCAGGCACCCAGCACCACGACACCCACCGCGTCAGAAACGTTTCGTCTGTCGCCGTCCTCATCCGGACCGGCCGCAGACCTCATCCCCGTGGAACCCACCCCGCCCCCCCGAACCCGGTCGCCCCCGACCTGTGACGGTCCCGGCCGCAGCGGGCGTCACCGGCCGCTACGGCAAAAGACTCCGGCACACCGTAACGGCTGATGGCCGGTTTGTGGACGAGTCGGACCGAGTTGCGCAGGAACGATGCGTCCGGTGTGCCGCACGGCGTCCCCTGTGACCGGACGGACCGCGCTGTCGGCGCCGAGGCCGACCGCCTACACTCCCCACGTGACCGTCACCGCAACCTCCGTGGACGAGTCGGACCAGGTACAGACCCCGACCGCGCCCGCAGCACGCGGGGCGCGGCTCCTGCGTCGTCTCGTCCCGGCCGCCGCAGCCGCGCTCTCCGGAGTGCTGCTCTATGTCAGTTTCCCGCCGCGCACCCTGTGGTGGCTGGCCATGCCCGCCTTCGCCGTCTTCGGCTGGGTGCTGCGCGGCCGCGGCTGGAAGGCGGCGCTCGGTCTCGGCTACCTCTTCGGCCTGGGTTTCCTGCTGCCGCTGCTGGTGTGGACCGGCGTGGAGGTCGGCCCCGGCCCCTGGATCGCGCTGGTCGTGATCGAGGCGATCTTCGTCGCGCTGGTCGGCGCCGGCGTCGCCGCGGTGTCCAAGCTGCCGGGCTCGCCGGTCTGGGCGGCCGCGATCTGGGTCGCCGGCGAGGCGGCACGCGCGCGCGTGCCCTTCAACGGCTTCCCCTGGGGCAAGATCGCGTTCGGCCAGGCGGACGGCGTCTTCCTGCCGCTCGCCGCGGTGGGCGGCACACCGGTGCTCGGCTTCGCGGTCGTCCTGTGCGGCTTCGGTCTCTTCGAGGTCGTACGCCTGGTCGTCGAAGGGCGACGTACGCGCGCGGTACGGCGGTCGGCGGCGGCCGTCGCCCTGCTGAGCGTGGTCGTGCCCGTGGTGGCGGCGGTGGCCGCCCGGCCGCTGGTGAGCGACAAGGCCGAGGACGGCACGGTGACCGTCGCGGTCATCCAGGGCAACGTGCCCCGGGCCGGGCTGGAGTTCAACGCCCAGCGGCGGGCCGTGCTCGACTACCACGCGCGGGAGACCGAGCGGCTGGCCGCCGAGGTCAAGGCGGGCAAGGTGGCCGAGCCGGACTTCGTGCTGTGGCCGGAGAACTCCTCCGACATCGACCCGTTCGCCAACGCCGACGCGCGCACCGTCATCGACGAGGCGGCCAAGGCGATCGGCGTGCCGATCTCCGTCGGCGGTGTCGTCGAGCGAGATGGCAAGCTCTACAACGAGCAGATCCTGTGGGACCCGGTCAAGGGCCCCACCGACACCTACGACAAGCGGCAGATCCAGCCGTTCGGCGAGTACCTTCCCCTCCGCTCGCTCATCGGGGCGATCAACAGCAACTGGACCTCCATGGTCCGCCAGGACTTCAGCCGGGGCAGCAAGCCGGGCGTGTTCGACATGGACGGCGCCAAGGTCGGCCTGGTCACCTGCTACGAGGCCGCCTTCGACTGGGCCGTGCGCTCAGAGGTCACCGACGGCGCGCAGCTGATCTCCGTGCCCAGCAACAACGCGACCTTCGACCGCAGCGAGATGACCTACCAGCAGCTCGCCATGTCCCGGGTCCGGGCCGTCGAGCACAGCCGGACCGTCACCGTTCCGGTGACCAGCGGCGTCAGCGCGATCATCATGCCGGACGGGAAGATCACTCAGAAGACCGGCATGTTCGTCGCCGACTCGCTGGTCCAGAAGGTGCCGCTGCGGTCCTCGCAGACACCCGCCACGCAGCTCGGGATCCTGCCCGAGATCGCCCTCGTGCTGGTCGCGGCCGGCGGACTCGGCTGGGCGGCGATCGGCACCCGAGTGCGCGGGCGACGCGCCGGTGAGGTGTAGCCGTACGCCTGCCGGACGCCCGGGCAGGAAGGCCGGAGTAACGGAACCCGCCCGTTAGGGTCGGGGCCATGGCTACTCCTGACTTCATCCGTACACTCCGGGCTTCCATCGGCCACGAGTTGCTGTGGCTGCCCGGCGTCAGCGTCGTCGTCTTCGACGACGAGGGCAGAGTCCTGCTCAACCGCCGCTCCGACACCCGCAAATGGGCACTGATCGGTGGCATCCCGGAGCCGGGGGAGCAGCCCGCGGCCTGCGCGGTGCGCGAGGTCGAGGAGGAGACCGGGGTGCGCTGCGAGGTGGAGCGGGTGATCGTCGTTCAGTCGCTGAAGCCCGTCGCGTACGACAACGGCGACACCTGCCAGTACATGGACATCGCATTCCGCTGCCGGGCCCTCGGCGGCGAGGCACGGGTGAACGACGACGAGTCGCTGGAGGTGGGGTGGTTCGCGGTGGACGCGCTGCCCGAGCTGAACGACTTCGCCCACCTGAGGATCAAGCAGGCCCTGTCGGACGCACCCACATGGTTCGACCCCACGAGTTCCGAGTGAAGTGTGGGCGGTGACCACATGGGGCGGGGCGCGGGTGCTGCCTAGGGTCTAGGCATGACCGCTCGCAATGCCCTCCCGGGCCCCCACGGCGCCCCCGCCCCCACGCTCGACCTCGGCGGCCGCACCGCGCTCGTCACCGGCGCCGCCGGCGGCATCGGCCGCGCCTGTGCGCTGCGGCTCGCCGGCGCCGGGGCCAAGGTGAGAGTGGTCGACCGGGACGCGGCGGGCCTCGAAGCGCTCGCCGAACAGTCCCGGGGCCTTGCGGGCACCCTCGAACCGCTCGTCCTCGACCTCACCGACCTGGACGCCGCCGAACTCGCCGCCGCGGGGACCGATGTTCTCGTCAACAACGCCGGGATCCAGCTCGTGCGTCCCATCGAGGAGTTCCCGCCCGACGTCTTCCACACCGTGCTCACCGTGATGCTGGAGGCACCGTTCCGGCTCATCCGAGGCGCGCTGCCCCACATGTACGGGCAGGGGTGGGGTCGTATCGTCAACGTGTCCTCCGTCCACGGTCTGCGCGCCTCGGCCTACAAGTCGGCCTATGTGGCCGCCAAACACGGCCTGGAGGGACTGTCCAAGACGGCCGCACTCGAAGGCGCACCCCATGGCGTCACCTCGAACTGTGTGAACCCCGCCTATGTGCGCACCCCACTGGTCGAGAAGCAGATCGCCGGCCAGGCCCGGGCGCACGGCATCCCCGAGGAGCGCGTGCTCGCCGAGGTGCTGCTGCAGGACAGTGCCGTCAAGCGGCTGATCGAGCCCGAGGAGGTCGCGGAGGCGGTGGCGTACCTGTGCGGCCCGCACGCGTCCTTCGTGACCGGCACCTCGCTCGTCCTCGACGGCGGCTGGACGGCGCACTGAGCGGGGCCGCACCGGTGGCCCGCGGAGTTTTCCACAGGGCTGACGGGCCGGTCGGGTGATGGTGAATCCTGTGAGCATGTCCCGCGATCACGTGCAGTCCGCCGAGCGATCCGATGCCGTCGCCGCAGCGCCGGCAGCAGGCGCCGAGGCGCCGTTCCTCGAGCTGCTCGCCCGCGGCGCGTCCGCCGACGCCTACGAGCAGCCGGTGCTGCTCGCCCGTGCCGAGGGGCGGCCGGCCGAGTGGATCCTCGCACTGGAGCAGGCCAAGCAGCTCGCGCTGCGCGTGCGCTCGGAGCTGGAGGGGCGGCGCCGGCGGGAGGCCGAGTTGTCCGCGCTCTTCGAGACCGCCCACGACCTGGCCGGGCTGCGCGACCTGGACGCGGTGCTGCAGGCGATCGTGCAGCGCGCCCGGTCACTGCTCGGCACCGACGTCGCCTACCTCAGCCTGAACGACCCGGTGCGAGGAGACACCTACATGCGGGTCACCGAGGGCTCGGTCGCGGCCCGCTTCCAGCAACTGCGGCTCGGCATGGGAGAGGGGCTCGGCGGCCTCGTCGCCCAGACGGCCCGTCCGTATGTCACCGACGACTACTTCAAGGACGACCGCTTCCAGCACACCCTGACCATCGACGCGGGCGTGCGGGACGAGGGCCTGGTCGCCATCCTCGGTGTGCCGCTGATGCTGGGGCATCACGTCATCGGGGTCCTCTTCGCGGCGGACCGGCGTGCCAGGGTCTTCGAGCGGGAGCAGATCGCGCTGCTCGGCTCCTTCGCCGCGCTGGCCGCGGCCGCCATCGACACCGCGAACCTCCTCACCGAGACCCGCTCGGCCCTCGCCGGCCTGGAGCGCGCCAACGAGATCATCCGGGACCGCAGTGGGGTCATCGAACGTGCCTCCGACGTCCACGACCGGCTCGCGGAACTCGTTCTGCGCGGCGGCGGTGTCCACGACGTGGCCGCCGCGGTCTCCGAAGTACTCGACGGAACCGTCGAGTTCACCGAGGCCGCCACCGCACCCGCGCGAGCCCTTGAAGTGTCCCGTGCCGAGGGACACGCGGTGCGGCACGCGGACGACTGGATCGCCGCCGTCGCCGCCGGGGGTGAACTCCTCGGCGCGCTCGTGCTGCGCGGACATCCGGGGCTCGACCCCGTCGACCAGCGCACCCTGGAGCGCGCCGCCATGGTCACCTCGCTGCTGCTGCTCGCCCGGCGCTCCGCCGCGGAGGCGGAACAACGCGTGCGCGGCGAGCTGTTGGACGACCTGCTCGACGCCCGCGACCGCGACCCGCGCCTGCTGCGCGAGCGCGCGTCCCGGCTGCACGCCGACCTCGACGCCACCCACGTCGTACTCGCCGCCCGCCTGGACGGCGCCGCGGCCGACGCCGACCAGGAAGCGGACAACCGCAGACGTCTGTGGTCCGCCGCCTCCCACCTCTCCGCCACCCGGCAGGGACTGGCCGCCGCCCGCGACGGCGGTACCGTCCTGCTGCTGCCCCTGGAACCCGGTGACACCGCCGCGGAGCTGGCCCGCCGCACCGCCCGTCACCTGGGCACCGCCGTGCACGAGGCGGTCACCGTCGGCGCCTCCGCCCCGGTCGAGAACCTCGTCGCCCACCCGGACGCCGTGGCGGCCGCCTACGAGGAAGGCCGGCGCTGCCTCGACGCGCTACGGCTGCTCGGCCGCATCGGCGACGGGGCCGCCGCCGATGACTTCGGCTTCCTGGGACTGCTGCTCGCCGGGGACCGGGACATCACCGGCTTCGTCGACCGCACGATCGGCCAGGTCGTCGCGTACGACGAACGGCGCGGCACCGACCTGGTGCGCACGCTCGACGCGTACTTCGCCTGCGGGATGAGCCCGGCTCGTACGAAGGACGACCTGCACGTCCACGTGAACACGGTCGCCCAGCGCCTGGAACGCGTCGGCCGTCTCCTCGGCGACGACTGGCAGAGTCCCGCGCGTGCCCTGGAGATCCAACTCGCTCTGCGGCTGCACCGGTTGTCCACGCCGACGCAGCGCTGACCCCCAGGTAACGACGCACCACCGCCCCCGTACGCCGGGGCGCACAGGGGCAGTTGGTTCACCGGTCGTGGATCACGCGGTGCGGGCGTCCGCCGGTACGGGCTCCGGGGCTGCCGCGGGATCGACCTCGGCCAGGTCCCGGTGGCGCGTCTCCTTGGCCACCCCCACGGCGACCACGGTCAGGACGGCCGCGCCGATGACGTACAGCGCGATCGGCGTGGAACTCCCGTAGTCGGACAGCAGTGCCGTGGCGATGAGCGGCGCGGGCGCGCCTGCCGCGACCGAGGCGAACTGGGCGCCGATGGACGCGCCGGAGTAGCGCATCCGCGTCGCGAACATCTCGGAGAAGAAGGCGGCCTGGGGCGCGTACATCGCCCCGTGCAGCACCAGACCCACGGTCACCGCGAGGATCAGGTTGCCGAAGCCGCCGGTGTCGATGAGTGAGAAGAACGGGAACATCCACAGGCCGACGCCGACCGCGCCCAGCAGATACACGGGACGGCGGCCGATCCGGTCCGACAGCGCGCCCCAGCCCGGGATCACCGCGAAGTGCACGGCCGAGGCGATGAGCACCGAGTTGAGCGCGGTCTGCCTGGAGACGCCGGCCGAGGTGGTGGCGTAAACCAGGATGAACGCCGTGATCACGTAGTAGCTGATGTTCTCCGCCATGCGCGCGCCCATGGCCACCAGGACGTCCCGCCAGTGGTGGCGCAGCACGGAGACGAGCGGGAGCTTCTCGGTGTCGCCGGGGCGTGCCGCCTTGCGGGCCTCGGCCTGCGCCAACGCCTCTTTGAAGACCGGTGATTCATCGACAGACAGACGAATCCACAAACCGACGATCACCAGCACACCGGAGAGCAGGAACGGAATCCGCCACCCCCAGCTGCCGAACGCGGCGTCAGACAGGAGGGCGGTCAGCAGGGACAGCACACCGGTCGCGAGGAGCTGGCCAGCCGGCGCCCCGGTCTGCGGCCACGACGCCCAGAAGCCGCGCCGGCGCGCGTCCCCGTGCTCGGAGACCAGCAGCACCGCCCCGCCCCACTCGCCGCCCAGCGCGAAGCCCTGCACCAGGCGCAGCACGGTCAGCAGCACCGGAGCGGCCGTTCCGATCGTCGCGTGGGTGGGCAGCAGGCCGATCGCGAAGGTTGCCCCGCCCATCAGCAACAGGCTCAGGACCAGCAGTTTCTTGCGTCCGAGCCGGTCGCCATAGTGCCCGAAGACGAGGGCGCCCAGCGGACGTGCCGCGAATCCGACGGCATACGTCAGGAAGGACAGAAGTGTGCCGACCAGCGGGTCGGAGCCCGGAAAGAACAGCTTGTTGAAGACGAGGGCGGCGGCGGAACCGTAGAGGAAGAAGTCATACCACTCGATGGTGGTGCCGATGAGACTCGCGGCGACGATGCGCTTGAGGTTGGCGGGGGATGGGGGAGCGATTGATGCTGCGGAGGCCATGTGCGCCACTTCCTCGTGTGCGGTGGGGACGGGTACGTGTCGGCACACGGTAGAAACACGCATGTCAGGCGCCCATATGGTGGGACTACATAGTTCGCGGGGCGAGTGTGCGTGCCGCCCCTATGCCAGCGCTCTGATGGGCCGGCCCAGGGGCACAGCTCACGCTCGGTACGGGCGGCGGTCCCGAACCCGAAGTCACGGGCGAAGCAGCGGTCGCACTGGTGCCTGTGCGGCCGCTGGGCCGAACGCGCTGTCCTCCGTGCTCCAGCCGTACAGCGTGGGCACGTCGACGACGCCGATCGCGCCGGCGGGGCGGCCGGCGCGGTACCAGTTGAGCGCCGTGGTGAGAGCGCCGGACTCGGACGGGTGCGGCACGTAGGCCGGCGCCGCGGCCTGCCATTGTCGCAGCAGCCCTAGCCTGCCGGAAGCCTGCCCTGGTTGAACATGACGTCGAATTCAAATATAACCGATCACACCGCGCCGCAGTCGGCGATCGGCACCGCCCACCGGTATCGAGCCCGGCTCACGGAGCTCGGAATTCCGGCCCCGAAGCTCCCGGGCCGACGGGACCAACAGGAAGCAGTGAGGCCACATGAGGGAAGCAGTCATCGTTTCGACGGCACGAACGCCGATCGGCAAGGCATACCGTGGCGCGTTCAACGACACCCAGGCACAGGAACTCGCCGCCCATGCCCTTGCGCACGCGGTGCGGCGCGCCGGGCTTGAGGGAGGCGAGGTCGAGGACGTCATCTTCGGCTGCGCCGTGCAGCAGGGGTCCTCCGGGTTCAACCTCGCCCGCCAGGCCGCTCTGCGTGCCGGACTTCCGGACAGCGTGTCGGGGATGACGATCGACCGGCAGTGCTCGTCGGGCCTGATGGCCATAGCGACGGCCGCCAAGCAGATCGTCACGGACGGCATGGAGATCGCTGTCGGTGGTGGGGGCGAGTCGATCTCCTTGGTGCAGAACGACCACATGAACACCCACCGCATGGCGGATCCCTGGCTGGTCGAGCACACCCCGAGCATCTACATGCCGATGTTGCAGACGGCGGAGATCGTCGCCGAACGCTACGGCGTGAGCCGGGAGCGCCAGGACGAGTTCGCCCTGCTGTCGCAGCAGCGCACCGCCGCGGCGCAGGAGGCCGGCCGGTTCGACCAGGAGATCGTCCCGCTCACCAGCGTCAAGAAGGTCCTCGACAAGCAGTCCGGCGAGGTTCGGGACGAGGAGGTCACCCTGACCCGGGACGAGGGCAACCGCGCGTCTACGACGCTCGCGGGCCTGACCGGGTTGGCGCCGGTGCTGCGCGACGGTCAGGTGAGCGCGCATTCCAGCGTGACGGCGGGCAACTCCTCGCAGTTGTCGGACGGGGCTTCGGCATCGGTGTTGATGGAGTCGAAGGAGGCCGAGCGCCGCGGACTGGAACCGCTGGGCGTCTACCGGGGTATGACCGTCGCCGGTTGCGGGCCGGACGAGATGGGCATCGGCCCGGTGTTCGCCATTCCGAAGCTGCTGAAGCAGCACAACCTCACCATCGACGACATCGGCCTGTGGGAACTCAACGAAGCGTTCGCTTCCCAGGCGCTGTACTGCCGTGACGAACTGCGCATCAACCCGGAGCGGTTCAACGTCGATGGAGGGGCGATCTCGGTCGGCCATCCCTATGGAATGACCGGTGCCCGCCTGGTGGGGCACGCCCTCATCGAGGGCAAGCGCCGCGGTGCCCGGTATGTGGTGATCTCGATGTGTGTCGGCGGCGGAATGGGCGCGGCCGGACTGTTCGAGACTGCCTGAGGTCCGCATCCCTGCGGGAGAAACATGGCCGCCGTCCGCAGGGGACGGCGGCGAGCCGACGCTGGAGAGAGGCGTGGATATCGTGTCGAACGTGGTGGAAAAGGCCCGAACCGCGGTCCTGGTGGACTTCGGCGGGGTCATCACCTCCAGTGTGCTGCGGGCTTTCACCGACTTCGGCGCCTCGCTCGGCGGCGACCCGCGCCTGCCGCTCCACCTGCTCGCCCGGGACCAGCCGTCCCGCACTCTCCTGGCCGACCACGAATGCGGCCGTATCGACGCCGAAGCCTTCGAGCGGGGATTCGCCGAGCGTCTCCGCGCCCACGGCGCCGAGGTACCGGCCGAGGGGCTCATGGCCCGCATGCAGGCGGGAATGTCGATCGACCAGGACATGCTCGCGCTGCTCGGTGATCTTCGAGGCGCCGGCTACCCCGTGGCGCTGGTATCCAATTCGTTCGGAACCGGAACCTACGACGGCGTCGACCTCGCCGCTGTCGCCGACGTGGTCGTCATCTCCGCCGAGGTCGGGGTCCGCAAGCCTTCCCGGCGGATTTACGCGATCGCATGTGAACGCCTCGGCATCCACCCCGAGGAGGCAGTCATGATCGACGATCTGCAGCAGAACCTCGACGGGGCGGCGCGGATCGGAATCGGAGGTGTGCTGCACACGAGTGCCGCCGACACCCGCCGCCGACTCGCCGAACGCTTCAGGATCACCGCCTGACGGGACCGACCGCTCGGGCGCAGTGAGGTTCGGTCAGTACCGCAACTTCGGGATTGACGTCTGTTTATGACTATGGCGTCGGATTCAAGTAAAGTTCCGGGGATGGACACCACTGCGCCCGGGGAGATCGACGGCGAGACGGCACCGCCCATGGCGCCCCTCTCGCAACTTCGCGAGCCGCCCACGACGCAGCGGGGAGCGCGGACACGGGCTGCTCTGGTGAAGGCCGCGCGGAAGGTGTTCGAACGGGACGGCTACCTCGACACCCGCCTGACCGACATCACCAAAGAGGCCCGTTGCGCGGCGGGATCCTTCTACACCTACTTCGCCAACAAGGAAGAGGTGCTTGCCGCCGTCCTCCTGGAGGCGCAGGAGGACATGATGCACCCCGGCATGGGCCGGGTGCAGGGTGCCGACGATCCCTATGCGGTGCTTGAGGCGAGCAATCGCGCGTATCTGGAGGCGTACAAACGGAATGCGAAGCTGATGGCACTGCTTGAGCAGGTCGCCCAAGTGGAGCCGGAATTCCGTGAGTTCCGAAGTCGGCGCGGGGACGCGTTCATCCGCCGCAATGCCCGCGGCATCGCGGACCTGCAGGCGCGCGGTGTCGCAGACCGTGAGGTCGATCCGATTATGGCCTCCCGTGCGCTGTCGGGCATGGTCAGCGGTATGGCCTACAACGCCTTCGTGCTCTGTGAAGAGCAAGAGGAAGGCGCGCCGGTGGACTTCGAGGAGCTCGTGTCCACGGTCACGCGGCTCTGGGCGAACGCCCTGCGGTTCCCCGGCCACCACTGATCGGCAGTCTGGACCGCCTGCCTCATCACACTCGGTACAGCCGGGTACCTGATCACACCCGGTACAGCCGGGTACCTGCATTCCTTCTCGCCTCCCTCACGGACGTGACAACCGCGCCAGCCGCTGGCCGTTTCCGTGGAGTCGGGCTCCTTGACGATCTGTTCGGCGAGCCGCTCATCCCCGTGGTGACAGGCGGCGGTCGCCGCGTGCTGCCGCGCGGGCATCTATTGAACTTGACGTCGGATTCAAGTATACAGAACAGGAGAGAAGAGCCCGTCACGCCATATCGGGGGTTCCCTGCCGGCGAAGGCATGACCGGCGCGGGGTGGCCGTCGGCCCGGGCGTGGTGGCGGCGCTCCACTGCGACATTCGTTTCGGCCCGCCTCCGGCCCGGTTCACCTCGCTGTCGTGTCGTATGCCGGATGCCGAGGAGGCACGGCGCAACGACGCCTTCCGCGGGCCCGATTTCGTCGAAGGTGTGGTCGACCACCTTGACAAGCTCTGACCGAGTTTTTCCCTCCCTACCCGTCAGGAGTACAGATGTCCTTTTTTGAGACGTCGGACCGCGCGAAGAAGTACCAGGCGGACCTGCTTGAGTTCATGGACTCGCACATCTACCCCGCTGAGGAGGTGTACCACGAGCAGATGCGCGCGTCGGGTGACCCGCACTTCCACCCGCCGATCATCGAGGACCTCAAGGCGGAGGCTCGGAGGCGCGGACTGTGGAACCTCTTCCACCCGCACCGCGAGTGGGGCCCGGGACTGACGAACCTGGAGTACGCGCCGCTGGCGGAGATCATGGGTCGCAGCCACATCGCCTCCGAGGCGTGCAACTGCAACGCTCCCGACACCGGCAACATGGAGGTGCTCACACTCTTCGGCAATGACGAGCACAAGGAGAAGTACCTGAAGCCCCTGCTCGACGGGACGATGGCCTCGGCCTTCGCGATGACCGAGCCGCGTGTCGCCAGCTCCGACGCCACCAACATCGAGTTGCGGATGGAGCGCGAAGGCGACGAGTACGTGCTCAACGGCCGTAAGTGGTTCGCGTCCAACGCCCTGCACCGCAACTGCAAGGTGCTCATCGTCATGGGGAAGACGGATCCCACCGCCGCCCCGCACCGGCAGCAGTCGATGATGGTCGTCCCGATCGACGCCCCCGGGATCACGGTGATGCGCGGGTTGCCGGTGTTCGGCTACCAGGACCGTGAGGGGCACGCCGAAATCGACTTCGCCGACGTACGCGTGCCGGCCAAGGACGTACTCAAGGGCGAGGGCGAGGGTTTCGCGATCAGCCAGGCCCGGCTCGGGCCCGGTCGTATCCACCACTGCATGCGGGCGATCGGCGCGGCCGAGCGGGCGCTGGAGCTGATGTGCCGGCGCGCGCAGTCACGTGTGACGTTCGGTCGTCCGGTTGCCGACCGGTCCAACATCCAGGACTGGATCGCGGAAGCGCGCATCGACATCGAGATGATCCGCCTGCTCACGCTCAAGGCCGCGTATCTGATGGACACGGTCGGGAACAAGGAAGCGCGCACCGAGATCGCGGCCATCAAGGTGGCCGCCCCTAACATCGCGTTGAAGATCGTCGACCGCGCGATCCAGGTGCACGGGGGAGCAGGAGTGACCGACGACTTCCCGCTTGCCATGATGTACGCGCAGCTGCGGACATTGCGGCTGGCGGACGGTCCCGACGAGGTCCACAAGCGGGCCATCGCCAAACAGGAACTGCGGCAGTACCGCGACGCGGCCACGGCAGCGGTGAGCTGAGACGGCGGGACTCGATCCCACCGGTCGCACCGCCGTCGTCACCGGCGGCCTCCGGCGCTCCCGGTCCGCGTCCGCCACCACGTGCTGTTGGTACTCGACGTATGCCTGCGCGGCATGGGTGCTCGCGTAGTCGACGTACCGCATCAGCGGTGTGACGAGGGACAGCGCGGCCTGCTGGGCCTCGGCGGACGTGCCCGCGCAGTCCAGCAGCGCGTCCCACAGCACCTGCCGGCCGCACGCGGTCACCGACCGCACCACCCCGCAGAGGTCTCTCGGGGTTTGGACTCGCCGCCGGCGCTGTTCATAGTCGCCCGCTCTCGGCGGAAGGCGCCGGTGGCTTGAGCCGCATCAGGCCCCTCGGGGCCATGGGAAAGCGCACACAGCGTCGGGTGGAGGTCGCTGTCCAGCCGCGTCCAGGCCATTAAGCGCTCAGCGCGCGGGAGTCTCCCGTAGACCACCGCTCACCGGCTGATCCAGTATCCGGGCAGCTGAGCGTACGCGTTCAAGGCGTGGGCACAGGGCGGCAGACCCTGCCCGACCCAGCCCCAGGGAGGCCCGGCCTCAGGTCGCTGATGAGCGGGCCGTCTGCCCTGCCGTAGCCCACCCATGCCCGCCACACCGTGCCGCACGGCGGGCGAGGCTGCGGCTCCACCGGGTTCAATAGGCTTACATGGCATCTGTAGGTCGTCGGCGTGCACGTGTGGAACGCCTGGCCACCGACTCGGACGCCGTCACGCCGGTCACCGGCCGTGGCGGACCCCGAGGCAGAACAGGGGCGACCGAGGACAAGGTGGTGTTCGGCGGTGGAGAAGCGGATGACGGAGCTCAGCGAAAGCCACGACGATCCGTTCGCCCTGCACCTCGCCGCTTTGGCGGTGCTCGACGACCGGGGAACCGTGGTCGGATGGAACCGGCGGGCTCAGGAACTGCTCGGCTATCCGGACACAGCCGTGATCGGTCGTCCGGCGTCCGAGATCCTTATCGATCCCCGCGACCTGCCGGCCGTCAGGGAGGCCGCGGGGAACTGCAGAAGAAGCGGCGGCTGGTCCGGGATGCTCACGGTGCGGCACCGCGACGGGCGACTTGTGGAGATGGGGCTCAGGGCCGATGCGCTCTCACGCGATGGCCGGGTCCGCGAGTGGGTTCTTGCCGGGGCACTCGAGGCTGACGTCCTGGAGTGGCAAAGGGACCGCGCGGTCCTCGACGGGTTGTACCGCCGCTGCCCGATCGGCCTGGTCGTCCACGGCCCCGACCTGAGGCTTCTCCGGGTCAACCGGGCCATCGAACGCTTCAGCGGCGTCCCCGCAGCGGACTTTCGGGGGCTGCCCACCGGCTGTTTCCTCCTCCCCGATGACGCACGCAGGGCCGTGGACCGTGTGCGCCAGGTGATCGACACCGGAAGGCCATCGGTCTACTCCGAGCAGTTCGTTCGCCTGGAGCAGGACCCCGCGCGAGAGCGGGTGGCGATGGTCTCGTCCTTCCCGATGGTGGATCCCTCCGGTCGCATTCTGGGTGTGGCCGAGATGATCGAGGACATCACCGAACGCCATCGGGCCCAGCGTCGGCTCGCACTCCTCGACCAGGCCGGCAGCCGTATCGGAACCACCCTTGACGTGGCAGAGACGGCCCGGGAACTCGCCGAGGTGATGGTGCCTCACCTCGCCGACCATGCGTCAGTGGACCTGCTTCAGCCCGTGACGCGCGGTGAGGAACTGGCGGGGGCCTTGGCAGGGCCGGTGGTACGCGTGGGGGCCTGCGGTGTCGGCGCCCAGCAAGCCGGCCCGGCCCACCCGCAGGGCGAGCCGGTGGAGTTCGCGCCGGACACCCCCCAGGCCAGATGCCTCGCCGAAGGGCGGCCCATCCTGGAACCGGTTCTCCCGCCCGACTGGTTCTCGACGAGAGGCCACCAGGGGGCCCATGCTCCGGACCTGGGCGCCCACTCACTGATCGTGGTACCCCTGGCCGCACGTGGCCTGGTGCTGGGCGTGATGACCCTGTGGCGTTCGCGCCGTCCCGATCCCTTCGAGGCGGACGATCTCACCCTCGCCCAGGAACTCGCCTCGCGCGCCGCTGTCGCCATCGACAACGCCCGGCGCTTCACCCAGCAGCAGCAGACCGCGTTCACCTTGCAGAGCAGCCTTCTGCCCCGGGCGGTTCCGGACCAGTCGGCCGTCGAGGTGGCCCTGCGCTACCTGCCGGCCAGCGCGGCCCCGGGCCTGGGCGGTGACTGGTTCGACGTCATTCCCCTCTCCGGGGCCCGGGTCGCCCTCGTCGTCGGCGACGTGGTGGGACGCGGCATCCACGCAGCCGCCACCATGGGCCGGTTGCGTACCGCCGTACACACGCTCGCCAGCCTCGACCTGGAACCGGACGAGGTCCTCTCCCGCCTGGACGACCTGGTCATCCTGCTGGCGGTGGAACAGGAAGCAGCCGGTGAGCGGCCCGTGGGCGAGCAGGTCGTCGGTGCCACCTGCCTGTACGCCGTGTACGACCCGGTCTCCGGGCAGTGCTCCGTGGCCCGCGCCGGCCACCTGCCGCCGGTGGTGACCGCTCCGGACGGACAGGTGGCTCTGCTGGACCTGCCCGCCGGCCCACCGCTCGGCCTGGGCGGCCTGCCGTTCGAGGCCCGGGACGTCGAACTGGCCGGGGGAAGCCTGCTGTGCCTGTACACCAACGGACTCATCGGCGAACGCAACATCGATGCCGACATCGGCCTGACCAAGCTGTGCGCCGCGCTCACCCGCCCCGCGGACGCGCTGGAACGGACATGCCAAGCGGTGGTCGACTCGCTCGTGCCATCGCGCCCCAGCGACGACGTCGCATTGCTGGTCGCCCGCACCCGCATGCTGCCACCGGACAGTGTCGCCTCCTGGAGTTTGCCGCTGGAGCCTGTCAGCGCCGCCCGGGCCCGGGCACTGACCTCGGCCAAGCTGAGCGAATGGGGTCTGGAGCACTTGGCGTTCACGACCGAGTTGATCGCCAGCGAACTGGTCACCAATGTCTACCGTTACGCCAGCGGCCCTGCGACCCTGCGGCTGATCCGTGAACGGTGTCTGGTGTGCGAGGTCAGCGACACCAGCCACACCTCGCCCCACCTGCGCCGCGCCCGTACCACTGACGAGGGCGGGCGCGGCCTGTTCCTGGTGGCCCAGATGGCCGAACGCTGGGGTACCCGTTACACCCGCGAGGGCAAGACCGTGTGGACCGAACAACCACTGGCCGGCACGTTCACCTGACCGTCTCAGGTCCTGCCGGGTGGCCCCGGACGCCCGCCGAGGACACGTGCCGTGCTGACCGTGCTGCTGCTGAGGGGTCTGTGCGACGGGCTTTGGGCCCCGCCGGCCGCGCCGGACCACCGCGGCGGCACCGAGGCCGCTCGCGCAGCCCGGCCGCGCAGTCGTGGTCATTCGGCTGCGGCGAGCAGCCGTGCCTCGCTCTCCTCGTACAGCCGCCGGTTCTCTAGGCTGTCGGCGGCGCGGCGCCGGTGGTCCAGACGGCTGCCCAGCCAGCCCGCCAGGTAGCCGAACGGGACGGAGACCAGTCCGGTGGACTGCATGGGGAACAGGTCGAAGTCGGCGTTCGGGAAGACGGCGGACGGCGTGCCCGAAACGGCCTTGGAGAAGACCATCAGCAGCAGCGCGCAGGCCGCGCCGCCGTAGAGGGAAGCGAGCAGGCCGCTGCGCGTGAATCCTCGCCAGAACAGGGAGTAGGTGAGCGCGGGTGCCACCGCCGATGCCCCTATGCAGATGGCCAGAGTGGTCAGCACGCCGACGTTCCAGTCCTGGACCAGGGTGGAGAGTCCGATGGCAAGGGTTCCCACGGCCACGCTCGTCCACGCCGCCACCGTCATCTCCGTGCGTGGATCGACGTGTCCCCGACGCGCCGCATGGGCGAACAGATCATGGGCGAGCGATGAGGCCGCGGCCAGAGTCATTCCCGCGACCGACGAGAGCAGGGTGATGAACACCATGCCCGCCACGGCCGAGTAGAGAATCGTCGTGCCCGCGGAACCGTGTGCCCCGCCGAGCACCTGCGACAGCATGAGCACCGACGTCCTGCCCTGAGGGTCGGCCGCGGTGATGTACTGCGATCCCACCAGCGCCGCCGCTCCCGTACCCATGATGATGACGAGCAGGCAGAACGTGGTGACCGTGCCGACCGCCCACGACATGGAGCGACGTACGGCCGGCACGTCCCGCGCGGAGTACAGACGCATCGTGATGTGGGGCAGACAGGCCACACCGAGGACCACGGTGATCTGGAGACCGATGAAATCCAGCCGGTCAACGGCCGAGGTGCCCAGCTGAAGGCCCTGCTGGAGGAAGGCGGGGCCCGCGCCGCTGCCGTGCTGGGCGGCCCTGAGCACGTTGCCGGGGCTCCAGCCAAAGCGGTTCAGCACCAGAGCGGCGACGACGGCGCTGGTAAAGAGCAGGATGACGATCTTGATCATCTGAATGAGCGCGGTGCCTTTCATCCCGCCGAGCGCCGCGTAAATGATCATCAGACTGCCGATGATGACGATGCACGCCGTCCTGGCGCCCGCCACGTGCGGGAGGTCCAGGATGAAGGTGAGGAGCGACCCGGCACCGGAGAGCTGGACGACCAGGAAGGGCAGGGTCGCCGAAAGCGTCACCACGCAGGCGGCGATGCGCACGGCCCGGCCGGGCATGTTGCGGGCCAGGACGTCGCCCATGGTGAACCGGCCGGCGTTGCGCAGGGGTTCGGCCAGCAGGAACATCAGCAGCACCAGAGACAAGGCGGTGCTGACCGCAAGGACATAGCCGTCGTATCCGGCGAGCGCGACGATGCCGGTGGTGCTCAGCACCGTGGCCGCGGAGATGTAGTCGCCCGCGATGGCCAGGCCGTTCTGGAACGGGGTGAGCGTGAGGTAGCCGGTGTAGAAGTTCGTCAGGTCGTCGCGGTCCGGTCCCGCCATCACGCACATCAGCAGCGTGACGGTGACCAGCGTGGTGAACAGAATGAGGACGGTGGCCTGCGTCCCGGAGCTGTAGTCGTTCATCTCGCCGTCCTTGCGTTGCGGTCGGCGGGGACCGCCCGTTCCCTGACGGCGCGGGCCAAGGGATCCACCGAGCGTTGTGCGCTGCGTCCGTACCAGAAGACCGCCGCGAAGGTGACGACGAGCTGGAGGACCCCCAGGGCCATGCCGAGGCTCAGCTCCCCGGCGATCTTGGACCCCATCAGGTCCGGCGTGAAGCAGGAGAGCACGACGTACGCCACGAAGGAGCCGAGCGCGGCGAGCGTGGAGGTCCGGCGGAGCAGGCGGTAGGCCGAGCGGAGAGCGGCGAGGTCGGTATCTTGCCGATGAGTCTCCTGCGCATACGGCTCGACCCAAGGGGCTTGCCCGTACGAGTCGTAGCGAGGGACGTCGTACCCGTACGACGGGGGCTCGGCGTGCGGTATTGGCCATCCCGGTGGCGCTGATGGCCGATACCGGTTCTCGTCGGGGTATGTCATCGCCTGGCCTTCCACTACGGCTCGGATCCGTGGAGGTGAACGGGGGAAATGGTTCAGCCGGCGCACCATACCGACTGGTTGGAATGCCTGTAAGCCCGCAGTGGGTCACGTTTCGGGGTCGATGCGGCCGCCCGGATGAAGATCGACTTCGTGGTCAACGGGTGGGGTCGAGGAGGATCTTGCGGACACCGGCGGCGCGGCTGTTGAACAGTTCGTACGCCGCGGGGCCCTGGGAGAGGGCGAAGCGGTGGGAGACCACGACCTCCGGTGTGATCCGGCCGGCCTGGGTGAGGGGGATCAGGGCCGGGAGCTCGTAGTGGATCGAGCACAGCCCGATGGCGAATTCGAGCTCCTTGATCTGGGCCAGTCCCATGTGAACGGGGAAAGCCTTGTTCTGGCTGACGCCGATGACACTGACTCGACCTGCCTGCCGAACGGCTTTCAGGGCGAGGTCGATGGTGGCGTCCGAGCCCACGGCCTCCACCACGGCGTCCGGTCCGCGTCCTGCGGTCATCTCCCGTATGGCCGTTCGGGCGTCCTCGCCCTCAACCGGCTCGACGCCGAGGGTGGCTGCGAAGGCACGGCGCTCCGCGACCAGGTCCACGCCCAGCACGCGGGCGGCGCCCATCACGAAGGCGGATTGCGCGGCCATGAGGCCGACCGGGCCCAGGCCGATGACCAGGACCGTTTCACCGGGCTGGATACGGGCTCGACGGCAGCCATACCAGGCCGTCGGGGCGTTGTCCGTCAGGACGATGGCGGCCTCGTCGGAGATGCCGTCGGGCAGGTGCACCAGGTTGACCTCGGCATGGGGCACAGCGAGGGCCTGGGCCTGACTGCCCGGGAGGTGCGGGCTCACCCCATAGCAAAGGTCCGTCGGGGCATGGGCCCGCTCGCACCTGGCGGTGAGTCCCCGCGCGCATGTCGCGCACAGGGTGCAGCCGACCGAGGCGGGAACCAGGACGCGGTCGCCGGGCTTGAAACGGGTGACCTGGTCGCCGGTGTCGACCACTACGCCGACGCACTCGTGTCCCGGGGTGTACCCGGTGTCCGGGCTGAACCCGTTGCCGCCGTAGATGTGCAGGTCGCTGCCGCATATACCGGCCGTGGTGACCTGGACGACCGCGTCGGTGGGACTGGTGACGGCGGGGTCGGGGACGTCGCCGTAGTGGATGTCGTGGGGGCCCTGGTAGGTCAGTGCCTTCACTGGGTGCCTCCATTCCAGGCGCAGGGCGGCGCCCGTGCAGAACAGGGATTCGGGAGTGGGGAACGTGCAAGGCGCTTTTATCAGGCATTAATGCGCCCGTATTACTTTGGCGTGGCGACGCTAGCATGGGCCTCCGTGACAGCACATGAGACGCAGGCCACGTCGCCTGGGGGCCGGAAAGCCGGTGACACTCGCGGCACACTCATCCGGGCCGCCGAGCAGTTGTTCGCCGCGAAGGGCGTCGATGGCGTGTCCCTCAACGAGATCAAGCGGGCCGCCGGCCAGCGCAACGCGATGGCCCTGCAGTACCACTTCGGCGACCGGGCGGGACTCCTGCGGGCCGTACTCGACAAGCACCTTCCTGCGGTGGACGCCCGCCGGGAGGTGCTGCTGCAGCAGTACGAGGACAGCGGCGCCGTCGACCTCCGGTCCCTCGCCGCCGCACTGGTGCTGCCGATCGCCGCGAAACTCGCCGACCCCGACGGCGGGCGCGAGTTCCTGCAGATCGTGGCCGAACTGCTCAACCGCCCCGAGCCCCTGGTCGAGGTCGTCGTGACGAAGGGGTCGAGCATCCATCCCTGGCGGCGCCTGGTGCAGCCCCTGCTGGCTGGCGAGTCGATCACGGTGTTCCACAGCCGCTTCACCGCCATGCGCTTCTGTCACGCCGAACTCGCCGCCCGCGCCGCTGGCCGCCCCCGCAGGGACGACCGGTTGTTCACCAGCCGACTGATCGACCTGGTCTCCGCACTGCTGGCCGCGCCGGTGTCCGAGCAGACCGCACGCCTGCTGCATGAGCGAGGCCGGAAGGGAAAGGCCCAGCCACAGGCCCCGACCCGCTGAACCGTCCGGCCCCGCAGACGTCCCTGACTGGGCCGGTTCTCGCGGCCCCCCGCGCCGCCTCACCCGGGGGCTTTCCTGCCCACGGTCCGCGGAAGGCAGGGTCACCAATGGCATGTGGTGAACATCACCCATCAGGGCATACCAACTGGTCGGTACTCTCGGCGGGACCGCGAATGACAGGAGGCGCCATGTCTGCGACCAACCGCCAGATCCGTCTGGCAGCCCGCCCCACGGGCGACGTGAAACCCGGGGACTGGGAGCACTGTTCAGGGCCCGTCGAGGAGCCGGGCCCGGGCCGGTTCGCGGGCCGCACGCGGGTCATCTCCCTGGACCCTGCCATGCGGGGCTGGCTGGACGACCGTCCCTCCTACCTGCCGCCGGTGGGCATCGGTGAGGTGATGCGCGCCGGATCGGTCGTCGAGGTCACCGCCTCCAACCACCCCGACTTCCAGCCGGGTGATCACGTGGTCGGCACCTTCGGCGTCCAGGAGTACGTGGTCTCCGACGGTCGGGGCGCCATGAAGATCGACACCTCCCTCGCCCCGCCCTCGACGTACCTGGGCGCGCTGGGCATGCCCGGCATGACCGCCTACTTCGGTCTGCTGGACGTCGGGGCGCTGAAGGACGGCGAGACCGTCGTGGTGTCGGGGGCGGCAGGCGCGGTCGGCACCATCGTGGGTCAGATCGCGAAAGCCAAGGGCTGTCGGGTCGTGGGCATCGCGGGAGGGCCGGAGAAGTGCGCGTTGCTCACCGACGAACTGGGATTCGACGCGGCGATCGACTACCGCGCCGACGACGTCAGGAAAGCGCTGCGCCGGGAGGCCCCCGACGGAATCGACGTCTACTTCGACAACGTGGGCGGAGACATCCTCGACGCCGCCCTGACCCGGCTGGCGATGCATGCGCGGGTCGTGGTCTGCGGTGCGATCAGCCAGTACAACAACGACACGCCGGTCAAGGGCCCCTCCAACTACCTCTCCCTGCTGGTGCGCCGCGCCCGCATGGAGGGCTTCGTCGTCTTCGACTATGCCAAGCGCTACGCGCAGGCTGCGCAGGACATCTCGGCCTGGATCGGCGACGGCCGCATCAGGGTCAAGGAACATGTGGTGAGGGGGAGCGTGGACGACTTCCCCGAGACGTTGCAGATGCTCTTCCGCGGAGAGAACGTCGGCAAGCTCGTCCTGGAGCTGGCATGACCGCCGTCGAGAGCGGGGTCGCCGCCCACCCGTGACTGACGGACGGGGCCGCGCCCCGGTGCTGCGGATCGTCACGGGCCGCGGCATCCGGAGGTGCTGGTTCTTCCAGGGCGGCCGCGACCGTCCGGCGGTCTGCGACGTCGCGGCGTGCAGCGCGGTCCGCGACGGAGCCGATCGCGTCCAGCGCGGTGACGCCGAGCCGGATGTCGAAGCCACTTCCTGGCGGTTGGCGGGGACGTTTGCGTGTCGCCATGCCGTAGGAATCCGCAGGTCAGTGGCACATGTGGCGGGGCAACATAGTTCGAGGGTTGGCTATGCGTGTGGCCACCATGCCTGCTCACGGAAAGGCGGTTCAGGGGCTCGAAGGTGGTCGAAACAGCCGTCCGGGACGCGTAGTTCGGGATAATTTGACGGTGCGGTGCTGACTCCCGTGCTGGTTTGGTGCTGACGGGGGCCGTGGCGTGGTGCAGGACGCAAAGCCGGGCGAATGGGGTGTGCGGTAGGGCCGACCGGTCCAGGTGCCCGGTCCGGTAGGGCCTTCCCGCTGCGGTCGCGGACCGGCCGCTGGGGTAGGCCCCGTCCGGCCGACCGATGGGGCCGACCGGCTCAAGCGCCTTCCCTCCGTGCACGGCAATCTGAACATACGAGGCATTTTCGTCATTGTGTCGTAGCAGGAGGGTGGGAACGCCATGAAGGGCTATGTCTTCCACGGCCCCGGACAGTCCGCTTGGGAGGACGTCCCGGACCCCGGTATCAAGGAGGCGACCGACGCGATCGTGCGTGTCGACGCCGTCACCATCTGCGGAACGGACCTGCACATTCTCAAGGGCGATGTTCCCGAGGTACGTCCGGGCACGGTACTGGGGCACGAGGCGGTCGGTGAGATCGTCGAGGTCGGTGGTGACGTGCGGAGCGTGCGGCCGGGGGACCGGGTGCTGGTGTCCTGCATAACCTCTTGTGGTCGCTGCCGGTACTGCCGGGAGGGTGTGTACGGGCAGTGCCGGGGCGGCGGAGGCTGGATCCTCGGCCACCTGATCGACGGCACCCAGGCCGAGTACGTCCGCGTGCCGTACGCCGACCTCTCCGTGCACCCACTGCCCGGCGCCCTGGACAGCAAGGACGCCGTGCTGTTGGCCGACATCTTCCCGACCGCGTACGAGGTGGGCGTACTGAACGGGCACGTACGGCCCGGGGACACCGTCGCCGTCGTGGGCGCCGGTCCCATCGGCCTCGCGGCCATCGCCACGGCCCGGCTGTTCGCGCCGGAGCGGATCGTCGCCGTGGACCTCGCCGCCGCACGGCTGGACGCCGCCAGGCAGCTCGGCGCGGACGCGGTGGCGGACGCTCGGGAGGCCCCCGAGCAGCTGATCGCGGATCTCACCGACGGGCTGGGCGCGGACGTGGCCGTCGAGGCCGTCGGCGTTCCGGAGACCTTCGAGCTGTGCACCCGCACGGTGCGACCTGGCGGTCACGTGGCCAACGTCGGCGTGCACGGCAGGCCCGCGACCCTGCACCTGGAAGACCTGTGGATCAAGAACCTGACGATCACCACTGGCCTGGTGGACACGTACTCCACCCCCACTCTGCTGCGGATGGCGGCCGCCGGCCGACTGCCCACCGAGCAGCTGGTCACGCACACCTTCCCGCTGCCCCACATGGAGGAGGCATACGACGTCTTCGCCAAGGCGGCCGACACGGGTGCGCTCAAGGTCGTGCTCGGCGGGGAACAACACGAGGAGCTCGTCCCCGCCGGGACGGCCTGACGAACGAGAGAGGTGAGGGGGCGTGACCGAGGTGGCATCGTCGCATGCCGTGGAGGGCACCCGGTGAGCGACCTCGTGCGTCTTCCTCGGGCTGGCCGGAGCACGGAAGACACCGAGCTGACCGATGTGGGGAGTACCGCGCCCCGGTTTCGAGGCACGGAGTGGGACGCCTCGCCGGAACCTGTCCGGACAGCACATCCAGGGTGTCGACACCTGTCCATCGGACTCGGAACCGATGCCAAGGCTGGACAGAAGTCCCACGACGAGTCACCTGGACGCGCGCCTGTCGAGTGGCCACTGCGGTTCGAACGGAGGGAGGCTGGAAGGAGGCGGTCCATGTTGCCCCGACGGCTGTTTTCGTTCGCCGAGAAGGCCACGACCAGGCGCGCGGGGTGACCAGCGGATGGGAGCAAGCCCATGAAGGTCGGAGTACTGACCGGTGGCGGTGACTGCCCGGGCCTCAACGCCGTGATCCGCAGTGTCGTCCGCAAAGGCGTCCAGGAATACGCCGTCGACTTCGTCGGCGTGCGGGACGGGTGGCTCGGTCTGCTCCGGGGTGATGTCGTGCCGTTGGACATCTCCAGCGTGCGGGGGATTCTGCCCCGCGGCGGGACCATCCTCGGCTCCTCCCGCACCAACCCGTTCAAGCACGAGGACGGGCTGCGACGCGTGCAGGACACGCTTGCCGCGCACGACGTGGACGCGCTCGTCGTGATCGGCGGCGAGGACACGCTCGGCGTGGCCACCGAGCTGAGCCGGCAGGGGATCCGGCTGGTCGGTGTGCCGAAGACCATCGACAACGACGTCTCCGGCACCGACTACACCTTCGGTTTCAACACAGCCGTCGGTATCGCGACGGAGGCCATCGACCGTCTCCACACCACTGCCGAGTCACACATGCGCGCCCTGGTGGTGGAGGTGATGGGGCGGCACTCGGGTTGGATCGCCCTGCACGCCGGCATCGCGGGCGGCGCCAACGTGATCCTCATCCCGGAGCGACCGTTCGACATCGATCAGGTCTGTGAGCAGGTGAAGAGCCGGTTCAAGATCAACTATGCGCCGATCGTCGTCGTGGCCGAAGGAGCCGTCCCCAAAGAGGGGCAGATGATCCTCAAGGATCGGTCGCTGGACGAGTTCGGCCACGTGCGGCTGTCCGGCATCGGTGAATGGCTGGCCCAGGAGATCTCGGAACGCACCGGCAAGGATGCCCGCACCACGGTGCTGGGTCACATCCAGCGCGGCGGCACCCCGAGCGCCTTCGACCGGTGGCTGGCCACGCGCTTCGGGCTGCACGCCATCGACGCGGTCAAGGACGGTGACTTCGGCGTCATGGTCGCCCTGCAGGGCACCCGCATCGTCCGCCTGCCCCTCGCCGATGCCACAGAGAAGACCAAGCTGGTCGATCCGACCCTGTACGACGAGTTCGAGGTGTTCTTCGGCTGACCGGCCCCGGTACTCATCGGATCGCCACCGGACCTCAGGTCGGCCGCTGTCCGGCGTGCGGTACGACCGCCACCGGGCAGCGGGCGTGGTGCAGGACGGCGTGCGTGACCGGGCCCAGGCGGCCTTCGGCCGCCTGGGGATCGGTGCGGCGCCCCACGACGAGCAGGCCCGCACCCCGCGACGCGTTCAAGAGCGCTTCCGCGGGATGGAGCAGTACGACATCGGTGCGGGCCGTCACGCGGGGGTGCTTCTCCTGCCACGCGCGCACCGCGTCGGAGAGCCGCAAGACCTCCTGGTCCTCCCATGTGGCCCGGTCCTCCTCGGTCACCACCAGCGTCTGCGGAGAGACGGCCTCGGCAGGAAACGCCCATGCCTGCACCACCCGCAGGAGTGCTCCGCGTGCCTCCGCGGCCGAGAACGCGAAGTCCGCCGCATCACCCACCGGGTGATGCGCGTCGAACCCCACCACGACCTGGGAAGCACCGCGTGCCGCGTGCCTCTCTTCTCCGAAGGGGCCGGGCCGGTGGGGAATCAACACGACGGGGCACGGGGCTGCCGCGGCCATCCGCAGGGCCACCGAGCCGACCGCGAGGCCGTCGAAGCCGCCCGTGCCCCGTGTGCCGACGACGAGGAGCCCGGCATCGCCGGCCGCGGCGAGGAGAGCCTCGGCCGGGGCGTCATCAGTTTGCTCGGCTCGCACCTCGACATCCGGGTAGAGGTCGCCGAGGGCGGCGGCCACCCGCTGGAGCGTCCGCGTCCCCATGTGATGCAGCCTGTCCAGGGCCAGGCCCGGCACGGTCGCCCCGGGAAGCGGTGGAGAGGCGTGGAACAGACGCAGCGGAACGTCGCGCAGCGCTGCCTCCCGCGCCGCCCAGTCGGCCGCCGCCGAGCTGCGTTCCGACCCGTCGATACCCGCCAGCACAGGGTGACTCATCACGTCCTCCTTCGCCCGGCCTGCATCTCCGTGGCCGCACACGGCCCGTGTCTCCTGCCTTCCACTGTTCCACGCCGGGACCGCTCAGGCGTCCGGACCGGATGCGAGTGAAACGGCCCGCACGGACTCACCAGCAGTCGGACCGCCAGTTGCAGGAAGCCAGCGAAGTCTTCGCGTGGGCCCATGAATTGGGCATGTTCACCGTGCTGTGGTGCTACCTGCGCAACCCGGCGTTGAAGGACGGCGTGGACTACTCGGTGTCGGCCGACCTCACCGAGCCGTCCACTCCCGCAACGACCGGGTTCGCCACGACACACCTCCTCCTCACCCGCCGCCGGTCAACCGGACTGACGCAAGCGGGGCGCCAGGCGCGCCGCTTCCCTCCAGCCTTCACCACCCTGCGACGCCCCGCATCGTGCAACTGACACCTCGCGGCGCCGCCCGATGCGGCTACTAAGCCTGGCGCCGTGAAGAGCCGAGTCACCAGGGCACACCTCCGCGTACCCGTGGCGTGGCGCCACTCGACAGCAGGGGTGAGGCTGGAAGGACAGGAACGAACGGGCGGCGCGGAGATCTCCTGGAGGTGCCATGGCTGGTGCGGACGGGCGTCGGCCGATCGTGGTGGGCGTCGACCCCGACCCTTCGAAGCGGCTGGCCCTCGCCTGGGCCGCCGATGAGGCGGAGCGGCGTGACGTGCCGCTGCGGCTCGTGCACGCCCAGGGCGTGCCGACCGGCGGATACCGGTCGGGGGAGGCGCGGCCGTCCTGGGAGGAGTGGAACCGGGCGCTGCACGGCCTGGGTGATCAGGTACTCAAGGACGCGGTCGCCTTCGTCGAGTCCAGGCGGCCGGCGGTGCAGGTGTCGACGCTGCTGGCGGAAGGAGAGCCGGCGTGGGTCCTGCGCGAGGAGGCGCGGAACGCCGCCCTGGTCGTGGTGGGCTCCTGGCACCTGAGCAGGCGGCGCGAGATGTTCTCCTCCGCCTCCCTGGCGCTCCCGCTCACCGCCCACGCTCCCTGCCCGGTCGCGGTCGTGCCGGAGCCTGAGCACGTAACCCAGCAGCCCGCGTACTTCGTCGTCGGCGTCGACGGCAGTCCGCATTCGGCCTCGGCGGTGGACCTGGCGTTCGAGGAGGCGGCCCTGCGTGGAGCGCTCCTGCGGGCCCTGTACGTGTGGCATCCGCCGCTCCTCGGGGTTCTCGACGAGGACGCGGCGGTGCGGGAGTGTCGTCGTGTGCTGTCGGAGACGGTCGCGGGCCGCACCGCGACGTACCCGGAAGTGGAGCTGCACCACGAAGTCGTGCGGGGACACCCGGTGCAGGTTCTGACGGAAGCCTCTGAACACGCCCTGGGCCTGGTCGTGGGAACCCGGGGGCACGGCGGCTTTACGGGCATGTGGCTGGGCTCGGTGAGTCAGGGCGTACTCCACCACGCCCGCTGCCCCGTCATCACGGTCCCGGCGTGAGGCGGCGGACGTCGCGGGACCTCTGCCCCGGAAGGCCCCGCTCTCGCCGGTCGGCCGGTCACACGATGAGGGAGAACCGCCGGTCATGGGCGGCGCATCGGCGAGATATCCGCCGAGTTCCCCGGAGTCCGCTGGAGTCTGTGATGACAGCCTCGCCCAAGGCCCTCCGCGCGACCCGGCCGGTCACAGCGTCGGCGAAATCGTGGTCACCGTATGGGATCGGATGATGTGCACCGGTACGGACCCGCTGGTACCGGGCGGAGGGAGGGACGAGGCGGTCGGTGCCACGTCCGGCTCCGGCCCGGGTCTTCCGGTACCCGAACTCCCCGCCGGTGAGGTCTTCACCGCGTTGGGTTCGTCACGGCGCGGCCTGCCGACGGTGGCGGTGGAGGCGCTCGGGTCGACCACGGGCGTGTGCACCGACAAGACCGGGACGCTCACCCAGGCGGAGATGACCGTCACACAAGTGTGGGCGGGAGGTGCGCCGCACCCGGTGAGCGGTGTGGGGTACGAGCCGAGCGGCGAGGTCGCCGACGCCGCGCCGGTGCGCGAGCTGCTCCGGGTGGCGGGCCTGTGCTGCAACGCCCGGCTTGTTCCACCCACGACCCCCAGGGAGCACTGGGGTGCTTGGCGACACCACCGAGGGGGCGCTGCTCGTCGCGGCCAAAGCCGGGCTGGACCTGGGCGTGGAGGAGGAGGCGGCGGCGCCGCAGGTGACGGAGTTGCCGGATCCGGTCGTGGTGACGGGGGCGCGGCTCGACGCGATGGACGAGGAGTCGTTGGACGCGTTGCTCGACCAGAAGTCCGAGCTGCTGCTGTGCCGGGTCAGCCCGGAGCACAAGATGCGCGTGGTCACCGCCTTCCAGCGGCGGGGGGAGACGAGCGCTCGCACGATACTCGCTCCCTCGCTCCCCCACTCCGCGGTCACCCCCGAGGGGTTCCCGGGCAACCGGGATCATCAGCCCGTTGGACCGCTGGCACGGCGGACTCCGTCGTCTCGTCGTTCCGCCGGTGTTCATGACTCCATGGAGGAAGCCGCCGCTGCGCCGATCAGTGAGAGCCAGCCCGTCAGCCCGGCCGTGTCGACGGTCCCGCTCCCTAAGCCGACATGTTGCGTCCGGCAGGCGGGCGTGTGCTGCCCGGCTTGCCACGCCTGCCGGGCTTCCTCCTACCCACCCACCCTGAGGGACTTTGGGACATCCCGCGAAACCTGGTGGTGCGGCTCGGCGACCAGCGGCCGGTCCCGGATATACGCGGGATACTCGCTCATTCAGTCCGGCTCCATGTAGGGGCGGCGGAAGACCGGGGCCTGGCCGGGGCCCCAGGGGCGTACGGCTGCCAGCGCCCGGGCGATCGAGGACTCCAACGGGCCGCTGGTGTCGACCGCGACGGCCTCCGGCCATGGCGGTTCCGTGGCCGCCATGGCGGTGACGATGTCGAGGTCGGCGTCGGAGATTCCGGAGGCGCGCGTGGTCAGGCGGGCCGCTGTCACGTCGCCCGGCACGTGGCAGTGCAGGGCCACCAGGTCAGCGCTGGTGCGTTCGGCCAGGTGGAGTGCCGCTTCGCGTTGTCCCGCATGGGACCAGGTGGCGTCCAGCACGACGGACTCGCCGGAGAACAGCAGGGCGGAGGCGCGGTCGAGCAGGGTGGCGTAGGTCCTGGCCGTCCGCTCGGGGGTGTACAGGCCCTCGCCGTAGGCGGCGGCCGCGGACTGCTCGGCGGGGATGCCCGCCAGCTCCTTGCGGAGGCGGTCGCTGCTGAGCAGCGTGACCCCCAGCCGGTCGGCCAGGGCTCCGGCGAGGGTGGACTTCCCGCTGCCCGGCAGCCCGCCGACGAGCGTCAGGCGCAAGGCTCTCGGGTGAACCGTCGAGGCCCACGGTGACAACTGGTTGCATGGCAGCGGCCTCCGTCGCATAGCAAGCTGGAAGTGACGGCTGATGAGTCTGATTGCCGGACTGTTCGGATGTTGGCGACATGCCGAGCGTGGCGCGTTCCTCATTCGAGGAGTACCCCAATCCCTTCCGAGGCGCATGTGCAGGAGGGGGCCGGAGGCGGCGGGGTCGGCAGGAGAGGAGACGGGGGTGGTGGCGATTCCCCTGGTGGTCGGCGTCGACGGGTCCGAGGCGAGCCTGGAGGCTGTGGACTGGGCCGCCGACGAGGCGGTCCGGCACGGGGTGCCACTCCACCTTCTGCACGCGGCGGCGCGGGACCATGAGGTGTCCGACGTGATCGGACACGCCTCGGAACGTGCCATCAAGGGCCGGTGAGGGGCAGAGACCGCACGTGCACGAGGAGGCGACGCCGATGTCCGAAGCGACGACCACCGATCTGTACGAAGTGACGATGGCCATGTCCTACCTGCGGGAGGGGATGACCCGCCCGGCCACCTTCAGCCTCTTCGTCCGCGACCTTCCTCCTGAGCGGGGCTTCCTGGTCGCCGCGGGGCTGGAGTCGGCGCTGGACTACCTGTCCGGCCTCCGAGTGGGCCCCGAGGACGCCGACGCCTTCGCTTCCGCGCTGCACCGTCCCCTTCGGGATCTTCAGCCCCTGCTCGGCCTGGAGTTCACGGGTGACGTACGGGCCGTACCGGAGGGCCGAATCGTGCTCGCGGGAGAGCCGCTGCTGGAGGTGACCGCCCCTCTCCCGCAGGCGCAGTTGGCCGAAACGTACGTGCTCAACCAGCTCAGCCACCAGACGGCGATCGCCTCGAAGGCCGCGCGTTGTGTGCTCGCGGCTGCCGGGCATCCGGTCGTGGACTTCTCCCTGCGGCGGACCCACGGCCCGCAGGCCGGGTTCCAGGCCGCCCGGCTCGGTGCGATGGCCGGCTTCGCCGGCACCAGCAACGTGGCCGCGGCCACGGCTCTCGGCATCCCCGCCGTCGGCACGATGGCCCACTCCTACGTGGAGGCGTTCGCCACGGAGGAAGAAGCGTTCCGCGCGTTCGCACGCTGCCACCCCGGACCCGTGACGTTGCTGGTGGATACGTACGACACCGAGGAGGGCGTCCGCGTCGCGGCGCGCGTGCTGCGAGACCTCGGCCACGCGGCCCGCGGCGGCTCGGCCGTACGGCTGGACAGCGGCGACCTCGGCGCCCTGGCGGCCCGGGCACGCTCCATCCTCGACACCGCGGGCCTGCCCGACGTACGGATCATCGCCAGTGGAGGTCTCGACGAGTACGCCGTGGACGACCTGGTCCGCTCCGGAGCGCCGATCGACACCTATGCCGTCGGGACTCGCGTCGGGGTCTCCGCCGACGCACCGTACCTGGACTCCGCGTACAAGATGGTGGAGTACGACGGCCGGCCGGTGATGAAGCTGTCGTCGGCGAAGGTGACCGCACCCGGCCCCAAGCAGGTATTCCGCCGCACGGCGTACGCCGACGTGATCCGTCTCGCCGACGAGCCGTCGCCCGGTGACGGCAGCCCGATGCTGGAGACGGTGATGCGCGGTGGGCAGCGCACCGGCGGCAGATCCACGCTCGACGCGTGCCGGGAGAGACTCGCTGCGGACCTGGCCGGACTGCCGCCGGCGGCCCGCCGGACACGGGACCCGGTCCCGCCCAGCGCGACGGCCTCCGAGCACCTGAGCGCACTCGCTCGCCGCGTCCGGCGCCGCATCGACGAGCAGAGGTCGGCTCCCTACGCACGGCCCGCGAGCCCGGAACACACCGCATCCGGATCACAGTGAGGAGTAAAGCGATGCCACATACGGTGGAATGGAAGGTTCGTCTCCACCTCTTCGAGGACGACGACGGAGCGACGAAGGCACACGTGGTGCTGGACACCGGCACCACGGCGCTGAGCGGACACGGAACAGCGCACTGTCATCCGGCCGACACGAACGTGCCGGAGATCGGCGACGAACTGGCGGCGGGCCGGGCCATGCAAAATCTCGCCCAGCAGCTGCTGCACACCGCCGAGCGCGACATCGAGGGCATGGCCGCGCCCCGGCCCGGCACCCGTCAGGCCGCTGGATGGCCCTTGTGACTGACGGCGGATCACCGGCTGAGCCGGCGGCGGGGGCAGTCACCGGGACGCGTCCGGGGGCCGGCAAAGTGCCCGCGGTTTCCCGAGGGCTGGCGGTTCAACCGCCGGCCCTTCCCGACCACGTTGCCGCGAGGCTCAACCGCCGGAGGGCGAAGGCCGGGCGTCGTCGTTCCGGTAGGCGATGTGCCCGCTGACCGAGACCACGCCGTCGACGCTGCCGCACAGCCGCTCGATGACGGGAATCGGACTCCTGAACTCGACGGAGCCACCGAGTTCGACCCGTCCGTCGCGCACCTCGGCCGTCATCTCCGAGGGAGCGAGTCCGAGTCCTATCGTGCGCCACAGCACGTCCTCGGTGATCTCGTCGCGAATCGCGTCGTCCCGGCGCAGGAAGATCCGCAGCAGGTCACCACGGCTGACGATTCGCAGCAGCCGGTCCGTCTCGTCCACCACGGGCAGCCGCTTGATGTGATGGGCCTCCATCAGGCGGCCTCGACCACGCTCCACTCCGGACGTGCGCACACCGAGGGAGCCGACATCAGCTCCTCGGCGCGGGACCCCTCCACCTTGGCCCGCTCCCACGCCTCAAGGTGTGGGACCGGCGATCTCCTTGAACGGCGTGTCACGCCGCGCCCGGACGACGTCCCGGGTCACTGAGTTCAGAGACCGTTCGGTGGCGCATGTCGACTCCCATCCCGTACGTGACAGCCAGTCAACCAGGCCCACCCTGCGGATACGGGCCACTCGGCCCATGCGGTGGCCTGTCGCGCGTGGCACGTTGGTTACAACACCATTCTGAGGAGAGGGCGGCGATCATGCGAGCTCACCTCGGCGACCAACTCGTCATCGAAAGCCCGGCGACCGGCGCCACCAGGCGCGACGGCGAGATCGTCGGACTCCACCACGAGGACGGAACACCTCCCTACGACGTGCGCTGGTCGGACACGGACGAAGTGACGCTCGTGTTCCCCGGGCCCGACGCGCACCTCCGCCACGTCGAGCACGGACAACCCGGGACCACCCACGGGTCTTCCCCGCCGGACTCGGGTGAGCCGGGATCCGTCTCCGCGCCGGCCCCGCCGGACCGCACACCCAACCCCGGCGACATCGGCCGGCGTGTGGCCGTGGAACGCCACAGAAGTGGGCTCAGCCTGGAGGAAACGGCCCGCCGCGCCCGCATGTCGCCCGACTACCTGGCGTACCTGGAGGAACAGCCCGCCGAACCGAGTGTGGGGACCCTCATCAGACTGGCCGACGCGCTGGGTACCACCGTCGCTGCCCTGCGTGGGGGCGGCATCGATCTGCCCCCCGGCCAGGGCCACGCGCTGCTGCACCCTCAACTGAGGGATCTCAGCCCGCAGGAGTGCCGCAATCTGCTCTCCACGCACGGTGTGGGGCGCATCGCGGTCCCGGCGTTCGATGGTCGCCCGGCGGTGGTCCCGATCAACTACGAGGTCGTCGATGACGCGATCGTCTTCCGGACCGCGCCCGGCTCGGTTCCGGCGGCGGCGGTGGGGAAGGAGGTCGCCTTCGAGGTGGACCACGTGGACGAGGCGATGAGTCAGGGCTGGAGCGTGCTGGCAGTCGGGCCGGCGCGCGTCGTCACGGAGCCCGGAACCGTCCGTGGACTCACCCAACGCGCCCACACCAGGCCCTGGCCGGGCGGTGAACGCGAGATGTGGGTGTCGATCCTGCCGGCGAGCCTCACGGGCAGGCGCATCACCCCTGCCGACCAATAAGCCGCCGCAGGACTGGCCAGCAACCGAAGAGTGGTCGCCTCCTGGCATGCCGCCGATTCGGGAGAGGAGGCTCCGGTGAGCCGACAAGTACCGTCCGACGAGTGCGTGACGGACCTGGTCCACGACGCCG
Organism: Streptomyces sp. NPDC006602; assembly: GCF_042870385.1. Lineage (NCBI taxonomy): Bacteria > Bacillati > Actinomycetota > Actinomycetes > Kitasatosporales > Streptomycetaceae > Streptomyces > Streptomyces sp. NPDC006602. Next base: position 272,170 of record NZ_JBIAHG010000002.1, on the reverse strand, counting down.
CCGCCGCTCCGTCGATGCACAACGCACAGCCCTGGCGCTTCCGCTACGTCCGGCGCAGCCGCACCTTCGAGATGCGCGCCGACTTCGAGCGGCCATGCCGCGCTCCGACCCCCGAACCCGCGGCCTTCACATCGGCTGCGGCGCCGCCCTGCCGAACCTGCGGGTCGCCGTGGCCCACGAAGGCTGGCATCCGGAGACCCGACTGCTGCACGACCCGTCCGATCCGGCGCTCCTCGCCAGCGGGCGGCTCACCGCACCCGAAAGCGGGGAGAGCGAGCTCGGCGCGCTGTATCCGGCGATCCACGAGCGGCACAGCAGCCGCTTCCCGTTCGACGAGACGGAGATCCCCGATGCCGTGCGAGAGGCGCTCAGCGAGGCCGCTCGCCGTGAGGGGGCCGTGCTGACGTTTCCCACCTCATGGCACCTGCAGGAGGTCCTGGAGGTGGTCGAGGAAGCCGAGGCGCGCAACCTCACCGACCGCGGCAGCGACCAGGACCTGGGCCGAATGGACCCGCATCGAGGCTCCGTCGGTGAACATGACCGACGACGGAGTCCCGGACTACGCCTTCGGGCCGCGCAAGCGCGGAGGCAAGGCGCCCATGCGGGACTTCGCGGGCCCGCGGCAGGTGGCGGGACGGGACGCCGCGGACTTCGAACAGAGGCCTCAGCCGGCCCTGGTCAGCACGAGCCATGACCACCCGGAGGACTGGCTGCGCGCCGGCCAGGCCATGGAACGTGCCCTGCTGCTGGCCACCCTTGAGGGCCTGTCCAGCTCCTTCGCCACCCAGCCCCTCGAATGGACGGACCTGCGCTGGCCGCTGCGCGACCCGGTGACCGGGACGGGCTACACGCAGATGCTGCTGCGCCTTGGATACGGCCCCAAAGGCCCCCGCACACCACGCCGCCCGGTGCCGGAGGTACTCGACATCCGGCCCTGACCTGCCCGACGGACCGCAGCCGGCCTTCGGTAGATGGTGCCCCTGCCGTCCGTCACCGGCCCCGGCGGGCTGGGATCCAGCCTCGCTGCTGCAAGCCTCCGCCCGGCCCTGCCTGGTAGGGGCTGAACGGCCCACTCGTCGAGACCATACGGCCCCAGCGCGCCGCCCCTGGGAGAGGCACGATGAATATGAGGACACAGGCTCCTTCAGGGCGTCGGACCCCCGGGCCCGCACCCGATCGCCGAACGATCCGAAGCAGGTGAATGGCGATGTTCTGGTACGGCCACGATGTCAGCGGATGGGGCTGGTTCGCGATGTCCGCCAGCATGATCCTGTTCTGGGCGCTGATCATCACAGCGGGCGTGCTGCTCTTCCGCGCTGTGAACCGGCCACACGAGCACACCCACGCCCCCGCCGTGCCGCAGACCCCCGAGCAGGTCCTCAGGGAGCGGTTCGCCCGCGGGGAGATCGACGAAGAGGAGTACCGGCGCCGCCTGAACACCCTGCACGCCGGCCCTCTCACCAAACCCTGACGGTCGGCCGCACTGGCTGCGGCCTCTGCCCTCCGCTGAAGGAGGCTCGTGATGAACCAGCGCAACTACGGCATGTACGCGCTTGCCGCCGCGATCGTCGTCGTCGGAGCCCTGATCGTCGGCGCCTCACTGGAGAGCCTGGTCTGGCTCGCCCTGGTGGCCGCCTGCCCGCTGATGATGTTCTTCATGATGAAGAGCATGCACGGTCGGGACATGCACGGCGGTGACAGCCGTGACGACCGCGACGAGGACCCGCTGCACAAGCACGACCAGCAACACCCCGGATCCGACCGGCGCTGACCGGGCGGATACCGGCGTCCACGGCACGGCGAGGAGAACGCCATCAGCGCCGCCCCCTTCATCGACCTGGGCATCGAACAGAGCCCCATGCTCCGCCCCGACCCACCCGGCTGGGCACACGCCCTGCCCGGCTACGGCGCCACCCGCGTCCTGATCGACGCATCCCTCACCCCCACCTTCGACGAAACCGGATCCCCCTGTTCATCGCCCTCGCCTGGCTGACCGGACTCACCCTCGCCGCAGCCATCCTCTCCCGCCGCACCGCCACCGCCCCTGGGTAACACCCGCTACCTGCTGGACGCGCGGCTCCGCGTTCTTTCAGGTGAGCCAGCCAGGCGGATGGCGGTACGGCCCAGGCAAGCGTCACCGGAGACGGCGAACCTGAGTGCAACCGCTAACCATCGGCCGCACCTGACCACGCGGTCCTCGCCCGGAAGGCCCGCCCCGCATGTCACTTTCCCGTCTGCGCCGAGGCCGCACCGCTCTGGCCATAGGGGGAGCCTGCACCCTGCTCGGCCTGGTCAACTGTTCCAAGGGCGGCAACGGCACCGCCCCGGCCACCACCAGTGCCCCACCTGCCGCAACCAGTGCCAGCGCCGCCGCGGCGCGCATCGTGATCGAGAACTTCACCTTCAACCCGGCGAACCTTCAAGTGCGCCCCGGAACGAAGATCATGGTCGTGAACCGCGACTCCGCCGCGCACACCGTGACCGCCACCGGGGACAAGACGTTCGACACCGGCAGCATCGCAAGCGGCGCTACCGCCACCTTCACCGCACCATCCACATCCGGCAGCTACTCCTACATCTGCACGATCCACCCGAACATGGAAGGCACCCTCACCGTGCGCTGACGGGGCGGCAAGCCAAGCCCGCGCGCCAAGCCCCGGCCGCGCCTACGATGACGCTGTGATGCCGAGCGTGCCGACGCCATCATCATGGCCGCAATCAGCAATTCGGCTGCGGGCACTGCTGGTGCTCACTGTGCTGGTCGCGCTTGTAGGCATGCACGGCCTCGCGTCCGCGAACCCCCTCCCCTTCGAACACAACGGGGCCGGGCTCCCCAGGGCGGTGTCCCACCCGTCACCGTCGGCGAGGTGGTTCAGCAGGGTCTGGAGGATCGGGGCGGGGCAGTGCGGTCGCGGTCAGGTGCCGCATGCGGTCGGACACCGGCGTCTCGCCCGCGGCCACGGTCCAGGCGGTCTCGGGGGGCCCCATGGACGCGCTCGATGCGCAGGCTCTGCGATTCGTGGATCACGTGGGTGGTCTCGTCCGACCAGGTGCGTTCCCTGTCAAGTTGTGCGTGTCGAAGGACTTAACGACCTGGTGTTGTCGTCTCCTTCGGGTTCCTCTTCCCGTCCCTGACACGGTGGGGCAGCGCTGGCGCCGGGACACGCCCGGCGCCACGTCCGCACTGCTGGCGCGGCCCGGTTTGCAATCGTCATCCGGCAAGACTCGCCCGATTACCAACCCGGGCTTGATGTATTCCGATATCGGAATATGATGGCTGCCATGGCACGAGCAGCGACGACGTCGGACGCGTTCAACGCGATCGCCGAGCCGCAGCGTCGGGACATCCTGGCGTTGCTGCGGGCGGGTGAGTGGCCGGTGACCGACCTGGCCGAGGCGCTGGGGATGAGCCAGCCGCGGGCGTCCAAGCACCTGCGGGTGCTCCGGGAGGTGGGGCTGGTGCGGGTCCGCGGGGCGGGCAAGCAGCGCCTCTACGGCCTGGACGCCCGCGGGCTGCGGCCGGTCCACGAGTGGGTCGGCGGATTCGAGCGGTTCTGGAACGAGAGTTTCGATCGGCTGGACACCTACGTGCAGGACCTCAAGCAGACACGGCAGGAGGAATGACCGATGGCACGGGCAAGGCATGAAACGCGGCCGGAGCCGGCGACGGCCGACCGGGAGATCGTGATCTCCCGGATCATCGACGCCCCGCGGGAGTTGGTGTTCGAGGCGTTCACCGAGGTCCGGCACCTTTCGCGGTGGTGGGGTCCGGAGGGGTTCACCACCACCACGCGGTCCTTCGAGTTCCGCGAGGGCGGGGAGTGGGACTTCGTGCTGCACGGGCCGGACGGGACCGACTACTCCGAGTGGATCCGCTGGCTGCGGATCGCCCCGCCGGAGCGGATCGCGCTGCTGCACGGTGAGTCCCGCGACGACCCGAACGCCTTCGAGTCGCTCCTGACCTTCGCGCCGGACGGCGCGGCGACCCGGATCGTGATGCGTACGGTGTTCCCCACCAAGGAACTGCGCGACGAGGCGGTCGAGAAGTACCACGCGATCGAGGGCGGCCAGCAGACCCTGAGCAGCCTGGCGGCCTACGTCACCGACCTCGCGCGGAAGGAGGCGGAGGGCTGATGGCCGGAAAGGTGTTCTTCAGCGTGTCGATGTCGCTGGACGGCTTCATCGCGCCCGAGTCCGTGCCCGTTGACGACTTCTTCGCGCCCGAGAAGCAGGACGACCCGGACGTTCAGCGCTGGATGGCGCAGTGGATGGAACTGCAGCAGTGGATCTTCCCGCTGCGGTTCTTCCGGGAGAACCTGAAGCTGGGCGAGGGCGGCGAGGAGGGCCGCGACAACGACGTCGCGCGGGAGACGTTCGAGCGCACCGGTGCGAGCGTCATGGGCAGGCGCATGTTCGACCTCGGCGAGCAGGCATGGCCGGAGGAGGCGCCCTTCCACACCCCGGTCTTCGTCGTGACGCACACCAAGCGTGACCCGTGGGAGCGGCCCGGCGGCACGACGTTCCACTTCGTCAACGACGGCATCGAGCACGCCCTCGTCCAGGCCCACAAGGCCGCCGGCGACCGCGATGTCCGCATCGCCGGCGGCGGCGCGACGATCGTGGAGCACCTGAACGCCGGCCTGGTCGACGAGTTTTCGATCACGCTGTCACCGGTGCTTCTCGGCGCCGGCACCCGCCTGTTCGACGGCGTGGACGCGTCCAGGGTCGCGCTGGAGCCGGTCCGTTCGGAGCCGTCGTCGCGGGTGACGCACCTGACCTACGCCGTGCACCCACGGTAGCCGCGCCACCACTCCACCCCGGCGAGCACCCACGGCGCACACGCTTGAATCAGCACCTCCACGGCCAACTGCGAAGAGCCGGTTTGGCTTCGGCGCGGTCGCCTCCTCACTGATCGGTCTGTTCGGCACCCGCAGCGCCCCCCATGGCGCTCGTGATGGGCGCCCTCCTGGGGCTGGCCACCACGGGGGCTGCCGTCTGCCGACGACAGGACCGGACCACCGCCGGTCATGAACGGTGGTGAGTTCGCCGCTGAGCGTCTGGTGCAGGTCGGCGCCTGGCCGGTTCAGGCCGACGATCTCGACGGAGTGAGTACTCACTCCGTCAATGGATTTGAATGAGCCGACGCGGCGGGCTGGGGGCTGAGACAGCTGCGATCGTGCCTGGACCGACACCCCCGCAGGAAGGACAACCACAACCGGGTATGCGCGCCGTAGTTGAGCGGGCGCTGCGCGTGACGCGCCACGGGGCCGCGCCGTGCTGCGAGTCGAGCAGCTATGGGGAGTCGCCCATCTCCGCGGTGAAGACCATGGGGTCACTGTCGAACCCGCGGAGCATCTCGTGAAACGCCCATGCTGTCGCCGTACTCCGGGTGAACTCCGCGACGGTGGCGGCGGTGGATCCGGCGACCCTTGAGAAGTCGTCCTTCAGCAGCTCCTTGTACCCCTCGACAACCAGCACCCCGGCGTTCGATATGTCACCGAAGGTCTTGGGGCCCCTGTTCTGGTGGATCGCCACGCCCACGACCACACGTGCGAAGGAGGACGCGAGGCGATCGAGTTCCAGAGTCATCACTTCGACATAGCCGAAACCCTGACCGGTCTGGCTGTGCCGGCTCATGTTGATGGTGCCGTCCGGTGAGCGGCTGTCGAAGTGGACGACGTACACCGGACGCCCGTAGGGGGCATCCGCCGAGTAGGTGGCGGCGATGATGTCGAGATGATGAGGTGGCTCCTGCCAGGGACTCGGGTCCCACTTGAGCCGCACCTCGGCCTTGCCCACTCCTTGGCTGCCGCTGCTCACCGGATCGCTGCCCCTCCCATGTCAACCTGCCACGGGATTGGTCCCGTATGGTCAAGTATGGCTCTCGGCCATCCTGTTGAAGCCTTGCACGGTCGGCTCCTTCGGCGGCCGTGCATTCCCCGGGCTGCTCCGAAGTACCGGCCTGCCGGTGCGCCGAACATGCACATCGGACGAAGGCGCGCCTCGGTCACGTCGCGGGTGTAGGCCTGGGCGACCGCTTGAGGCCCTCGGCCATGGTCGGATGCGGGCACCACAGGTCGGCCATCTGCGGCCCCGCCGGGCCGGTGCAGCTGACAGACGGCCCGTGGGGCCGGAGCGGGTTCTGGTCAGCCCATTGCTGCTGGTCCGGCCGCGGTGCTACTGGCCGACGGCCCCGAAGGTGGCCGACCAGAGGAAGCCAACCCGCCGAAGCCGTGCTGCTGATGCCTGACGCAGTCCGAGGCACGGCGGCAGCGACGCGTCGCGCAGACCCGCACGGCTCCCGCACACGCCCCTGGCCTCCTGACGAGGGAAGCCGTGGAGCGGAGGACGAGCGGGGGCTGCCGCCATCGCCGCGTTCTTCGACAGGTTGATCACGGCGCGAGGCTCGTGGGAGTACCCGCGCCGGCGTCGATGCTCCCTGGGAAACCGGCGCGAGAAGCGCCGGGCCGAGTCAGACCGGAGTGACGTTCTCGGCCTGGGGTCCCTTGGGCCCCTGTGTTACGTCGAACTCGACCTTCTGGCCCTCGTTGAGCTCCCGGTAACCGGTGCTGGCGATGGCCGAGTAGTGGACGAACACATCGGGGCCGCCGCCGTCCTGGGCGATGAAGCCGAAACCCTTCTCCGCGTTGAACCACTTCACAGTGCCCGTAGCCATTTTTCGCTCTCCTTCATGGGCCCAGTGCGAATGTGCCCTGTGCCGTTGTGCTTTGATCATGCACGACTTCCCAGGGCTGCGGAAGGCAAACGCGGCTGGGGATCTCTTCGGTTCGGCGTCGGCAGCGTCGGCATGCGGCAGGCGCCCTATGGAAGTCGTCCCGTCTCTCGCGTGGCGCCGTGGTCGTCCACAGGCGAGGTGCCGTGCTCCTTCCCGCAGATGCCGGTGCTCTCGGCGGCGGCCTCCTGTGTGCTGTGACCGCCGGACGCGGCGCGCAGTTCCACACAGCACCGGCCCGGGCGGGGGGCCAGGACCGCGTCGATCCCGGCGGTCTGGAGTCCGGTGAGGAAGCCGTCCAGGAAGGCGTGGTTGATTCCGCACACCAGTTCGGGGGATCGCGCGGCGAGTGGGTGGAAGGGGCAGTTGAGCAATCGCAGTTCGGTGGGCGCTTCGCGGTGGGGCTCGAAGCCGTGCTGCTCCAGTGTGGTCTCGGTGAGGGTGAGCGAGCGTTCGGGGCCCAGGCGGCCGGGACGGCTGCGGGCGCGTTCGGCGGCGCCGAGTTCCTCGCCCCGTCGGCGGGCCGTGCGCAGCGCGGCGGACCGCGCGTCCTCGCCGGGCTGCTCGGCCAGGATCGCGTCGACCAGGATCTCCGCGAGTACGTCGGGGCGGCGCTCAGGGATGCTGATCCGGATGTCGGTGTCGGTCGGCTCGTAGACCTTGGGCTTACGGCCGACCCTGCGGATGCCGCCCGGGCTGTCATAGCGGGAGCGCAGCAGCCCGGCCGCGACAAGCTTGTCCAGGTGGAAGGCGGCCAGCTTGGTCGAGATCCCGGCGTCACCGGCCGCCTCCTCCCGGGTCACCGGCCGGCGCGCACGCCGTATGAAGCCGTACATCCTGCGGCGCAGGTCGTCCGCGAGGACCGAGACGGCCTCGACATTCTCGACGGTGGACGGCGGACGCGAAGCCGCACTCGGGTCAGAGGTCATGACCGAACGATATCGCCGACTTAGGCAGGCGTAACTCGGCGTTCATGGCCACCTTGAGCCCCGCTTGACCTGCTCGGCGAATAAGACCAATACTGTTTAGTGAATTCACGGGAGAGGGCACGTCATGGCAGGCGAACTGCAGCAGCAGGCGAAGCAGCCGGTCAGCGCGACACTCGCCGGCCCCTACGGGCACCCGTTCCATCCGATCCTGGTGACCGTCCCGATCGGAGCGTGGGTGGGCGCCGTGGTCTTCGACATCGCCTCCCATGTCGTGGACGACCCGGACTTCCTGGCCCGGGGAGCCATGTGGCTGATCGCCGTGGGGGTGCTCGGTGCCCTGGCGGCGGCGATGGTCGGCTTTCTGGACCTGGTCGCCATCCCCGCCGGTACGCGGGCTTTTCGCGTCGGGCTCGTCCACATGACGCTGAACCTGCTCGTGACCGCCTCGTACGCGGGCAACTTCCTGTGGCGCCGTTCCGGAGACGGGCCGTCGGGCAGTGTCGGCACGGGACAACTCGTGCTGGGCGCGGTGAGCCTGGCCGTGCTCGGCTTCTCCGGATTCCTGGGCGGCAAGCTCGCCTACCACTACGGCGTCAGGGTCGCGGACGAGGCGACCCAGGCGGAGGGTTTCGTCCCCGCCCCACAGCGCGGCCTGGGCCGCCGATCCAGCTGACCTCAGCCGTCTGCGCGCCCGGCGCGTCCGCACCCGGCGTGCGCAACCAAGCGCAAGGAGCTCCCCCATGGACATCGCCGCACTGATCGCCTGGGTGGCCACCGCTCTCGGTGGCTTCTACATGCTCGGTACCTGGCTCTCGCACGGCGGCGCCAGGGGTGGCACCAGCCGCCTGCCCGTCCCGGTCGTCTTCGGCCACTTCGCGCTCGCCGCCGTCGGCCTCGTCGTGTGGATCGTCTACGTGGTCACCGACGAGGACGCCCTTGCCTGGACCGCCTTCGGCCTGCTCCTGCCCGTCGCCCTGCTCGGCTTCACCATGCTGGCCCGCTGGATCCCCGTCCACCGCGACCGAGCCGCCGCGCCGGCCTCTCCAGAACAGTCCGCACCGGCCGAACGGCACTTCCCGGTGCCCGTCGTCGCCGTGCACGGCCTGGCCGCCGTCACCACCGTGGTCCTGGTCCTGCTCACCGCGCTCGGCATCGGGGAGTGACACGAATCGGCGTCCCGACACCGCTTACCAGTTGAGCCGAAGACGAACGCGCTGAGGCGACGCGACGGTGCCCTCCCGTGTCAGGCCGACGGTCGGTGGTCGGAGGGCGGCGGTCGTTGCCGAAGACCTTGGGTGAGACCTTCGTGCCCGGGTGATACCGCCTCCGCTTGTACTCCGCGGCGGCCACGATGTGCAGTACCTGTGCCACCTCCACATGCACCTGCACCACCAGTGCCACGAGCACTACATGTGCCACCTGCACCACCTGTGTCCCGCGCACTATCCGTGCCACCGGTTCGGCGTCGTGGCCCGCCGCGGCATGCCCGGCCCCTCCGCAGATACCGGAGGGGCCGGCCGGGGCCGTCGTCGACCCGCGACGCCCTTTACTGGCCGAAGGTCACGACCAGGCGGCCGTCCGTGGCGAAGGACCAGTGCAGCGCGCCGGCGTAGGAGGAACACCGGGAGCCGTTCGATCCGGACCAGAACTGGTTCGAGCTGTCGGAGTCGCCGATGATCCTGTCGTTCGTCCCGCTGCCGCTGCGGCACGAGGTGTTGTTGCGGAACACCGAGGTGCCCGCGTCGAAGTTGAAGTTGCGCTGAGCGTTGTCGATGCTGATGTTGTCCGACACCGTCATCGAGCCCGGGTTGCTGTTGTAGGTGAACCCGTGCTTGCCGTTGTGGTACGCGATGCTGCGCCGGACGATGTGGTTGACCGCGATGTCGTCGCCGCCGAGCTTGTAGCCGTTGCGGTCACCGTTGCCGGCCTGGGAGCCGTCGGTGAGGGTGCCGTTGTCGTAGGCGAGGGAGTCCTCGATGGTCACGGCGCCGATGGGGCCGGTGTCGGGCTTGGTGTAGAGGTCCCAGCCGTCGTCGATGTTGTTGTGGGACACGGCGTAGCGGAACACGTTGCCGGGACCGGAGGTGAGCTTCGCGGCGAAGCCGTCGGCGTCCTCGCCGTCGGAGTCGGCGTTGTCGTGCGACTCCGCGCTCAGGATGAGGTTGTTGGACGGCCACTGGCTGCTGGGGGTGGTGGAGGCCATCCGGGAGAGCTGCAGCCCGGTGTCACGGTTGAAGCGCGTCACCGTGCGCTCGAAGATGTTGTTGCTGCCGCCGACGAAGATCCCGTTGTCACCGGCACGCTCGACGACCAGGCCCTTGACGTGCCAGTACGACCCGTTCACGGCGAGGCCGCGGTTGGCCGGGTCCTCGGTCTGGGCCGAGAAGTTCAGGACCGGGGTCTCACCCGGGTAGGCGGACAGTTCGGTGCGGTCACTGGCGGTGCCGTTGTTGCCCGCCGGGATGGTGACCGTCTGCGAGTGGTTGTAGGTCCCGCCGCGCAGGTAGATCGTCCCGCCCGGGGTGATCCGGCTGATCGCCGAGGTGAGCGTCGTCGGGGCCGACTGGGTTCCGGCGGCGCCGTCGGTGCCGTTCGGCGCCACGTACAGGGCGGAACTCGACGGGGGCGTGGTGGTGCCGCTCACCTCGACATCGAGGTAGTCGATGTTGGGCAAGCCCGCGGCGGCGGTGGGACTGAGCCGGATGGTGTTGCTGCCCGCGGTCAGCTGCACCGTGAGCGTCTTCGTCGTCCACGCTCCCCAGGTGCCGGTGCTCTCGAAGGACACCGAGGTCGCTGCCGAGCCGTTCACCGTGAGGCTCGCGGGCCGTGCGGCGGTGGTGCCGTTGGCGAAGCGGATGTTCAGCGTGGCCGTGCCGGCGGCGGAGGCGTTCACGGTGAACTGCGCGTACGCGCCGACCGCGTTGTTGCCGTTGCAGAATCCGCTGCCGGAGTAGCCGGCCCAGTCGGAGTCGACGGTGCCGGTGCAGACCGCGGGGGAACTCTCGGCCTCGTAGCGGGTGGTAGCGGCCTGCGCCGTGGCGCCGGACACCGCGACGAGTGTGCCGGTCAGCAGGCTGATGGACGCGATGACGGGTCTCAGTTGCATCGTTCATCTCCAGGTTGGTTGTCTCGTCCGACCAGGGGCGGCTCGGTGAACGGGGCCATCTGGGTGCCGTGAGCGGCTGGTTCGGCTCATGAACGGGACAGGAGACCGAACCTTGCACCCAGCTGGGAGAAAGCGCTTTCCCTGGACGGTAAAGTGGATGCCGTGAACGCGTCAACGGTTGTGTACATGATCCTTGTTCATGTGCGTGAATCTCAGTGAGGCCACCTGGGAAATCAAAACGGCACCGTCCGGAGACGGTGCCGTTCGTTACTGGATCGCGGGTACTGCAGGGTCTACTACGGGGTCCACTTGACGTTCGGGTTCACCTGGCCGGTCCAGTTGAAGATGGCCATGTTGTCCCAGCCGTTGCCGCTGTTGTTGATGTCGGCCGGATCCCAGCCGTTGCCCTTGACCGCGTACCAGGTCGGTTCCCAGTAGAAGACGCCGATCGCGCCGGCGTTGCGGGCGGTGTTCTGCACGGCCGTGAAGTTGTCGGCCTGGCCCTGCCAGGTGAGCGGGTAACCAGAGCAGCCTGAGGTGACCGAGTTGGTGGTGCTGTCCGCGTTCGCCGAGGTGAACGGGTACGCCGTCTCGGCGATGACCACGTCCTTGCCGTACCGGGACTTCATGTCGGACACCACGCTGCCCATGTTGGCCAGCGTCCCGTGCCAGGGGCAGTAGTAGGACAGCCCGGTGATGTCCCAGTTGACGCCCTTCGCCGTGATGCCGTCGTAGAACCACCGCGCGTGCGCGTCACTGTCCGAGTTGGCGGTGTGAATGATCACCTTTGTGCCGCTGTTGCATGCCTTGGTCGCGTTGTAGCCCGACTTGAGGAGCAGGCTGAGGTTGGTGAAGTCGTTGTTCACCACCTTGCCCTCGTCCCACAGCATGCCGACGTTGATCTCGTTGCCGATCTGCACACTGTCCGGGGTGGTGCCCTGGGACTTGAGACTGTTGCAGACGTCGTAGGTGTAGTTGTAGACGTCCGTCTGCAGCTGGTTGATGTTGTGGCCGGCCCAGGCCGCGGGCTTGTACTGCTTGCCCGGGTCGGCCCAGGTGTCGGAGTAGTGGAAGTCGACCAGCAGCTTGAGACCCTTGGCCTTCACCTGCTTCGCGTACGCCAGCACCTTGGCCTTGTTGTTGTAGCCACTGGCCGGGTTGTTCCAGACCCGCAGGCGGACGTAGTTCACGCCGGCGCCCTTGAGGATGTCGAGCGGGTCCTTGGCGGTGCCGCCCGCGTCGTAGTACTTGGCGCCGAGGTCGAGGGCGCGTTGCGCGGTCGAGACGTCGGCGCCGAGCATGGTGAGCGTGCCCGCGGCGGAGGCGGTCGTGGGGGTGGTGAGCAGGGACGCGGGCAGGGCGACGGCTGCCATGAGCAGGGCGGCCTTCACTGTGCGACCTGGACCGTTCACGGTCATCCCGAACTCCTTTGATCGAGACGTGGCCTAGCCAAGCAGTCGGGCTTGGCATGCGCATGTAGCTGTTTCCGTGAACGTTCACAGTAAGGGAGGTAGCAGGGGCTGTAAATATGTGTGTCACGGAGATTTCGTACAGGTCATGGGCTTGACGCTCATGCTCACTGATTGGGTACGTGCACAGGACCTGCCATGAGATGGGCAGGACTTCATCGGATCCACTCCCTCGCCTGGACGGACCTGACCGGCTGCCAGGACTGGCCGACCGAGGTGACCAACCTGCCGCACCGCCTCCGCGTCGACGGCACCCCGCCGATCCTGGTCACCAACAGCCGCTACGACGTGGCCACCCCGCACTCCTGGGGCTCCAACGCGGCCCGCCATATCGGCCGCGAGGCCGCGTTCCTCACGTACGACGGTGTTGGTCACCCCGACTACTGGCTGAGCCCGTGCGCGCGCGACGCCATCGACACGTATCTCTCCTCACCCTCAAGCCCCTCGAAAGGGCGCCCATTGCCCGGCGGTCTGGCCGACCGCGCCTTCCCTCAGCGGCAGTCGCCGAGCGGAGATCTCATCAACCCGCTGCCCGATCTGGTGGGCACGGGGCCCGCCGGTGAGCGGCGTGACGTGACCTGATTCGACGCGGTTGTGAGCGAGAGGGTCGTGGTCCGTTCCGGCGGGCCGCGACCTTTTCGTGCGACCGCACGCCTACGGCGCCAAGTGATGATGCGTGCGCGACGTCTTGACGTGTACTTGGCATGGTGGCTTCATGGGAGCGCTCCCATGAACCCTACTGATGCCAGAGTTCCTCGGCGCCCACCCCTGGAGTCGCAGTGAGAACAGCAAGAAGTACGACACGAAAGGACCCGCTGGCCCGTCTGCTGACCGGCCTCGCCGCCCTGCTCGGGCTGGTCGTCCTCGGCGTCCTCGGCCCGTCCGTCGCCCAGGCCCAAGTTCCGGCCCAATCCCAGGCCAGAGTCCAGGCAACGGGCCTGCACATCAGCGACGGCCGTCTGCTCGAAGGCAACGGCAACGACTTCGTCATGCGCGGCGTCAACCACGCCCACACCTGGTACCCGGGCGAGACGCAGTCGCTGGCCGACATCAAGGCGCTCGGCGCCAACAGCGTGCGCGTCGTCCTCTCCGACGGTCACCGCTGGACCGAGAACAGCGCTGCCGACGTGGCGAACGTTGTCGCCCAGTGCAAGGCGAACCGGCTGATCTGCGTACTGGAGGTGCACGACACCACCGGCTACGGCGAGGACACCGCGGCCGGCACCCTCGACCACGCCGCCGACTACTGGATCGGCCTCAAGGACGTGCTCGCCGGCGAAGAGAACTACATCATCGTCAACATCGGCAACGAGCCCTGGGGCAACACCAACCCCGCAGGCTGGACCGACCCGACGATCGCGGCCGTGAAGAAGCTGCGCAGCGCCGGATTCGAGCACACGATCATGGTGGACGCGCCCAACTGGGGCCAGGACTGGCAGGGCGTCATGCGCGCCAACGCCCAGGCCGTCTACGACGCCGACACCACCGGCAACCTGATCTTCTCGATCCACATGTACAGCGTCTACGACACCGCCCAGGAGATCACCGACTACCTGAACGCCTACGTCGACGCCGGACTGCCCATCCTCATCGGCGAGTTCGGCGGTCCCGCCGACCAGTGGGGCGACCCGGACGAGGACACGATGATGGCCACGGCCGAGCAGCTCGACCTCGGCTATCTGGCCTGGTCCTGGAGCGGCAACACCGACCCGATCCTCGACCTGTCGATCGGGTTCGACCCGGGGCAGCTCAGCTCCTGGGGTCAGCGCATCTTCAACGGCGCCAACGGCATCGCCCAGACCTCGAAGGAAGCCACCGTCTTCGGTGGCGCAAACCCCGGCGACACCCAGGCCCCGAGCACTCCCGGCACCCCGACCGCTTCGTCCGTGACGGCCACCTCGGCCGCCCTCTCGTGGACCGCGTCCACCGACAACGTCGCAGTCACCGGCTACGACGTCGTCCGCGTCAGCGGCAGCTCCGAGACCAAGGCCGCGTCCTCCACCGGTAACTCCGTCACGGTGACCGGCCTCACCGCAGGAACCGCGTACACCTTCGCCGTCTACGCCCGGGACGCGGCCGGCAACCGCTCCGCCCGCTCGGCCACGGTGAACGTCACCACCGGCAGCGCCCCCGCCGGGAACTGCTCCGTCGCCTACCGCGCCACCAACGAGTGGCCGGGCGGCTTCCAGGGCGAGATCGTCATCCGCAACACCGGCACCTCCGCCATCAACGGCTGGACCCTCGTCTTCGCCTTCGTCAACGGCCAGACTGTGAGCAACATGTGGGGCGGGACCCCCACGCAGACGGGCGGCACGGTGAGCGTCGGCCCCGCCTCGTACACCTCCACCATCCCGGTGGCCGGCTCGGTGACCCTCGGCTTCACCGCCAACAAGGGCGCCACCAACACCGCTCCGACCACGTTCACGCTCAACGGTTCGGCCTGCACCACGGCTTGATACCGGCATGGCCGGTCTCCCGATGGCAGTCGTCATGGACGTGTGCGGAGTGCGTCCATGACGACTGTCACGGTTCCCAGGCGGCCGGCGCACGCAGGACGTCCGAGGCCTCGGTAAATTCGTGCTCGCCCGGCAGCACGCTGACCGCTCCCCTGTACGCACCGGCGGTGAGCAGATCCATCCCTTGATCTTCGCAGGGAATCCCGGCTTTCAGGCCGGGCGGGAATGCGATCTTCGCCCCGGAGACGCGAAGCGCCGGAGTTCTCTGCGCTTTTGTTCTGACGGTCAGACAGGCCGCTTCTGGTTGTCGATGTAGTTCTTGACGAGGCTTAGTGGTGCGCCGCCGCAGGAGCCTACGAAGTAGGACGGGGACCAGAAGACTGACCCCGTGCTGATCCGGTTGATCCGGCCGGTGTACTCCGCGCGCAGGTAGCGGGAGCTGACGCCTTTGAGGCTGTTGACGAGCTTGGACAGGGCGATTTTCGGCGGATAGTGGACGAGCAGGTGGACGTGGTCGCCTTCACCGTTGAACTCGCGCAGCTCGGCCTCGAAGGACTGGCACACGTCGCGCATGATCGCCTCGCAGCGTGTCAGCATGTCGTCGTTGAAGATCTCCCGCCGGTACTTCGTGACAAACACCAAGTGTGCGTGGAGGTTGTATACGACGTGGTTTCCCCGTCTGATGTCAGGATCTGGTTCCCAGCGTGGTGACATACGCCAAGTGTAGTAGGATCGAGCGAACTCGACCGGAGGGGTGGGCTGAGTTGATCCGTGCGTACAAGTTCCCCCTGCGACCCACCGTCCGCCAGGAGCAGGCGCTGGGCGCGATGCTGCGGGACCACTGCTCCCTCTACAACGCGGCGTTGCAGGAACGGCGTGACGCCTGGCGGCACGTCTCGAAGACCACCGTCAGGTACGGGGTGCAGTCCGCGCAGCTCAAGGAGATCCGGGCGTTCGATCCGGAGCGTCAGGGCCGCTGGTCGTTCTCCTCGCAGCAGGCCACCTTGCGCCGTCTCGACAAGGCGTTCGCCGCGTTCTTCCGTCGCGTCAAGTCCGGTGAGACGCCCGGCTATCCGCGCTTTCGCGGGGTGAACTGGTTCGACACGGTGGACTTCCTGAAGGACGGGGACGGTTGCCGGTGGAACTCCACCCCGCACGACCCGACCACTCGCGTCCGCCTTCAGGGCGTCGGGCATGTGAAGGTCAACCAGCACCGCCCGGTGGCCGGCCGGGTCAAGACCGTCTCGGTCAAGCGTGAGGGCCGTCGGTGGTTCGTCGTGCTGACGGCCGAGCAGGACCAGCCGGAGCCGCTGCCGTCGACCGGCAGCGTGGTCGGCATCGACCTGGGCATCGCGAACTTCCTGGCCGACTCGGGCGGCGAGTTCGTACCCAACCCGCGCCACGGGCGCCGCGCGGCCGCGAAGCTTCAGGCAGCGCAGCAGGCCCTGTCCTGCTTCCCGCGCCGCAAGGCCAAGGACCGCACCGCCAATCACCAGCGCGCGGTGGAGAAGGTTGCCCAGCTGCATGGCAAGGTGCGTCGTCAGCGGCTTGACCACGCGCACAAGACAGCGCTCGGCCTGGTCCGCGCACATGACTTCATCGCGCACGAAGACCTCAAGATCCGTAACATGAGCAAGGCCCCCGCGCCGAAGCCCGACCCCGACCAACCAGGCGTGTTCTTGCTCAACGGGGCAGCCGCGAAGGCAGGGCTCAACACGTCGATCAATGATGCCGGATGGGGGGTATTCCTGACGATCCTGCACGCCAAGGCTGAAAGCGCCGGATGGGAAGTGATCGCCGTGGACCCCCGCAACACCTCCCGCGAGTGCCCCGGATGCGGGCACACCGCCAAGGAGAACCGGCCCACACAGGAAAAGTTCCACTGCGTCTCGTGCGGCCACACCGCGCACGCCGACACGGTCGGGGCGATCAACGTTCTACGGGCCGGGCTGGTCCGTCGCGACGCCCACCCGGCGTAACGAGAAGCCCCCGGCTTCAGCCGGGGGAGGAGTCACATCGAGACCCGGACGCATGCTCCGGCCGCGGTCGGGTACGCGAGCAGGACCGAACCCGGGGCGATCTTGTCCCCGGGCGGGCCGCACGACCGCCGCTACCAGGGGAATCATCAGCCATGGAAACACCCGCGTACGACAACTCCGTCACACCGGCCCGGCGGGCGCTGGACGCGCTGGCCGAGAACACCGAGGACACGGCGGCGCTGGCGGCCCTCGCGAGCAGCGAGGTGCTGGTGCCGGTGCCCGACGATGCCGATCAGGAGGGGGCCGGTGATTCCAGCGTGGTGGCGCTGCCGGTCCTCGAGCAGCCGGACGGCGCTCCGGTGGTGCCCGTGTTCACCTCGGAGCCGGAGATGGCCGAGCTCCTCCCGTATGTCTCCCGCTACCGTCTGGTCCCGCTGGGCGCACTCGCCGCACAGTGGCCGGCCGACGACCTGTCCCTGACCATCGACGCGAACTCCGCCCATCCGCTGACCCTCACCTCGGAGGGCGTCCGCACCCTCCTGGCGAGGCCGTAGGGACGAACGGAAGGGGCCCGGGCGCCGCGGAGCGGCAAGGGGAGCGGCCGGCGTGGACGGACGTCCACGCCGGGTCGGCTTCCCTTGCCGCTCCGCGTCACAGACTCTTGCCGGGGTTGAGGATTCCCCGAGGATCGAAGACCTCTTTGAGCCTCCGCTGCAACGCGTGGGCGGCGGGCCCGAGCTCCTCGGCGACCCACTGCCGCTTCAGCAGGCCCACCCCGTGCTCGCCGGTCAGTGTCCCGCCCAGCCGCAGGGCCAGGGCGAAGATCTCGCCGGCCACCTCCCACGCGGCCTCCGGCAGCCGGTCCAGGGACGGGTCCACGACCACGATCGGGTGCAGATTGCCGTCCGCCGCGTGCGCGAGGGTGAACACGGGCACGTCGTGCCGGGCGGAGATCACGCGTATCTCGCGGACCGCCTCGGCCAGCCGGGAGCGCGGGACCGCGATGTCCTCGATGAGCGGGCGGCCCAGCCGCTCCAGCGCGGGCAGCGCGAGGCGGCGGGCGGCCAGCAGGGTCTCGGCCTCGGCGGGGTCCTCCGTGGTCTCCACCGTCGTGGCCAGGGGAGCCATCAGCCGGGCCACCGCCGCGGCCTCGGCCGCCGCCCCCGCGCCGTCGCACTGCACCACCAGCAGCGCCGCGCCCCGCTCCCGCAGCGCCGGGTCGATGGCGTGCAGCACCGGCCCGTCGACCAGCTCCGCCAGCGCGGGCTCGACTCCGGCCCGGGTGATCGCGTACGAGGCCTCGGCGGCCTGCTCGAAGGAAGGGAAGTAGGCGGCGAGCGTGGCCGTTGCCACCGGGATCGGCCTGAGGCGCAGCGTCGCCGAGGTGATCACGGCGAGGGTGCCCTCCGAGCCGGTGAGCAGGGCGGTCAGGTCGTAGCCGGTGACGCCTTTGACGGTACGGCGGCCGGTCCTGACCACCGTCCCGTCGGCGAGGACCGCTTCCAGACCCAGCACGCTGTCCCGGGTGACCCCGTACTTCGCGCACCGCAGACCGCCCGCGTTGGTCGCGATGTTCCCACCGATGGTGGACAGGGACGCGCTCGCCGGATCGGGCGCGTACCGCAGTCCGTGCGCACCCGCGGCCCGGTCCAACTCGGCCGTGATGACGCCCGGTTCGACGACGGCGAGCTGGTCGTCGGCATTGAGCTCGAGGATGCGGTTCATTCCCGAGAGGTCCAGGACCAGGGAGCCCTCGTTCGCCGTGGCCCCGCCCGACAGACCGGTACCCGCGCCGCGCGGCACCACCGGCACGCGCAGGGCGTGCGCGTGCCGCAGGGTGACCGTCACGTCCTCCGTCCGCCGGGCGTGCACGACGGCCAGTGCCTCGCCGTCGGGCCGGCTGCCGGAACGGTCGGTGGCGTGCGCGGTGAGTACGACCGGGTCGGTGGTCAGCCGGTCGGGCGGCAGGTCGCGGGCGAGCAGCCCGAGGAGCCTTGCGGAGGCGGTCCGTTCCGGTGCCGTGGTCATCGGTCCGACACCTTCGATTCCTGTGCGGTGGTCACTGGTTGGTCCAACACCTTCGTTCCGATCGCGAGCAGCGAGATGTCCTCCTGAGGCGCGTGCACGGGCGCGCACTGGATGTCCCGGAAGTGCCGCTCCAGCGGGTTGCCGCGGGCCAGCCCCGGGTTGCCCAGCAGCCGTACCGCCAGCGCGACCGCCCGCACGCCGTGCCGGTCGGCCAGTACCCGTGCGCCCAGGGCCTGTTCGGGGGTGTACGAGGTGTCCTGGGCGGCGACCTTCGCGGCCCCGTCGAACACCAGCTGCTCGGCGGCGGCGAGCAGCACCTCGATTTCCCCGGCGGTGCGCCGGAAGCGCTCCGTACGGGCCACCGGGTGGCCCAGGTTGGCGGGCACGCGGGTGCGGGCGAAGGTGTGGAAGGCGTCCTGGGCGGCGCGGGCGACGCCCAAGTAAAGGGCGGCCAGCGTCAGATGCAGGGCCGCGCCTGCCCGGTTGTCCTGTTCGGCGGCCGGCCCGTGCGGGCCGATGCCGACGACGTGCTCGTAGGGGACCGCCACGTCCCGGAACGTCACGTCGTGGCTGCCGCTGGCGCGCAGCCCCAACTGGTCCCAGCGGCCGGTGATCTCGATGCCGGGCGAGCCGCCGGGCACCAGAAAGGTGCCCACCCGCGGCTCAGGCTCGTCGGTGCTCGCCCACACCAGGAACCAGTCGAGCCCATCGGCGCCGGTCACGAACCGCTTGGTGCCACTGACGGACCAGCCGTCGGCCGTACGACGCGCGAGGGTGGCGGGCAGCCCGCCCCGCGCGGGGGAGCCCAGTTCGGGCTCCACGCGCGCGTGGTTGATCAGGACGGGACGCTCGAACGACTCCTTGACCACCCGCGCGTACAGCTCCTCGGGCCAGTGCGGCTGGGCGGCCTGCCGGGCGTGGGTGTTCAGCGTCATCGCGGCGATGAGGGCGACGGACGGGTCGGACCGCCCCAGCGTGTGCAGGATGCGGGCGATCTCCTCGACGTCCGCGCCCCGGCCGCCGTACCGTTCGCCGATCGTCGCGGTGAGCAGCCCCGCCTCGTGGGCGATGCGGAGGGACTCGGCCGGAAAGGCGGCCGAACGGTCGTACTCGGCGGCGAGCTCGGCGATGCGGTCGGTCACGGGGCCTTCTTCAGGTCGGCGTTCAGGTCGGTGTTCAGTTCGGTGGTCCAGAACGACTTCACGTCCAAGTGCTCCTTGAGCGCGCCGAGTTCGGTGAAGACGTCGGCGACCTTCTGCTGCGAGGCGATGGTGTCGGCGCCGACGGTCCGGGCCTGTGTCGGACGCTGGGCCTGGGCGTCGACGAGATCCTTCTTCGCCTGGGCCAGGGGCTGGTGGGTGGCGTCGGCGGTGACCTGGGCGAAGCCGTCCTCGTGGCCGTCGCGGACGTAGGCGTACGCCTTGGTGATCCGGGCGATCAGATCGGCCGCGGCGGCCTTCTGCTCCGGGCTCTTCAGGACGCTGTCGCGCGCCGACCAGAGGAAGTTGCCGGAAAGGATGTCCTTGCCCGAGCCGACCGTCGTCGCGCCCTGCT
The DNA here is from genome assembly GCF_042870385.1 of Streptomyces sp. NPDC006602. Classification (NCBI taxonomy): domain Bacteria; kingdom Bacillati; phylum Actinomycetota; class Actinomycetes; order Kitasatosporales; family Streptomycetaceae; genus Streptomyces; species Streptomyces sp. NPDC006602. Next base: position 251,916 of record NZ_JBIAHG010000002.1, on the reverse strand, counting down.
GGTGGGCGGTGATGATCGAGGTGCCGTAGGAGGCGAAGGCGTCGATGCTGCCGCCGTTGAGGGCGGCGAGGCCGTCGTTGGGAAGGAGCGGTTCGGCGTCGACGTCGGACCAGTTCAGGCCCGCCTGCTTCAGCAGCTTGTACAGGAAGTAGTGGGCGGTGGTGTTCTGGACGTAGCCGACCTTTTTGCCCTTGAGACCGGCTATGTCGGTCACCTTCGAGTCCTTGGGGACGACGACCTCCTGGTTGAGGGTCGCCCCGCGCTGCACGGCGACGACCTCGAAGTTGGGTTCGCCGTCGGCGGCCGCGAAGATCGGCGGGATCTCGCTGGAGGAGGCGAGGTCGAGGGCTCCGGCGCGGATCGCCTGGAGCTGCTGGTCACCGCCCTGGAACTGGCTCCACTTCACCTTGTAAGGGGTGTCGTCGAGACCGGCGTACTTCAGGACCGCCTCTTCGAGCTTCCAGCCGGTGGCGCCGACCCGGAGGGTGACGGTGGACGAGGATCCGGCCTGTGCCTGGGTCCCGCACGCCGCCGCGAAGGGCAGCAGCAGGGCGAGGGTGGCGGCGGACGTGCGGAGGGTGCGGCGGAACAACACGGGATCTCCATCAGGCAGCTTGGGTCGTGGCGCGGTGGGCGAGTTCCTGACGCACCAGCGGCAGGACGTGACGGGAGTAGTCGATGGCGTCGTTGAGCGGGTCGTAGCCTCGGATGGACAGCAGGTCGCAGCCGATGTCGACGTAGTCGAGCAGGGCCTTGGCCACCGTCTCGGGTGTGCCGACCAGCGCGGTGGAGGCGCCGGCCGCGTTGGTGGCGACCGCCGGGGCGGTCCACAGGCAGCGGTCGTGGACCTCACCGCGCTCCGCGATGTCCAGCAGCCGCTGCGAACCGACGTTGTCCGGGCGGCCGGTGGTGCGGTAATGGCGCAGCAGCTCGGTGTTGCGGGCCTGGTCCTTGAGCACGCCCAGGGTGCGGTGCGCCTTCTCCCAGGCCAGTTCGTCGGTGGGCGCGATGATCGGTCGGAACGACACCCAGATACGGGGGCGGGGGCGCCCGGCGGCATCCGCGACCGCGTTGACGGCGGCGATCTGCTCGGCCGTCTCCTTCAGCGGCTCGCCCCACAGCCCGAAGATGTCGCCCTGCTGACCGCCGACCCGGTAGGCGTCCTGGGACGAGCCGCCCACCGAGATGGGGACCAGCCCGTTCACCGGCTTCACGTCGGAGTAGTAGCCCTCGAACTTGAAGTGCTTGCCCTCGTGCGAGACGGGCCCGTCGGCCTGCCACACCTTCCGCAGGATCCGGATGTACTCGTCCGAACGCTCGTACCGCTCCGTCTTGCCCAGGTAGTCGCCCTCCCGGCGCTGCTCCTCGTCGCTGCCGCCGGAGATGATGTGCACGGTCAGCCGGCCGTCGCTGATCCGGTCGAGGGTGGCGAGGGCACGGGCCGCGTGGGTGGGGAAGACGACGCCCGGCCGGTGCGCCAGGATCGGGCGGATCCGCTCGGTGTGGGTGGCGACGAACTGGGCGACCTGGAAGGCGTCGGGGGACGCCGAGTGGTAGGCGACGAGGGTGTGGTCGAAGCCGCCGTCGTCGAGGGTGCGGGCGTACCTGCGCAGGTGGTCGGGGTCGAAGCCGGTGCGGCTCGCGGCGGCCGGGCCCGAGGCCGCGGAGTCGGTATGGACGGCGCTGATGAATTCGACAGGCATGTGCGGCTCCTGATCAGTTGAGAAGGGACGTGTCGGCCGACTGGGCCACGTCGACGTTCGGGTCGAGGACGCCGATGCCGTTCATGAGGTCGGCCACCCCCTGGACGGTCTTGTTGACGTCCGACGAGATCGGCAGGACCTTGCTGTACGCGGCGGAGGCCAGCGTCTTGGCCACGGAGGCATCGGCGCCGTTGCGCTGCTCGATGGCCTTCGCGTAGGCGTCCTTGTGGGTGCTCGTCCACTGAAGGGCCGTACCGAGGCGCCCCAGGAAGTCGGCGAGCGCGGCCTTCTTCGGCGAGTCGGCAAGGGCCTCTTCGGACGCGCCGACGAAGCCGTAGCCGCTGACCCGTCCGTCGGCACCGTCGACGAGCAGCTTGCCGCCCTGTTCCAGACCGACGGCCTGGTAGACGCCGAAGGTCGCCCAGGCCTTGATCTTCCCGGAGGTGAAGGCGGCCTGCGCGTCGGTCGGCAGCAGGTACTGCACCTTCACGTCCGAGTAGCTGAGGCCGTTCTGCTTGAGCACGTTGGCCAGCAGGTACTCGGAGATGCTGCCCTTCGCCGAGGACACCACGACCTTCTGGCCCTTGAGATCCCTGACGCTGTCGATGCCGGAGTTCTTGCCGACGACGATGCCGACATGCCGGCCGTCGTTCTTCAGCGCGGCCACGTTCTTGAACTTCACCCCGCCGCTCAGTGCCTGGAGCGCGGGCAGATCCGCGGAGTACGTGGTGTCGGCGGCGCCCGCCTGCACGGCCTGGTAGAGCGGGGCCGCGCCCTCGAACTCGGCCCACTTCACCTTGTAGTCGGCGCCCTTCAGGGCGCCCGAGGCGGCGACGATCGTCTGCAGGGTCTTGGCCTGGTCGCCGATGGTGAGCGTGACCCGGCCGTTGCCGGAGGCGTCCGCGGAGGAGTCCGCGCCGCAGGCGGTCAGCGCCAGCAGGGCGGAGAAGCTCAGCGTGGCGGCTGCGAATCGGCGTATCACGAGGGGGTTCCTTCCAGGGTGCGGGTCACGCCGAGCCAGTTCAGGAGGCGGGCGCGCAGGGTGACGAACTCGGGGGCGGTGAGGTCGCGGGGGCGGGGCAGGTCGACGGTCATTTCGTGGGCGATGCGGCCCTCGTCCATCACCAGGACGCGGTCGGCGAGCAGCAGCGCCTCCTCCACGTCGTGGGTGACCAGGAGGATCGCGCAGCCGTGCCGCTGCCACAGCTCGGCGACCAGCTGCTGCACCTTGCCCCGGGTGAGCGCGTCGAGGGCGCCGAACGGCTCGTCCAGGAGCAGCAGTTCGGGCTCGCGCACCAGAGCGCGGGCCAGAGAGACCCGCTGGGCCTGGCCGCCGGAGAGGGTCTTGGGCCAGACGGCCGCGCGCTCCGCGATGCCGACCTCGGCGAGGGCCTTGCCTGCCAGTTCCCGGTCGGGCCGCCCGGGCAGTCCGAGGACGACGTTGCGCCACACCTTCAGCCAGGGCAGCAGCCGCGGCGACTGGAAGGCGGCACTGCGGCGGGCGGGTACGGTCACCTCGCCGCCGATCTCGTCGTCGAGCCCGGCGAGGATCCGCAGCAGCGTCGACTTGCCGCAACCGCTGTGACCCAGCAGGGCCACGAACTCGCCCTCACGGATGTCGAGATCGAGGTCGTGCAGGACGGTGTTGCCGTCGAAGGCCCGCGAAAGCCCTCGTGTTTCCACGCTGTTGGCCATGACGCTCACGCCCCGCCCTCGAAGTTGGCGCGCCAGGTCAGCAGGCGGCGCGAAAGGATCCGTACGGCGAAGTCGCAGGCGAGCCCGAGCAGCGCGTACACGACGAGGCACAGCACGATGACGTCCGTACGGAAGTACTGCTGCGCGTTGCTCATCAGATAGCCGAGGCCCGCGTCCGCGTTGATCTGCTCGGCGAAGACCAGGGCCAGCCAGGCGGTGGACAGCGCGTAGCGAAGGCCCACGAGGGCCCCGGGCAGCGCGCTCGGCAGGATCACGTACTTGATCAGCCCGAGCCTGCCGAGCCCCATCATCCGTGCCGCCTCGACGAGTTGGGCGTCGGTGGATCGGATGCCGCCGTAGATGTTGAAGTACAGCGGGTACGTCACCCCGAGCGCGACAAGGGCGATCTTCGGGGTCTCCTCGATGCCGAACCAGACGATGAACAGGGGGATCAGTCCCACCCAGGGGATCGCCCGGAACATGCCCATCGAGGAGTCGATGACGTCCTCGCCGAGCCGGAACAGCCCGGCCAGCAGCGACAGGCTCAGCGCGACGCTCGCGCCGATCAGGAAGCCGACGGCCGCCCGGCGGCCCGACGCGGCGACGGCGTCGGGCAGTTCGCCGCTCTTGGTGAGCTCCACGGCCTGGCGTGCGACGTCCACGGGGGAGGCCAGCACGGATTCGGGGAGGACGCCGGTGGCCGAGGTCAGGAACCACAGGAGGACCAGACCCACCGGGCCCGCGGACCGGCGTACGGAGCGGGGGACGGTCAGGCGGCGACCGGTCTTGACGGTGCCGCGGATGGTGACGCGGCTCGGCTCAGGGGCTCGGTCCGTGGGTTCTGCCTGTCGTGGCAGCACAGCCGGGTCCAGGGGTTTCGTCGTCATGGGCGGTTTCCCTTCGCGGCCGGGCGGGCCGGATCGGCGGACCAGGCGGACCAGGAGCCCGCGAACAGCACCGCCTCGAACCCGGCGAGTTCCAGCGCGGCGATCTGGTGGGCGGCGGTGACGCCGGAGCCGCAGTAGACAGCGATGCGGGATGCTCCTCCCGCGCCCTTCTCCTCGAACCGCTTGCGCAGTTCCTCGGACGGCAGGAAGGTGCCGTCCGCCGCGAGGTTCTCCCCGGTGGGGGCCGAGACCGCGCCCGGGATGTGCCCCGCTCGCGGGTCCACCGGCTCCACCTCGCCGCGGTACCGCTCGGCGGCCCGCGCGTCCAACAGCAGCCCCGAAGCGGCGAGTTCGGCGGCGCCGTCGGCGTCGGTCACGGGCAGGCCGCCGGGATGCAGTACGACGTCGCCGGGCGGCGGGTCGGCCGGGATCCCGGACTCCAGCGGCAGCCCGGCCGAGCGCCAGGCGCCGAGTGCCCCGTCGAGCAGCGTGACCTGGGTGAGACCGGCGTAGCGCAGGAGCCACCAGGCGCGGGCGGCCGCGGTGTTGCCCGAGTCGTCGTGGACGACGACCCGTTGATCCTGCCCGATGCCCCACCGGCGTGCCGCGTCCTGCAGGTCCGCGATGCGGGGCAGCGGATGCCGGCCGCCCTCCGGGCTCGGCGGCCCGGCCAGTTCCGTGTCGAGGTCGACGTAGACCGCGCCCGGGATGTGACCCTCGGCGTAGTGGTCGCGGCCGTGCGGATCGCCCAGTGCCCAGCGGACGTCGAGGACGATCGGGGGAGCGTCGGAGGCGAGCAGTTCGCACAGTTCGGGGACGGTTGTGGTGACGGTCATGCCGAGGCCTCCGCGATGGCGGGCAGCTCGGGGGAGAGGCGCAGGCGTTCCAGGAAGAGCACGACGGTGGCGGCGGCCGTGCGGTGCAGCGCGTCGTTGAGGACGTCGTGCCGACCGCCGTTGAAGGTGACCGTCCGTACGCCCGGGTGTCCCGCGTACGCGTCCAGTGCCTGCGCGAGAGGGCTCACGGTGTCCTCCCGGCCGTGCAGGGCCAGTACGGGAACACGCACGAGGTCGAGACGCGGTTCGGGCAGGTCCGGGTGCTCGTCGAGCGCCCCGCGTCGGAACTCGGTGTCGTTCGTGAGACGGGACCGGTGGGTGGGGCAGGCGGTGCGGGCCTCGACCTCGGACTCCCAACTCCCCGAGGTCCAGGGTGTGGTGGGCAGACCCGCCAGGATCAGCGCGTCGAGGTCCGGGATCTGCTCGGCGGCCAGCTGGGCGGCGTATCGGGCGCCCGTGTCCGAGCCGACCAGCACCTTCGGGCCGGGCAGCGACTCGTCGGCGAGCAGCTTGGCCGCCCGGTCGAGCACGGACGGATCGGCGGACGCGTCACCGAGGGCTCGGACCCGATACGCGTCGTAGGAGAGCCGGCGGCCGAACCGCTCGTACACACCGCCGTGTTCACCCCGGCCGGCCAGCACGATCAACGTGCCGCGGGCGGCGAGGCCTTCGGGTTCGTCCCAGGAGAAGGATGAGGGCATGAGGGGGCAGCTCCCGTTTCTGGGCAGGGGCATGGGGCTTGGGGCATGGGGGCTTGGGGGCTTGGGGCATGGGCATTTCCCGGGGGATGTCCGGACCGCGTCCGGGCAAGGGGAATGCGTTCGGAAAAGGTCAGCCGACGGCGACTGTCACGTGTCAGCGAGGAGGAGACGTGATCGGCTCGGCCTGCGGAGATACGCCGGTGGGCGGCGGGAGGTCAGCGACAGCGCGCGCTGCACGCCACGCCGAAGTCGATGACTCGGCGCTGCGTCAGAAGGGCAGCAGAAGCGGTCGCGTGCAACATGAGCCCATCATGACCGGCGGGGGCGGATCGCGTCCAACGACGATTCCGCATCGAAACCGATCAGATATCGCAATCGGTCCCATGGGCCGCTACTGTCGCGGCATGCCCCAACCCGTCCTCGACATCGTGGCTTTGCGCAGCCTGACCGCGATCGCCGACTGCGGCGGCTTCCACCGCGCCGCCCGGACCCTGTCCCTGAGCCAGTCCGCGGTCAGCCAGCACGTCCGCAAACTGGAGAAGATCCTCGGCGGGCCCGTCGTCGAACGCGAGGGCCGCGGCACGCGGTTCACCCCGGAGGGCCGCCGACTGCTGGAACAGGCCCGCCGTGTCCTCGCCGTCCACGACGAGGCCGTACGCACCCTGCTGGAGTCCGACGGCGACACCGTCACCGTCGGCGCCACCGAGCACGCCGCCGACCAGTTCCTGCCCCGGCTCACCGCCGCCGTCCAGGGGGTACGGCCCGGCTGCCGGGTCCGTTTCCGCATCGACCGTTCCGCCCGCCTCGTCGAGGCCGTGGAACGCGGCAGCGTCGACGTGGCGGTGTACGTCACGGAGGCCGCCGCCACGGAGGGCACGCCCGTCGGCGGTCTCGCGCTCACCTGGCACGCCGTCCCGGGCTGGGAGCCGCCGCCCGCACCGGCCGCCGTCCCGCTGGTCGCCATCGAGGACCCCTGCGCCATCCGCCGCCGGGCCATCGCCACGCTGGCCGCGCAGGGGGTGCCGGCCACGGTCGTAGGCGACGCCGGCTACCTCGCGGGCGTCCTCGACATCGCCCGCACCGGCCAGGGCGTAGCGCTGCTCGCCGCCGTGGGCCCCGCCCCCGACGGCCTGACCCCGTACGACGGTCTCCCGGCGGTCACCCCGATCCCGATGAGCGCGCTGGCCCGTCCCGGGGCGGATCCGGCCACGGTCGAGGCAGCCTTCGCCGCCGTACGGGAGCTGCTGCGCTGACGCGGGTGTGGCGAGGTAGTTCCCTCCGGCCGCGGCGAGGCGGGCGTGGTCGGGCCGGCGTCCGGGCCGCGGCGAGGCGGAACCGGGTCAGCCCAGCATCCGGGCCAGCACGTCCCGCTGCAGCGGCAACACCTCGGCGTGCAGGTCGCGTCCCTTGCGGGTCAGGGCGACCCACACGCCCCGCCGGTCCTCCATGCAGACGGAGCGCTCCACCAGCCCTTCCTTCTCCAGGCGGCCGATGAGGCGGGACAGGGCGCTCTGGCTGAGGTGCACCCGGCCGGCGAGGTTCTGCACCCGGCACAGGTCGCCCTCCTCGGGAGCCTCGGTGGCGAGCACGTCGAGCACCTCGAAGTCGCTCGCGCCCAGCCCGTGGGGGTGCAGCGCGCGGTCGATCTCGCACATCGTGCGCGCATGCACCGACAGGATGTCCCGCCACTGTTCCTCGAGCCGGGCACCGGCCGTGTTCACTGCCATACACCAATGTTAATGCGTGTGCATCGACATTCGGCCGGGGAAGCGGCTCAGGCGTCCTGGAGGAGCCCGACGAGGTTTCCGTCGGCGTCCTTGACCGAGGCGATCATCCTGCCCCCGCCGACCTCCTGGACGTCCTGGAGCAGCTCGGCGCCCGCGGCGAGCAGGGCGGTGAGCCGGCCCCTGATGTCGGAGACGTGCCAGTAGGGGACGGGGCCGGTCATGCCCTTGGCGTGTCCGTTCGGGTCCAGGCCGACGTCCTGGCCGGCGTCCTTGAAGCCGACGTAGTAGGGCTCGTCCGCGTAGGGCTCGACTTCCAGCAGGGCGCTGAACAGGGCCTTCGCCCGCGCGATGTCCTTGACGGGGTAGATGATCGTTTTGAGTCCGGCGGTCATGGCGTGCTCCTCGGTGCTGCGTGGACCGACGGATTTCGTCGGTGGTCCCACGCTAGGCAGGGGGAGGGGGGAGCCGCTTCTTCGATCCTGACCGGTTGCCGCGGTGCCGTTCTTCCCGGCGTCGGCCACGAGCCGCCCCGACGCCTCAGGTCGACTCCCGCTTCACCAGCTCCGTGGGCAGAATCACCGCCGCCGCGTCCTCGCCCCCGATCTGCGCCAGCAGCACGCGCACCATCTCGGCGCTGATGCGGTCCCAGGGCTGCCGGATCGTCGTCAGCTCGGGCCGGGAGGCCAGCGCGGCGGGGGAGTCGTCGAAGCCGCCCACCGCCACGTCGTCCGGCACCCGCCGGCCCGCCCGCTCCAGCGCCGTCAGGACGCCCTGGGCCATCAGGTCGGAGGCGACGAACACGGCGTCCAGATCCGGGACCTGCGCGAGCAGCCGTTCGGCGCCCGCCTGGCCGCTGGCCCGGCTGTAGTCGCCGGAGACGACGAGCCGCTCGTCGATCGCCACGCCCGCGTCGACGAGCACCTCCTTGTACCCGGCGAGGCGCTCGACACCGCCCGGTGTGTCCAGCGGGCCGGTGACCACACCGATGCGTCGGCGGCCCAGGGACAGCAGGTGGCGCACCATGTCACGGGCGCCGTCCCGGTCGTCCGCGGCCACGTAGCTCACCCGGGAACCGAGCCCGATCGGCTTGCCGCACGCGACCAGCGGCACGCCCGCCTCGCGCAGCTCCTCGGCGATCGGGTCCCCGGAGTGGCTGGAGACCAGCAGAACGCCGTCGACGTGCCCGGCGGTGATGTACCGCGTGATGCGCCGCCGCTCGTCCTCGGTGCCGGCCAGCATCAGCAGCAGCGGGATGTCGTGGGCGGCCAGTGCCTGGGTGCAGCCGCGCAGCAGGACGTTGAAGTTGGGGTCCTCGAAGAAGCGCTCCTGCGGCTCGGTCAGCAGGAAGCCCACCGAGTCGGAACGCCCGGTGATCAGCGAACGCGCGTGCCGGTTGACGACGTAACCCGTCTTGCGGATGGCGGCGTTGACCGCCTCCTGGGCGGCGGGGCTGACGTAGTGGCCGCCGTTGAGCACGCGTGAGACGGTGCCGCGTGAGACCCCTGCCTCCCGCGCCACGTCGTGGATCGTCGGCGCTCTGCGTCGGCCCCCCGCATGGTTCATGGTCATGACTTTAAGGCCCCGGAAGGGAGATGGCGGTCGCTGTGTCGCCGGGATGACCACGAGGTGCGGCGGCTGTCTGTGATCGTGCACAGCAAAACCCGCCACCGTGCACTTGGCAAGCCTCGCCTTCGTGCGATTATCTTGGGCGTGCGCTGTTGCCGCCGTGTGTGCACGTTCCCAACCACCAGAAACGGGAGAGACCCATGCCGGAGACCACCCCCAGGGGCCTCACCAGGCTTGCCTTCGGCGGGGACTACAACCCGGAGCAGTGGCCCGAGAGTGTCTGGGAGGAGGACGTGCGGCTGATGCGGGAGGCCGGCGTCACCATGGTGAGCGTCGGGATCTTCTCCTGGGCACTCCTGGAGCCCGCGCCCGGCACGTACGACTTCGGCTGGCTCGACCGGCTTCTCGACCTGCTGCACGAGAACGGCATCCGCGTCGACCTCGGCACGCCCACCGTCGTCCCCCCGGCCTGGTTCTACCGCGACCACCCCGACGCGCTGCCCGTGACGGCCGACGGCATCCGCTACGAGTTCGGCTCGCGCGGTGCCGTCTGCCACAGCAACGCCGACTACCGCGCGGCCGCCGCCGGCATCACCACCCGGCTCGCCGAGCGCTACGCCGGACATCCGGCCCTGGCGATGTGGCATGTGCACAACGAGTACGGCGTCCCGGTCTCCGCCTGTTACTGCGACTCCTGCGCCGCCCACTTCCGCCGCTGGCTTGCCACGACGTACGGCACGGTCGACGCGGTCAACGAGGCATGGGGCACCGCCTTCTGGGGCCAGCGCTACGCCGACCTCGGCCAGATCAACCCGCCGCGCACGGCGCCCACCGTCGGCAACCCGGGCCAGGCGCTGGACTACAAGCGGTTCGCCGACGCCACCATGCGCGAGAACTTCGTGACGGAGCGGGACATCCTGCACCGCCTTTCGCCCGGCATCCCGGTCACCACGAACTTCATGACCGCGCTCAGCCAGTGCGACTCCGTCGACTACTGGGCCTGGGGCCGCGAGGTCGACCTCGTCACCAACGACCACTACCTGATCACCGACGGCCGCCGCACCCACGTCAACCTCGCGATGGCCGCCGACCTCACCCGCTCGGTCGCGGGCGGCGCCCCCTGGCTGCTGCTCGAACACTCCACCTCGGGAGTGAACTGGCAGCCCCGCAACCCGGCCAAGACCCCCGGCCAGATGGCCCGCAACTCCCTCGCCCACGTGGCGCGCGGCTCCGAGGGAGCCATGTTCTTCCAGTGGCGCCAGTCGCGGCGCGGCGCCGAGAAGTTCCACTCGGCGATGGTCCCGCACGGCGGCACCGAGACCCGTGTGTGGCGCGAAGTGGTCGAACTGGGCGCCTGTCTCGACTCGTTGAGCACCGTACGGGGCAGCCGCACCGTCGCCGACGTGGCCGTCCTGTGGGACTGGCAGTCCTGGTGGGCGCAGAACCTCCAGTGGCGCCCGACCGAGGACCACGACCCGCGCGAACGCGCCGACGCCTTCTACGAGGTCCTCTACGACCGCCACCTGACCGTCGACTTCGCCCACCCGGAAGCCGACTTGTCGAGGTACCCCCTTGTCGTCGTGCCCGCGCTGTACCTCATGACCCAGGCGGCCGGGCGCAACATCAAGGAGTACGTGGAGAACGGCGGCACCCTTGTCGTGTCGTACTTCTCGGGCATCGTCGACGAGCACGACGCCGTGCACGAGGGCGCCTATCCGGGGCCGCTGCGGGACGTGCTGGGCCTGACCGTCGAGGAGTTCGCACCGCTGCTGAAGGACCAGCTGGTGCGCATCGGCGGCCCCGACGGCTCGGAGCTCACCGCGGACGTGTGGACCGAGTTCGTGGTGCCGCGCGGCGCCGAGACCGTGTGGACGTACTCCGACGGTCCGACCGCCGGCCACCCGGCCGTCACCCGGCACCGCCTCGGTGAGGGCAGCGCCTGGTACGTCTCCACCCGCCTCACCGCCGACGGTCTGGACGCGCTGCTGGGCTGCGCCGTCGAGGACGCAGACCTCGGCACCCGCGCCGACCTGCCCCACGACGTCGAGGTGGTGCGCCGCACTGGCGAGTCCGGTACCTACCTGTTCGCGATCAACCACACCGCCACGGACGTCAAGGTTCCCCTGGAGGGGGACGGCATCGAGCTGCTCACCGGAGAACGCGCCGCCGGCCGCCTCGGGGTCCCGGCGGGCACCGTCCGGGTCGTACGACTCGACGGCTGAACCGACTCCCCTCCGCCCGTGCGAGCGCACGAGCCGCGGGCGGAGGGGCCTCTCAGGCCGCCCGACTCGGAGCGGAGGAAGGCCGGCAGCTCGCCCGCCGCGTGCCGGCGCGACGAGATACGGATCGCCGAGATGGCACGCATGTTCGAGAAGGGCTGGTAGGTGACCGGCCCGCGGGGGTACACGCCTGCGAGGAGGATCCGCCTCCGGCAGCGAAGGGCAGGCGCGCATGAACCGTCCCACGGCTCTGGTTCCCCGTCATTACGTCGCGATCGGCGGCCGCGGCCCCGAGGACGTGGTGGCCGACGCCCGCGGCCGGGTGCTGACCGGCGTCGAGGACGGCCGGATCCTGCGTCTGGAGGGCCTGACGGACCCCACCGCGACCCGCGTCGAGGTGCTCACCAAGACCGGCGGCAGGCCACTCGGCCTCCACCTCCTCCCGGACGACGCCCTGTTGGTGTGCGACGCCGAACGCGGACTGCTGGGCGTGGACCTCACCGACGGCACGGTACGGGTCGTCGCCGGCTCGGTGGCGGGGGAGCCGCTGCGCTTCTGCAGCAACGTGGTCGCCCTGTCCGACGGAACCGTGTACTTCACCGTCTCCAGCCGCCGCTACCCCTTGGAGGAGTGGATCGGCGATCTCGTCGAGCGCACCGGCACCGGCCGGCTCCTGCGCCTGGCCCCGGGCACTGACGAGCCGGAAGTCCTGCTGGAGGGCCTGCAGTTCGCCAACGGCCTCGCGGCGAGCGCGGACGAGACGTTCCTGGTCGTCGCCGAGACGGGCGCGTACCGGTTGACCCGCTACTGGATCGCCGGACCGAAGGCGGGCCGCGGCGAGCCCTTCGTCGAGAACCTGCCGGGCATGCCCGACAACCTCTGGCGCGGCGCACCCGACGGCCCGATCTGGGTGCCGCTCGCCGGACCCCGCGTCCCGCCCCTCGACCTGTTGCACCGCGGCACCCCCGACGTCCGCCGCACCGCCGCCCGTATCGCCGTGCGCGCCCCCTTCCGCCCCTCCGGCACGATCGGCATCCTCGCGGTCGACGACCAGGGCGGGATCGTCCACCACCTCACCCGCCGCCGCTCCGGCTTCCGCATGGTCACCAGTGTCTGCGAGAGTGCCGGCCACCTGATCCTGGGAAGCCTGTGGGAGCCCGGCGTCGCGGTCTGCGAGGCGCCGAGCACGAAGTGACCGGGGTGCGCCCGGGGGCTACCCTGTTGACCAGCCGCGATCAGCTCGCGGCGCGGCGGTGGGGCCCGCCGTACCCGAACCGCGGCTCAGGTGCCGCCAACGGTCCCTACTTGCGATGGAGCACGCCCGCACGCCAGGGCCCCGGCGAGTAGGAGACGCCCGACCATGACAACGCAGGAGACCGACAGCGTCCGCGTCCCCGCCGCGCGACAGCCCGTCTGCCGCGGCCAGGCCCCGGTCGTCGCGGTGGTCGCGCTCGGCGGAGCCCTCGGCGCCACCGCCCGGTACGCGGCCGCTGTGTGGTGGCCCGCCCAGCCGGGCGGGTTCCCCTGGGCGACCTTCTGGACCAACGTCGTCGGCTGTGGCGTGATCGGCGTGTTCATGGTGAGCATCACCGACGTGTGGGCCGCCCACCGGCTCGTCCGCCCGTTCTTCGGCACCGGTGTGCTCGGCGGCTTCACCACCTTCTCGACGTACGCGGTCGACATCCAGAAGCTGGTCGACTCGGGCCATCCCCGCACCGGACTGGCGTACCTCTTCGCGACCCTGCTCGCGGCACTCACGGCGGTGTGGCTCGCCGTGGCGGCCACCCGGCGGGCCCTGAAGTGGAGGCAGTCATGACGAGGCTGACCGGCAGCGCCCTGCGCGTGACCGTCTTCGTCGGCGAGCACGACACCTGGCACCACAGGCCCCTCTACAGCGAGATCGTGCACCGCGCCCACGCGGCCGGCCTCGCGGGCGCCAGCGTCTTCCGGGGCATCGAGGGCTTCGGCGCCTCCTCGCTGATCCACACCTCCCGGTTGCTGTCGCTCAGCGAGGATCTGCCGGTGGCGGTCGTGATCGTGGACGACGAGGAGCGCGTACGGGCGTTCCTGCCGCAGCTCGACGAACTCGTCACCGAGGGACTGGTGATCCTCGACGACTGCGAGGTCATCAGGTACGTAGGCCGGGGGGACGAAAAGGGCAATCAGGGCGCGAAGGGTAAGAAGTCGTTGTGAACTGGCTGCTGGTCGTCGCGGGTGCCATGGTCGGCGCCCCGCTGCGCTACCTGACCGACCGGGCGGTGCAGTCCCGGCACGACTCGGTGTTCCCCTGGGGCACCTTCGCGGTGAACGTCACCGGCTGCCTGATCCTCGGCCTGCTGACCGGCGCGGCGGCCTCGGGGGCCGCCGGTTCCCACGTCCAGCTGCACCTGGGAACCGGCCTGTGCGGGGCGCTGACGACGTACTCGACCTTCTCGTACGAGACCCTCCGGCTGGCCGAGACGGGCGCGGGGTTCTATGCGGCCGTCAACGTGATCGGCAGCGTGATGGCGGGTCTGGGGGCCGCCTTCGTGGGTGTGGCGGTGGCTCAGGCGGTGTGGGCGTAGGCGCTCGGCTCTCGTCTGCGTGTAGTAAGACAGAGCCCGCCGTATGCACCCCTGAGCAGAACTGGATCCCATGAGCGTCATCAGCGTCGGTCAGGCCGTCGTCCTCGGAGCCGTCGAGGGGGTGACCGAGTTCCTGCCCGTGTCCTCCACCGGCCATCTGAAGATCGTCGAGGGGCTGATGGGCATCCCGGTCGACGACGACTCCGTCGTCGGGTTCTCGGCCGTGATCCAGGTCGGGGCGATCGCCGCCGTGCTGGTGTACTTCTTCAAGGACATCGTGCGGATCGTTTCGGCGTGGGGTCGCGGGCTGGTGAACAAGGAGGAGCGCTACCACCACGACTACAAGTTCGCCTGGTGGGTGATCTACGCGACGATCCCGATCGTGGCCGTCGGCCTGGCCGCCAAGCCGCTCATCGAAGGACCGCTCGCCTCGCTGTGGGTGGTGGCGGGCTCGCTGATCGTCGGCAGCGGGGTGATGTGGGCGGCGGACCAGATGGGCCGGCACAAGCGCGGGGAGGGCGACACCTCGTTCAAGGACGCCATGCTGGTGGGCAGTTCGCAGATCCTCGCCCTGCTCTTCCCGGGCTTCTCCCGCTCCGGCGCCACCATGTCCACGGCGCTGATCCTGGACCTGGACCGCGTGGCCGCGACCCGGCTGTCCTTCTTCCTCGGCATCCCCGCCCTGACCGGGGCCGGCCTGTACGAGCTCAAGGACGCCCTCGGGGCCGGGGTGGGCGCGGCGCCGCTCGCCGTGGGGACCGTCGTCTCCTTCGGCGTGGCCTACGCGTCCATCGCCTGGCTGCTGAAGTTCGTCGCCAAGCACTCCTTCAACGCCTTCGTGGTCTACCGGATCATCGTGGGCGTGCTGCTGTTCGGGCTGCTGGCAACGGGTGGGCTGAGCAGCTGACCTTCGGAGGCCCGGCGGTCGTCCGCACGGGGTGTGAGGCCTTTTTCAGGGTTCACGCCCCGTGAATTTATTGTTTCAGCCACCTTGACAGGGACCTCACGACCCCCGGAGTATCACTCCCGTGAACCTGTCAGACAGCCAGACAGCCAGTCAGGGCCCGCGGCGCGTCAGCGCCATGGAAGCGGTGCTCGGGCATCTGCGCGGCGCCATCGAGCGCGGCGAGTACGCGATCGGCGACAAGCTCCCCTCCGAGGCGGAGCTGTGCCGCAACCTCGAGGTCTCCCGCCCGGTGCTGCGCGAGGCCCTCAGGGCCCTGCAGACCATGGGACTGACGGTCTCCAAGACCGGCAAGGGCACCTTCGTGGTCGCGAGTGCCGTCGAGGACCCCACCTTCGGCGACTACGCGGCCAGCGACCTGCTGGAGGTGCGCCGCCATGTCGAGATCCCGGTCGCCGGGTACGCGGCCCGGCGCCGCACCGCGGAGAACCTCGACCACCTGGCCCACCTCCTGGACCGGATGGAACGGGAGACCGACACCACCGCGTGGGTCGCGATGGACACGCTGTTCCACCTCGGCGTGGCCGAGGCCGCCCAGAACCCGGTCTTCCGCCGGGTCATCGAGGAGATCCGCGACGCGCTGGCCCGCCAGTCGGCGTTCCTCAACGAGCTGGGCGGCCGACGCGAGCAGTCCAACCGCGAGCACCGCGCGATCGTCGAGGCGCTGATCGACGGCTGCGAGACCGACGCGGAGGAGGCCATGGCCCACCACCTCGACCGCGTCGAGACGACCCTCACCGACATCGTGCGCCCGCAGGGCGCGGACACCCCCATGGAAGGCGGACCCGAGGCGTGAGCGAGCAGCACCTCCAAGAGGCGACCCGCAAAAAGACCGCGCACGTCGACGCCGGAGACGCCGGCTACAGCAAGTCCCTGAAGTCCCGGCACGTCAACATGATCGCCATCGGCGGCGCCATCGGCACCGGCCTCTTCCTCGGCGCCGGCGGCCGCCTGGCCGACGCCGGCCCGTCCCTGTTCATCGCCTACGCGGTCTGCGGCCTCTTCGCCTTCCTGGTCGTCCGCGCGCTCGGCGAACTCGTCCTGTACCGGCCCTCGTCCGGCGCCTTCGTGTCGTACGCCCGTGAGTTTCTCGGCGAGAAGGGCGCGTACGTCGCGGGCTGGATGTACTTCCTCAACTGGGCCACCACCGGCATCGCAGACATCACCGCCGTGGCCGTCTACACCCACTACTGGGGCATGTTCTCCGACATCCCGCAGTGGGTGATAGCGCTCATCGCGCTCGCCGTCGTCCTCACCGTGAACCTCATATCCGTGAGAATGTTCGGTGAACTGGAGTTCTGGTTCGCGATTATCAAGGTCGGCGCGCTCGTCGCCTTCATGCTCATCGGCATCTTCCTGCTGGTCACCCAGCACCCGGTCGACGGGCACGACCCGGGCCCGTCCCTGATCACCGACAACGGCGGCGTCTTCCCCCACGGCCTGCTGCCCATGCTGCTGATCATCCAGGGCGTCGTCTTCGCCTACGCCTCCGTCGAACTGGTCGGTGTCGCGGCGGGCGAGACCGAGAACCCCGAGAAGATCATGCCGAAGGCGATCAACTCGATCATGTGGCGGGTCGGTCTGTTCTACGTCGGTTCGGTCGTCCTGCTGTCGATGCTGCTGCCGTGGAACAAGTACACCGCCGGCGAGAGCCCCTTCGTGACCGTGCTGTCCAACATCGGCATCCCGGCGGCCGGCGGCGTGATGAACCTCGTCGTCCTCACCGCGGCCATGTCCTCGCTCAACTCCGGCCTGTACTCCACCGGCCGCATCCTGCGCTCCATGGCGATGTCCGGCTCCGCCCCCAGGTTCACGGGCGTGATGAGCCGCAGCCAGGTCCCCTACGGCGGCATCCTGCTCACCAGCGGCATCTGCGTCCTCGGCGTCGGCCTCAACTTCGTCGTCCCCGCCGACGCGTTCGAGATCGTGCTCAACTTCGCCGCGATCGGGATCCTCTCCACCTGGGGCATGATCATGGTCTGCCACCTGATGTTCTGGCAGAAGACCCAGAAGGGCGAACTGTCCCGCCCCGGTTACCGCTTGCCGGGCTCTCCCTGGACCGAACTCGTGACGCTGGCCTTCCTCGCCACCGTCCTGGTCCTCATGTACGCCGACGGCGGCGCCGGCCGCACCACCGTGCTGTGCCTCCCGCTGATCGTCGGGGCGCTGGTCGCCGGATGGTTCGCCGTCCGCGGCCGTACCGCGCGCAAGTCCACCACCGGAGCCGACGCGTGATCCACGCGCCGGCCGACCACACCCAGGCAGTGATGTACAACAGCTCCGTCGCGGACGCACCCCTGATCCGTGAGCCCCTCCACGCCCCCGTCGCCCACCTCATACGCGGCGGGGTCGTGGAAGGCATCCACTACGGCTCCGTCGTCGTCCTCGACGCCGACGGCCAGGTCGACTTCCAGCTCGGCGACATCGAGGCCGCCTTCTATCCCCGCTCGGCCCTCAAGCCCGTCCAGGCCGTCGCCATGGTCCGGGCGGGGCTCCCGCTCGACGGCGAGTTGCTCTCGCTCGCCGCCGCCAGCCACTCCGGCGAGGAACGCCACCTCGCCGGCGCCCGGCGGATCCTCGAGATCGCCGGGCTCACGGAGGACCACCTGCGCAACGTCCCCGACCTGCCCTTCGACCAGGTCGTCCGGGACGACTGGATCCGGGACGGCAGGATGCCCTCCCGGCTCGCCCAGAACTGCTCCGGCAAGCACGCGGCCATGCTGTACGTGAGCAGGCTCAACGGCTGGTCCCTGGACGACTACCTCGACCCCGGGCACCCGCTCCAGCAGGCGATCGCCGAGATCGTCGAGGACCTCACCGGGCAGCGCATCGCCCAGGTGACCGTCGACGGCTGCGGCGCACCCCTGTTCTCCGTCTCCCTGCACGGCCTCGCCCGGGCCGTCGCCCGCGTCACCACCGGCGCGCCCGGCACCCCTGAGGCGCGCGTCGCCGACGCGATGCGCGAGCACGCCGAGATGGCGTCCGGCTCCGGCCGGGACGTCGCCACGCAGATGCGGGCCGTGCCGGGGCTGCTCGCCAAGGACGGGTTCGAGGGCGTCCAGGTCGCGGCCCTCCCGGATGGCCGCGCGGTTGCCGTGAAGATCGCGGACGGGGCGAACCGCGCGCGCGTGCCCGTCGCCGCGGCGGCGCTTGCCCGGGCGGGTGTCGACCCTCTGGCGCTCGCTGAGTTTGCAGGGGAGCCGCTGCTCGGCGGCGGCGAACCGGTCGGCTGCGTACGCCCGGTACGGGCCCTCGACCCGGTCACGTTGTCGGCCTGTGCCTGACGGCAGGCCGGCTGAGCGATGTGGGGGTGCTGTGTTCGACCGGCTGCGGCGATGCTGTGGCTGAGCGCGCCCACGCGGCGGAGCCGCAAAATGTCACAGCCCCGCGCCCCCAGGTGTGCCGGGCGTGCCGGCGTCGTATCGCTGTGACTGCCCACGTATCGCCGGGGCGTTCGCCCTCGCCCGACTCTGCCCGCCCCGTCTCTCCCGCCCTCTGAAAGGGGACTTGCACCCTCATGTCCGCCATCACCCGCACCGAGCACGACCTCCTCGGCGACCGTGACGTCCCCGCCGACGCGTACTGGGGCGTCCACACCCTGCGCGCCACCGAGAACTTCCCCATCACCGGGACGCCGATCTCCGCCTACCCGCACCTGATCGAGGCCCTCGCCGCGGTCAAGGAGGCCGCCGCCCTGGCCAACGAGGAGCTCGGGCTGCTGGAGCCAGGGAAGGCCGCCGCGATCGTCGAGGCCTGCCGGGAGATCCGCGAGGGCAAGCTGCATGACCAGTTCGTGGTCGACGTCATCCAGGGCGGCGCGGGCACCTCGACGAACATGAACGCCAACGAGGTGATCGCCAACCGGGCGTTGGAGCTGCTCGGCCACGCCAGGGGCGAGTACCGGCATCTGCACCCGAATGAGGACGTCAACCTGGGCCAGTCCACCAATGACGTCTACCCGACCGCCGTCAAGATCGCGACGGTGTTCGCGGTGCGTGGACTGCTCGAGGCGATGTCTGTACTGCAGGACGCCTTCGCGGGCAAGGCCGTCGAGTTCCGCAACGTGCTCAAGATGGGCCGTACACAGTTGCAGGACGCGGTGCCGATGACGCTCGGTCAGGAGTTCTCGGCGTATGCGGTCATGATTGACGAGGACCGGTCCCGTCTTGCCGAGGCCGTCGAGTTGATCCATGAGATCAACCTGGGCGCCACGGCCATCGGCACCGGCCTCAACGCCCCGGCCGGATATGCCGAGTCGGCCCGCCGCCACCTCTCCCAGATCACCGGGCTGCCGCTGGTCACCGCCGCCAACCTGGTGGAGGCCACCCAGGACTGCGGGGCGTTCGTCCAGATGTCCGGCGTGCTCAAGCGGATCGCCGTCAAGCTGTCCAAGAGCTGTAACGACCTGCGGCTGCTGTCGTCGGGGCCGCGCGCGGGTCTGGGTGAGATCAACCTGCCGCCGGTGCAGGCCGGTTCGTCCATCATGCCCGGCAAGGTCAACCCGGTCATCCCCGAGGTCGTCAACCAGGTCGCCTTCGAGGTGATCGGCAACGACGTCACCATCACCATGGCCGCCGAGGCCGGACAGCTCCAGCTCAACGCCTTCGAGCCGATCATCCTGCACTCCCTCTCGGAATCCATCACCCACCTGACCGCCGCCTGCCTCACCCTCGCCGAACGCTGCGTCGACGGCATCACCGCCAACACCGAGGCACTGCGCGCGACCGTGGAGAACTCCATCGGCCTGGTCACCGCCCTCAACCCGCACATCGGCTACACGGCCGCCACCGACATCGCCAAGGAAGCCCTCGCCACCGGCCGCGGCGTGGCCGAACTCGTCCTGGAAAGGGGCCTGTTGCCCGCCGAGACGCTCGCCGACCTGCTACGCCCGGAGGTCCTCGCGGGCTCCGGCTCCCCTTTGGCCTGAGCACCACCCGCGCCCCAAGACCGGCCTGGAAGGCACAATAGCGATCATGACTTCGTCCATGACCTTCCAGCCGGTCCTGGAGCGCATCGCCGGCGAGATCGGCCGCACCCCCGGCCGTGGCCGGCCCGCCGACTACATCCCGGCGCTCGCGCTCTGCGACCCGCGCAGCTTCGGCATGGCCGTCGCCGAGCTGGACGGCACGGTGTACGGGGTGGGGGACTGGCGCGAGCCGTTCTCCACGCAGTCCCTCACCAAGGTCTTCACCCTCGCGCTCGACCTGGCCCGCGAGGGCGACGAACTCTGGGAGCACGTGGGCCGCGAGCCCTCCGGCAACCCGTTCAACTCCCTCATCCAACTGGAGTACGAGAACGGCATCCCGCGCAACCCGTTCATCAACGCCGGCGCCCTCGTCGTCACCGACCGCCTCCACACCCGTACCGGAGACGCGGCCGGCGAGCTGCTGGCCTTCATCCGCTCCGAGTCGGGCAACCCCACCCTGGACTTCGACAAGGAGGTCGCCGCCTCCGAGGCCGCCCACGGCGACCGCAACGCCGCCCTCGCCCACTTCATGGCGTCGTACGGCAACATCGACAACGCCGTGCCGGTCCTCCTCGACCAGTATTTCCGCCAGTGCTCCCTCAGGGCGTCGTGCGCCGACCTGGCCCTCGCGACCACCTTCCTGACCCGCCACGGCATCCGGTCCGACGGCAGCCGCCTGCTCACCCAGAGCCAGGCCAAACAGGTCAACGCGGTGATGCTGACCTGCGGCACCTACGACGCGGCAGGCGAATTCGCCTACCGTGTGGGCCTGCCCGGCAAGAGTGGAGTGGGCGGCGGCATCATCGCGGTCGTACCAGGGCGCTGCACGCTGTGCGTGTGGAGCCCGGGGCTGGACGAGCGGGGCAACTCGGTGGCGGGGGTGGCGGCCCTCGAACGCTTCACCACGCTGACCGGGCTGTCCGTGTTCTGAGAATCGGTTCCGCCGGGATCACACGCCGGTCACACGCAGGCCTCCGCCAGGAGAGTCCCGCATCGTTTTCCGGCCATCCGGCGTTGGCCATCTTCCCGAGTGTTGGCCATGGCTTTTCCCGTCGGTCTCCGTCGCTGCCAGGTGCTCGGTCTGGCCGGAACCGCGTTCGTCGCGGCGGGAGGTGAGAGTGCCGGTGCCCTGCCGGTCCGGGAGCTCCTCGCCCCGTCCTCCGCCCACGCCGCCCTCGGCCTGGTCGGCGCGTACTTCGGCGTCGTCCTGCTGATAGCGGCCTGGGCTCTGCTGGGGCGGCTGATCGGGGGCGCCGAGCCGCCGAGCCCGCGCGCCCTGCTGGTGGCCCTGGCGATCTGGGCCGCCCCGCTGCTGCTCGCGCCCCCGCCGTTCAACCGGGACGTGTACAGCTACCTCGCGCAGGGCGCCATGGTCGACGCGCACATCGACGTCTACGCACACGGGCCCGCACAGCTCGGCGGCCCTCTCGCGGACGAGGTCTCCCCGCTGTGGCGGCACACCGGAGCGCCGTACGGCCCGGTCTTCCTGGGCGTCGCCGCCGTGCTGTCCGGGCTGACCCGGGGCGAACTTCCCGCCGGCCTCTTCGGCATGCGCCTCGTGGCTCTTTGCGGCGTCGGCCTGATGGCGGCCGCGCTGCCCCGTCTGGCCCGGCACAGCGGCGCCGATCCGGCCGCCGCGCTCTGGCTCGGCGCCCTGAATCCGCTCGTCCTGCTGCACCTGGTCGCGGGGGCCCACAACGACGCCCTCATGCTCGGCCTGCCGGGCCTCGGCCTGGTGGCGGCGCTGGGCCGGTGGCCGGTAGTGGGCGCCGTGCTCGTCACGCTCGCCGCCCTGGTCAAGGCGCCCGCCGTGCTCGGGCTGGCCGCGGTCGCCGTCCTCCAGGTGCGCGCGGGTTGCTCGCCCGGCGTTGGCGGGCGGCCGCCGTCGCGACGGCCGTCACCGTCGCGGCGACGGCGTTCGCGGCCTGCGTGGCGCCCGAAGCCTCACGCTTCTACTGGACCGACGCACTGTGGGACACGACCCGGGTGGGCCGCCTGGACTATGTCTCCAACCAGTCGCTCCAGGGGATCCTGGCCCGGCTGGGCGCACCGGACCGCGTGGTGTGGGGGTGGCGGTGTTGCTGGTCCTGTGCGTGTGGGCGGTCCGCGCCCGCCGGGCGGTGGTCGCGGGGCAGTGGACGACCGCGTTCGCCCTCACCGGCCTGACCGCCTGCCTAGTCACCCCGATCACATGGGTGCACCACCTGGTCTGGCTGCTGCCGTCCTTCGTCGTACTGGTCCGCGCCGGGCGCCCGCGGCTAGCGGGCGCCCTGTACGCGGTGATGTGTACCAGCGTGGTGTGGCTGTGGCTTGACGACGCGTCGGGTATCGACGGTTTCCTCGGCAGCAACACGTACACCTGGATCACACTCGGTCTGCTGCTGTGGCTGCCGCTGGGTCAATTCGGCGCCGTCCGCCCGCCTTTGAGCCGCAGCACGAGTGCCACGGCACCGGCACCCAGTCCGGCGGCGCCGGCGATCGCGCCCGTCTCCGACCAGGGGGCGTTGCCCGCGGCCACGGGCGCCACGGCCGCGGGCAACGCCGACGGCCTCGCCTGCGGCCGGGCCCGCAGCGCGTCCAAGGAGCCCACCGGAGCGACCCGCCCGTCGGCGTCGAACCCCCAGTCGAGCAGCTCACGGGCCTCCTCGTACACGGCGAAACGGCCTCCCGCCTGAGGATTCATCACCGTCACGACGACAGTGCGCCCGCCCCGGCGGGCGGCGGCCACGAGCGTGTTGCCCGCCTTGCTGGTGTAGCCGTTCTTGATGCCGATCAGGCCCGGATACGGCTCCACACCGTCCTCGCCCGACAGCAGCCGGTTGGTGTTGCGGATCGGGTACGACCATCCGCCACCGCCCGGGAACCTGGCCTGGACCGTGCCGCAGTACCGCGCGAAGTCCGCGTTGCGCAGCCCCGCCCGGCCGAACACGGCGAGGTCGTACGCCGACGACACCTGGCCCGGCATGTCATAGCCGTCCGGCGACAGCACGCGCGTGTCGCGGGCCCCGAGGGAGCGGGCCTTGGCCTGCATGCGCGCGGCCGCGGAGCGCCAGCCGCCGCTCAACTCGGCCAGCACGTGCACGGCGTCGTTGCCGGAGTTGAGGAACACCCCGCGCCACAGGTCGGCGACCTGGTACGTACGCCCCTCGGCGACCCCGACCCGGCTGCTGCCGTCGCCGATGCCGGTCAGCTCCTCCTCCCGGACCTGGTGGCGGATGCCGCCGGGCAGGACCGGCAGCACGGTGAGTGCGAACAGGGTCTTGAGCGTGCTGGCCGGCGGCAGTTTCCGGTGTGCGTTGTGCGCGGCGAGCACCTCACCGCTGCGGGCATCCGCCACCAGCCACGACAGCGCGGAGACGTCCGGCGGCTCGGGAGCCCCGGCCCGTGGGCGGACCTGCGTGCCCGACCGGTAGAGCAGAGAGGGCTGGGGTACCGCCACCCGTGGCCCACCGGGCGTACCGGGGTCCGCCCCGGTATGGGCCGCCACGGAGGCGGGCGCGAGCGCGAGCAGGCCCGCCGCGCAGATCGCGAAGGTTGACACAACAGCCCGGGAAGTCAATCCGATCGTCATGCCGCAAACGTAGGAACGGACCGGCCCCACACAGCGCTGCCCGGTCCGAGAGCGGGCCGCGAACACCCGGATGCCACATGCCGGAAGGCGATCGGAGGGGTCGTCAGCCGGTGGGCAGCGTCGGCTGGATCCTGCGGAGGAAGGTCGCGTTGTCCGGGGTTTCACGCATCCGCTCCAGCAGGGTTTCCAGGCTGGGCTGGCCGTCGCGGGTCTGGAGGGCGCGGCGCAGGCCGCGCACGGCGGTCAACTCGGCCGGGGGCAGGAGGAGTTCCTCGCGGCGGGTGCCGGAGGGGTTGATCTCGACGGCCGGGAAGACGCGACGACCCGCCAGGTCGCGGCTCAGGCGCAGCTCCATGTTGCCGGTGCTCTTGAGCTCCTCGAAGTAGAAGTCGTCGGCGCGGGAGCCGGTCTCCACCAGGGCGGTGGCGAGGATGGTGAGCGAGCCGCCCTCCTCGGCCAGGCGGGCGGCGCCGAAGAACCGCTTGGGACCGATCAGCGCGGTCGCGTCGACGCCGCCACTGAGGGTGCGGCCACCGGCGGCGGCCGCGTTGTTGTGGGCCCGGCACAGCCGGGTCAGGGAGTCGAGCAGGATGACGACGTCCTCGCCCGCCTCGACGAGCCGCTTGGCGCGCTCGATGACGAGTTCGGCGAGGGCGATGTGCTGCCTGGGCGCCTTGTCGAACGTCGAGGCGTACACCTCGCCGCGCACGGAGCGCCGCATGTCGGTGACCTCCTCGGGGCGTTCGTCGAGCAGCACGACCATCAGGTGGGCCTCGGGGTGGTTGCCGGCGACGGCGGCCGCGATCTGCTGGAGCAGGACGGTCTTGCCGGTCTTGGGCGGTGCCACGATCAGCCCGCGCTGCCCCTTGCCGACCGGGGCGATCAGGTCGGTGACGCGTCCGGTGAGCCCGGACGCCGGGTGTTCGAGGCGCAGCCGCTCCTGCGGGTGCAGCGGCGTCAGGTCGCGGAAGTGGCGACGGCCCCGCTCGTCCTCGGCGGTGCGCCCGTTGATGCGGGCCACCTCCGTGAGGGCGCGCTGGGTGCCGCGTACGCCGTCGACGAGGTCGCCCTTGCGCAGGCCGTACTTGCGGATCAGCTGGGGAGGGACTTGGAGGTCGTTGGGGGAGGGCAGGAGGTCCAGGGGGCGCAGATGCCCCTTCCCGTTCGCGTCGATGTCGAGAACGCCGGTGGCGACCCGGGCCGGGGCCTGCTGCTGGACAGGAGGGTGTTCGAGTGTGGTGGTCATGATGGGTGGTCCTTTCACGGACGGAAGCGCATGTGGAATGCGGAACAAGGGAGGGGGAGAAGCCGCGAGGGGAGGCGGAGCGAAGAACACGCCTCGGCGGCGGGGACAGCACCTCGGGTACGGCAGACGAAGGCCTCGACGAGGTGATGCTGGGAAGCCGTGCACGCCGACCGTGAAAACGGGGGCGGATCAGGCTGGTTGAAGAGGAAGCACCGGCGCCCGGAACGGGGCGTACACAAGTGCTAGCCCTAATGTACCACGCGGTGCGCGGTCAGGTCTGCGATACCTGACTCAGCGGTCGGCCAGCAGGCCGTACAGGAGAGGAATGCGCGGTTCGGGAAGGCGCCACCAGCCGGACGGTGTACGCACCATCCGCTGCCAGCGCTGCCAGGGCAGCTCGTCGCTCTCCCTCAGTAGCCGGACGCTCAGTCCCGCTCCCGTCAACGCGCCGATGACCTCTCCTATTCCGTGCATCCACTCGTAGCTGTCGGTGGCGCCCTCGACAGGCGGCCCGTCGGTGTACGTGTGGGTGGCGTCCCGGTGGACGGGGCCCTCGCCGCCCAGGTAGTCGTGGCGCAGCAGCAGCTCGGGTCCCTCGCCGGGAGCCGGCTTGGGGCCCAGCGAGTTGAGCAGAGGGTGGAACTCGACGATGTACAACCGGCCGCCCGGGCACAGGAGTTGGGCCACGACATCCGCCCAGCGCTCCAGGTCGGGCAGGTAGCACAGGGCGCCCTTGCCGGTGTAGACGACGTCGAACTGCCGTCCATTCAGGGCCTCGACGGCGCCGTACACGTTCGCGCACACGTAACCGACGTCGAGGCCGGCCTTCGCGGCGATGGCGTTCGCCGCCGCCACGGACGCCTCGGAGAAGTCGAGGCCGACGGCCCGGGCCCCGCGCCGGGCGAAGGCGAGCGTCTCGGTGCCGAGGTGGCACTGCAGGTGCAGCACGTCGCGGCCGGCGAGCTCGCCGAGGTCGTCCCACTCGAAGGCGGCGAACCAGCGCTCGGGGTCCAGGTCCTGGTCGAGTCCGTAGAACCGGCTGGCGAGGTGAACGGGCGTGCGGGCGTCCCAGTTCGCCTGGTTGGCCCGCATCAGCCGAGCGTGCTCGTCGGTCGTCATGACGGCATCCAACCGTGGACGGTCCCGGAATGCCATCCATGCGAGGCCCGACGGCCCTCCGCCGGGGTCGTGCCCCGGCCTCTTCTCGTACGACTCGTGCGACCGGCATGTCGATTCCGCGGGGTCCTGTTCGTCGGTGGGGCGCAGGAAGCTCTTCGACTGCGGCTGATCTTCACCTTCTGGGGCGGAGGCCGAAGAGGGCGCCGCCCTGCTCGAGATCGCCCTGCGGCGCGGCCGCTCCGGCCCGTACCAGATCCAGGCCGCCGTCGCCGCCTGCCACACCACCGCTCCCGCGGCTCAGGAGGCCGACATCCCCGGGCCGTACGCCGAGCTGGAGCGGTTCGTGCTGAGCGGGCACTGGAGCTGGTGGAGAACGACGCCGAGCGGCGGCTCGCGGAGTCTCGATCGGCGTCGGGGCGGCTCGTCGGTGGGGTGACAGCAGCTCACACCGAGGCCCGAGGGTGCGCCGTCCGGGCTGCTGACCGGCGTTGTGATAGGGGTCACAGACGGGCTAGGGTGAAGTCGCTTGGAGTACGTCGACGGGCGGCGTGTCGAACAGCGGTGCGCGACCCGGCACGTCTCCGGGTGAGGGAAGTGATCCCCTTGTCCGTCGCCTGGGACGACATCGGCGGGCTCGTCGATGCCCACGAACGTTTTCTGGCGGGTGCGCTCGTCGACTCCGCGGTCCGGGACTCGGTGCTCGACTCCTGGAAGCGATGCAGGTCGGCGGGGCTTCAGCCGCACCAGCTGCTGGTCCCCTACGCGCCTGACCTGACGCTGGAGGACCGGTTCCTGCGCGCCGCCCACCCCGTCCTGAAGGACCTGAGCGCGTCACTCACCGAGCCCGGCATCACCATCGCGCTCTGCGACGCCCGGGGCCGTATGGTCGAGCGGCTCGGCGGTGACCGGCAGTTGCGCGACCGCCTCGACGAGGTGCGCTTCGCCCCCGGTTTCGACGCCTCCGAGCGGATCGTCGGCACCAACGGCGTCGGCACCGCGCTTGCCGAGCGCAGCCCCGTCTACGTCATCGGCCGCGAGCACTTCGCCGACTGCCTCCAGCCCTTCGCCTGCGCGGGCGCGCCCGTCCGCGATCCCTTCAGCGGGCGCATCGAGGCCGTCCTCGACCTGACCTGCCTGCGCGACGACGGCGACCCCGCCATGCTGCGGCTGGTCCGCGAGGCCGCCCACAGCATCGAGGCACGGTTGCTGGAGCAGTCCACGCAGCGCGAACGTGCCCTGCTCGCCGCGTACCGGCGAGCGGGCCCCGATGTCGGCGGGTGGCCGCGCCAGCCCCGACTCGCGGCGCCCGACCAGGGAGACGGCAACCGCGGCCTCGGCCGCATCGACCTGGCCGTGCTGCGGGAGAAGGCCGAGGAACTCCTCGCCTCCCCCCAGCGCACCCTTGACGAGGTCGTCCTGTCCGGCGGCCGCGTCGCCACCCTGCTGCGCCGCTCGGTCATGGGCGCTGCGGGCGAGACGGGCGTGGTCGTCGAGGCCCGGGTCCTCGGCGGGTCGCGACTGCGCCAGGCCGGATCGACCGTGGTGGGATCGACCGCGGTGGGACCGGCCGCGGGAGCGACCTCGACGGGGCCGGCCGTGACCGGAGCGACCGGGGGCGAACCGCTTCTCGCCGAGAACGTGACGGACGCGCCGCCGGAAGCGGCGCCGACGGCCGCTCGGGCCCTTGTGGATGCATCGGCCGGCAAGGGCACCGGACCGGCACCCGGGACGGCGCCGACCGGCAAGGGCGCCTCGTCCGCCACACTCCTGCCCACCACGCCCGCCGTGTCCGCCAAGCCGGTCGCCGGACCCACCGTGACCATCCGGTCCGCGCCACCCCTGTCTCCCACAGGTACCGGCGAGCGCCCGCCGACCCGGGACGGATCCGGTGGAGACGACGGCAGCGGCGCCGACGACCGTCTGCTGCTCGTCGGCGAACTGGGGGTCGGCCGGCTCGCACTCCTGGCCCGCAGGCGTCTGGAATTGCTGCACGACGCCGGGGTCCGCATCGGCACCACCCTGGACGTCACCCGCACGGCCGAGGAACTGACGGAGGTGGCCGTCCCCCGGTTCGCCGACGTCGCCGCCGTGGACCTCCCGGACGCGGTGCTGCAGGGCGAGGAGCCGGGCCCGCTCGGAGGAGCGGGGACACCGTTGCGCCGGGTCGCGCTGGGCTCCGTCCACGGGATGCCCCATCTTTACGGCGTCGGCGACCCCGTCCACTACGTCCCGTCCACGCCGCAGGCCCGCAGCCTGGAGAGCAGACAGTCCGTACTCGAGCCCGTGCTCCTCGAGGCCGAGGGCTGGCTCGCCCAGGACCGTGCACGGCTCGAGCGTGTCCTCGCGGCCGGCATCCACTCCCTGATCACCGTGCCGCTGCGGGCGCGCGGCGCGACCCTCGGCGTGGTCAGCTTCTACCGCTCCGACAAGCCCGCCCCCTTCGAGGAGGACGACCTGTCCCTGGCCCAGGAACTGGCCGGCCGCGCGGCGATCTGCATCGACAACGCCCGCCGCTACACCCGCGAACACAACACGGCCCTCGCCCTGCAGCGCAGCCTGCTGCCCCGGGGCCGGCCCGAGCAGAGCGCCGTCGACGTCGCCTACCGCTACCTGCCCGCGCAGGCCGGGGTGGGCGGCGACTGGTTCGACGTCATCCCGCTCTCCGGCGCCCGGGTCGCCCTCGTCGTCGGCGACGTCGTCGGCCACGGACTGCACGCCGCCGCCACCATGGGACGGCTGCGGACCGCCGTACACAACTTCTGTTCCCTGGACCTGCCGCCCGACGACCTCCTCACCCACCTCGACGACCTGGTCGGGCGCCTCGACCGGGGGGAGGGGTGGGCGGTGGACAACAGCCAGGCCGACTGCGGAATCGTCGGAGCCACCTGTCTGTACGCCGTCTACGACCCGGTGTCCCGGCGCTGCACCCTCACCCGCGCCGGGCACCCCTTTCCCGCGGTCGTCGCACCCGACGGCACGGTCGAGTTCGTCGACCTGCCCTCGGCACCGCCGCTCGGACTCGGCGGGATGCCCTTCGAGACCGTCGAACTGGAGCTGGCCGAAGGCAGCCAACTCGTCCTCTACACCGACGGCTTGATCGAGGACCGGCACCGGGACATCGACGCCGGCCTCGACCAGTTGCGGACCGTCCTCGCCCACGCCGGCCGGGCCCCCGAGGACACCTGTGAGGCGGTCCTCGACGCCCTGCTGCCGGAGCGGCCCAGCGACGACGTGGCGCTCCTCGTCGCCCGTACGCACGCCCTGGGACCAGAGCGGGTCGCCCAGTGGGACCTGCCCAGCGATCCGGCGGTCGTCTCCCGCTGCCGCGCGCTGGTCACCGAGCAGCTGGCCTCCTGGGGCCTGGACGAGCTGGCCTTCACCACCGAACTCGTCGCCAGCGAACTGGTCACCAACGCCATCCGCCACGCCGCCGGCCCGGTCCAGCTCCGCCTGCTCCGCGACCGTGCGCTGATCTGCGAGGTCTCCGACGGCAGCAGCACCTCGCCCCGGCTGCGCCGCGCCCGCACCGAGGACGAGGGCGGCCGCGGCCTCTTCCTCGTCGCCCAGCTGACCGAACGCTGGGGGACCCGCTACACCCCGAACGCCAAGATCATCTGGACCGAGCAGCCCCTGCCGCACACCTGATCTCGGCGTCGACCTAGGACGACTCGTGGGACGGCAGACCGACAGACCGGGCGAAGGCGTGGCCACCCATCCGGGCCGCGCCTCCGTCGCCTGGTTGGAACTAAGCTGACCCGGATGTTCAGCCCCGAAGGCCCCAGTCTCCGCGAACTCGCCGTCCAGGCGCTGTCGTCCGTCGAACGCGGCTACGACCTGCTCGCCCCGAAGTTCGACCACACGCCGTTCCGCACGCCCGACTCGGTGCTGGACGCGGTCGCCTCGGCGCTCCGGCGCACGGGTCCGTTCGACGCCGGGCTCGATCTGTGCTGCGGGACCGGCGCCGGCGTACCCGTGCTGGCGCAGGTGTGCCGGGAGAGCGTCACGGGGGTCGACTTCAGCGCGGGCATGCTCGACGTGGCACGCCAGCGCACCAGGCCCGCCGGCCCGCACGTCTCCTGGGTGCGCGCGGACGCCCGCGCACTGCCGTTCGGCCCCGCCTTCGATCTCGTCGTGAGCTTCGGGGCGTTCGGGCACTTCCTGCCGCGCGAACTGCCGGGCCTGTTCGCCCAGGTTCACGGCGTACTGCGCCCCGGCGGGCGCTTCGCCTTCCCCGTCCTCGCCCCACCGCGCCCCGCATCCCGTGCCTACTGGATGCTGCTGGGCTTCGACGCGGTGATGCGGGTGCGCAACGCCGTGTGGCGGCCGCCGTTCGTCATGTACTACCGGGCCTTCCGGTTGTCGGACGTACGGCGGGAGTTGGAGCGGACCGGATTCGAGGTGGACCTGCACGCCCTGCCCGAGTTCGGGCACCGGCGGGACGGCAGCCCGCGGGTCCGGATGGTCGTGGCCCGTCGGCTGCCGTAGCCGAGCCGGGCGTCAAGCGCGGACGAAGGCGAGCAGGTCGGCGTCGAAGGCCCGCTCGTACTCAGAGCACTCGGTACAGGGCGTTGACCAGCGCCATCTTCCGCGGGTCGTCGGCGATGTGCGGCCCCATCCGGTTCATCACGTACCCCAGTGACACGCCCGCCTCCGGGTCGGCGAGTCCGCACGAGCCGCCGAACCCGTCGTGTCCGAAAGCCCGCGGGTTGGGCCCGTACGACCCGTTCGGCCCGCTGAGCCACAGGCCCAGCGCGACCTCGGTCTCGTTCACGAAACCGGCGCCCAGCACCAGGTCGCGGCAGCTGCCCTGCCCCTCGCGCACGCGCTCGGCGGCCTCGGGGGACAGGACGCGGTGACCGTCGTACGATCCCCGGCCCGCGAAGATGCCGTAGAGGGCGGCGACGGCCCGCGCGGTGCCGTGGCCGTTCGCGGCGGGGATCTCGGCGGCCCGCCATTCGGGCAGGTTGGCCTCGGTCGCGCCGACCAGGGGGTTGGCCAGCGCGGCTAGCGCGGTGGGTGTCAACTGGCTGAAGATCGCGGCCTGTTCACTGCTCGACGCGGCCGGCGGATGCACCAGCTCGGCGGCCCGCCCGGCCTCCTTCTCCGGCAGCCCGACGGTGAAGTCGATCCCGAGCGGCCCGGTCACCTCCCGCTCCAGGAACGCCCCCGGCAGCAGCCCCGAGACGCGCCGGACGACCTCCCCGACCAGGAAGCCGTACGTCAGCGCGTGATACCCGGACCGGGTTCCCGGCTCCCACCAGGGCTCCGTGGCGGCGAGCCGCTCCACGGTCAACTCCCAGTCGCAGAGCTGTGCGAGCGTGTGCGGCTCGCGCAGGCCGGCCAGCGCGGACCGGTGCGAGAGCAGATGCCGTACGAGGACCTTCTCCTTGCCGGCCGCGGCGAACTCCGGCCAGTACACGGCCACCGGCGCGTCGAGGTCGAGCAGCCCGCGGTCGGCGAGGATGTGCGCGCACAGGGCGACCGGGCCCTTGGTCGTGGACCAGACGTTGACCAGCGTGTCGCGCTCCCACGGGCGGGTGCCCGCCGCGTCGGACCAGCCGCCCCACAGGTCCACCACACTCTCGCCGTCGACCACGACGGTCACCGCGGCGCCCAGCTCCCCGCGGTCGCGGAAGTTCTCCTCGAACGCCGTCCGCACCGCGCCGAAGCGCTCGTCGCATTGACCGTGGACCGCCGACTCGTACTGGGACATGGACCCTCCGTCGTCCGCCGGAAGCCCGGGCCGCGACACTGCGACCCGGGCCACATGAACGTACCGACTGGTCGGACTGGACGGAAGACGTCGTACGCGAGGGCCTCAGACGAAGAACAGCGGTTCTTCCGGTTCCCGGTG
The DNA here is from genome assembly GCF_042870385.1 of Streptomyces sp. NPDC006602. NCBI lineage: Bacteria > Bacillati > Actinomycetota > Actinomycetes > Kitasatosporales > Streptomycetaceae > Streptomyces > Streptomyces sp. NPDC006602. Next base: position 220,298 of record NZ_JBIAHG010000002.1, on the reverse strand, counting down.
GCCCGGAATGGTGTGCCAGTAGTCGCGGGTCTCGACGGCCAGCCCGGCGGCGTCGAACCGCACGAAGACACAGCCCGCCGGCGTCGACGCCTCGCCGCCCTCCTCCGCGAACACCAGGAACTCGGCCACCGCGACCCCGCCCGGGCCGAAGACGGGTGACGAGAACCGGACGTCCGTCACCCGCTCTGCGGCGAACGACCAGCGCAGGTATGCCGCCAGTTCGGCCCGGCCGCGGTGCGGCGCGCGGAACGGCATGGAGCGGTGCACACAGTCCTCGGCGTACAGCTCCAGCAGCGCCTCCACCTCGTGCCCGGCCCAGGCCCGCTCCCACACCCGCACGAACCGCTCCGCGGCCTCACCCGTCTCCACCGCGGGATCCCTCAGGCGTATGCCCGCAGCCAGCGCACCTTGGCCGCCTCCTGGTACGGCCCGCCGCCCTCGTGGTCGTTGAAGTCGTACACCTCGATCGCCTTCTCGTCGTGCGCCCAGCCGTTGAAGGCCGCGAACACGGTGGAGGGCGGGCAGGTCTGGTCCTCCAGGGCCACCGAGAACAGGGCGGGGGCCCGGCCGCGGGACGCGAAGTGCACGCCGTCGAAGTAGGAGAGGGTGCGCAGGGCGTCCTCGGTACGGCCGCGGTGCGTCTTGAGGTAGAGGCCGATCTCCCGGTACGGGTGACGGTCGGTCAGCGTGGCCGCGCGCGGGTAGTCGCACAGGAACGGCACGTCCGGCGCGACGGCCGCCAGGTCCGGGACCAGACCGCCCACCGCGATGGTGATGCCGCCGCCCTGGCTGGCACCGATCACCACCGTGCGTGCGGGATCGGCCAGAGGATGCGAGCGGGCCGCCTCCACGGCACGCACCGCGTCCGTGAACACCCGGCGGTAGTAGTAGTTCTCGGGCGCGTCCATGCCCCGCGTCATGAAACCCGGGTACGAGGGCGCGCCGCCCACCGGGTCGGCGGTGCCGCCGCCACCGCCCCAGGCGCTGCCCTGGCCGCGGGTGTCCATCACGAAGTGCGCCCGGCCCGTGGACGCCCACAGCAGATGCTCGTGCGGCAGACCGCGTCCGCCGCCGTAGCCCACGAACTCCACGACCACCGGGATCGGCGCGGAGACCTCGGCGGGGAGTGTGAACCAGCCCTTCACCGGGTGCCCACCGAACCCGGCGAACGTCACGTCGTACACCTTCACCGTGGTCAGACCCGTGTCGACCAGTTCGAACCGGGCGTCCAGGTCGTGCTCGCGGGCTTCCTCGAGCGTCTTGGACCAGAAGGCGTCGAAGTCCTCGGGCTCGGCGGACTTGCTGCGGTACTCGCGGAGCTCGTCGATCGGAAGGTCGAACAGGGCCATGTAGGACCGCCTTTGTGAAAAAAGTGAGTGCGGATGATCACACCGTACGTGGATGGTCGGACGACTCGCCAGGTCTTTGCCCCTCCACGCGCCTACGATGACGACATGACGTCTGCCGCCGAAGCGCCGGTCGAGGAAGTGGACCTGCTGGTCAGGGATGCCGGACTGCTTGTCGTGGACGGGGAGCGGGAGATCCCCGGCGGCTGGCTCACCGTCACGGGTGGTCGGGTCACCGGCGTCGGATCCCCCGGGACCGAACCCGACGCCCGGACCACCGTCTCCGCGGCCGGCCGGCTCGTCACCCCGGGCCTGATCAACACGCACCACCACATCTACCAGAACCTCACCCGCTCCTACTCGCCCGCCGTGAACGGTTCCCTCTTCGACTGGCTCACCACCCTGTACCCACTGTGGGCGGCCCTCGACGAGGAGGCCGCCTACGTCTCGGCGTACGTCGGCATGGCCGAGCTGCTGATGGGCGGCTGCACCACGTCCTCGGACCACCTCTACGTCCACCCCCGCCCCCGCCTGGTCGACGCCGAGATCCGCGCCGCCCGCGACATCGGCTTCCGCTTCCACGCCACCCGCGGCTCGATGACCCGCTCCGTCGAGGACGGGGGACTGCCGCCGAGGAGCGTCACGCAGACCGACGAGGAGGTCCTCGCCGACAGCGAGCGGCTCATCCAGGCCCACCACGACCCCGAACCCGGCGCCCTGGTCCGAGTCGCGCTCGCGCCCTGCTCGCCGTTCTCGGTGACCAGGGAGCTGATGACGGCGACCGCCGAACTCGCCGAGCGCCACGACGTACGGCTGCACACGCACCTCGCCGAGGACCACGACGAGGACACGTACTGCCTGGAGACGTACGGCTGCCGCCCCGTCGAGTACTTCGAGCAGACCGGGTGGATGAGCGACCGCACCTGGGTCGCCCACTGCATCTACCCGAACGACGACGAGTTGCGCCGCCTCGCCGCCGCGGGTGTCGGCGTGGCGCACTGCCCGAGCTCCAACATGCTCATCGGCGGCGGCACGGCCCGGGTCAAGGAGATGCGTGAACTGGGCCTGCCCGTCGGTATCGGCTGCGACGGCTCCGCCTCCACCGACCACGCCTCGCTCTGGATGGAGACCCGCGGGGCGCTCCTTCTCGGCCGCTACCGCGGCGGACCCGGCGCGATGACCGCACGCGACGCCCTCGACATCGCCACCCGGGGCTCGGCCCGCTGTCTGGGCCGCGCGGACGAACTGGGCCACCTGCGGCCCGGCGCATGCGCCGACCTGGTGGTCTGGGACCTGCACCAGGTCGCCCTGGCCGGCGCCTTGAGCGACCCGGTTGAGGCATGGCTGCGCTGCGGGCCCGCCCGGGCGTGGACGACGGTGGTCGCCGGGAAGGTGCTGGTCGACCGGGGCGAACCGGTCCTGCCGGGACTGGCGGACGCGCTGCGGACACATGGCGGGATCGCACGGAGGATGCAGCAGGGCTAGCTGCCGAGGAGCGGGCGTCCGGACACGGAGCGCGCCCACCGTGGGTCGGTCGTACCCGGCGGCGCGTTCGGCGTGGGCCGCCGGTTACGCCCGGCGGCGCGTCCACTGCGGCTCGGTGAGGGCCCACTCGCGTTCCCACTCGGCCATCCGGTGGCGGTTGGCCGCACTCCGTACGACGGAGTGGCCGAGGAGCAGCACCGCGACCGCACCGCCCGCCGCGCACGCGCCGATGGTGAGCGTGTGCTGCCACACCGCGGTCTCGTCCGGCGGCGGTGGCACACTGCGGCCCCGGCCGTCGAACCACACGTCCACCAACTCCCCCCGGCGTGTACCGCCCGGGACCCGTGCCGAGGCCGTCCGCGAACCGACGCCCGGCTCGGTCCAGCGCACGGTCGCCCGGTACGCGTGATCCCGACCGCCCTGCACCGCGGGCAGCGAACCGGCGGTCCTGCCGACGACCATGGCACGGACACGATGACGATCGGCACGCTGCTCCGCCTGGACCGCGCGCGCCTCCGAGTGTGCCCACGAGGCCGCGAACGCCCCGACGAGGGGAGCGCCCGCCCACAGCAGCACCCCGACGACCAGGACCGTCCACGCCTCGACGACATCCGACCGGCGCCGTAGCGGACTGCGCCGCCAGCGCCAGCCGCGCACCCGGGTTCGCATGTCGACCTCCGCACCGCGCACAACTGCGAGTGCCCTCAAGGATTCAGTACCCGTTCTACCGGCATCGTTCACCAACGGCCCCGCGCGGGGCCGCCGCACAAGTGCCCGGCAGGGTGGTGCCGAAACGCGGGGGGCGATGCGAGACCACGGGGAACCGGCCACACGGGGCGCGACGGATTCCGCCCGCGCGACACGAACGGTCCCGGCCATGTGGCGTCGACGGTCCCGGCGGCGTGACGTCATCGTCCCGGACGCCTCGTGTGAACGGCCGCGTCGTCAGCCGAAGCGTTCGATCCGGATACGGTCCACCGGCTGACCGGCCTCGACCAGCAGGCGCGAGGCGTGTTCGGCGAAGGCATTGGAGCCGCACACATAGGCCTCCCACCCGCCAGGAGGCTGCTCGGCCAGGAGCGGGGCCACATGTGCGGCCCCCATACGTCCCACCGGCACACCCACGGGCGCGCTCCGCGTGAACACGGGCGTCGTCTCCTCGCCCAACTCCGGCGCGTAGATCAGCTCTTCGGGACTGCGCGCGGACACCAGCAGTCGCAACGGCACGGACAGGTCCCGCGCCCGGTGGTGTCGCACCATCGACATCAGCGGTACGACCCCGGAGCCGGCGCCGATGAGCAGCGCCGGCCGGTCGCCGGGCCAGGCGAAGAAGCCGCTCAGCGGGCCGCGTACCTGAACCGCGTCCCCGGGCGCCGCCACCGTGTGGAACCACCCCGAGACCTCACCGCCCTCGACGTGGTCCAGGGTCAGCTCGATGTGCCCGGAGTCGTCGGGCGCGGATGCGATCGAGTAGTGGCGCTGGGCCGCGTAGCCGTCCTCGGCGGTCAGCCGCAGCATCAGGTGCTGGCCGGGCAGATGCCCGGCCCAGGCGGGAACCGCGAACCGGTAGGTGGAGGCGCGCGAAGTCTCGCGGCGGATCTCGGTGAGCGTGGCGGTCTGCCACGTCGCGGCGGTCCGGTTGCTCACGGCGATCCGCCCGGGCACGGCGAACCGTGTAGCAGGAGTGAAGCCGCAGGCAGTGAATCCGGAGGAAGTGAAGCCAGGGGAAGAAGTGAAGCCAGGGGAGGCGGACGTCTCAGTCACCGGAGTACCGCTGCTCCTCCCAGGGATTGCCCCGCTCGTGGTAGCCGTTCTGCTCCCAGAAACCGGGCTCGTCGTGGTCGAGGATCCGCAGGCCCGCGATCCACTTGGCGCTCTTCCAGAAGTACAGGTGCGGCACCAGCAGTCGCGCCGGCCCGCCGTGCTCGGCGGCGAGCGGTTTTCCGTCGTACTCCCAGGCGATCCAGGCGCGCCGGCCGGTCAGGTCTTCGAGCGGGAGGTTCGTGGTGTAGCCGGTGTGCGAGTAGGCGACGGCATGGGTGGCGGACCCATGTGGCCGCACCACATCCAGGAACGCGTCCAGCGATACGCCCCCGAATCGCACCCCGAACTTCGACCAGCTCGTCACACAGTGGATGTCGCCCTCGTAGGCGGACGAGGGCAGTTCGTGTGCCTGCGCCCAGTCCCAGGTACGGGGCGCCTCGACCAGCCCGTCGACACGGAACGTCCAGTCGGCGGGTGCGAGCTCGGGCGTGACCTCCGCGGACAGGACGGGCCAGTCGTCGCCCGCGTCGTACTGGCCGGGCGGCAGCCCCGGATTGTGGACACGGGCGCGTCCGGTGAAGCCTCGAGTGACGTTCATATGGGTCCAGCGTGACAGCGACGGCAATTGCTAACGCGTTCAACCGTACGCGCACGTCACCCATGCCCAGCCTCCGGGGCGGTCCACGATCATTAAGGCCGCATGAACTCTCCACCGCCCCGGGAATAGCGCACCGCCGATCCTCCTTGCCGACTGATGTCGCAACCGGTGGCTCATACAACCGCCCGACCGGCGACAGCGAAGGAGAGTGGGAGCAGTGCCCAAGGCGTACGTCTTCACGCGGTACGGCGGCCCGGACACCGAGGCCCTCGTCGAGGTGGACCGGCCGGTGCCCGGCCCGGGTCAGGTCCTGGTCGCGGTGCGAACAGCCGGGGTCAACCCGGTGGACTGGAAGCTGCGCACCGGGTACCGCCGGCCGGGCGAGAGCGGCGACCGGGCGTTCCCCGCCGTCCTCGGCAGCGAGGTGTCCGGGGTCGTCGAAGAGGTCGGCGAGGGCGTCGAGGGGTTCGCCGTGGGGGACGAGGTCTTCGGCAACACGGTGGCCGGCGGCTACGCCGAGTACGCCTTGCTGCCCGCCTCGGTGACCGCGCACAAGCCGGCCGAGCTGTCCTTCGCCGATGCCGCGACCCTGCCCGTCGCCGCCGCGACCGCGTACGACGGGATCCGCCAGCTCGGCCTGCCCTCCGGCGCGACCGTGCTGGTCACCGGCGCGGGCGGCGGCGTCGGTGCGGCGGCCGTGCAGATCGCCCGGGCCGTCGGCCTGGGCGTCATCGGCGTCGCGAGCGAGGGCAAGAAGGACTTCGTCGAGTCGCTCGGCGCCGTGCACGTCCCCTCGGGGCCGGGCTGGGCCGAGCGGGCGCGGGCCGCCGCCCCGGACGGGATCGACGGGGTCTACGACCTCGTGGGCGGCGACGTACTGACCGAGGCGGCACAGCTGCTCACCGACGGGACGAAGCTCATCACCGCCGGCGCCCCGCCCGAGGACGTGGAGCGGCTGGGCGGCGCGCGGGTGGCCCGGGCCCGCAACGCGGCCGTCCTGGAGGCGGTGGCGCACCTCGTGGTGAACGGCGATCTGAACCCGCACATCACGGGAACCTTCCCGCTCGACCGGGCCGGCGAGGCCCTGCGCACCGTCGAGGACGGCCACGCCCGCGGCAAGGTCGTGATCGAGGTCGCCCGATGAGCCCCGAAGCACGACAGACCACCACCGGACAACGGGCCGTCAACCGGCCGCAGACCGGCCATGGGCCGCATACCACCGGTCAACCGCAGATCGGCCGTGGACGGCAGGCCCCCGGTCAACCGCAGACCCCCGGTCAATCACAGAGCGTCGGTCAGCCGCGGCCCGCCACCGACGCACCCCACGTCCTCGACAACCCAGCCCGCGCCGCCCTCACCGGACCGCATGCCCACTTCGCCGAGCGGCACGGTCGGATCCTTCGCTACCCCGTGGACGTCACGCCGTGGCTGGCCCTGCCCGACGAGCCCGACGCCGACGACTGGGCCGACCTCGCGGCCTTCGCGGGCCCCGGCGCCGAGGTGCCGCTGCTCGGGTTCCGGGGGCGGGTCCCCGACGACTGGGAGGTCACGTTCCGAATAGAGGGCGTCCAGTTCGAGGACGACGGCCTGGTCACCGCGCCGGAACCCGAGGCGGTCCGACTCGGCGCCGACGACATGCCCGAGATGCTCCACCTGGTCGCCCGGACCCGGCCCGGCCCTTTCCTGCCCCGCACCATCGAACTCGGCACCTACCTCGGCATCCGGCGTGACGGTGCTCTCGTGGCCATGGCGGGGGAGCGGCTGCGCCCGCCGGGCTGGACCGAGATCAGCGCCGTCTGCACCGACCCCGCCTTCCGCGGTGAGGGCCTGGCCACCCGGCTGATCCTCGCCGTCGCCCACGGCATCCGGGAACGCGGCGAGACCCCGTTCCTGCACACCGGCGCCGGCAACACCAACGCCATCCGGCTCTACGAGTCCCTGGGCTTCCGCCTGCGCCGCACCACCGCCTTCATGACGGCACGGGCACCGCAACGGCTCCCGGAGGGACGTACGGCCGTACCGGCGTCGTAGTCGTGGAGGCGGTCGCAGGGGTGGGGGAGCGGTCAGTCCTCCCCCGAGTAGGCCGCCGACCAGGCGTTGTACCGCACGAGATACCGGGCGAACCGCTCCAGATCCTCCGCCGGCCAGTCCGCGAGCCGGTCCCGGAAGGCCGCCCGGCGGCTCTCGCTGACCTGGGCGAGGATGCGCCTGCCGGCGTCGGTCAGGTACAGGACCTGGACGCGGTGGTCCTCGGAGTCCTGGCGCCGATCGACGAGCCCGGCGCGCGCCAGCGCGGCCACCTGGCGGCTGACCGTGGACTTGTCGAGGGCGTAGTGCGCGGCCAGGTCGGTGGCGCGGCAGCCGCCGCTCTCCTCCAGATGTCCGAGCAGGGTGTACGACACCAGTGACAACTCGGGGTGCATACGCCCGGCCGAGGCCCGGGCCCGACGTGCGAACGACGTCATCTCGCGGTGGATGGTCTCCACGGCTGCGTCGCCGCCGGTCGGTGCGGATGCGTTCACGGGGCCTCCCTCACGCCACTGGTTGCATAATACAACTCGGGACGGAATGGGCCCTCATCGGCTGATCGTTGGGGTAGTGTGGCCGCGCTGTGTCCGTCGTGACGACCGAGGAGGTGAGACCCATTACCGCTGTGTCAGGTCGGGTGCTCTCTCCTGGAACCGGCGCGGATCACCGCCAGTAGGCGGCCGCGAGAGCGCCCTTCGGCTCCCGAAAGGCCCTCGGCTTCATGCCTCCACTTTCTCCGTCCACACCCCCTCCTCCCTCCTCACCGCAGTCCTCGTCCTCCTCCCGTGACTCCGTCGTGGCCGCGCTGCGCGCCGCCGGCTGTGTCTTCGCGGAGGACGAGGCGCGGTTGATGCTGGCCGCGGCCGGCACTCCGGACGAGCTGGCCGCCATGGTCGACGGCCGCGTCCAGGGCCGGCCCCTCGAACTCGTCCTGGGCTGGGCCGAGTTCGGAGGGCTGCGCATCGCCGTGGACCCCGGCGTCTTCGTACCCCGCCGCCGAACCGAGTTCCTCGTCGACCAGGCCCTGGCCCACGTCCCCGACGCGTCCGTCGTGGTGGACCTGTGCTGCGGCTCGGGTGCCGTCGGCGCCGCCCTCGCCACCGGGCTCGGCCTGGTCGAACTGCACGCCGCCGACATCGAACCGGCCGCGGTGCGCTGCGCCCGCCGCAACGTCGCCGCCGTCGGCGGTCACGTCCACACGGGCGACCTGTTCGACGCCCTCCCCGCCGAACTGCGCGGTCGCATCGACATTCTGGCGGCCAACGTGCCGTACGTCCCCACCGGCGAGGTCCCCCTCCTGCCCGCCGAGGCACGCGACCATGAGCCGCTGGTCGCCCTCGACGGCGGGGCGGACGGCCTGGACGTCCTGCGCCGGGTCGCGGCCGAGGCACCCCGATGGCTGGCCCCCGGCGGCTGCCTCCTGGTCGAGACGAGCGAACGCCAGGCGCCGACGGCCGTCGAGGCCTTCACCCGCAGCGGCCTGACCGCACGCCTCGCCGTGTCGGAGGAGCTCTACGCCAACGTGGTGGTCGGGACCCGGCCGTAGAGGCCGTGGCGCGACCGTGAGGTTGTGGCGCCCCGCCGCGACGGTTGCCGATCGGGGTTCTCGGCCGCGCCGAACACACCGGCCGGCATGAGGCTGTTCGAAGGCGGACGGGCGGGGTGGCCCGCACCCTGTCCGCGTGGTCGGTCACCGGCAAGCTCACCACCGCGGCCCTGACCGCCCTGTGGGGCCTGCTGACCGCCCTCGTCGGAACCCGCACCGCGATCGCGGCCGCCGGTCTCCTCCTGCCGGCGACCCCACTGCTGCTCCCGCGCCACGACCGGGCAGTGCGGCAGCGGCACGAGGCGGCACCGGAACCGGACCCCAGCCGCACCTGACACCGCCCAGGACGGTCGAACCGCCCAGGACGGTCAACCGGACGTCTGCACCCGCGCGATGAGCAGCGCCACGTCGTCGGAGTTGTCCGGCTGGTGCAGGGTGCGCAGCAGCAGGTCGCACACCTCTTCCAACGGGCGGTCGGGGCCGTCGAGCAGCGCCAGCAGGGCGTCGAGCCGTTCGTCGAGCGGGTGTTGCCGGGTTTCGACGAGGCCGTCGGTGTAGAGCACCAGCCGGTCGCCGGGTTCCAGGTCGACGGTGGTGGTGGAGAAGGCGACACCGCCCACGCCCAGCGGCGCACCGGTGGGCAGATCGAGCAGCTCCGGCGCACATCCCGTACGCAGCCGGGCGGGCGGCAGGTGCCCGGCGTTGGCGATCCGGCACTGCCGCAGTTTCGGGTCGTGGACGACGTACACACAGGTCGCGATCGAGTGGTCCAGGCCCTCGGTGATCCGGTCGAGGTGCTCCAGGAGCCGGGCCGGATCGAGGTCGAGGGAGGCCAGGGTGTTCGTCGCGGTGCGCAGCCGGCCCATGGTCGCCGCGGCGTTGAGGCCGCTGCCCATCACGTCGCCCACCACGAGCGCGGTCTTGCCGCCCTCCAGCGGGATCACGTCGAACCAGTCGCCGCCGACCTCGGTGGTGGCTCCCGCGGGCTGGTAGCGCGAGGCGACCTCCAGGCCGCCCGTCACGGGCGGATGGCTGGGCAGCAGGCTGCGCTGGAGGGTGAGGGCGGTGTCGCGGGCGTTCTGGTACCAGCGCGCGTTGTCGATCTGCAAGGCAGCGCGGGATGCCAGCTCACGGGCGAGCAGCAGGTCGTCCTCGGTGAACGGCAGTGGGTTGCGGGTGCGCTTGAGATCGAGGGCGCCGAGCACCTCGCCGCGCGCGATCAGCGGCACCGCCAGATAGGAGTGCACGCCCGCCCGGGCCAGCAGTTCGGCCGCCTCGGGGGAGCGCGCGATGCGGGCCAGGTCTCCGGCCCCGACCTGGGCCACGAAGACCGGCTGTCCGGTCCTGACGCACTCGGTGACCAGGCGGTCGGGTGCGTACCGGACCACCTCTCCGGGCGGGTCGGCCGCACGGAGGGCGTCCGGGGCGCGGTCCGCCTCCACGGCCAGTGCCCGGATGACGGCCGGTTCGGCAGGCCCGAGCGTGCTGGGCCTGCCCTGCACCACCGCCTCCAGCAGATCCACGGCCGCTATGTCGGCGAGGTCGGGCACCGCGACCTCGGCCAGCTCACGAGCGGTGCGGTCCAGGTCCAGGGTGGTGCCGATCCGGGTGGAGGCGTCGGCGACGAGCGCCAGGCGCCGGCGCGCGGTCTCGGCCTCGGCGGCCGACCGGTGCTGCTCGGTGATGTCCGCCACCGAGCAGGCCACGCCCAGCACGGTCCCGAGGGCGTCCTCCAGCCGGTAGAGCGAGATCGACCAGGCGTGCTCCGCGCCCGGATCGGCAGGTGTCCGGCCCACCGTCTGCTGGGAGACCAGCGGCTGTCCGGTGTCCAGTACCCGACGCGCCGCGGCTTCGATGGCGGCGGCGTCGACGTCCGGCAGGACCTCGCCGACGGCACGTCCGAGGTGCTCCTCGGCCGGGATGCCGTTGAGCCGCTCCAGGGCCGGGTTGACGGAGACGTACCGCAGGTCGGTGTCGAGGACGGCCAGCCCGGTCGGGGACTGCTCGACCATCCGCGTGGACAGCGCCACGTCCCGCTCCAGCCGGCGTACGGTCGACTGGTCGGCGGCGAGTCCCAGAGCGTAGACGTCGCCCCGGTCGTCCAGCAGCCGCATGTTGCGGAACTCCACCAGCTTCGTACTGCCGTCCTTGTGCCGGACGGGGAACGCGCCGGCCCAGCCCTGACCGGTCTCCATGACGTCGGCGAACAGCTTGACCACCAGGTCGACATGCTGCTCGTGGATCATCAGATGGGCCGCGTAGTGCCCGAGCGCCTCCTGGGCCGGGTAGCCGAACAGTTCCTCGGCCTGTGGGCTCCACAGCACGATGCGTCCTTCGGTGTCCAGGACGATCGAGGCCACACCGAGCACGTCGAGGAGCCCGCTCGGCTGCACCGGCCCGCGCACCGGCCCATCGGCGGGTCCGCCGCGCCGTACCTGCTGCTCGCCGCCTTCGGTCACCGGAGTCTCCCGGCTGCTCTCATTGCACGCACCGCCTTCGGCCGTCCTCGCGGCACGTCGTTCCCCCGTGCCGACTCCCCTGTTCTACCGCGTCCAGTCGTCTCTGGGACGTCACCGGCGGCTTCTTCCACCATCCCTCAACACGGCGGCGGCCGTCCGGCGAAGCCGGATCACGGCACTGTGACCGAGCCGACGCTCAGCGTTATGGCATGGGTCTGCACATGACCACCCGGTCGGGCCGGACTGGCCGCCGAGTGCGCCGCCCCCCGAGGAGCTCCTCCATACCCGTGCGTGTTCCGCGCGCAGTCGCGGGGCGGGACCTGGTCGGAGTACGTCGACACGCTGAGCTCCGGGGAGGCACTCGACACCCTGCGCGTGATCGTCGTGTCGCCGGGATTGTGCGTCCTGACCGACAGCAAGACGTACCGCACGCGGGGCTGACCGCGCCGGCCGGCAGGTGGGGCGGGCCGGTAGTGCTCTGCTCGAGGTGGTGCTTATCTGGGGGGTGGGGTGCGGTACCGCAGGGTCTGCCCGCGGCACCGCAGCGCGGCCACGAGAGGAGCGATCACGATGGACAGCGAGCGACCGCACCCGGAATCCGTCTCCGTCGAACTGAGCGGCAGCAAGGAGGACGCCCGGATCGTGTTCGACACCCTCTGTGCGTGCTTCGGGTCCGACCGGTGCGCGGACGACGTACCCCGGGACCACCACGAGGTACGTCCGACCGTGTGGCTCGGCACCTTCGACGTGGCCGACGAACACGAGGGCTGCCCGCCCGCCAGCCTCGGAGCATCCGTCACGGCCGACGTACAGGGCGGCTACTGGGCCGTCGACCGGTTCCGCGAGACCCTCGACTCCCTCTTCAGCGTGCACGACCTGGCCACGGCCTCCGGCGACCAGGAGCGGGAGCTGCACGTTCGGCTGGAGAGCCACTAGACCGAGGCGCGGATCAGCCCTGTCGGCGGGTCCGGCGCTCCGCCCGGGCGGTTACGCCCGGTGCGGAACCTCCCGCCGCCCTGACGTGGTCGGCATCACCCCTCCTCGATTGTGCAACTAGTTGCATAAAGCGGGTCCGGTCCTCTACAACAAGAGGGCACGACACCGCCGCGCACGGAGGGCCCGATGAGCCGTTACCCGCACCTGCTGTCCCCGCTCGACCTGGGCTTCACCACGCTGCCCAACCGCGTCCTCATGGGCTCGATGCACGTCGGCCTGGAGGAGGCCGAGCGGGGCTTCGAGCGGATGGCGGAGTTCTACGCCGCCCGCGCGCGCGGGGGAGTGGGCCTCATCGTCACCGGGGGCATCGCCCCCAACGACGAGGGACGACCGTACGAGGGCGGCGCGAAGCTCACCACCGATGCGGAGGCCGAGCAGCACCGGCAGATCACCGAGGCCGTGCACCACGAGGGCGGCCGCATCGCCATGCAGATCCTGCACTTCGGCCGGTACGCCTACCACCGGGACCTCGTCGCACCGAGCCCCCTCCAGGCGCCGATCAGCCCCTTCCCGCCCCGCGAACTCACCGACGCCGAGGTCGAGAAGACCATCGACGACTATGCCCGCGCCGCCCGCCTGGCCCGGCAGGCCGGCTACGACGGCGTGGAGATCATGGGCTCCGAGGGCTACCTCATCAACGAGTTCATCGCCGCGCAGACCAACCACCGCACCGACGGCTGGGGCGGCTCGTACGAGAACCGCATGCGCTTCCCCGTCGAGATCGTCCGGCGGGTGCGCGAGGCCGTCGGCGAGGACTTCGTCATCATCTACCGGCTGTCCATGCTGGACCTGGTACCGGGCGGCTCGACCCTCGACGAGGTCATCACCCTGGCCAAGGCCGTCGAGGCCGCCGGGGCGACCATCATCAACACCGGCATCGGCTGGCACGAGGCCCGCATCCCCACCATCGCCACCTCGGTGCCGCGCGGCGCCTACACATGGGTGACCAAGCGGCTCATGGGCGAGGTGTCCGTCCCGCTCGTGACGACCAACCGCATCAACACCCCCGAAGTCGCCGAGGAGTTGCTGGCCTCCGGCTGCGCGGACATGGTGTCGATGGCCCGCCCGATGCTCGCCGACCCCGACTTCGTCGCCAAGGCCGCGGCCGGCCGACCCGAGGCGATCAACACCTGCATCGGCTGCAATCAGGCTTGCCTCGACCACACCTTCAGCGGCCAGATCACCTCCTGCCTGGTCAACCCGCGCGCCTGCCACGAGACCGAGCTGGTCCTCTCCCCGACCCGGCTGCGCAAGCGCGTGGCCGTGGTGGGCGCGGGCCCCGCGGGTCTCGCCTGCGCCGTCAGCGCGGCCGAGCGCGGCCACGAGGTGACCCTCTTCGACGCCGCGAGCGAGATCGGCGGTCAGCTCAACGTCGCCCGCAAGGTCCCCGGCAAGCAGGAGTTCGACGAGACCCTGCGCTACTTCCGCCACCAGCTCGACGCCCACAGCGTCGACGTACGGCTCAACACCTGGGTGGCCGCCGACGACCTCGCCGACTACGACGAGGTCGTCGTCGCCACCGGCGTCTCCCCGCGCACCCCCGACATCCCCGGCGCCGACCACCCGAGCGTCGTCGGCTACCTCGACGTCCTGCGCGACGGTGCCCCCGTCGGCGACCGGGTCGCGATCCTCGGCGCGGGCGGCATCGGCTTCGACGTCGCCGAGTTCCTCACCGACGGCGGCGACAAGGCGAGCGAGGACCCGGCGACGTACTTCCGCCAGTGGGGCGTCGACATGGACTACGCGGCACCCGGCGGACTCGCCGCCCCCGAGCGCCCCGCCCCGCCGCGGACCGTCCACCTCCTCCAGCGCAAGACCACCAAGGTCGGCGCCGGCCTCGGCAAGACCACCGGCTGGATCCACCGCACTGAACTCAAGCACCGCGGCGTCACGATGGTCCCGGGCGTGCGCTACGACCGGATCGACGACGCCGGCCTGCATGTCACCGTCGGTGACACGAGCACGGTCCTGGAGGTCGACACCGTCGTGCTGTGCACGGGACAGGACCCGCGCCGCGACCTGTACGAGGCACTGCTCGCCGCGGGCCGTGGCGCCCACCTCATCGGCGGCGCCGACCTCGCCGCCGAACTGGACGCCAAGCGCGCCATCAAGCAGGGCACCGAGCTGGCGGCGACGCTGTAGGGCCGTGGGGCGGCCTCCCTAGGATGACCTCATGTCACTCCCGCACGCGATCCTCACCGCCCTGCTCGAGAAGCCGTCGTCGGGCCTCGATCTGACGCGCAGGTTCGACAGGTCGATCGGTTACTTCTGGTCGGCGACGCATCAGCAGATCTACCGCGAACTGGGAAAACTGGAGGCCGCGGGACACATCCGCGCCCTGCCCGCCGAGCAGCCCGCGCGCGGGCAGAAGAAGAGCTACGAGGTCCTGCCCGCGGGCCGTGCCGAACTCCGGCGGTGGACGGCCGCCGCGCAGGACCCGAGGCCGCACCGCGACGCGCTCCTGCTGCGCCTGCGTGCCGCGGCCGTCGTCGGCACCGCGGGGCTGGAGGCCGACCTGCGCCGCCACCTCGACCTGCACCGGCTGCAGTTGGCCGAATACCAGCAGATCGAGAAGCGCGACTTCCCGCCCGGCAACGACAGCGCGCAGGCCAGGCTCCAGCACCTGGTCCTGCGCGCGGGCATCGAACTGGAGACCTTCTGGACGCAGTGGCTCACCGAGGCCCTGGCGGAGCTGCCTGTCCTGGAGGAAGGGGTGGGCTAGCTAGAGCCGGTACGGCTTCGAGCGGCGGCGCAGCAACCAGGCCGTGGCCAGGGCGCCCGCTCCCACCAGGGTCCCGCCGGCCACCAGCGTGAGAGTGCCGTAGTCCTTCGTGGTGCTGCCCGTGCCGCCCATGACACCGCGGGACGGCGAGGGCGAGGCCGTGGCGGAGATCGTGGGACTCGACACGGGGGACACGATGACCGACTGGGTGCCCGCGGTGGTGTTGTCCGCGCACTGGACGATGACGGTGTAGGTACCCGCGCTCACGCCCGACCAGGCCGCCGACTGAAGGGCGCTCGTCCCCGAGAGCGCCACCTGGCGGCCCTGGGAGAAGTTCGCCTGGCTGCTGTTCAGAAGCGAGGCGGTGCCCCAACTGCCGTTGACCTGCCTACAGGCGCTGGTCGTGACGGAGACCGTGGAGCCGGTGGTGCTCACGGAGATCCCCGGAGCGGCGGTGGCCGGCGTGGCGGTCAGGGCGAGCGGCAGCGCGGCGGCTGCCACGGTCAGGCCGGAGCGGAGGAGTAGCTGAGTAGTGTGCATGGACCTGTCCTCCGGCGGCACGGTCGGCGGTACGTCCCTTGTGCCGCCGAGGGTCGGGGAAGGCCCGTGCTGCCCTCAGGGGAAGCCAACGTGCACTCGGCGGGTCCCGCATGCGGACGGCCACCGGGCAGGTGACGGATTCCCTCGTCCGGAGGAGGCGCGAGCCGTTGTCACGGCTGCGGGCTTGTGCCCGTGGTCACCTTCCGTTCCGCCGAGAAGCCGCCCCAGGTGCCGTCGGAAGTCGGTGGGAGCGGTGCCGTGGCCGTCCGCCGAGTGCCGTCTGCCGGGGTACTGGCCGCCGTTCGCCGGGGGTTTCGTATGCTGAAGCCTCTCGCGGCTGAACTCACCGTCAGATGTGGGTAGTTCACGCCGCTGCGCGGGCCGCTGTCGTCGCTGATCCCGCGCCGGTGCGGGCGGCCGGGAGGCCGGAGTCCCTGGCGGGCCCCGGCTTCCGGCCCCCGTCGGCAGCTCGGGGCCGTATCCGTCGTCCGGCCCCCTACTGGTGGCCGGACGACGGATACGGCGTCAGATTGGGCCGGGTGTGCGGCCATGTCCCCCAGGAGAGGGGTCCCTATCGTGCGTGCCCAGCCGCTGACGGTGGCCGCGGCAGGTGCCGCGCTGCTCGCCCCGTCGACAGCG
This sequence comes from Streptomyces sp. NPDC006602, assembly GCF_042870385.1. Taxonomy (NCBI): domain Bacteria; kingdom Bacillati; phylum Actinomycetota; class Actinomycetes; order Kitasatosporales; family Streptomycetaceae; genus Streptomyces; species Streptomyces sp. NPDC006602. Next base: position 204,175 of record NZ_JBIAHG010000002.1, on the reverse strand, counting down.
CCGGCGACCGTGCCGGTCGCCGCGTCCGCCGCCGGACCCGAGGTCGTCCGGCAACAGCCGACGGTGCGGCGCGCGGGCGACGTCCGCGCCGCCGACCTGCTGGCCAGGGTGCGTGACTGTGTCCCCGTCTCCCGCGGCCGCTTCCGCAACGACGACGGCACGCCCGCGAGGACCCCGGTCTGCGGCACCCGGGACGCCGTGTTCTGGAAGGCCGACCTGGACATCGACTGCGACGGCCGGCCCGGCCGCCGCTGCAACGACCGCACCGACCCGCTCTTCTCCGACAGCACGGCATACCGGCAGCCCGACGGCCGCCCGTTGAGCGCCGAACGCCTCCCGTACATCGTCGTGCCGGGCCCGAGCCGCATCTGGAACCACGGAGAGGACGGCGTGCGCGGCGGATCGGTGGCGGCCGTCGTGCACCGGGACCGGGTTCGGTACGCGGTCGTCGGCGACGTGGGCCCGCAGGACCTCATCGGTGAGGCGTCCTACGCCACCGCCAAGGCCCTCGGTATCCGCCCCGACCCGCGCGGCGGCGGCACGGATTCCGGCATCACCTACATCGTCTTCAAGGGCACACGGGTGGCGCCCATCGAGAACCATGAGGCCGCCGTGATGATCGGGGAGCGGCTGGCGAGGCAGTTCTTGAGCAGCGGGTGAACGCGGGGCAAGGCAGTTGGAGCGGAGGCGGCGGGCGCATCGAGGCAGTCGGCGTGGAGGCGTTGGGGGCCCGGCGAGGCGGTTCGTGCGAGCCGGTGGGCGCCTGGTGGTGCGTCAGACCGCCGACCAGCCGTCGTCGACCGGCAGGACCACGCCGTTGATGTTGCTCGCCGCGTCCGAGGCGAGGAACACGATGGCGGCGGCCTGCTCCTCGGGCTGGGCGACGCGGCCGAGGTTCACGAAGTGCGGGCCGAGCGTCGACGGCCCGTGCGCGCCCTGCTCGGCGTCCACGACGATGGCGGTGGCGGTACCGCCCGGGGCGATGGCGTTGGCGCGGATGCCCTGCTTGCGGTACATCACCGCGAGGTTCTTCGTCAGCCCCACCACCCCGTGCTTGGAGGCCGTGTAGGCGGCGCCCGCCGCGCTGCCGCGCAGGCCGGCCTCGGACGCGGTGCTCACGATGGCGCCCTTGCCCGCCGCCAGCATGTGCGGCAGCACCGCCCGTGTGAGCAGGAAGGGTGCGGTGAGGTTGACCCGGATGACCCGCTCCCACTCCGCGTCGCTCACGTCCGCGACCGCCGACATGCGGTCCATGATCCCGGCGTTGTTCACCAGGACGTCCACCCCGCCGAAGCGCTCCACGGCGGTCTCGGCCACCCGGTCGACGACGGCCTGTTCGCTCAGATCGCCGGTGACGGCGACCGCGCTCCCGCCCGCCTGCTCGATCTGCCTGACGACCGCCTCGGCGCCCTCGGCGTTGAGATCCGCCACCACTACGCGCGCGCCCTCCGCGGCGAAGGCCAGGGCCGCGGCCCGCCCGATGCCCGAGCCCGCGCCGGTGACGATGACGCTGCGTCCGTGGAGTCCGCTGACCATGAGTGCTCCTGTCGGTTTCTCCGCAGGCGGGTGCCGGGGTGTCCTCACCCGCGCGACGGCGGAGGCCGAGCTGGAGGCAACCCTGCGCTCGGCTCTCGCCGTCGTGGCGGAAGGCGTCATCTAGCTGTCCGAAGGAACGTCATACCTTTCGGTACGTGTATGCCTCCGCGGCCGCCGCCTCCACCGCCGCGAGGTCGGCTCCGGTGGCCGCCGTGACGACCGCGGCCACCGCCCCCTCGACGAACGGGGCGTCCACCAGGCGGGTGTTGCCCGGGAGTTCGTCGCCCTCGGCGAGCAGCGCCTTCACGGTGAGGACCGCGCTGCCGAGGTCGGTGAGGACGGCGACTCCGGCACCCCGGTCCACGGCGGCGGCCGCTGCGGCGATCAGCTCCGCGCTCGTGCCGAGCTCGCCGCCCTCGGTGCCGCCCGCCGGGGCGACGGGCACTTCGGTGCCGCCGCCCGCCAGCCCCTTGGCCAACTCGGCCACCGACTCGGCGACCGCCGCGCTGTGCGACACCAGCACGATCCCGACCAGCTTCTCGTCACTCACCGGCCGCCTCCACGAGTCCCGCGACGAGCAGCGAGGCCGACGTGGCCCCGGGATCCTGGTGTCCGATGCTGCGCTCCCCGAGGTAACTCGCCCGTCCCTTGCGGGCCTGCAAGGGCGTGGTGGCCAGGGCGCCTTCCTCGGCGGCGGTACGGGCCGCGGTGAAGCCGTCGCCCAGCGCGTCGAGAGCCGGCACCAGGGCGTCGATCATGGTCTTGTCGCCGGGCGCGGCTCCGCCGAGCGTCCGGACGGCGTCCACGCCCTCGCGCAGCGCCTTCGCGAACTGCTCCTCGCCGACCTCGGCGGCGTCCCCGAGGGCCTTGCCGGTGCGGCGCAGCAGCGTGCCGTACAGCGGCCCCGACGCGCCACCGACGGTCGAGATCAGAGTGCGACCGGCCAGCATGAGGACCGCACCCGGCGTGTCCGGCGCCTCCTTCTCCAGCGTCGCGGTCACCGCGGTGAACCCGCGCTGCAGATTGCTGCCGTGGTCGGCGTCCCCGATGGCTGAGTCGAGGGTGGTGAGCCGTTCCGCCTCGCGATCGACGGACGTGGCGGTCGCCGTCATCCAACGGCGGAAGAAGTCGGCGTCGAGCACTGGATCTCCTTGCGTGGTCGGTACGTCGTGATCGTCGGCCCTCGCCCGGCTCACACTCCCCAGCGCAGCCCCGCCGTCTTCACCGGTGCGTCCCACAGGCGCAGCAGCTCCTCGTCGATCTGGCACAGGGTGATCGAGGCGCCGGCCATGTCGAGGGAGGTGACGTAGTTGCCGACCAGCACGCGGGCGACGGCGACACCGCGCTCGGCGAGCACCCGATGCACCTCGGCGTTGAAGCCGTACAGCTCCAGCAGCGGGGTCGCACCCATGCCGTTGACCAGGACGAGGACCGGATTGCGCGGGGTCATGTCGTCCAGGATCGCGCCGACCGCGAAGTCAGCGATCTCCCGCGAGGTCATCATCGCGCGCCGCTCCCGGCCGGGCTCGCCGTGGATGCCGATGCCCAACTCCAGCTCTCCCGGCGGCAGATCGAAGGTCGGGCTGCCCTTGGCCGGCGTGGTGCAGGCGCTGAGCGCGACCCCGAAGCTGCGGGAGTTCTCGTTGACCTGACGGGCCACCGCCTCCACCCGCTCCAGGGGCTGCCCCTCGTCGGCCGCGGCCCCCGCGATCTTCTCGACGAACAGCGTCGCGCCCGTGCCGCGCCGCCCGGCCGTGTAGAGGCTGTCGGTGACCGCCACGTCGTCGTCGACCAGCACCTTGGCGACCTGGATGCCCTCGTCCTCGGCGAGTTCGGCCGCCATGTCGAAGTTGAGCACGTCACCCGTGTAGTTCTTCACGATGAACAGCACGCCGGCACCGCTGTCCACGGCCGCCGCCGCCCGCACCATCTGGTCGGGCACCGGCGACGTGAACACCTCGCCCGGGCAGGCCGCCGAGAGCATCCCGGGCCCCACGAAACCACCGTGCAGCGGTTCGTGCCCCGAACCTCCGCCGGACACCAGGGCGACCTTCCCGGCCACGGGAGCGTCCCGCCGTACGATCACCCGGTTCTCGACGTCGACGGTCAACTCGGGATGGGCGGCCGCCAGGCCACGCAGCGCATCGGTGACCACGGTCTCGGGGACGTTGATGAGCATCCTCATGGGTACCTCCTGGTGACACGGGACGATGAGCCTCTGACCTCTGGTGGAAGTATCGACGCTGAGACAGCGCCGGTCACGTACGCACGAGAGGAAACGGCTGCCGACCGGCCTACCGAAGCGTGGCCACGAACTTCCCGAGCCGGGCGATCCCCTCGCGAAGGTCGTCGGCTGACGCCGCGTAGGAGAGGCGGACGTGCGTCTGCGCCGTGTGGACGCCGAAGTCCCTGCCCGGGGTGAGGGCGACGTGTGCCTCCTGGAGCGCTCGTTCGCAGAACTGCCAGGAGGTGAGTCCGGTGTGGCCGACGTCGAAGTAGACGTAGAACGCGCCGTCGGGCGGAACGGGGACCGGCAGCCCGATCCGTGCCAGGCCGTCGAGGACGAGCGCGCGCCGCTCGGCGAACTCGACGTGGCGCTGTTCGCAGACCGCGAGGGACTCGGGGGTGAAGCAGGACAGAGCCGCGTGCTGCGCGGGAGTGGAGGCGCACAGGAAGTAGTTCTGGGCCAGACGCTCCAGCGCAGGCACGAGCGCCTCGGGCACGACGCACCAGCCCAGGCGCCAGCCGGTCATGCCGAAGTACTTCGAGAAGCTGTTGATGACGACGGCGTCGGGGTCCGACGACAGTGCGCTGCGCGGCGGCGCCCCCTGCGCGTCGTGGTCGCTCAGGTCGAGGTAGATCTCGTCGACGATGCGCCATGCGTCGCGCTCGCGGGCGAGTTCGCAGATCGCCGCGAGCTCGTCGGCCGGGACGGAGGTACCCGTCGGGTTCGACGGGGTGGCGATCATGACGCCGCGGGTCCGGTCCGTCCAACTGGACCGTACCGACGAGGCGTCCAGCTGGAAGCGGGTCTCGGCGCTGGTGGGAACGAGGGTGACCCGGGCGCCGAAGCTCTCGACGATCTGCCGGTTGCAGGGGTAGGAGGGGTCCGCGATGAGTACCTCGTCGCCGGTGTCGACGAGGGCGGCCGTGGTCAGAACCAGGGCGGCGGAGGCGCCCGCGGTCACGACGACCCGGGCGGGGTCGACCTCCACATCGTGCCGGTCCCGGTAGAACCGCGCGATCGCCTCCCGCAGGGCGGGCAGCCCGAGCGCCGCGGTGTAGGCCATCGGCCGGCCGTCCATGGCCTCACGCATGGCGTCCCGTACGGCCGGGGGCGCGCCGAAGTCCGGTTCGCCGAGGCTGAGTTTGACGACGTGGTGGCCCTGGGCCTCCAGCGCCGCGGCATGCTTGCCGAACTCCATGGCGTAGAACGGGGCGACGGCCTGGGCGCGTTGCGAGATCCTCATGCGGCGGCCTCCGGCTGGATCGCGTACAGAGGGCACAGTTTATGCGCTGAGCTGGGCACGAAGGCGGGTGGGGGGGGGGGGGGGGGGGGGGGGGGGGGGGGGGGGGGCGGCGGGCGCCCCCCCCCCCCCGGGGGGCGCCCCCCCCCCCCCCGCGCCCCCCCCCCCCCCCCCCCCCCCCCCACGGTCGGTGATCGGGTTGTCAGCAGCAGCGGCTCTGCGGGTGGCTCTCCCGGTGGAGCGTGCGTTGCGCCTCGTACTCACGGCGGGTGGGTACCGGTGCGAGCGGGTGGTGGCGTCGGTGCCGGTCGCGGTAGCGGTCGTACTCGGCCTCGCCCGTCAGCTCGCGCAGATACCAGCGCACCGCCCGGGCCCACCGCCGGACGCTCATGAGCGGGCTCCCGCCAGCGGCTCGGCGACCTGCTCGGGTACGTCGAGGCGTGACACGACGTACGGCGCCTCGGTGGTCGGGAGCGGGGACGGGGACCTTACGGCCCGTACGCACACCACCGCCGCGTTCACGATCACCACGGTGACCAGCAGCAGGAAGACGATGATGAGTACGCCGTCGACGGTGGAGTTGGTGACCACGGTGTGCATGTCGTCGACGGTCTTGGCGGGCGGCAGGACCTGACCGGCCTGGATGGCGTCGGCGTACCGCGTGCGCTGGGTGAAGAAGCCCACCTTGGGGTCGTCGGAGAAGATCTTCTGCCAGCCGGCGGTGAAGGTGACCGCGACCACCCACGCCAGCGGGACGCCGGTGACCCAGGCCCAGCGCAGCCGTCCGGACTTGATCAGGACCGTGGTGCAGACGGTGAGGGCGATGGCGGCGAGCAGCTGGTTGGCGATGCCGAAGAGCGGGAACAGCTGGTTGATCCCGCCCAGCGGGTCGGTGGCGCCGCTGTGCAGGAAGTAGCCCCAGGCGCCGACGACAAGGGCGCTGCACAGCCAGATGCCGGGCTTCCAGTTGACCCGGCCGATGGGCTTCCACACGTTGCCCAGCATGTCCTGCAGCATGAACCGCCCGACCCGGGTGCCCGCGTCGACCGTCGTCAGAATGAACAGGGCCTCGAACATGATCGCGAAGTGGTACCAGAAGGCCTTCATGGCGGTACCGCCGAACACCCCGGAGAAGATCTCCGACATGCCGACGGCGAGGGTCGGCGCCCCGCCCGAGCGGGCGATCAGGGTCTGTTCCTCCACCGCCTTGGCCGCCTGGGTCAGCTGGTCGGGGGTGATGGTGAAGCCGAGTCCGGCCACCGCGTGGGACGCGGACTCGGCCGTCGTGCCGAGCAGGCCCGCAGGGGCGTTCATCGCGTAGTACAGGCCGGGTTCGAGGGTGGCCGCGGCGATCAGCGCCATGATCGCGACGAACGACTCCATCAGCATGGCGCCGTAGCCGATCAGCCGGACCTGCGACTCCTTCTGGATCAGCTTCGGGGTGGTGCCCGAGGCGACCAGGGCGTGGAAGCCGGACAGCGCGCCGCAGGCGATGGTGATGAAGAGGAAGGGGAAGAGGGAGCCGGCGAAGACCGGACCGGCGCCCGAGGTCGCGAACTCGCTGACCGCGTCGGCGTGCAACACGGGGGCGGCGACCACGACGCCGACCGCGAGCAGCGCGATGGTGCCGATCTTCATGAAGGTGGACAGGTAGTCGCGCGGCGCGAGCAGCATCCACACCGGCAGGACCGAGGCGACGAAGCCGTATCCGATCAGACAGAAGACGAGGGTCGTCGGGCTGAGGGTGAAGGTGCCCGCGAGCGAGGAGTTCTGGATCCAGCTGCCGCCGGCGATGGCGAGCAGCAGCAGCGCCACCCCGATGAAACTGGTCTCGACGACCCGGCCGGGCCGGATGCGGTGCATCCAGAAGCCCATGAACAGGGCGATGGGGACGGTCATGGCGACTGAGAAGGTGCCCCAGGGGGAGTGCGCGAGGGCGTTGACCACGACCAGGGCCAGCACACCCAGCAGGATGATCATGATGGCGAATACGGCGATCAGTGCGGCGGCGCCGCCCGCCCGGCCGATCTCGTCGCGCGCCATCTGCCCCAGTGAGGTACCGTCCCGCCGCATCGACAGGAACAGCACCACCATGTCCTGTACGGCTCCCGCGAAGATCACTCCGGCGACGATCCACAGGGTGCCGGGGAGGTATCCCATCTGCGCCGCGAGCACGGGTCCCACCAGCGGTCCGGCGCCGGCGATCGCGGCGAAGTGGTGGCCGAGCAGGACCCGGCGGTCGGTCGGCTGGAAGTCGACGCCGTCCTCCAGACGTTCGGCGGGGGTGGCCCGGCGATCGTCCGGCTTCAGCACGCGGCGCGCGATGAAGCGGGAGTAGAAGCGGTAGGCGATGGCGTACGAGCCGAGCGCGGCCACCACCAGCCAGACCGCGGAGACCTTCTCGCCGCGGGCCAGGGCGAGCACGCCCCAGGCGACGGCGCCCAGCAGCGAGACGGTGGCCCACAGCAGGATCGACCGTGGGGACATGCGGGACCGTACGGGTGGCGGGTCCTGTTGCGCCGTGAGACCGGTTTCGGGCATGGCTGACGTAGGCATGGCGGCTCCTCACCTCGGGGGTGATGTGGGACAGGAGGGCGTGAAGATCGGCTACCGGTGGGTGACTCCCGGCCGTCCGGATCAGGACGGGGCAGGACGGGGCAGAACTGATCAGGCAGGGGCAGAACGAGTCAGGCCGGATCAGGGATCGCGGTGTTCGTGCCTGGTCAGCGCGTACGCGGCGAGCAGGCAGAGGCCGCACCCCGGCACCCAGGCGAGCTGGTACCAGTAGAAGAACGGCGTGCCCGCGAGCCGTGGGCTCGCACCGGCGTACCAGGGGACCCACAGCAGCCCCGCCGCGGGCGCGAGGAGCAGCACGGCTACGGCGACGCGCCGTAGCCGGGGATGACCGGTCCGTGCCATGACCTGCGCTCCTCTCCCGCTCGCTGTGGGTCTGTGCAAGAGTTGCCCACCCGCCGGAAGTGGTTGACAGCGGATTTCCAGAAGATTTCCGCCGGTGTTCCGTCAACCGAACCAGCCGTCTGCGCAACCAACCGGTGAGATCCAGGCACACCAAGGACGGTGACCCATGGCCGACGGCGCCATGACCGCGACGTTTCTCGCCGTGATCGGCGGAGCGTCGCTGCTCGCCGTGACGGCACGCCGTCTGCACCCCAGCGACCGGCTGCCCTCCCTGGAGGGCTGGGCCCTGGCCGACCGGAGTCTGGGCCCGGTGTGGACCTGGGTCCTGCTCGGCGGCACGATCTTCACCGCGTACACCTTCACCGCCGTCCCCGGACTGGCGTACGGCAACGGGGCGCCCGCCTTCTTCGCGGTGCCGTACACGGTGATCGTCTGTCCGCTCGCCTTCGTGCTGCTGAGCCGCCTGTGGACCGTGGCCCGCCGACACGGCTACATCACCGCCGCCGACTTCGTGCGCGGACGCTACGGGTCGCCGCCGCTGGCCCTGGTGGTCGCGCTGACCGGGATACTCGCGACGATGCCGTACCTGGCGTTGCAGCTGCTTGGCATACGTGCGGTGCTGACGGCCGGGGGCGTGTACCCGCGCGGGGCGGGCGGGGACCTGGTGATGGTGGCGCTCTTCGCGGGGCTCGCGGTGGCGACCTACCGGCACGGGCTGCGCGCGCCCACCGTGATCTCCGCGCTCAAGGCGGTTGCCGTGTTCGTGTCGCTCACCGCCGTCTGCTGGCTGGTCATCGACCGGCTCGGCGGCCCCGGGCCGGTCTTCGAGGGCGCCGCCCTGCGGCTCGGCGGGACGGACGCGGCGCACTCCGCACTGCTGCTGTCGCCCGCCCAGCAGCCCGCCTACGCCACCCTCGCCCTCGGTTCCGCGCTGGCCCTGCTGATGTACCCACACGTCCTCACCGCCGGGTTCGCCGCCGACGGGCCCCACACCCTCCGCAAGGTCTCCGTGGCGCTGCCCGCCTGGACGGCGCTGCTCGCGCTCTTCGGTTTCCTCGGTGTCGCCGCCCTCGCGGTGGGCGTACGGGCGCCCGAGGGCGGTGCCGAGGCCGCCGTGCCGATGCTGGTCGACCGGCTGATGCCGGGACCGCTGGCCGGGCTGGTGTTCGCCGCGATCACCGTGGGGGCGCTGGTGCCGGCCGCCGTGATGTCCATCGCCGCCGCCACCAGCTTCGTCCGGAACGTGTACGTCGAGTACGTCCACCCGACCGCCACGCCCAAACGGCAGGTGCGCGTCGCCAAGGCGGTGTCGCTGACCGCGAAGGTGGGCGCGGTCGCGTTCGTGTTCGGCCTGCGCGACCAGGACGCGATCAATCTCCAACTGCTCGGCGGCGTCTGGATCCTGCAGATCTTCCCCGCCGTGGCCGTCGGACTGTTCACCGGCCGGCTGCATCCTCGGGCGCTGCTGGCCGGCTGGGCCGCGGGCATGGCGGCCGGAACCGTCCTGGTGGTGCGGGAGGGGTTCTCGTCCGTCGTGCCGGTCGGCTTCGGCGGCCCGTCCGTGGAGATCTACGCCGGGCTCGTCGCCCTCCTGCTCAATCTGACCGTCGCCGTGGCCGCGACCCTGGCCCTGGAACGTCTCGGCGTCCCGCGCGGCGCCGACCTCACCGACCTACCGACCCGCCTGGCCGTCAGGCGGCGCCCCGAGACGGGAGCGAACAACCCGTGAGACGCAGACAGAACATCCCCCTCACGCTGCCGCCCGTGCCGCCGCCCGCCCCTCCGGCCGATCCCCTCGTGCCCACGGTGAGCGACCCGGCCGACGTGGAGCGGGAGGCAGCCCTGGCCCGCCTGTTCGAGCTGCACTACGCCTCCATGCTGCGCCTGGCCGTACTGCTCGGTGCCGACGACCCGGAGAACGTGGTGGCTGAGGCGTACTACCAGATCTACCGCAAGTGGCGCAGGCTGCGGGAGACCGGGGCGGCGGAGGCGTACCTGCGCTCCACCGTGTGCAATCTGACCCGGATGCGCATACGTCACCTTCAGGTGGCCCGCAGACATGTGGAGAACCCGCCCGAGGAGGTCATCGCCTCCGCCGAGAGCACCGCCCTCCTGCACGACGACCAGCGCGTGCTGATCGACGCGCTCCAGCAGTTGCCGGCCCGGCAGCGCGAGGCGCTCGTGCTGCGGCACTGGCTCGGGCTGAAGGAGAGCGAGATCGCCGCCGCGATGGGGATCTCCTGCGGGTCGGTCAAGACACACACCTCGCGCGGCATCGCCGCCCTGAGCAAGGCGATGGAGGCTCGGCGATGAACGACACCGGCCGGGGCCGCACCGAGAACGAACGCATGGAAGACGAGCGGGCGGAGAACGGACGCACGGAAAACGAGCGCACCGAGAACGAACGCACCGAAAACCAGCGCTCCGAGACCGAAGACCCGGGGAAGAACCGCACGGAGATGGACCGCGTGGAACACGAGCGCGGCCGGGCACCGCGAGGCGTGGTGGACGTGGGCCGCACGGAACGCGAACTGCGCGAAGCCCTGGAGAGGTTGGCCGGCGGAGTACAGGCCGCGCCCGACGCCTACCGCACGGCCCGCGGTGAGTGGCTGCGCCGCGAACGCCGCCGCCGACTCGTCCTCGCCGTCCTGATCGCCGTCGTCTTCACCCTGGCCACGCTGATCGGCCTGTGGGTTCTCAACCAGGCGCCGGCCGACCCCGGCGTCATCTTCTCCGGCGCCGGAAGGACGGTTGCGGTGGGGGAGGTGGCGGTCGGGCCGGGATGAGGGGCCTGCGGTGCGGAGTTGGTGCCGGCCTGCTTGTCAGTGGGCGGGGCTACTGTGCATGGACACCGGAACCCGGCCTGACCAAGGGGGAGCCCATGACCACACTCGACAACCGTCCGAATACGGCACTCCTCGTCGTCGACGTGCAGAAGGGCGTCGTCGAAGGGGCACACGAGCGCGACACGGTCGTCGCCAACGTCGGCAGTCTCGTCGAGAAGGCGCGGCGGGAACGGGTTCCCGTCGTCTGGGTCCAGCACTCCGACGAACAGATCGTGAAGGGGAGCGACGGCTGGCGGATCGTCCCGGAACTGACTCCGGGCATCGCCGAGCCGCTCGTCGAGAAGAACTACGCCGACTCGTTCGAGGACACCATGCTGGAGACCGTGCTCTCGGGACTTGGAGCCGGGCGACTCATCGTCGTCGGCGCGTCGACCGACGCGTGCGTCCGCTCGACAATCCACGGTGCGCTCGTCAGGGGGTACGACACGATCCTCGTCAGCGACGCCCATACGACGGACGACCAGACGGCATGGGGAGCGCCGCCGCCGGACCAGGTCATCGCCCACACGAACCTGTACTGGACCTACCAGACGGCACCGGGACGGACGGCCGGGACCGTCGGGACCAAGGACGTCGACTTCGGCGGTACGCCCTGAAGCCTGTGTGACGTCCAGCGGACCCGCCGCGTGCCGGGCCCGAGCGCCGGCCCGGGCCCTTCGCCCTCTCGACAGCACGGCGCGTAGGTGCCCGCGCGCCGGTGCCGAAACCGTCAGGTCGCCCGGTCACCCTTCGGCTTGCCCCGCTGGTCCGGTGTGCCGTGCGGCGGCGGGCTGAAGGGCTGCGGCGAGGTCGCGGGCGACACGCGGGATCCGGACTGGTGCGCGACCTGTTCGGGGCGCAGGGCGTCCGGATCGCCGGACGTCGGCTCGGCGCCCGCCTCCAGCTGCTCCAGACGTGCCGTCAGCACTTCGGTCACCGGGACGCGGTCGGCGTGCGTCCGCTCGTATGCCAGCAGCTCCTCGACGTCCTGGGCGGTCAGCGACCGTACGCGGCTCTCCAGGCCACCGATCGTCAGCTGGTCGTAGTCGGGCAGAGGCAGGCTGTCGCGGCCGGAGTCGGCCATGGGTCTCACTTCCCTCTGTGCGATGTGGTGCGATGGCCTCTACGAGCCTGTGATGGCCCTGGCAACGCGGTGGCCCTGCCAACGCGGCGGTGCTACGGAGGCTCGGCGCCGTCGGTGGTGTCAAGCGCCCGCCGCCCCCCCTCGCGCCCGCCCCCCTCAGCGCCCGCCCGCCCCGCCGCTCCCGAAGGAACCGCTGCTGCCCTCGTCCCAGCGGGGCCGGTGCGTCGACGAGCTGGTGCGGGTTCCGGCGTTGCCGTGTTTGGGGATCTGGTGCGGGGTGAAGCGGTCGTTGCTCCGCGGCACCTCGTCGGGCTCCCGGTTCTCCCGGACCTCGCGGACCGGACCCTCCTCGGGCAGCCGCGGCTGCTCCTCGGGCGTCGGCGTCGGCGGCTCCCGGCGCTTGACACGGACACCGAGAGCGAAGGCGCCGATCAGTACTCCCACGACCACCACACCCGCCACGATCAGGCCGAGGGCGAGAGCGCCCCGGCCTGCGGCGATGTCCATCCATGAGGTATTCATGGCACGCGAGTACCCCTGGCACCGCCGACGAACCGGGTGCCTCGCACGGCCCGGGCGGCGGCCCCCGAAAACCGGCCGGAGCTCTTGGAAACACCGGGTTTGGCCCGGTCGGCGGGGGCTACCCGCCCGGTGTGACATCGACGACATCCCAGCAGGAGCTCTTCCGGTTCCTGGAGGACAGGTTCGCCTGTGCCCAGGCGTGCACCGAGTGTGCGCGGGCGTGTGCGCTGCGCGCGAGCCTCGTGGATCCGGACGGCACAGAGGAACAGGAACTCGTACGACGCAAGGGCATCATGTGCGCGGAGGTCTGCGACGCGACCTGCCGGGTGCTCTCCGAGCAGAACTGTCTCGACGAGGAGGGCATGCGCGTACAGCTGGAGTGGTGCCGGTCCGTGTGCCTGGAGTGCGCGCACGTCTTCGACCGGTACGCGGGCGCCGAGGACAGCGCGAAGGCGTGTCGGGAGTGCGCACAGGCCTGCTCGGACTTCATCGCCACCCTCGTCTGAGCGTCCGGCAGCCGGGGCGTCCGAGGGATGGCTCGAGCATGCCCATTCCCAATTTCTGGAACACGTTCTACCGTGTGCGCCGTCAGGACCGGCCCGGGAGCCTGGAGGCGCCGTGCATCTCGACCACACGCCCGAGCAGCAGCGGCTGCGCACCGAACTGCGCGCCTATTTCGCTGAGTTGGTGCCGGAAAACGCGCACGCGCGCTTCACCGACCGGGCCGCCCAGAAGCGCTTCTACCGCGACACCATCCGCCGCCTCGGCGCGGACGGCCGGCTCGGCGTCGGCTGGCCGAAGGAGTACGGCGGCCAGGGCCTGACCGCGATGGAGCAGTTCATCTTCTTCGACGAGGCCGCCCAGGCCGGCGTCCCGCTACCGCTCATGGCCCTGAACACCGTGGGCCCGACGATCATGCGGTACGGCACGGAGGAACAGAAGGCGTACTTCCTCCCGAAGATCCTCTCCGGTGAGATCGACTTCGCGATCGGCTACAGCGAGCCGGACGCGGGCACCGACCTGGCATCCCTCAAGACCCGTGCCGTGCGGGACGGCGACGAATACGTCGTCAACGGCCACAAGATCTGGACCACCAACGGCGACACCGCGGACTGGGTCTGGCTCGCGGTCCGCACCGACCCCGACGCCCCGCCGCACAAGGGCATCACCATGCTCCTCATGCCGACCACCGACCCCGGCTACTCCTGCACCCTCATCCACACCCTCGCCTCGCACGACACGACGGCCAGCTACTACGAGAACGTCCGCGTCCCCGTCTCCCACCGGGTCGGCGAGGAGAACCAGGGCTGGCGGCTGATCACCAACCAGCTCAACCACGAACGCGTCACCCTCGCCGCGCACGGCACCATGGCCATCCGCGCCCTGCACGATGTGCAGCGCTGGGCCATGGAGACCAAGCTCGCCGACGGCCGCCGCGTCGTCGACCTGCCCTGGGTACGCCGCCTCCTCGCCCGCACCCACACCCGGCTCGACGCCCTCAAGCTCCTCAACTGGCGCATGGTGGGTGCCGTCGAGGACGGCACCCTCACCCCGCAAGACGCCTCCGCGGTCAAGGTGTACGGCTCCGAGGCCCGCCGGGACGCGTACGCCTGGCTGATGGAGATCGTCGGCGCCGCGGGCGCGCTGAAGGAGGGCTCGGCGGGCGCGGTGCTCCACGGCGAGCTGGAGCGCGGCTACCGCTCGGCGGTCATCTTCACCTTCGGCGGCGGCAACAACGAGATCCAGCGGGAGATCATCTCGTGGATCGGCCTGGGGATGCCGAGGGTACGGCGTTAGCCAGATGTGACGAAGCTTTTTAGTTGGCACAAAAGCGGGATAGTTGGCACTGAGCTCAGCGTTCGGCGGTGGCCGTGCAGATCCCTCAGTGATGCTGCTGACTGAGCTTTGAACTGCTGTTGTGTCGGGGCGGGGCTGCAGTGATTGAGGCACGGATGGCCGTTTCCTCCGGGGCTGCGACGGCTATGTCGAGCGGAAGCTCCGTGCCTTGGTCGCAGGTTTTCATCACATACGTCGCGTAGGGGTTCAGACGTCGGCAGCGGCGGAACGGGCGGTTATGGCGGAGGTGAGCTTCGTGTTGCGCGCTTGTACGGGAGGTGAGGGTTCGGGTTCAGGGGAGTGGCGTCGGACCATGGAACACCTGAGACGTCGATGTGGCTGGAGTGGCGGCGATCACGCCTCGCCTACGTCGCCGTCACTCGCGCCCGGCGCCAGCTGGACCTTGGAGGGCTCGCATGGATCGAGAACCACCCAGCTGCTGTCGACGGCGCGTGATGAGCCGAAGCACTGGGTTGGCTGGCCCGTATTTCGGCTTCAGGGCCCTATGCCGTGGTGTTGCCACGAGCGAACAGGCGTCCAATCTGTGTCAGAACCCGGCGTACAGCCCGACTCGTCTGCCGCTCGACATTTTAGCAGGTGAGAGCCCATGTCTTGTGATTAAACAAACCCGTCGGGTTGAATCCGGGTCGAATTTGCCCTCGCGTATTGTCCGCCGCGTCCCAGCCGTCGAGGGGCAGGCGGGTCATATCGGGTGCCCTGGGATGTAAGGGTGATCGGAAGGCGGCGGACGGCAGGACGGAAAGCCTCGAGCGCACTCGCAAGTATCGTCCGGCGTGTCCCTTGTGGAGCGGGCTGATGCCACGTGGCAGGGTCGGCTTGGATCCGGCGCTGCTCAATGGACTACGAGGTCCAGCACATCCTCGGCCACGAGAGCTTCCAGACCACCCAGCGCTACGCCCACCTGCAACCGGACGCCCACAAGGCCGTCCTCGGAGCTTGGGAACGTCTGGAAGCACCGCTCACCATTGCTGCGTGACCCATCCTCTGCCTTGTTCACCAAGACAGGGCAGAGTCGTTGCATGCGTGGGGTCCGTTCCAGCGGTGGGAGACAGCGTGATGCCGGACGGAGACGTGGTCGAGTGCTGGCCTCCAGCGCCAGATCGGTGACCGCCGTATTGGCCCTGGACCACACATCAGGCCATCAGTCGATGATGGTCGCGGCGGGCCGCAACGAGGTCCTCGTAACGGGTCTCCTGCTCGTGCACGCGCCCTACCTGGCCAACTCGGGTATCGCCTAGGTGGGGGAATCCGACACTCCCCCTGGCCCGCCAGACACGCGTCGACTGGCTGGAACGATCCCGCCGCCGCGGCGCCCTGCTGGCGCCGCCGGAGCTGCACAGCCCGTTCACCCGGCCCTGAGACGCGCTGGTACTCGCCGATGTTCACCGACCCGGCGTGCGGCCCGTGCCCCTCGACATGGCGCCCAGCTCTCGGAGGAGACAAGCGCGGGCGCCTGCGCGCAAGCCGCGTAGGAGTGCCGAGGGGTGTCTGAGCCCTCGGGTGCTGGGATGGCGCTCCCGCGCTGGGGTCGTCCTGGGGTGGCCCCCGGCAGAGCCCCATCGTCACAGCACCACCACCGAGCGCAGCACGTCGCCGTGGTGCATCCGCTGGAACGCAGCCTCCACTTCGTCCAGTTGGATGGTCTCGGTGACGAACTTCTCCAGCGGTAGGCGGCCTTGCAGGTGCAGGTCGATGAGCAGGGGGAAGTCGCGGGAGGGCAGGCAGTCGCCGTACCAGGAGGATTTGAGCGCTCCGCCGCGACCGAAGATGTCCAGCAGCGGTAGTTCGAGCTTCATCTCGGGCGTGGGGACGCCGACGAGGACGACGGTGCCGGCGAGGTCGCGTGCGTAGAACGCCTGCTTGTACGTCTCCGGGCGGCCCACGGCCTCGATGACCACGTCGGCGCCGAAGCCGCCCGTCAGCTCACGGGTCGCCTCGACGGGGTCGATCTCCTTGGCGTTGACGGTATGGGTGGCGCCCATGGTGCGGGCCGTCTCCAGTTTCCGCTCGTCGATGTCGATCGCGATGATCTTCGCCGCACCCGCCAGGTGTGAGCCGACGATCGCCGCGGCGCCGACACCCCCGCAGCCGATGACGGCGACGCTGTCACCGCGGCCGACGCCGCCGGTGTTGATGGCGGCACCTATGCCGGCCATCACGCCGCAGCCGAGGAGCCCGGCCACCTGCGGGGCGACCGCCGGGTCGACCTTGGTGCACTGCCCGGCGGCGACCAGGGTCTTCTCGGCGAAGGCACCGATACCGAGGGCCGGAGACAGCTCCCGGCCGCTGCCCGCGAGGGTCATCCTCTGCTCGGCGTTGCGGGTGTCGAAGCAGAACCACGGGCGCCCCCGCAGACAGGCGCGGCACTGCCCGCACACGGCACGCCAGTTGAGGATCACGAAGTCCCCGGGCGCCACATCGGTGAGGCCCTCGCCGACCGACTCCACGACGCCCGCCGCCTCATGGCCGAGCAGGAAGGGGAACTCGTCGCTGATCCCGCCCTGTTTGTAGTGCAGGTCGGTATGACACACCCCGCACGCCTGGATGCGTACGACCGCCTCCCCGGGCCCTGGGTCGGGCACGACGATCGTCTCCACCCGCACCGGCTCGCCCTTGCCCGGTGCGATCACGCCGAGTACTTCCTGCGCCATGGGGTCAGTCGCCCTTCTTCGATTCCGAGTAGTCGTGGAAGCCGCGCCCGGACTTTCGTCCGAGCAACCCGGCCTCCACCATGCGCAGCAGCAGCGGAGGCGCGGCGTGCAGCGGTTCCTTGAAGTCGGCGTACATCGCGTCGGCGATCGCCCCGAGGGTGTCCAGGCCGATCAGGTCGGCCAGGCTCAGCGGGCCCAGGGGGTGGGCGCAGCCGAGGACCATGCCGGTGTCGATGTCCTCCGCGGAGGCGAAGCCGGACTCCAGCATGCGGATCGCGGAGAGCAGGTACGGCACCAGGAGGGCGTTCACCACGAACCCGGCCCGGTCCTGGGAGCGGATCACCTGCTTGCCGAGCACGTCGGTGACGAACTCCTCCGCGCGATGTCGGGTGTGAGTGCTCGTCAGCAGGGACGGCACGATCTCCACCAGGCCGAGTACCGGGACCGGGTTGAAGAAGTGCACCCCGATCACCTGGTGTGGTCGTGTGGTGGCCATGCCCAGTTTCATGATGGGGAGGGACGAGGTGTTCGACGCGAGCAGCGCGTCCTCGCGGGTGACGACCCGGTCGAGCTCGGCGAACAGTTCGACCTTGGTCTTCTCATCCTCTGTCGCCGCCTCCACCAGCAGGTCCCGGTCGGCCAACTCGGTGAGGTCGGGGGTGACCCGGACCCGGGCGAGTGCGGCGTCGCGTTCCTCGCCGGTGAGCTTGCCGCGCCGTACGCCCCGGTCGAGCGAGGCGGTGATCCGGACCCGCCCGGCATCGGCCGCCCCCGGACTCACCTCGTGGACCACCACGTCCAGCCCGGCCCGGGCGCACACTTCGGCGATGCCCGCGCCCATCAGACCGCAGCCGATGACACCGACCCGACGGATGTCGGCGCCCGGCGCACCGCTCACCGGAAGGCCGCCTGCCCCGTCAGCGCCTGGCCGATCATGAGGGTGTGCATCTCGACGGTGCCCTCGTAGGTGAGGATCGACTCCAGGTTGTTGGCGTGCCGGATCACCGGGTACTCCAGTGAAATGCCGTTGGCGCCCAGGACGGTGCGGGCCGTGCGGCAGATCTCCAGTGCGGCACGGGTGTTGTTGAGCTTGCCGTAGCTGACCTGTTCGGGGCGCAGGCCCCGGTCGTCCTTGACGCGGCCCAGGTGGAAGGCCAGCAGCGTGCCCTTGGCCAACTCAAGCGCCATGTCGGTCAGTTTGGCCTGGGTCAACTGGAAGGAGCTGATCGGGCGGCCGAACTGGACCCGGTCGCCCGCGTAGGCCAGCGCCGCCCGGAAGGAGGACCGTGCGGCGCCCATCGCGCCCCACGCGATCCCGTACCGCGCCTCGTTGAGGCATGACAGCGGCCCGCGCAGTCCGCGTACCTCAGGCAGCACGGCGGATCCGGGCAGTCGTATCGAGTCGAGCACGAGCTCGCTGGTCACCGAGGCCCTCAGTGACATCTTGTGCTTGATGGCGGGTGCCGAGAAACCGGGGGTGTCGGTGGGGACGACGAAGCCGCGTACGCCGTCCTCGGTGCGGGCCCAGACGACGGCCACGTCGGCGACCGAGCCGTTGGTGATCCACATCTTGCGCCCGTCGAGGAGCCAGTCGTCGCCGTCTCGGCGGGCGGTGGTGCGCATGCTGCCGGGATCGGAGCCGGAGTCGGGCTCGGTGAGGCCGAAGCAGCCGATGGCGGTACCTGCCGCGAGGCGCGGCAGCCACTCCTCCTTCTGCTCCTCGGAGCCGAAGGCATGGATCGCGAACATGGCCAGCGAGCCCTGGACCGACACCAGGGAACGCAGCCCGGAGTCGGTCGCCTCGAGTTCCAGACAGGCGAGGCCGTAGTCGACGGCGCTCATCCCCGCGCAGCCGTAGCCCTCCAAGTGCATGCCCAGCAGGCCGAGTTCGCCGAGTTCCTTGGTGAGGCCGCGGATGTCCTCGATCTCGCCCTGTTCGAACCACTCGGCGATGTGCGGTTCGACGCGCCGGTCGCAGAAGGTGCGCACGGCGTCGCGTACGGCACGCTCGTCCGGCGTCAGCAGGCTGTCGAGTTCCAGTAGGTCGAGGGGGTCGGCCGGGCGCGGGGAGTGTGGGGTGTGCATCAGGTCTCCAGGGATCGGGAGGGGGAGAGGAGGAGGCCGCCGGTCAGGGGAGGACCGACGGCCCCCGGCCGGAAGGCGGCCGTCAGATCGTCACGTCGCTCACGCGGTGAGGGTCGGGCTGATGATGAAGTTGCTGAAGCCGCCGTTGCGTCGGGCGATTCCGCCGATGGCGTCGTTGACCTGCTCCAGCGGGAACACCTGGTGTTCCAGCGGGCCGAGATCCAGCAGGCCCCCCTCGACCATGTCGGCCATGGCCTGGCCCTCGCCGGAGGTGAACCACGCCGAGCCGATCAGCCGCAGCTGCTGGTCCATCATCCGGTGGATGTCGATGGGCAGGTCACCGGCGACGGCGCCGATGTTCACCGCGATGCCGCCGCGCGCCATGGCGCGCATGCCGGCCCGGAAGGTCTCGTGCGGGGCGCCGGGGCCGAGCGCGTCGATGTAGATGTCGACGCCGTAGCCGTCGGTCTGCTCGTGGATCCACTCGTCGACCGGGCCGTCGTCGAGGGAGTGCAGGTTCAGCCGGCCGTTCGCCAGTTTGGCGACCTGGTCGAGCAGTTCCTTGTCGCGGCCGGTGCCGTATACGTGGGTCAGGCCCAGGGCGGGGGCGAGGAGCGCGGCGCCGATGCCCAGGGTGCCGCTGATGCCGTTGATCAGAATCGTCTTGCCCGGGCCTGCCCCGGCCTTGCGGAGAGCGGAGTACATGGTGCCGAGGTAGCCGAAGCGGGCGGCTGCGTTGAACGACAGTGCGTCCGGCAGCTTCACCAGGCTGTAGGCGGGCGCCACCATGTACTCGGCGAGGCCGCCCTGGTAGCGGTCGAGCAGGTCGAGCGCGGTCGGTGAGAAGCCGAAATATCCGGCGAAGGCGTAGCTGGCGCAGTTGATCGAGTCGTCGTTGCGACAGGACCGGCACGACCCGCAGGAACGGCCCGGGTTGACGTACACCCGGTCGCCCGGCTTGAACGCCTGGACGCCCTCACCGACGGCCTCAACCACGCCCGCCGGGTCCAGTCCGAAGATCGCCGGCAGGGTCGGCAGCGGGCTGTGCGGGAACCAGGTCGTCCACATGTTCAGGATGTTGGCCAGGTTCGGAACGATGTTGACGGCGTGGACGGCCACGCGGACGTCACCGGGGCCGGGCTCGGGAACGGGGAGTTCCTCGATCCTCATCGGCTCGCCGACGGCGTGCATCCGCGCGGCTCGCATGGTCGCACTCATGGCGTCTCCTCGGGTATGGCTGGGGGAGACGGCGCCCACTGCGGCGCGGTCTCTGGGAGGTGTGGAGGGTGGGTCAGTTGTCCAGCAGCGTCGTCAGCCGCGCGCGCTGCAGCTTTCCGGTGGCCCCGCGGGGCAGTGCGGGGACGACGCACAGGCGCCGGGGCCACTTGTGCCGGGCGAGCCGGCCGTCGAGATGTCCGCGGACGTCGTCCAGGGTCGGAGTACCGGAGTCGGTGACGAGGAAGGCGGTCACGACCTCGCCCCAGACCGGGTCCGGCGCCCCGGACACGGCTACCTCGACGACATCGGGGAAGTCGGCGAGGGCGTTCTCGACCTCGGCGGGATCGACGTTCTCCCCGCCGGTGATGATGGTGTCCTTGAGCCGGCCGACGACCGAGAGGCGGCCCTCCGCGTCGAACCGTCCGCGGTCCCCGGTGTGGAACCAGCCCTCCCGGTCGGTCACGGGCACCGTTCCGGCGGCGGTCCAGTACGCGTCCGCCACCGACGGCCCGCGCACCCAGATCTCACCGGAGGAACCGGCCAGGGCGGTCGACCCGGTCGCGTCCACGACCTGCAACTCGACCTGGGGAACCGGCGATCCGGTGGAGTCAGCCGTCTCGTCGGGCGCGGAGTACGTCACCCCGGCCGCGGTCTCCGTCAGCCCGTAGGAGTTGACCACACCGATCCCGCGCGCCCGGAACTGCTCGCGGGTGGCGGTCTGGGCCGGTGACCCGCCGGACAGGATCCACCGCAGGCTGTCCAGGTCGCCGCTGCCGAAGCGGGGGTGGCGGGCCAGCAGGGCGGACATGGCCGGTACGGCGAAGGCACAGGTGACCTTGTGGTCGAGGACCAGGTCGATGAACAGGTCCGGGTCGAAGCGCGGGGCCAGGATCACCGTCCCGCGCCGCGCCCAGGTGTACTGCGGAAGCCCGCCGAGCACGGCGACGTGGGCCAGCGGCGTGGAGACGAGGGCGGTGGCGTCCTCGCCGACGGGCAGCCGCGACAGGCCGCCCGCCATGCTCCAGTACAGGTTGTCGTGGGTCAGCGCGACTCCCTTGGGGCGTCCGGAGGTGCCGGACGTGAACGCGATGATCGCGATGTCCGAGCCGGTCGGGGGCTCTCCGGCGACGGGCGCGGACGGCTCGTCGTCGACGTGCAGGTCGTCCCACGTCAGGCGGATGCCCGTCCCGTCCGGGAATCCCTCGCCGCCCACCACCGCACGCGGCGCGGTTTCCTCGCAGACGACGGTGAGCTCGCCCTCGGTCACCTGCGGGTGCAGCGGCACGAGCACCGCCCCCATCCGCGTCACCGCGAACAGCGTGATCAGGGCTTCGGGCCGGGCCGCGCCCTGCATCACCACCCGATCGCCCTTGCGCACCCCGTACTTGTCGAGGCGGGCCGCGGTCCGCCGTACGGCCAGGTCCAGTTCGGCATAGGTCCAGGTCCGGTCCTCGAAGACGAGGGCGGTCCGGGACCCGGCCTCGACCGCGGTGGTGAGGAGGTGGGCGCCGAAGGTGCTCGTCATGCCCTCACCTCCGCCGCGCGTCTGGCCCGGGCGAGAGCGCCGAGAGTCGTCCCCGCCAGGTCGCCGGCCAAGACCGGCGTCCGACGCTCCAGCAACCGGCGTGCCGCCAGATGTTCGGCGGGCCAGTTCAAGGTCTCCACGGCCACCAGCAGACCGTCGCGGAAGGCGTACCCGGCCAGCCGCTCCGGGGAGTCGCCGGGCACGAGGCGCACCTCGTCGGCAGGGGAACGCAGCCCGGCGATCTGCAATTTGAGGTCGCCCTGGTCGCTCCAGAACCACGGCAGACTCTCGTACGAGGAGGGCGAGCCGGCGATGCGTCGGCCGACCAGCGTCCCCTGGTCGATGGCGTTCTGCACCGACTCCAGCCGGACCGGCCCCTCCGCATGCGGATGCGGATGGCGAGCGCAGTCACCGACGGCGGAGATCCGGGGATCGGTGACCGAGCGCAGCTGCTCGTCCACGACCACGCCGTCGTCCACGGCCAGTCCGGCCTCCCGTGCCAGGTCGTCGCGAGGAATGGCGCCGATGCCGTAGACGACGAGGTCGGCGGGCAGGATCTCGCGGTCCGTGACGACCCGATCCACCCGGCCCGGCCCCTCCAGGGCCCGTACGCCCGTCCCGGTCAGGACCCGGACACCGGCATGCTCGTGCCGTTCCCGCAGAGGGAGCTCCAGCTCCCGTGACACGGCCCGGCTCAGCAGCCGGTCGGCCAGCTCCACCACGGTCACCCGTGCGCCGCGTGCCAGCGCGACCCGGGCCAGCTCGAGGCCGATGAACCCGCCGCCCACGACGACCACGTCACGGGCCGTCGTCAGTGCCCGGCCGATGGTCAGGGCGTCGTCGAGCGAGCGCAGGGCGTGGACGCCGTTCAGCTCGGCGCCGGGGACGGGCAGCGGACGGTTGCGGGCGCCGGTCGCCAGCACGAGATGGGCGTAGGGAACGCGGGCCCCGGTGCGGGAGACGACCGTGGCGGCGGCGGTGTCGAGGGCGACCACGTCGTCCCCGAGCCGCAAGTCGATGTTCCGCTCGCGGTAGAAGGACTCCGGCACCAGCTCGACGCGCAGGCCGTCCGGCTCGGTGTGGGCGGCTTTCGACAACGGCGGCCGCTGGTAAGGCAGATGGGGCTCGGCGGCGAATACGGTGACCGGAGCGTCGTAGCCGGATGCGCGCAGTGTCGACACGACGCTGAATGCGGCCTGTCCGCCGCCGACGACGACCACGCCCGCCGCGCTCGTCATACCTGCTCCTCGGGTACGTGGACGACCAGGCCGTCGAGGGCGTCGGAGAGGTTGATCTGGCAGCTGAGCCGGCTGGTGGGCCGCCGTTCGGCGGCGGTGAAGTCCAGCATCTCGTCCTCGACGTCGTTCGGCGGGCCTACCAGCTCGGCCTGTGCCGAGTCGACGTAGACGTGGCAGGTGGCACAGGAGGCGTTGCCGCCGCACTCGGCGACGATGCCTTCGACGCCGCCTGAGACGGCCGCCTGCATGAGCACGGTCCCCGACGCGGCAATGACTTTGCGTTCGGTCCCGTCGGGCAGCTGGAAGATGACGGTGGGCATGAAGTCCTCCCGATGGGGACGGCTCAGGCGGCTCTACCTTCTTGATCGGTCGATCGAGCCATTCGTGCAGTTGGGTCGCCCAGGGTGCTGGGTGTGGCTGTCAGGCGGTTGCTTGCCAGGTGACGTCGAGCGAGGTGAGCCCGCGGAAGACCCAGCCGTCCAGGCTGCCCGCGGCGGAGCCGCTGTCGGATGCTGTCGCGCCGTCGTCGAGGCGGAGTCCCTTCAGACGGCTGAAGACGAGGGGCCAGGCGATGGCGCTGACCTCGTGGCGCGCGACCCATGCGCCCATGCAGAAGTGCGGTCCGCCGCCGAAGGCGAGGTGGGGGCGGTGCGGGCGGTCGAGGTCGAACTCGTCGGCCCGTTCGAAGACCGACTCGTCGCGGTTGCCCGAGGCGATGACGAGGGCGACGCGGCTGCCCGCGGGCAGGGTGACGCCGGCGATCTCGTGGTCCTGGGTGAGCTGGCGTGGATACATGCCGATCGGCGAGATCCAGCGGGCGGTCTCCTCGAAGACCCGCTTCCAGGCCGATGGGTCCTTGAGTGCCCGGTCCAGAGCGTCGGGCCGTTGAAGCAGCGCCCAGGCGCCCACGCCGAACACGTCGCGCGGCTCGTTGACGCCTCCGCCGATGATGACCTTGACGTTGTTCTGGATCTCGGCGAGTTCCACCGGGTCGGCCGCGTGGACCATGGAGGAGATCACCGAGCCGTCGGGCTCGCGGCGTGTGACGTCCGCCATCTCGGCCACCGCTTCCTCGATGGCCCGGGTCGCGCGCTCGGCGCGGAGCCAGATGTCGGGGTCGTCGGCGTAGTTGCTGTTGCCGTCCATCATCGCCCGCGACCAGTCGGCGATGTCGTCGGCGCTCGCGTTGCGCAGGCCCAGTACCAGGGCCAGGTTGGCGGCGACGAGCGGCTCGGCGAAGTCGCCTATGAGATCGCCCTCGCCGCGGCCGGCGATCCGGTCGAGCAGCTCGTGCGCGGTGCGCTCGAACTCACCGGCCCACAGGTCGCGGACCTGGCGGGGGCGGGTGGGCGGCTCGGCCGCGGCTCGCAGACGCCGGTGTTCCGGGTCGTCCTCGCGGAGCATGTTCGGGCCGACCGTGCGCAGCAGCAGCGAGCCCTCCTCGCGGGAGCTGAAGACCTCGGGCAGCTTCTCGGCGTGGACGATGTCGTCGTACCGGGTGAGCAGGTGCCGCCCCACGGAGGGGACCCAGGCGAGCGGGGCGGTGCGGCGCAGCTCTGCGTAGGCGGGGTAGGGGTCGCGGCGCAGCTCGGCGAGATCGAGCTCGACGACGGGCGCGCCGGGCGCCGCCGTCGTCAGGGCGCTCATGAGGTGCCTCCCGCGCCCATCAGGACGAAGAACACCGTGGCGGGCTCCGCGCCGAGGTTGCGCCAGGCGTGCCGGGTGGCGTTCTGCACGATGAGGTCACCGGGCTTCAGCACCGCGGTCTCGCCGCCGTCGAGGTCGAGGACGATCTCGCCGCTCAGGACGACGCCGTAGTCGACGGTGGGCGTGGTGTGCATGCCGGGGTTGTCGGGCTCGAAGAGCTCGGCGAGGCCGGGGCTGGCCTCCAGCTGCTCGGCGGCCGCGGCCGCGGGGTCCCAGCTCGGGTCGGCGTAGACACTGGCCGGCGGGAAGGTGACGGTCAGCGCGACGGTCTCGCCCGGAGCGGGCACGAAGGACTTCAGGGACGCCGTCGGGTCGGCCGACGGGACGGCGGGTGCGGCCGTGTTCCACACGAGGGACCGGGCGAAGCCGGCGGTGTGGGTGAACTGAAGGGTGCGCGGCGGCTCGCCGTCACTGACGATCACGGGCTTGCCGCTCGGGCTGACACCGGTGACGACTCGACGGACCATGATTCTCTCCCTTGAGAAACCAACCTACTGTCAGATGCTTGACGGTAAGGGTTCTGATTAATTCCGAGGGTCGGGCTACGACGGCTCCGAGCACGAGTCGGTGGGCCGGTTTCCCGGGCCCTGTCACTCCGCGGGCGGGGTCTCCTGGTTGACCAGCGTACGCAGCAGGTGGACCAGTTCACTGAGCTGATCGTCGCGGAGTACGGCGGTCCACGCCCGCTCGCGCTTGGTCTGCGCCTGGATCGCGAGCCGCAGTGTCTCCTGGCCCTCCGGGGTGAGCTCGACGAACAGCTGACGGCGGTCGGTCTCGACGCGTTCACGTGTGACCAGGCCACGGCTCTCCAGGGTCGCCAGCGCGCTCGAGATGCTGGCGCGGGTGGACCCCGAGACCCGGCCGATGTCCTGTTGGCCGAGCGGGCCGTAGATCCACAGGGCGTTCAGGATCCGGAAGCCCGCCCAGGTCAGGCCGAGCGGCCGGTGGACGTGCTTCTCGAAGTCCTTGGTCAGCCGGGCCTCGAGACGGGTGAGGTCGGTGACCATCTCGATCGCGTCGAGGTCCCGCGGATCAGTGGTGCCCAGCTCACGATGGTGGTGGCGCAGGAGCTCGGAGAACTCCCGGGTTCGGCTGGTACCCGTGGTGCCCGGCTCGCGCACGGTGTCCGTCACGATCTCGCGCCTTCCGTTCGATTTCAACCGGCGATGACCGGGTTGACCATAGTGCCGACGCCGGTGACCTCGGTCCGCAGGACCTTGCCCTCGGTGAGGTAGAGGCGGGGTGTACGGCGGACTCCGCAGCCGGCCGGGGTGCCGGTGAAGATCAGGTCGCCCGGCTCGAACGTCACCCGCTTCGACAGCCAGGCGATCAGTTCGGGCACGCTGAAGATGAGGTCGGAGGTGCGGCCGCGCTGCACCTCGAGGTCGTCGACCCAGCCGGCCACCTCGATGTCGTCCGGGTCCTCGAACTCGTCGAGAGTCACCAGGTAGGGGCCGATCGGGCTGAAGGTGTCGTACGACTTCGGCAGCGTGAACTGGTTGATCGGCTTGCGCCACTGCTCCCTGCGGTCGCTGATGTCCTGGCCGGCGGTCACGCCCGCCACGTACGACCAGGCGTCGGCCTGCGAGATGTTCTTGCCGGTGCGGCCCATGACGACCACGAGTTCCGCCTCGTAGTCGACCTTGTCGTACTGCGGCTCCACGACGATCGCGTCGTAGGGGCCGACCACGGACGACGCGAACTTGGCGAACACCGACGGCTCGTCGGGGACCGGGAGATTCGACTCCTCGGCGTGCGCCCGGTAGTTGAGGGCGACCCCGATGGCCTTGTACGGCTTGGCGACCCGGCCCAGTTCGCGCGGGTCGAACTCCCGCCAGTCCGCCTCCGCGGCCCGCTCGGCGAGGGTGCGCAGCTCGTCCTGGAGGGACAGGTCGGCCAGCACCTCCAGGCGCGGCTCGATCGCCCCCTTGCTCGCGTCGGCGATGTCGAGGGCACGGTCGTCGCGTACGACGACGGGGCGGCCGGCGAGGTTGGCGAGCTTCATGCGGGCACTTCCTTCTGAACGGCCTGGTCGGCGGGGTGGGGGAGGGGCAAGGTGAGGTCGCCCTCGACCTGGACGCCGAGCGTGTTGATGACGGTGGCGATGGTCAGGTACTGGCCGACGGTGTAGAGGACGTCGATGACCTGCTCGGTACTCAGGTGGTCCGTCAGCCGGTTCCACAGCTCGTCGTCCACGCCCTGCCGGTCGACGAGCGAGTCGGTGGCGGTGAGCAGCACCCGGTCGAGGTCGTCGAGTCCGTCCCAGGCGCCGGTCGCGGCGGCCAGGATCGTCGCGTCGGACAGGCCGGCCCGGCGGGCGATACGCACGTGCTGGTCCCACTCGTAGGCCGCCTGCGCCCGGGCGGCGATCCGCAGGATCATCAGCTCCCGGGACGGCAGCGGCAGGGTGTTCTTGCCCAGCACGTGGTTGCTGAAGACGAGGTAGCGGCGCAGTGCGTCCTCATGGTGGGCCAGGGTCGCCCAGATCGTGTGGATCCGGCCGTCCTGGTCGCGGTACGGCGCCAGTGACGCCAGTGTCTTCTCCTGCAGGTCGGTCTCGTCGACGGGCTGCAGGCGGGGTTTCTCCGGCATCGGAGTCCTCCTCGGCTCGATGACGGCAAGGTATTCGTCAGAGCCTTGACCGTCAAGGGTCTAACAAATATCGTCCTCGGCATGACGATCCAGAGCCTTGGTTATGTGGGGATCGGCACGCCCGATCCGACAGCGTGGGCGGAGTACGCCCGCACAGTGATAGGTCTCGCGGTCGAGACCGGGGACCCTGGTGGGCCCGTGCGCCATCGCCTGCGGATGGACCAGCATCCGTTCCGCATGTGGCTGACGGAGGCGGAGGCCGGTGGTGTCACGGTCATCGGCTGGGAGGTCCGTGACGGGGCGGCGATCGACGAGATGACGGTGCGCCTCAAGGAGTCCGGCGTCGACGTGACGGCCGGCACCGAGGAGGAGTGCCGGGACCGGCAGGTGGCCCGCATGGTGCACTTCGGTGGCCCCCTCGGCATCCGCACCGAGCTGTTCTGCGGCCGTCGTCTCGCCCCGAGCCAGTTCGTGTCACCGCTGGGCGTCGACTTCGTGACCGGCGAGCAGGGACTCGGGCACGTGGTGATGAAGACGCCGCACGTCCAGGAGGCGGTCGACTTCTACTGCGATGTCCTGGGCTTCCGGCTCAGCGACACCGCCGACTACCCCTGGGGCACGTTCTACTTCCTCGGCTGCAACCCCCGGCACCACAGCATCGCCTTCATCCGCTCGTACAAGAACGAGGGCACCCACCACATCCTGTGCGAGGTGACCACCCCGGAAGAGGTCGGCCGCGCCCTGGACCGGACGCGCGAACACGACGTCGAACTCATGGCCACGCTCGGCAAGCACGCCAACGACGGGATGTTCTCCTTCTACATGACCTCACCGGCCGGCTTCGGCATCGAGATCGGCGCGGGCGGCGTACAGGTCGACGAGAGCACCTGGGTGAGCCGTACGTACACGGCCGACATCTGGGGTCACCACCCGGTCCCGTAGAGGACTGCGGGGCGATCCGCCCCTCCCAGCAGTCAACCCCCGACCCCTCCGACGAAAGCGGGCCGCATCCCATGCTTCTCGAGAGCTATCTGCAGGACACCTGGGCCGCGCCGACGACCACCGACGCCTCGGCGGCCGACGTGCACGACGCCGTCACGGGAGAGTTGGTCTGCCGCGTCTCCTCCACGGGCCTCGACCTGGTGGCCGCGTTCGACCACGCCCGCCGCGCCGGCGGCCAGGCACTCCGGATGCTGACCTTCCACCAGCGAGCAGACCTGCTGGACGCGGTCGCCGCGGCTGTCCGCGCACGCCGCGAGGAGTTGTACGCCCTGTCGACCCGCGCCGGAGCCACCCTGGCGGACGCCCGCTACGACGTCGACGGCGGCATCCGCGTCCTGCGCGACTACGCGACCCGGACACGCACCGAACTGCCGGACGCGCCCCACCTTCTCGAAGGTCCCGCCGAACGCCTCGCCCGGGGCGAGGACTTCCTCGGCGTCCACCTCGTCACCCCCTCACCGGGCCTGATGCTTCAGGTGAACGCCTTCAACTTCCCGGTCTGGGCACCCTTGGAGAAGCTGGCCCAGGCGCTGCTGGCCGGCCTGCCCAGCGTGATCAAGCCGGCCACCCCCACCGCCTACCTCACCGAACACCTCGTGCGGATCATCACCGACGCCGGCGTCCTGCCGCCCGGCTCCCTGCAGCTGGTCGTCGGCTCGGTGCGTCCGGCACTCGGTCTGCTCGGGGAGCAGGACATCCTCTCCTTCACCGGCTCGGCCGCCACCGCACAGACGCTGCGCACACATCCCAACCTGGTGGCCCGCTCCGTACGCTTCAACGCGGAGGCCGACTCCGTCAACGCCATCGTGCTGGCCCCGGACGTCACGCCCGGAACGCCGCTCTTCGAGGCGTTCGTACGCGAGGTCGTGACCGAGATGACGGTCAAGGCGGGCCAGAAGTGCACCGCGATCCGCCGCGTCCTCGTCCCACGGGAGCACGAGGCAGCCACGCTCGACGCCGTCGCATCCGAGCTCGCCGGGGTGACCATCGGCAACCCCGCCGCGGAAGGAGTGCGGATGGGGGCGGTCGTCAGCCTCGCGCAGCGCGACGACGTACGCCGCGCGGTGCGGCGGATCGCGGAGTCCGGGCGCCTCGTCCACGGTGACCCGGACAAGGTGCGGGTGGTCGACGCCGACCCGCAGCGGGGGGCTTTCCTGGACACCCTCCTCATCTCCGCCGACCCGGACGCCGCCGCGCCCCACGAGGTGGAGCCCTTCGGACCGGCCGCGACCGTGCTGGCCTACCGCGACACCGCCCACGCCATGGACCTGGTGGCGCGCGGCCGGGGCAGCCTCGCCGCCTCGGTCGTCGGCGACGACCTCGCCTGGACGACCGCCTTCGTACGGGAGGCGGCCCCCTGGCACGGCCGGCTGCACCTCATGGACTCGGCGAACATGACGCAGACCACCGGCCACGGATCACCGCTCCCCGCCCTGCGACACGGGGGCCCCGGCCGGGCCGGCGGGGGATCGGAGATGGCAGGCACCCGAGGAGTCCTCGACCTGATGCAACGCACGGCACTCCAGGTATCGCCCCGACTCCTCGACGCCTTGCGTACCAAGTGACTGCGGTGTCGTCGGTGTGCGAGTGGTCCGTGCGGTGTGACCGTCAGCGGAGGGCCATGACGAAACAAGCTGCGTGTGTGCAGCGGAGCGTCGTCACGGACTCACCACCGCCACGCGTGGCCGACGTTGAGGGAGTTGATCTCGGTCCGTGAGTGCGAGGCTCATGCCAGTCACGGAAACAAGACCGCCCTTCCCTGACGTTCTCGATCTTCGAACCGGCGCAAAGCGCGACTGGGCCCCATGAAAGCAAGGAGACACGTCCATGCGAAGAGCGGACATGCGCACTGCCGACAACGTCCGCGCCGACGAGCGGGCTCGCGCGTCCGAGGGGCGGTGCGATGGTGAGTCGCATCCTGGTGACCGGTTCCGCGGACGGCCTTGGACGCGCCGCGGCGGCCTCACTGTTGTCCGCGGGCCACGACGTGGTGGTGCACGCCCGGAACCGGGAGCGCGCGGCGGGCCTCGACGCGCTGGTCGCCCGTGGGGCGCACCTTGTGGTGGGCGACTTCACCGACCGTGACGCCGTACGGCGCATCGCCGCCGAACTGAATGACGCCAAGCCTCTCGACGCGGTCATCCACAACGCCGGCGTGTGGAGCGGACCGGCGGTCATGCCGGTCAACATCATCGCGCCGTACCTGCTCACGGCCCTGCTCCGCGGGCCGCGTCGGCTGGTGTACCTGAGCAGCGGCTCACATTTCGGTGGGCGCCCCGCGCTCGCCGGCTCGACTGGCGGGGCGAGAGCGCGGGCTCGTACTCCGACAGCAAGCTGTTCGTCACGACGCTTGCGGCCGCGGTGGCCCGTCTGCGCCCAGGAGTGCTGAGCAACGCCGTGGACCCGGGCTGGGTGCCGACGAAGATGGGCGGACCGAACGCACCGGATGATCTGGAGCTCGGTCGTCAAACGCAAGAGTGGCTTGCGTCGAGCGACGAACCGCAGGCCCTGACGACCGGCGGCTACTGGTATCACCGCCGGCGGCAGCAGCCGCACCGCGCAGTGCACGACGAGGCGTTCCAGGACAACCTCCTGCGGACGTTGACCGAGGAGGTGGGCACCGTGCTCTGAGCGGTAGAGGACAGCAGATCGACAGCCTCAGGCACAACGAGAGTGACGGGCCCGAGAGGAAGCCTCCCGGCATCTGCCGGGAGGCTTCCTACGCTCGGGAGTTTGAGGTCGGCGGTCAGGGCTGTTCCGTGTCCGACAGGTCGCGGCGGCACGGGCCGTCGCCTCGGCCACCAGCCCGCTCCCGCGTTGACCTCCTGGCGGGCCCGGTGCACCTGCACCGGAGCCGCTTCTGCTGCATCGGTGCATCGTGTGGGATCCCCGTCCCGTCGGACGGGGACCCCGGTCAGGAACGTCGGCGCGTGGTCCGCCTGCTACCCGGGGCGACAGCGCGCAGGGTGCCTCAGGCGATGCCGGTCCGGTCGAGCGGCTCGGGGGCGGGCCTCTCGGCCTCCTGACCGCCCCGGGGAGTGTCGGGGCCGCCGTCCGCACCGGCCTTGCGGTTGCGGCGGGCGATGCCCCGGTCGATCAGCACATGCAGCAGCAGGCACACGGCGCCCCAGGCGGCGATGGTCGCGAGGTGGCCGGCGACACCGGAGTGGTCGAAGTAGACCGTGGCGCGGACGATGTCGACGGCGGCGGGCAGGGGCAGGAGGTCGTTCAGGTCGCGGAAGGGTTCGGGGACCATGTAGAGCGAGATACCTCCGCCGGAGGCGGGGACCCCGACCAATATCGCGATCACCAGCACGGGGATGATGCCGGCGATGCCGAGGGTGCGAGTGAAGACTCCGGTGAACATCGAGATGCAGAAGATCGTCAGTGCTCCGAAGCCGATCATCGCCCAGGCGTGGCCGTTGATCGCGCCGATCAGGACGTCGAAGAGGAACCACAGCCATACGGCCATGCCGACCGCCCAGCCGGCCAGCATCGGCAGCAGCTGTCGCAGCCGGTTGATCTCGGGCGCGCCGCCGCGCAGCACCGCCATGATCAGGAAGCCGGCCATGATCCAGGACATGGCCGCGTACATGCTGTTGCTGCCGTTGGAGTCGGAAGCGTTCAGCGGCTGGACGTCGGTCAGTTCCAGCGGGGCCTTCTGGCTCGCCGAGATCTGTTGGAACATCGCCTGCAGCGCGGTGTTCTGGCTCACGCCCGCGGCCGAGGAGGTGTACAGCGAGGCCTCGCCGCCCCTTGAGGTGGGCAGGACGTACACGCCGACGGTCTTGCCCTCGCGGATCTGGTCCGTCGCCGCGTCGAGGGAGGTGCTGGTGGTCAGGGAGAGCAGGTCGCCCAGGCCGTCCTCAAGACCGCGGGCCGCCTGCGTGGCCTGTTCCTGCGAGGCGCCGACGACCACGACGGGCATGTCGCGGACCTGCGGCTCGTGCAGGGAGGCGCTCATCAGGCCGACGACGGCGGTGAGGATGGTCAGCGGGAAGGCGGCCACCGCGAAGTACCGGAGCCGCTTGGAGCGCACCGGTCCACCGGCCATCGCGGGCCGGGGGAAGTGGGGGTCGTCGGTCGCCTCGGTGTTCGGAATGGTGAGCCCCTTGCGGCGCTCCACCAGGAGGTTGAGCGCGAGGGCGGCGACGACCCAGACGGCGAGGGTGAGCAGGTGGGTGCCGACGCCGCGGCCGTTGAAGTAGACGATGGAGCGCAGCGCCTCGCCCGCGGCCGGCAGCGGCAGCACGTTGTGCAGGAAGCCGAAGAAGCCGGGCATCGAGTGGATCGGCATGGCGAGGTTGGAGGCGGGCACCCCGAAGACCATCCACAGCAGCATGCCGGGCAGCACCGCCAGTCCGCCGATGAGTTTCACGAACAGCAGCTGGCCGAGGGCCACCGCGCCGGTCGCGAGCAGGCCGACTCCGACGAACTGCAGATAGTGGCCGTCGATGGCGCCCACGATCGGCCCCAGGATCAGCCAGATCAGCGAGCTGGTCGCCACCGCCCAGCCGGCCAGTATCGGCAGGAACCTGCGCACGGAGAGCAGATGGGGCACCGCCGCGATCATGCCGCTCAGCGGGGAGTACCCGACCATCATCATGCCGATCGCGGCGAACAACACCGCGATGCCCGCGCTGTCACCGGCGGGCAGGGGCGCGATGTCCTCGGTCTTGGTCGTCCAGTCGTGACCCGCTGCCACCGGGGCGAGGAGCTGCTTGACCGTTGATGCCTGTGAGGCGCCGGCTCCCTGGGCCGTGTAGAGAGTCGCCTCGGTGGCGCCGTCCGCGGGGAGCTGCAGGACGCCGGCGACGTCACGGTCCTTGAGCTGGCCGAGTGCCTCCGTGCGGTCGGCGACCAGCCGGGGTTCGGCGGCGCCGTCCTTGGCGGTCTCCAGCTCGTCGACGACGGACTGGGCCACGGCCCCCGAGCCGACGACGGCGACCGGCATGTCCCGGGTCTGCGGCGAGTGCATGGTGCCCATGTACGTCGCGTACATCATCGTGACCATGAGGAAGGGCATGACGAAGAGGAAGACGTACTTGACGATCTTCATCTTCCTGTCCGCGTCGGATGTACCCGCCTCGGGCGAACCCGGCTCGCGTCCGCCGGCATCGCGGACGGGGGTCGGTGTTTCCATGATGTGCTCCTGGTGGATGTGCTGGGCGCAAGGCGCAGGCGCCTTCTCCGCGCTGTGCAAAGGTGTGGTGTTCAGCCCGAAAGTGGCAGCGCTCTGGCGCAGGTGCAGTCGTCGGGGTCTGAAGGACTTCGATGGCGATGCGGGTGCTGGCCGAGGGGGCCGTCCCGTACGTGGCGCGGAGTGGCGCGCCGGTGTGTGTCAGCCGTACAGCGCGGCATCCAGCGCCCGCGCCTGCAGGCGCCAGAACTGCTGGGAAACGTCGGCCTTGGGGAACACCGCGTCGAACCCGTGGAACGCGCCCGGAACAATGTGGAGTTCGCAGGGGACCTTGCTGTCGCTGAGGCGGCGCGCGTACTCCACGTCTTCGTCATGGAAGAGATCGAGGGTGCCGACGCCGATCCAGGCCGGGGGGAGCCCGGTGAGGTCCTCGCGGCGGGCTGCGGCCGCGTACGGGGAGACGTCCGGGCCCGCTACGGCGTCGCCGAGGTAGGACGACCAGCCGTACTGGTTGCTCTTGGGAGTCCAAAGACGCATGTTCCGCGCGTCCAGGTCCGTTCTCGTCGTCGTGCGGTCGTCGAGCATCGGGTAGACCAGCAGTTGGAACACCGGCCGGATCTCGGCACGGTCATGGGCGAGCAGCGCGAGGGCCGCGGCGATTCCGCCACCCGCGCTGGCACCCCCGATCGCGATGCGGTCGATGTCGATGTGGAGTTCGCTCGCCCGCGCGATCAGGCCGCGCAGTGCGGCGTAGGCGTCCTCGACGGCCGCGGGCGCGGGACTGTCCGACGCCCGTCGATAACGGACCGCGGCGACGGTGATGCCGAGTTCGCGGGCGAAGGCGATGCTCGTCCGGTCGTCTTGTTCCGGGGCTCCGAAGATGAGGCCGCCGCCGTGTATCCACAGCAGGGCCGGAGCAGCAGCCTTCAAGCCGGTCGGCTGGAAGACGCGGAGCGAGACGGACGGTGCGCCCTTCGGCCCGGGTACGACTATTTCCTGAACGGTGAGGTCGGTCCCAGGGGCGGTCGGGCGCGGCTTCAGGCTCCGCATGACGCGCGAGGACAAGGGTCCGTACGACATCTTGGGGATGAAG
Source organism: Streptomyces sp. NPDC006602 (assembly GCF_042870385.1). NCBI lineage: Bacteria > Bacillati > Actinomycetota > Actinomycetes > Kitasatosporales > Streptomycetaceae > Streptomyces > Streptomyces sp. NPDC006602. Next base: position 169,714 of record NZ_JBIAHG010000002.1, on the reverse strand, counting down.
CGTCCGAGCAGGAGATCGGAGTGGAAGGCACTCATCGGTTTCTCGGGCTCTCTGCTGCCACACCGGCAGACCGGTATGCGTTGGCGCGGTGGCGCCCGGCTGGTGCCGTGGCAAGCCGTTGCCGACGGAATGCGGATCGGTTCAGCGTGCATGGAATCGAGACCATGAAGCGCTCCTCCTCATCAAGGGTTTGCGAGATCACGCGCCCCGGCGCGTGGACAGCGACACAGGTGGGGATGGCTAGGAAGCCGCCACGGCGGCACCGGTGGGAAGGCCGGCGCGCACGTGCAGAAGGCCCTCTCGGACAAGATCGGGCAACGCGACGTCGGTGTGGCCTTGTGCCCACATCTCCATGGACGTCCGCAGCACGGCAGCTGCTGCGGCGGCCAGCAGGCGGGGAGTCAAGTCCCGCTCGGCGTCGGTGCCGGTGCGTTCGGCGAAGAGTTCCGCGAGCTGCTGATCGGTCTGCTCGTACGTGACCAGGTGCTGCGCCCGCATCGACGGTTGCTCGCCGACCACGCGCATCAGCACCGCGATGTTGTCCCGTTGACCGACGTATTGCGCGGCGAAGGACGGCAGCACCTGTGTCAGGGAGTCCCACGGCGGCTCCTCCACGGGCCTGGCGCGCATGGCGTCGAGCAGGGAAGTGCCGCTCCGTACCAGGCCGTCGAGGATCGCCGCCTCGCGACTGGCGAAGTAGTTGCGAAACGTGCGCGGCGACACATCCACTGCCGCAGCGATCGCCTCCGGGGTCGCCGCGTCGAGTCCCCGCTCGACCATCAGGGACCAGGCCGCACGGCTCAATGCCGCCCGGGTCGCCAGCTTCTTCCGTTCGCGCAGGCTCGGCTCTTTCGTCATGCCGACCACCATCCAGGATTTTTTCCGGCTTGGCAAGTTTTCCTTCTTGGCAAGATCTGGTGAGTGTGCCTAGTGTGGGCCGCGGCGGCAGCTCGTTATGAGCCTGGCACTCCACCAAACGCCAGTCACGGCTGTTCGAACGCCCATGCCGCCGATGGTCATCGCCATGGCAAGCCGGTCGCCGGCCCCCCTTTGGGGCAGCTCACCGTGCGCGCCCCTCGGTGCCGTATTCCGACGCGCGGTCATGGTCTGCGACGCGCTGCGGCACAGCGCGCTCTTCGGGAACGCACAGGGCCGCTGTCGGCCCGGCGCGGGCCGTGCCCATCTCGGCCGGAGCGGTGCGAGGTCACGAAGCCGTAAGTAGTGGTCGCGGCCGGCGACTTCCTGAACCGGTGTCCACCGCACCTGGGCGATCCGGACGCGAACCGGCGATTCAACGAAGGAGATTCAGATGAAAGAGAAGGTCGATGTTCCCAAGTCTGTTGCCTCCGGGCAGTACCTGCTGATCGCGCCCCACCTGCACGACGCGGTCCGAGAGTCGGCGATGGTCTGCCCGGCCGCCGCCGTCGACCTGGCGGAGTCGTGAACCGGGTCGTCATCGTCGGCGCGTCGGCGGGCGGGCTGGCCACTGCGGAGGCGCTGCGCAGGCTGGGGTACAAGGGTGGGCTCACACTCGTCGGCGGCGAGAAGCATCTGCCGTACGATCGCCCGCCGTTGTCGAAGCAGATCCTGACGGGGGAGTGGCAGCCGGACCGGCTCCCGCTGCGCCCGGAGGAGGACATCGACGCGCTGGACCTGGACCTGCGCCTGGGCATGACCGCGACCGGGCTGGATACGGCCAGGCGGACCGTGGCTCTGGCCGACGGCACCCGCGTGTCGTACGACGCCCTGGTCATCGCGACCGGAGTCCGTCCCCGCGGCCTGCCCGGAACCGAAGGGCTGGCCGGAGTGCACACGCTGCGCACCCTGGAGGACGCTCTGGCGTTCAAGGCGCGGCTGCGGCCCGGGCGGAGAATGGTGATCGTCGGCGCCGGGTTCATCGGTGCCGAGGCGGCCGCCGTGGCCCGAAGGCTCGGGGTAGAGGTCACGCTCCTGGAGGCGGCTCCCCTCCCTCTGGCGCAGGCCGTCGGTGAACAGGCCGGTCAGTTCCTGGCCCAGATCCACCGTGACCACGGGGTCCTGCTGCACACCAGAGCCCAGGTCGCCGGAATCCTCGGGGCCGACGGCGAGGTCCGTGGCGTCGGGCTGGCCGACGGAACCGTCCTCCCGGCGGACGACGTGCTGGTCGCCATCGGCTCCCTGCCCAACACCGAGTGGTTGGCCGGCAGCGGGCTCACCGTGGACAACGGACTGGTCTGCGACGAGTTCAGCGCGGCCGCACCCGGCGTGTACGGGGTCGGGGACGTGGCGCGCTGGCACAACCCGCTCTTCGGTACGGCGATGCGCATCGAGCACCGCACCAACGCCGCCGAGCAGGGCATGGCCGTCGCCCGCAACCTGCTGAACCCGGACGCGCGGCGGCCGTTCGCGCCGGTGCCGTACTTCTGGTCCGACCAGTACACGATGAGGATCCAGGCGTACGGATACCTCCGTGGCCACGACGAGGCGATGGTCATGGAACACGACCCGGCGCAGCGGCGGCTCCTCGTCGCCTACCGGACAGGGGACCGGCTGGCCGGCGCACTCGCCGTGGGCCTGCCGCCGAAGACCGTCCGAGCCCTGCGGGCCCTCGTCGCGGCCGGCACCGCATGGGAGTCGGCCGCCAGTGACGCAGCCGCCGCCTGACCGCGAGCTCAACGACTCAGCGACGTCGCCTTCGGCTACGGCATCCACCAGTGCCTGGGCCGGCCCCTGGCCCGCGTCGAACTCCAGGTGGCCCTTTCCACCCTGCTGAGCAGGCTGCCCGGGCTGCGGCTCGCGGCGCCGCCGGCGGAGCTGCGGTTCCGGCACGACTTGGTCACCTACGGCCTGCACGAACTGCCGGCCGCCTGATGACACGAACCGGGCCGACCGCAGGCCCTGACCGCTTTCTGACCAGAGCCCCCCCACCCGGCCGGGGCGGGGAGGCAGTCCAACGAATGGAGATGCCATGAAGGTTGAAGTAGACGTTCCCAAATGTGTCGCCTCCGGGCAGTGCGTGATGATCGCGCCCGAGGTGTTCGACCAGCGCGACGAGGACGGCATGGTCGTACTGCTGGACGAGACGCCCGCGCCGGAGGTGCACGAGGCGGTCCGCGAGTCGGCCATGGTCTGCCCGGCCGCCGCCATCCACCTGGCGGAGTGACGCCTGCCGACCGTCGCCGCCGACACCTCACCAGGCACCGCCAACCGTGTGCGGTGCCGACACCCCCACAGCAATCCCCCCCCCCCACAGGAGCATCCATGAGTACATCAACCCCCACGAACGACCCGACCGGCCTACCCGCCTTCCCCGGCAAGCGTGACGCGCGCTGCCCCTTCGACCCGCCCCAGGAGTACACCGACTGGCGTGCGGCCGAAGGGCTCCAGCGGGCGGTGTCACATGGCGAGCCGCTGTGGGTGGTGAGCCGGTATGCGGACATCCGCGCGGCTCTGAGCGACCCGCGCCTCAGCTCGGACGACCGGCGTCCCGGCTACCCGGATTCTTCCGGGAAGGCCGGTGACCTGCCCCAGAGTTTCCAGCGGATGGACGACCCCGAGCACGCCCGGCTGCGGATGATGCTCACCGGGGAATTGACGATCAAACGGGTGGAGCGGATGCGCCCGGACGTTCAGAAGATGGCGGACGACTTCCTCGACCAGATGATCGCCAAGGGACAGCCGGCGGACCTGGTCCGGGACTACGCGCTGCCCATCCCGTCCCTGGTGATCTCCCTGTTGCTCGGAGTGCCCTACTCCGACCACGAGTTCTTCCAGCATCACAGCAACACCCTGACCGACGCGAACACCACGGAGCAGGGCAAGCGGGTGGCCAGCGGCGCCCTCTTCGGCTACCTGCTGGAGCTGGTGGGGCGCAAGGAGCGCGAGCCGGGCGACGACCTCATCAGCCGTCTGATCGGTGAGCGGGTCGCCACCGGCGAACTCACCCGTGAAGACGTGGCGATGGACGGCCTCATGCTGCTGATCGCCGGCCACGAGACCACGGCCAACATGACCGCCCTGAGCACCCTGGCCCTGCTGGTCCACCCCGATCAGGCAGCCCGCATCCGCGACACCGACGACCCGGCCGTGGTCGCGAACGCGGTCGAGGAACTGCTGCGCTACCTGACGGTCCCCCAGGACCACGTCTGGCGCGTCGCCACCGAGGACCTCACCCTCGGCGGACAGCTCATCCGGGCCGGTGAGGGCGTGTCCATCAACCTGCCCGCCGGCAACCGCGACACGGCCTTCCTCGACCGGCCCGACACCCTGGACGTCGACCGCAACTCCCGCGGCCACGTCGCCTTCGGCTACGGCACCCACCAGTGCCTGGGCCAGTCCCTGGCGCGGATGGAGCTGCAGGTGGCGCTGCCCACCCTGCTGCGCAGGCTGCCCGAGCTGCGGCTGGCGGTGCCGCTGGAGGAGCTGCGGCTCCGGCACGACATGGCCGTCTACGGCGTCCGCGAACTGCCGGTCACATGGTGACCGGCGAGGCGGACAGCGCCCTGCGCGGTCAGCGACCGCAGGCCCCGGCTCACTGAGCCCGGGGCACACCGAACGGGGCCGTCCTGAGCGGCGGCGGCCCCACCGCGCCGTGCTCCGTGGGGACAGGGGGTACGGCGCGCATCCCGGGCCTGGCGGCGGATCACATGTCCCACCGCCGCCGGGCCCGCGGACACCGGTCCGCAACGCAAGGACCACCGCCGACCATCAGGCGGGATGAGACCGCACGCACAGAGGCGTGAAACGCACATAGAGAAGAGGAATACCCATGAGTGGCACGGGATTTGAAGGACGCAGCGTCATCGTCACCGGGGCGGCCTCGGGCATCGGCAGGGCCGCGGCCCTGATGTTCGCCAAGGAGGGAGCCAAGGTCCTGGTCGCGGACCTGAACAAGGACGGCGCCGAGGAGACCGCCAAGGCGATCGAGGCGGCGGGTAGCACCGCCGTCGCAGTCGCCGGCGACCTCAGTGACCCGCAGGTGGTCGACGAGGTCGTGGCCACCGCCATCCGGACCTTCGGCAGCCTGGACGTCCTGGTGAACAACGCCGGCATCACAGACAGCATGTCGGCTCTGGCCGACGTCGAGGACGCCGAGTGGGAACGCGTCATACGGATCAACCTGACGGCGCCCTTCCTGCTGACCCGGGCCGCGTTGCCGCACATGCTTGAAGCGGGCCACGGCACGATCGTCTTCACCGCGTCCGAGGCCGGGTTCCGCGGCAGCGCGTCCGGTACCGCCTACACCGCCTCCAAGCACGGCGTCGTGGGCCTGGTCAAGAGCCTCGCCGTGATGTACCGGGGGCAGGGCATCCGCACCAACGCCATCGCCCCTGGCGGGACACAGACCAACAACCTCACCAACTCCCTGGAACCCGCCAAGATCACGGCCCTCGTGAACACCATGCTGGGCGAGGCCCAACCCGACGGCGGGCCGGCCCCGCACGGGCCGACCGTCATGCGCGACTTCCTCCGCACCAACTCCGGCCGACGGTCCACCCCCGAGGAGCAGGCCGCCGCCATCGTCTTCCTCGCCTCCGATGCCGCCGAGATGATCAACGGCGCTGTCCTGCCCGTCGACGACGGCTGGTCCGCCGTCTGACGAGCCGCCCCGCGCTCCGGCCGACACCCCGGGCGCGGGTTCGGGCCGCTGGCCGCACGGGCGGGAAACCGCCCCGGCCGGTCTCCAAATCCTGCCCTCGGCCGTCACCGCCAGGACCGCTGGAAGGCCCGCTCACACCATGAAGGATGTACGACAGTGACCGCACCAGCACCGACGGCTCATCCCGTAGATCCACGGACCCTGCTGAGTGGTCCGGAACACCGCACGTTCCGCCCTCTGCTGTGCTGGCTGGCGTCGATGAATCGTGCGGAAAAGGCCCATCCGCAGGTCACACGCTGGGGCGTGCCGGCCCTGTGCACCGCGTTCGGCCTGCCCTCCCTCCTGGACGCGGCCGACGGACCCGGCGTCCCGGCGGTCCTGGCGCTGATCGCCGGGCTCACCGTCCCGCTGCTCTGGCGCAAGCAGCACCCCATGACGGTCTACGCCATCACCACCGCCACCGCCGTGGCGGCACTCCCCCTGGGAATCCTGACGGCCGCGGACGCCGGGCGCCTGGTGGCCCTGCTCAACGTGGGCCGCCGTGGAACCGCCCGCCAACTGGTCGTTGCCCTGGCCGTCGGCCTCGCGCAAGGGATCGCGGCGTACGTGGTCTATTCGTCCGACGGGCAGCTCGACCACTTCCTGCAGGCTCCCGCGCTGATCCTGATCATGCTGCTCGACGTCGTGGCGATCGCCGGACTGGGTGTTATCAGCCGACTCGTGAACTCCTACATCACGGCCCTGCAGGACCGTGCCGTGCGCCTGGAAGTGGAACGCGACCAGCGTGCCCGCCTTGCCGCAGCCGCCGAACGCGCCCGCATCGCCCGCGAGATGCACGACATCCTCGGCCACACCCTGTCCGTCGTCGTGGGCCTGGCCAACGGTGCCGCCGGACTCACCGAGAACGAACCCAGGCGCGGCGCCGACACCCTGCGGCTCATCGCCGACAGCGGGCGCGGCGCCCTGGGCGACCTGCGCCGCCTCCTCACCGTCATCCACCACGAGCCCGGCGAACCCGGCACCGCCCCGCCGCTCGCCCCCCAGCCGGGTCTGGCCGACCTCGACGCCCTGCTGGAACGGGTGAGGGCAGCGGGCCCCAGCGTCACCCTGCACACCGAGGGCGACCTGGAAGGACTCGCCACGGGACTCCAACTGGTCGTCTACCGCATCGTGCAAGAGGCCCTCACCAACACCCTCAAACACGCCGCACCCGACCCGACCATCCAGGTCGCCGTCTGCGTGGACCACGACCTGGTCCACGTCACCATCGAGGACACCGGCCCCCATCGCCTCCGACATCGGGCCGACCGGAGCGATGGCGGAGGCCAGGGTCTGGTCGGCATGCGCCAGCGTGCCGCCCTCTACCAGGGCAGCATCACCGCCGGCCCCAACACCCGCGGCGGCTGGACCGTCCGCGCCCTCCTCATCCCCACCGCGGCACCCTTCACGCCCCCGAAACCTCCGCCAAGCCGCCGGACTCGCCCGCAGCGAAAGGACGCCCACGAGCATGGAGCCGTCCTCACCGCCCCAGCACCGTTCACGAGAAGCTGCCCGTCATGACCACCGTCCTCGTCGTCGACGACCAGGCCCTGCACCGATTCGGCTTCGCCTTGCTCCTCGAACAACACCCCGACCTGACCGTGGTCGGCGAGGCCGCCAACGGAGCCGAAGCGGTCAAGCTGGCCGCTGAACTCCGCCCCGACGTCGTCATCATGGACATCCGCATGCCCGGCATGGACGGCATCGAGGCCACCCGACGCATCGTCACCTCCGGCAGCCGCTCCCACGTTCTGGTCCTGACCACCTTCGACCTCGACGAAGACGCCTACGCGGCCCTGCGTGCGGGCGCCAGCGGGTTCCTCCTGAAGGATGCCGAGCCCGGTGAACTCGTCGCCGCCATCCGCGCGGTGGCTGCCGGAGACGCCGTCATCGCGCCCGGCCTCACGCGGAAACTCATCGACGTCTTCAGCCAGAAGATGAGCCACCGCAGTCGTGATCAGGAACGCCGGCTCGCCTCCCTCACCGACCGCGAACGCGAGGTCCTCAACGCCATCGCCTGCGGCTACAGCAACGCCGAGATCGCCGCGCACCTCCATGTCGCCGAAACCACCGTCAAGTCCCACGTCGGCCGCATCCTCGCCAAGACCGGTGCCCGCGACCGCGTCCAGGCCGTGGTCTTCGCCTACGACGTGGGACTGGTCCGGCCGGCATGAACCCGCCCCCTCACAGGGCGGTTGCCGGTTCAGGCCCGGCTGGTGGTGCGCGGCCCGTTGTACTGCTCCTCGGTGACCGGCTCCCGCCACTCGGTCTCCGGGGTGCCGTCGCCGAGGCCCTCCCACATGGCGATGTGCTCCATGAAACGGTCGGACACGGCGCCGTGCCAGTGCTCCTCGCCGGGCGGACAGGTGACGGTCTCGCCCGGGTGAGCCTCGAAGACCGTGCCGTCGCGGGTACCGATCAGGGCTGTGCCGGAGACGACGTACAGGGCCTGACCCATGGCGTGAGAGTGCCAGTGCGTGCGCGCGCCGGGCGAGAAACGCACCAGGTTGGCGCGCATCCGGGACGGCTCCTGGCCGGCGTGGATCACGTCGAACCACACGTCACCCGTGAACCAGTCTGCCGGTGCCTTGACGGTTGGCTGCTGCTTGGCGAATTCCATGCTGTTTCTCCTGGCGAAGGCGCTGGGATGCGGCCGTGATGCGGCGCTGGGCCGCTTCGGGCGCTCGTGCTGCGAATGTCCGCGGGTGTCAGCCGGCTGGGTTGTGTGTCTGTCCGGAGGTCTGGGGGCGGGTGGTGGACGTGCTGGTCCAGCTGGCGAGGATGCCCAGGGCTTCGGCAGAGCGGGACGCCGGCTCCGGGGTGTAGATGACCAGGGTCTGCTCGGGGTCGCCTTCTACTGCCAGAACCACGTAGTCGAGGGTGAGGTCGCCGACGAGCGGGTGGTGCAGGCGTTTGGTGCCGCTGGTGTGGGCGATGACGTCGTGGTCGGCCCACAGGCGGCGGAAGGTGTCGCTGTGCAGGGACAGCTCGCCGATCAGCTCCGTGAGCTGCGGGTCGTCGGGGTGGCGGCCGGCGTACATGCGCAGCAAGGCCAAGCAGTCGCCGGCGACCTGGTCCCAGTCGGCGTACAGCGTGCGGGCGGCCTCGTCGAGGAAGACGAAGCGGGCGAAGTTGCGTTCGCGGCGGGGCCGGGCTTCGAAGTCGGTGTAGAGGGCGTGGGCGAGCTTGTTGGCGGCCAGGACGTCCATGCGTCTGCCCATGACCATCGCGGGGACGCTGAGGGAGTCCAGGGTCCGGTACAGGACCGGGTGGACTCGCTGGGGGGCGAGCGGCCGCTTGCGGCGGGTCCGGGTGGTGGCCTTGGGCTGGGTGAGGTCGAAGAGATGGGCGCGTTCGGTGTCGTCGAGGTGCAGGGCGCGGGCGACGGAGTCCAGGACGGCCTCGGAGACGCCCTGGGTGCGGCCGCGCTCCAGGCGGACGTAGTAGTCGACGCTGACCCCGGCGAGCTGGGCGACTTCTTCGCGGCGCAGGCCCTGCACGCGGCGGGCGCCGCCGTGCGGGGCGAGACCGGCCTGTTCGGGGGTGATCCGAGCCCGGCGGGTGCGCAGGAACTCACGGATCTCGCTGCTGCGGTCCATAGAACTACCGTACGGCGATCCCGGACGCGTCAGGTGCTGGAAAGGGGCACTGCCGGACCCCCCTGTGAGCAGTGCCCCCTACGGGGGCTCGGGCGGGGGCCGCCGCGTGGTTGCGTGGATATCGGGCCCGCTACGCCGGCCCGCAAGACCTGATGTGACGCCCCGTCGGCGGGGAACCTCCACCGGCCGTCCGTCAGGCCCCCGCGGTGTGACCGCCGTGGGAACCGCACACGCCAGACCAGGAGAACCTGTGCTCACCGTCAACGCCTATGCCGCGGTCTCCGCGACCGCGCCGCTCGTCCCCACCACGATCCAGCGCCGCGACCTGGGTCCGCACGATGTCCTGATCGAGGTCAAGTACGCCGGGATCTGCCACTCCGACATCCACCACGTCCGCAGCGAGTGGGGCGAGGTCCCGTATCCGCTGGTCCCCGGTCACGAGATCGCCGGTATCGTCACCGAGATCGGCCCCGCGGTCACCCGTCACGCCGTCGGCGACCGGGTGGGCGTCGGCTGCATGGTCGGCTCCTGCGGTGAGTGCACGAGCTGCCTCAAGGGCGAAGAGCAGTACTGCCTGCGCGGCAACATCCTCACCTACGGCTCCGTCGACCGGGACGGCACGATCACCCAGGGCGGCTACTCGACCCACGTCGTGGTCACCGAGGACTTCGTGGTCAAGATTCCCCAGACCCTGGGCCTGGACGAGGCCGCGCCACTGCTGTGCGCAGGCATCACCACCTACTCCCCGCTGCGTCACTGGGGTGCCGGGCCGGGCCGGAAGGTCGCCGTCGTCGGCCTGGGCGGACTCGGCCACATGGCCGTCAAGCTCGCCCACGCCATGGGTGCGGAGGTCACCGTCCTGTCCCAGTCACTGAAGAAGATCGACGACGGACTGCGCCTCGGCGCGGACGCCTACCACGCCACCAGCGACCCGGACACCTTCGAGAAGCTGGCCGGCACCTTCGACCTGATCGTCAATACCGTCAGCGCGCCGCTCGACGTCAGCGCTTATCTCTCGCTGCTGGCCATCGACGGCACGATGGTCAACGTCGGCGCCCCGGCGGAGCCGCTGTCGGTCAACGCCTTCTCGTTGATCCTCGGCCGACGCTCCTACGCCGGCTCGGCGATCGGAGGCATCCGCGAAACCCAGGAGATGCTCGACTTCTGTGGCGAGCACGGCCTCGGTGCCGAAATCGAGGTCATCCCCGCCTCGAAGATCAACGACGCCTACGAGCGCGTCCTCGCCTCGGACGTGCGCTACCGCTTCGTGATCGACACCGCCACGCTCGCTTGAGCCGACCCTCAGGCCGTGGCCGCTTGGACCTGGTCGCCGGCGGCGACGGCGCCTGGCCACGGCGGTCGATGGGGTCCGTACGGCGCCCCCCTCGCCGGAACCGGCGAGGGAGGTACTGGCAGACCCCAGGAAGAGGCGTGCCCCGTACAGGGGCCCGGGCAGGGCAGGCGGGTGGTTGCCTGGATAGCGGGCCTACTGCACGGCATCGATCATTCGAGTAGTACGCGCCGTAACGGCACGCAGGAGATTGTCGCCGCCGCAGCCCCGCCGTCTGCCCTTTCACCCCACGTTTGGAGATGAGGACACCCCCCCATGGCTATGAAACTGACCGGAACCGTCGCTCTCGTCACCGGCGCGAGCAGCGGGATCGGCGCCGCCACCGCCCGCGAGCTCGCCGGGCAGGGCGCCTCGGTGGCGCTCGTGGCTCGCCGCAAGGACCGCCTGGAAGCTCTTGCTGCCGAGATCGAGAAAGCCGGTGGCACCGCGCTGGCGGTGGAAGCGGACATCACCGACCGTCACCAGGCAGAAGTGGCCGTGGGGCAGGTCGTCGAGCGGTTCGGGCGGCTGGACACCCTGGTCAACAATGCCGGTCTGATGCTCGTCGGGCCTGTCGTCGGGGCGGACGCCGAGGAGTGGGACCGCATGATCGCGGTCAACGTCCAGGGTCTGCTCTACACCACCCGCGCCGCCCTGCCGCATCTGCTGAAGGCTGCCGAACAGGCGCCGCGCCAGGTCGCCGACATCGTCAACATCGGCTCCTACGCCGGTCGCGTGGCGAGCAGCGGGTTCGGTGTCTACAACGCCACCAAGTTCGGCGTGCACGCCTTCACCGAGTCCCTGCGCCAGGAAGTCACCCAGCGCCACGTACGCGTCGGTGTCGTCGAGCCGGGTGCCGTGGAGAGCGAACTGGGCACGCACAACAAGCCCGAGATCCGCGACGAGGTGATCAACCCCTTCTTCGATGGAACCGAGGTCCTCGCGCCCGAGGACATCGCGGACGGTGTCACCTACATGGTCACCCGTCCCCGGCACGCCGCCGTCGGCGAGCTGTGGATCATGCCCACCGAGCAAGCCTGAGCACCTCCATCGCGCGGCCTCCCCGGCCAGGGCAACGCATCAACACCCCATCACCCGGGCCGCATCGGCCCCGGAAAGGAGTCCTCATGAGCAAGGTCATTTTTGTCACTGGTGCCGGGCGCGGTCTGGGCACGGACATCGTCCGTGAGGCTCTGGCGGCCGGTCACCAGGTCGTGGCCACCGGGCGGCGCCCCGAGGAGGTTGAGAAGACGCTGGGCGGGCCGCAGGACAACCTGCTGACCGTGAGGCTGGATGTGACCAGTCTGGAGGAGGCGCAGGCGGCCGCGCAGGCGGCGGTCGAGCGGTTCGGCCGTATCGACGTGCTGATCAACAATGCGGGGAACTTCTTCGCCGGCTACTTCGAGGAGGTCTCCCCGGAGCACATGCGCCAGCAGATCGAGACCAACCTGTTCGGCCCGATGAACGTCACCCGTGCGGTCCTGCCCGTGATGCGTGCTCAGCGCGACGGTCACGTCGTGTCGATCTCCTCGCTGGCCGGTCAGGTGGGCACGGAGTTCACCGCCGCCTACGCGGCTTCCAAGTTCGCCGTGGAGGGCTGGATGGAGGCCCTGCACCAGGACATCGCGCCGTACAACATCCGCACCACGATCGTGGAGCCCGGTTACTTCCGTACCGAGCTGCTGGTGGATGCCTCCACCACTTGGCCCGAGCCGACCATCGCCGACTACGCCGAGCGCACCACTGCCACGGTCGCGGCGTGGAAGAGCATCAACGGGCAGCAGCCGGGTGATCCCGTCAAGCTCGCCCGCGCCCTGCTGACCGTTGTCGGGCAGGAGCAGCCGCCGGTGCGCTTCGTCGCCGGCGCCGACGCCATCGAGGGCGTCACGGCCAAGGCCCGCGAACTCCTCGCCCAGGTCGAAGCCTCCCGCGCACTGGGCGGCAACCTCGGCCACGACGACACCAACGCCTGAACCACCCCACACACCAGGCGGACCCCACTCCCGCCCGGTGTGTCACACCGCGGCTGGGGCGCCGAATCCGCGCCCGGTTGCGCTGAGATGGCCAGTGGCGAGAAAGTCAGCCACGGCGATCACAGCCTCACCGGTCGGCGCGCCCAGACCGCGATGACCAGCCAGGCGAACTCGTCCGGCTGACAAAGCGTCCGATTGAAGCAACGCCGAGCACACGCGACGGAACGTGTACCTGGATGAGTGCCCGAAGGACGTCATGCCCCGTCCTCGACGGGCCACTTCAGGGATCTCGCCGCTGAGTTCCATCGGCACCTGCTGAGCTGATGCCCCCACGCGCACCCTCAGGTGCGTCGTTGCGGGTTGTGCGGCCGTGCCTGTTGGCTCCGTTTCCCCATCGCCGGGGCATTACAGAGGCACGCGCTGACGCAGCTGGTGGGGCTGCGTACGCCGCCCGCCGACTCCCCTCTCCGTCCTGCGGTAATCAACGCAACGCAAACAGGAAGAACTCTCGATGAGTCAGACCTCGAAGCCCGCCGAAAAGGGCTTGCGGGTGAAGCGGAAATTCAAGGTTGCCGTTCTGATTTCTGTTGTGGTCGTGGCTACGGCGGCACTGATCTATGTCAACCTGCAAAACGTGCGGGACACGGGGCGGCGAGGACCCTCCTCGGTGAGCGAAGGCGGCACACTCGGGAGTCTCAGCGATGCTGCGTAAGCTGCTGTTCTGGAGCTTCACAGTCGTTTTTCCGCTCCCGCTGGTGCTCACTTACGACTACCTCGCCACTGAGCCTGGGCCCCTTAAACTCTACATCTTGCTCGGTCTGATCGCTTATGCATGGTGGCTGCTGTCCATCCTGCTCAGCGTGAGGCCGTACTGGCTGGACCGTTTCGTGGGGCTGCCGTCTGTTTACGGCTTGCATGGGATGCTCGGCGTGCTGGCTGTCGTCGCGGCCTATTTGCATCGTGACTCCTCCTACTCGCCGAGCCCGCTGGCTCGGGACCTGGGGGATTGGGCGTTCTACGGGTCTCTCGGTGTGCTCTGCTTCTCGGTGTTTTTCATGAGCGGGTGGCTGGTCGATAGGTCGAGACTGCTGCTGAAGGCCAAGGGACTTCTGGAGGTGGTCTTCCGACGCCAGCTCTCCGTATGGATTCATCGACTGAACCTGGTGATCGTCGCGATGATCTGGCTGCACGCTCACCTCCTCGTGCGAGTGAACCGGCACTTTGAGTTCATGGTGCTCCTGGATTTGTACACGGTGATCGTGCTGGGCATCTATGTATGGAGGAAATGGATTGAGCCCGACACCTATCTGACGGGCACCGTCACGGGCAATGACGCGCGCGGTGGTTCGACTCGCAGGGTGTCGGTGGATCTCGACCGCAGAGCAGCGGCCTTGCAGCCGGGCGACTTCTTCTTCCTCCGCTTTGAGGGATCCTCTTCCGTGAGCAGAGAGTGGCATCCCTTCTCAGTGACGGATGACAACCAGGAAACCCTGACCTTCACAATTCGTCAGCACGGAGACTTCACTCGGCGTATCAGCAAGGTCGAGAAGGGAACTCGCGTGCGCCTGGAGGGGCCGTTCGGCCGCTTCGAATCGATCATCCGGAATCGATACCGGGATGCTCCGCTCGTCTTCCTCGGAATGGGCGCGGGCGTGGCACCCCTGCTCAGCCTGACAGCGGCCCATCACGCTACGCGAAACATTCACCTGCTGTGGGCCGTGCGAAGTCCGGAAGACGCCTATTACCGCGATGTGCTGGAGGAGTACCAGGAAGCGTCCGGTGGCCGTTTGCAGGTCACCACCAGCGTCGGCCGGTTCCGACGCGAGGATCTGGCCGGAATTTTGTCAACCGAGGCGATTTCCAAGGGCGCCTTCTTCATAGTGGGTCCCAATCCGGCCGTGCTGGCAAACCAGCGTCTGCTGCGGCGAATCGGAGTCTCGGCACGGCGAATACACCAGGAACGGCTCACCATGTAAACGGTGCACCGCCATCATCGACATTTGAAGATACGGAGTCACTGAGATGACAAGCACGACACGCCGCGGTTTTCTCGCACTGGCCGCCGCAGTCGCAGGGGCCGGCGTCGCGGGTTGTTCCATGATCGGGGGAGATGACGACTCCAAGGCTTCGGGTCCCTCGAGAGTTTCCGCTCCGATTGACGAGTCACGTACTTTGGTCGCCTACTTTTCGGTGCCCGAGACCGATGACCCGAACAACATGAGCGAAGAAGAGGCGGGCAGTACGCATGTCGTCGACGGCAAGGTCCTCGGAAACACCCAGTACGTCGCGCAACTCATTGAGGCGCGCATCGGAGCCGAAATGTTCCGCATCGAGACGGCGGAAGAGCTGCCCCTTGAGCACGGAAGGCTCGAAGACCTCGCGCTCGAAATGCAGGAGGGAGACGAAAGGCCGAAGCTCAAAGCCCTGATTCCGAACCTCGAAGACTATGACACCGTGTTCATTGGATACCCGATCTGGTGGTACGACCTGCCGATGCCGGTGTACACATTCCTCGAGGAGCATGACTTCAGCGGGAAAAACATCGTTCTGTTCAGTACTCACGGTGGAAACGGGCTGTCCGGAACCGTTGAAAAGGTCACCGAGAAACTCCCTGACTCCACTGTGGTGAGCAACGCGTTCTCGATCCTGCGTGATGACATGGACAGTGCCGAGGGCGAGGTGGGGGAGTGGCTCGACAGCCTCGCTTAAATATGCTGCGAGACTGGACACCCCGGTTCGTGGTCGCTCTGGCTGCTCTCCTTGTGGCGTTGCAGTTCGTCGGCGTGATGGTGCCCGCCGCGTCCGGGAACGTCCCGTACAGCTCGGCCGTGGAGTCCGCGGAGGGGTTTGCCGACGTGCTCGTCGTAGAGGGTGCGGGCGAGTTCGCCACCTGCGGTGACCCGGGGCTTACCGTTGCTCCGACCATCCGGGCGGGAGGCCGTGACCGCCACCGTCCCGCCGCGAAGCCTTCCGCCGGGGGCGCGCGGGCGCACGCATGCACCGCGCCGCCTCCGGCCGTGATCACCGTCTCACGCCCCGAGTCGAGATCCTCAAGTACCCATGCACTAGTGGCACTTCAGGCATTCCGCTGCTGAGAGGGCCTGCGGGCCGAGCCGACATGTCGTATTCGATGCTTGCCATGTTCGCGCCTTCTGGTGCGCCTCCGTGGAGTCATGTCGCCGCTCGCCCGCCTGCGCTCCGTACTCAGACAGACCGACGCGCCGTCTGCGGCGCGCCAGGAGGACAACTGATATGCAGCCCCTCATCGACCACGCCCGATCCTTCCGCGAGCAGTCCGTGGAGCGCCCCGAGGAGTTCGCCCGGCTGGCCAAGGGCCAGTCACCGCACGTCCTGTTCATCACCTGCTCCGACTCCCGCATCGTGCCCGCCCTGATCACCGGCGCCCGGCCCGGTGAGCTCTTCGAACTGCGGACCGCCGGGAACATCGTCCCCCCGTACGCCTCCCAGCAGCCCACGAGCGAGGCGGCCACGATCGAATACGCGGTGGAGGTGCTCGGGGTGACGGACATCGTCGTCTGCGGCCACTCGCACTGTGGCGCCGTCGGAGCACTGGTGCGAGACGAGGACCTGACCGCCGTGCCCGCGGTACGCGACTGGCTCGCCCATGCGACTCCGCGCCCTAAAGGGGCGGTCGGCGACCCGGCCGTCGCCGAGGCCGTGCAGGGCCATGTACTGACACAGTTGCTGAGGTTGCGTTCGTACCCGTGCGTCGAGAAGCGACTGGTGGATCGGGAAGTGCGTCTGCACGGCTGGTTCTACGAGGTGCACACAGGATCCGTGCTGGCCCATAACTTGCAGTCCTTCAGGGCGCTGTGAGGCCCGGCATGGACCGTCAGTCGAGGTTTCCCCATCTGCGGCAGGACTTCGCCGCCTCGCTCGTCGTTTTCCTCGTCGCCCTGCCGCTGTGTGTCGGCGTCGCCGTGGCCTCCGGTGTTCCGGCGGAACTGGGCCTGATCACCGGCATCGTCGGCGGACTCGTCACCGGCATGATGCGCGGCAGCAGTCTCCAGGTGTCGGGTCCGGCCGCCGGCCTGACGGTGCTGGTCTTCGAAGCCGTACGGACCTTCGGGCTCCCCGCGCTCGGAGTGATCGTGCTGGCCACCGGGCTGTTCCAGCTCGCCATGGGTGCCCTGAAGCTGGGGCGCTGGTTCCGGGCCATCTCGGTCTCGGTCGTCGAGGGCATGCTCGCCGGCATCGGGCTCGTCATCATCGCGGGCCAGCTGTACGCGGCAGCCGGTATGGAGGCTCCGGCCTCCGGTCTGGGCAAGATAGCGGGACTGCCCGAGGTTGTGGCCGAGGCTGCTGCCAGCACGGCGGCGCTCACCTCGCTCGCGATCGGTGCCGGAACCATCGTGGTGCTGGTGCTGTGGAAGCGGATGCCCAAGCGGGTGCAGGCCGTTCCGGGCGCGCTCGCCGCGGTAGCGCTGGCCACGCTCGCCTCACTGGCGTACGACGCCCCCGTCGCCACGGTCGAGGTGCAGGGTCTGCTCGGTGCCGTCCAGCCCCCGAACCCCGACACATTCGCCGAACTGGCGAACGTGAGTCTGCTCGGCACCGTTCTGGCCTTCACTCTGATCGCCTCCGCGGAGAGCCTGTTCAGCGCGGCAGCCGTGGACCGGCTGCATGACGGACCACGCACTGAATACGACAGGGAACTGATGGCCCAGGGCGCTGGCAACACCGTGAGCGGGCTGCTGGGCGCACTGCCGATGACCGCCGTGATCGTGCGGAGCTCCGCCAACGTCCAGGCCGGCGCGAAGACCAAGGCGTCCCGGGTCCTGCACGGCGTGTGGCTGCTGCTGTTCGCGGCGCTGGTGCCCTTCGTTCTGGCGCTCATCCCGCTGCCGGCCCTCGCCGGCATCCTCGTCCATGCGGGCTGGAAGCTGATCCCGCTGCACACGATCGCACCCCTGTGGCGCCAGCACCGGGGCGAGGCGTTGATCCTGGTGGTCACGGCCGTGGCGATCGTCGCGGTGAACATGTTCGAGGGCGTCCTGATCGGTCTGGCCCTGTCCGTGGTCAAGACGGCCTGGCAGGCATCGCACATCAAGCTGGTGGTTGTCGACAGGGGCACAGGCCCTGTCCAGGCGTGTCTGTCCGGCTACGCGACCTTTCTGCGGCTGCCGAAGATTCTCGACAGCCTGGAGGCGCTGCCCCAGGACCGGCCCGTCGAGTTGAACCTGTCGGGCCTGCGCCACCTGGACCATGCCTGCCGAACAGCGCTGGAGAACTGGGCGGCGCGGCACAGCTCCGCAGGCACCGAGCCCGTGCGGCTGACCGAACTGTCGACGGTGTAGGCCATGTCCGACTGACGGTGACCGGTATCGGTCGGGCGGGGTCAGAACGCTGACATCCGCTCCAGCCCTTCGCCCGTTCCTCAGTTCACGATGTCCATGAGGCCTGCCGGGGAGCCCGCGTCGATCCAGTGGGGAAGGCGCTCGGCGGACAGCAGTTCGTCCACGACCATGAATGCCGCGCCGACGAGGCCGGCGAGGTCACTGAGCGGCGACAGGGCGATCCGCAGGTTGTCGGCGGCGGTGGAGTAGGTCAGCCGGTAGACCTCTTTCCGTATGGCGGCGAGCAGCAGATCGCCGCTGTTCGCGACCCCGCCCCCGATGAGGACGAGCGACGGGTTGGTGATGTTGATCAGGGAGGCCAGCGCTCGGCCGACGAGGTTGCCGACCCGCGTGAGCTGCTCGACGGAGAACGGATCGCCCTCGCGCGCGGCTTCGGCGAGATCGCGGGCGTCGAGGCTGCCGTGTGCCGCCAGTCGGTCCGCCAGGGCGGGGCTCTCACCAGTGGTCGCCCCGTGCTCGGCGGTCGCGGCGAGTGCGTCACCGCCGGCGAAGCGGACCAGGCATCCGTTGCCGCCGCACCAGCAGCCGGCGTCGGCTCCGGGAGCGACGCTGATGTGGCCGATCTCGCCGGCGCTGCCGCGCGCTCCGTGGGTGAGCCGGCCGCCGGAGATCAGGCCCGCGCCGATACCGGAGCCGAGTTTGACGTAGGCGAGGTCGTCGACACCCCGTCCGAGGCCGCCTCGGTACTCCCCGAGTGCCATGAGGTTCACCTCGTTGTCGACCAAGGCCGGCACACGGAACCGGGCGGCGAGCCGATCGCGGACCGGGTAGCCGCCCCAGCTCTTCATCGAGCTCATGAGGATGGGGGAGCCGGTACGGGCGTCGACCGGGCCGAGGACGCCGATCCCCACCCCCCACAGCTCCGGCGCGTGTGAAGGACGGTTGGCCAGGAGACCGTCGAACAGCTCCTCGACGCGGGCCAGTACGGATTCGGGACCGTCGAGGATGCGGCACGGCACCTCCTGATGGGCCAGCAGCTCGCCCCCGAGGTCGGCCAGTCCCACACTGAGGCCGGTGCCGCCCAGCTCGGCGACGAGCAGGCAGCCCGCGTCGTGGCGGAATCGCAGCCGACGTGCCGCCCGGCCGCCCGTAGAGGGCGTCAGGCCCTCTTCCTCCAGGAGCCCGCGCTCCAGCAGGTCGGCGACCCGCTGGGTGACCAGTTTGCGGCCGAGCCCGGAGCGTGCGATCAGTGCGGGCCGCGTGACCGCCGTTCCTGTACGGACCATGTCGAGCAGGGTGCACAGGGTCTGTGCGGCGTCGGGCGCCGGGACGGTCATGCGGGGTCCTCCTGCGGGGCGTCGGCACGTCGGCGCGCTCGGGGCGCGGCCGGATGGAATCGGGTCAGTCGGCCGTGATGAGTCCGGGGCGTCCGGCGGGTGAGCCGGCGGGAAGCCAGTGTGCCAGCGCGGGCGCGGCGAACAACTCGTCGGTCACCATGCAGGCGGCGCCGGTCAGCCCCACGTCGACGCTGTTCGCCGATCGCGCGATGCGCAGATCACGGGTGGCGAGCGGCAACGACCGCTCGTACACCGTGCGTCGCACGGCGGCCAGCACCAGGTCACCCGCGGCCGCCACCCCACCCCCGACGACAATCATGGTCGGATTGTAGAAATTGACGATGGTCGCCAGCATCTCACCCACCAACCGGCCACTGCGCGTGAGCAGTTCGACGGCCACCGTGTCCCCATCGTGGGCGGCGTCGGCAACGTCCCGGGCGGTCACTGTGCCGCGACTCTTCAACCGCTCCGCCAGGAAAGGGCTGGACCCGTCGCGTGCGGCGGCCGTTCCGTCGCGGGCCAGCGCGGCACCACCGGCCAGCGCCTCCAGGCAGTCGTACTTGCCGCAGCGGCACACCACAGGCGACTCGCTGCGCACGGCGACGTGCCCGACATCGCCCGCCGCCCCCTGGGCACCGCGGTGCAGCCGGCCTCCGGTCAGCAGCCCGGCACCGATACCGGTGCCGATCTTGACGTAGACGACGTCCTCCTGGCCCGTCGCGGCCCCACCGTGCAGTTCCCCGAGTGCCATGACGTTGGCATCGTTGTCGACCCAGGCCGGGGCCTGGAAGCGGGCGGTGAGGTGCTCGCGTACGGGGTAGTCGTCCCAGCCGGGCATGATCGGCGGCGCGACCGGGCGCGAGCGGAACTCCACGGGGCCGGGCAGCCCGACCCCGATCCCCCATACCGGGGGCGCTCCGGCGGGCAGTTCGGACAGCAGCCGGTCGAACAGCTCACCGGCGCGGGTCAGCGCCGGTTCGGGGCCGGCGGCGATGTCGTGCGGTTCGTGATGGCGGCGCAGCAGTCGACCGTCGAGGTCGGCGACGGCGGCGCTGAGGCCGGTGGCACCGAACTGGGTGACCAACAGGGTGCCGGCGTCGGCCCCGAATCCCAGCGTGCGAGGCAACCGGCCACCAGCGGAGGCGCCTGCCCGGGCCCCGTTCAAGGTGCCTGACCGGCTCCCGTCCGGTGTTCCCGGGCCGTGCTCGGTGAGCAGTCCCCGGTCGAGCAGCGCCGTCACCAGCGGGGTGAGTGCCTTGCGGCCGAGCCGCAGGCGCAGCCCCAACTCCCTCCGGGTGATGGCCTGCCGGGTGCGGACGAGAGCGAGCAGTGCGGCCGCGTCGTCCGTCCGTTCCCCAGTGGGAAGTTCCGTCCTGCCGTCCTGGTCGACGCTCAATGGTCGATCTCCTCCGTCGTTGCGCTGTGTCATGCCTGTGCCTGGGCGACCCTCAGCCTATCCGTGCAGCGGAGCATTTATATGACGCCTGAGGCGTTGACTTCTGCTCCATAGGAACATAACTTGCTCCCTGTCGCACCAAACAGTGTGCCTCAGGTCATAACTCTTTCGCCCTTCGACGGACAAACTGCTCAAGGGCGAACCTCATGTAGGCGTAAGAGGCTACGGAGACCCACCCGTGTCAGATCGCATTCGCTCAGCCATCGTGGGCACCGGATTCATCGGCGCCGTCCACGCCCGTGCCGTACACGCCGCCGGGGGTGTGGTCACCGCGGTCGCCGCGACCACGCCCGAACGCGGCGCGGAGGCCGCCCTGCGGCTGCGTGCGGACCGCAGCGGCACCGCCGAGGACATCGTGACCGCCGACGACGTGGACCTCGTGCACATCTGCACGCCGAACCACCTGCACGCCCCCCTCGTCGAACGCGCACTGGCCGCGGGCAAGCACGTCGTCTGCGAGAAGCCGCTCGCGACCAGCACGGCCGACGCCCGCCTGCTGGCGGAGCTGGCCGCGACAGTCGGGACGGTCACGGCGGTGCCGTTCGTCTACCGCTTCTACTCCACCGTGCGCGACGCCCGCGGCCGGATCGCGCGCGGCGACACCGGACCGCTCCGGCTGCTGCACGGCACCTACCTGCAGGACTGGCTGTCCCGGCCGGAGGACGACAACTGGCGCACCGACCCGGCGCTCGGCGGCCGGTCCCGCGCCTTCGGCGACATCGGAGTGCACTGGTGCGACCTGGTGGAGTTCACCAGCGGCCACCGGATCACCCGGCTCGCCGCCCGGCTGCTGCACGTCCCGCGTGGCACGGCCGACACCGCGGTCGAGTCCGGCACCGGCACCGGCACCGGCACGGAGGACGGTGTGGTGGTCCAGTTCGAGACCGACCGCGGCGCCCTCGGCTCCGCCGTCGTCAGCCAGGTCTCGCCGGGCCGCAAGAACCGCCTGTGGTTCTCGCTCGACGGCGCCGACGCCTCCGTCCAGTTCAACCAGGAGGAACCGGACGCCCTGTGGATCGGCGGGCGGGGCGGCAACACCGTCGTCCCGCGCGGCGCCGAGACCACCACCGCCCCCGCGCACCGCTACGACATGGTCCCCACCGGGCATCCGCAGGGCTACCAGGACTGCTTCACGTCCTTCGTCGCGGATGTGCACGCCGCGATCGCCGGTGATCCACCGGACGGGCTGCCGACCTTCGCCGACGGACTGCGCGCCGCCCTGCTCACCGACGCCGTACTCGAATCGGCCGCCGACGGCGGCAGTTGGAAGGAGGTGGCGACGTGCGGCTCGGCTTCCTGACCGCTTGTCTGCCCCGGCTCGCACTCCCCGAGATCGCCGCATGGGCCGCCGGACAGGGCTACGAGGCCCTGGAGGTGGCCGCGTGGCCGGCCCTCGGTGACCGGCCGTTCACCGCCACCCACATCGACGCGGTCGGCTTCGACGGCGGCGCCGCCTACACCATACGTGAGCTGTTCGACCAGCATGATCTGACGCTGTCCTCGCTCGCGTACTACGACAACAACCTGCACCCCGACCCCGCGGAGCGCGCGGCGGTCAACGCCCATGTGCACGCGTGCATCGACGCCGCCGCGCTGCTCGGGTGCCCGACCGTGGGCACGTTTGTCGGCCGCCACCCCGGCCGTTCGGTCGCCGAGAACCTCCTGGACGCCGAGAAGGTCTTCGCGCCGCTGGTCGAGCACGCCGGCGAGAAGGGCGTCAAGCTCGTCATTGAGAACTGTGTGATGGAGGGCTGGCATCCGGACGGCTACCCCGGCAACCTCGCCTACTCGCCGGAGCTGTGGGAGTGGATGTTCTCCCTCGGTCTGTACCTCAACTACGACCCCTCCCACCTGGTATGGATGGGCATCGACCCGGTCGAGGCGCTGCGCCCGTACGTGGACCGGATCGCGCACGCGCAGGCGAAGGACATCCAGCTCTTCCCCGAGCGCCGCAACCGCTACGGCTGGCCCGGCAAGGCCGTCGTGCGTGAGGACCCCTGGGACACCGGATGGTGGCGTTACCGCGTCCCCGGCCTCGGCGACGTCGACTGGCGGGGCGTGACCGACGCGCTCTACGAGGGCGGTTACACCGGCGTCCTCTCCGTGGAGCACGAGGACCCCGTCTGGGGCGGCACCGAGGAACGGATCCGCACCGGACTCGAGGTCGCCCACCGCACCCTGCGCCCGCTCCTGGTCGCCTGACCCACGGCCGCCCCGTGCCTCCGTACCCCGGCGCCGTGCCGCCGCCTGCACCACTTGCGCGCACACCGGATCCCGCACTCCGTACAGGGACGTAACAGCAAGGAGAACCACCATGACCGCCAGACAGCACTCCCCGATACCAGGCCGGTACTCACGAAGAGGCTTCATGGGCCTCGCCGGCGCCGCGCTGGGCAGCACGTTCCTCGCCGCGTGCGGGTCGGGCTCGTCCGGCGGGTCGGGAGGTGGCGGCAACACCGTGAAGTTCTGGGACACGCCCTGGGGCCCGGACTCCTACATTAACGCCGCCAAGACGCTGGTTCAGGACTACAAGCCGTCCTCCGGCCACGCCAAGGCCTCCTACCAGACCATCCCCTGGGCGAACTTCCTCCAGACCTTCTCCTCCGCCATCGCCTCCAAGACCGGCCCCACGGCCAGCTCCGGCGCGGCCTACCAGGCCCTGCAGTACTTCAAGCAGGGTGCCATCGCCCCGGCGGACAAGCTCGTCGCGAAGATGAAGACCCAGGACTACCTGGACGGCATCATCGAACCGCTGAAGTACCAGGGCTCGTACGTGGCCGTCCCCTGGGCGATGGATTTCCGCGTGCTCTACTACCGCAAGTCGCTCCTGGAGAAGGCCGGCGCGGACGTCCCGACCGACTGGGACAGCCTCAGGGCGGCCTGCGTGAAGCTGAACAAGATCGGTGTCTCCGGCTTCGGAATGGCGGGCGGCAGCGGCCTCGCCTCCCAGCAGGTGCTGTCGTTGATGTTCAACAACGGCGGCGGAATGTTCGACCAGGACGGCAAGCCGGACTGCGTCACCGACCGCAACATCGAGACTCTCGACCTCCTGCGTGAGCTGGTCTCCGTGGGCGCGATCCAGCAGCGGTACGTCAGCTACACCCCTGACAACCTCAACGCCGACTTCGCCTCCGGGAAGGTCGCCATGGCGTTCAACACCGGCGGCCAGGACCTCTTCGTCCCTCCCGCGGACCGGGACGACGTGCTCGTCGCGAGCCCGCTCACCGGTCCGCACGGCGACAAGGGCACGCTCTACTTCCTCAACAACCTCATGATGTACAAGACTCCGGTGCCCCAGGAGGACACCGAGGCGTTCCTGACCTACTACCTCGACAACATGCAGGAGTACTGGAAACAGGGCATCGTCTTCACCCTCCCGGTCCGCAAGAGCATCATCGACCTGCCGGAGTTCCAGAAGAACGCCAACCGCGTCAAGATCGCCGCCGAGTGGCAGCCCGTCGGGCGGACCGAGGCGTCGGTCGGCACGCACCTCTTCCCGAGCCTCAACGCCGTCGACGGCGGCCAGGCGCTCACCACCTTCAGCCAGCAGGTCATCCAGGGCAGGACCTCGTCCAGGACGCTCCTGGAAAACCTTCAAAAGGGCATCACGGCAGTTTCCGGCTGACCCCATTCCCCCGGACCCGGCTTCGGAGACGTCATGACTCACCCGCAGACCCTCTCTCCCGCCGCCGTCCCGCGGCGCGGCGGGCCACCCAGAGCCCTCGTGCCCCGACGGGGCCGACGCCCCAGCGGCCGGCGCCAACTGACGATGGGCGCCCTGGTAGCCCCCTCCATCGTCCTCGTCGTCCTGGTCAACGCCTATCCGCTCGTCTACGCGGCCATCCAGGCGACCCACAACGGCTCCCTGATCAGCTCAGGGCCGTACGTCGGCCTCGACAACTTCGGCTCCGTCCTGTCCGACCCCGCCTTCTGGAAGGCCGCACGCTTCACGCTGTACTTCACGCTCATCGGCGTGTTCGGCAGTTGGGCGGTTGGCCTCGGGCTCGCGTTGCTGCTCCGCAGCGACGTACCCGGCAAGTCCGTGTTCCGGGTGCTTCTGCTGCTGCCCTGGGTCGTGCCCGTCGTGGTCTCGGCCACCAGCTGGAACTGGCTGGTCAGCACCCAGGACAGCCCGCTGCCCTCACTGACCCGCGCCCTCGGCTTCGGCGACGTGCTGTTCCTCGCCGACCCGACGCTCGCGGCGCTGACGGTCTTCGCGTTCAAGGTGTGGGTGAGCTTCCCGTTCATGATGATGGTCACCGGCGCCGCGCTGGAAGCGGTCGACAACACCGTGTACGAAGCCGCCCGGATGGACGGGGCGTCCGCCTACCGGCAGTTCCGCCACATCACGCTGCCGCTGATCGCCCGGCCCACGTACATCAGCTGGATCCTGATGGCCATCTTCTGCGTCAACGACTTTCCCACCATCTACCTGCTGACCGGCGGCGGCCCGGCCGACGCCACCAACTCACTGGTCGTCTACTCCTACCGGCTGGTCTTCCAGAACTTCCAGACCGGCTACGGAGTGGCCGTCGCGTTCCTGATGACCGCTGTGCTCAGTGCCGTCGCGGCCGTCCTCTACCGCCAGATCAGGAGGGCGGCACTGTGAGCACACACGCTCCCGAGGCTCCCCGTAGGACCGGGGCTTCTCCCAAGGCGTCCACCCGCTGGTGGCGATTCTTCCTGCTGGCGCTCTTCACCGCCGTCGTCCTCGTACCCCTCGGCGCCGTGATGCTGCTGGCGCTGCGCCCCCGCGTCGGCAGCGGCGACAGCGGACTCACCCTGAACACGCTCTGGTACGTCCTGACGCAGACCGAGGCCGTCACCTGGCTCGGCAACAGCGTGCTGGCCGCACTGATCTCCACGACCGCCGCCGTACTGGTCGCCGCTCCCGCCGGATACGTTCTGTCCCGGGGCCGCGGCAAGGCCGTCTCCGGCTACTCGCTGCTGCTCTTCGTGATCCAGGCCTTCCCCGTGGTCGTCTTCGTCGTCCCGCTGTTCATCCTCTTCGCAGACCTCGGTCTGGCCGACTCCATCGCCGGACTGACCATTGTGTACGTGGCGTCCACCATGTCCGTCGCCTGCTGGATGATGGCCTCCTACATGGACTCGATCCCTGCCTCACTGGAAGAGGCCGCGTGGATCGATGGTTGCTCCGTGTTCGGCGGATTCGTGAAGATCGTTCTGCGCAACTCGCTGCCCGGAGTTCTGTCCACGGCGATCTTCAGCTTCCTGCTGGCGTGGAACGACTACCTGGTCGCCCTGGTGTTCCTGCGCAGCGCCGACAGGTTCACGCTCCCCGTCGGGCTCCAGACCTTCTTCCAGCAGAACACCACCGACTGGGGACCGGTCATGTCGGTCGCCGTCCTCATGATGATCCCGCCGATCCTCGTGTTCGCCACGCTCAACAAGTTCTTCAGCGTCGGCGGCATCGGAGGATCGCTGGCCGGTCAGTGACAACCCGGCCGGTGACACCACCGGCCGGTCGGTGAAAGACCGCTCCTGTCCACTCAAGCCACCTCCATACCCGGGAAGGGCTCTTCCTCCATGAGCGATACCGCACAGGTCGCCTTCAATCCCCTCACCTGGTTCTTCTCGCCCGAAGGTCAGTACGATCCGGCGTTCGCGCCGCCACTGCCGGAGATCTACCGGGAGATCCGCGAGGCCGGATTCGACGCCGTACACGTCGAGATCCCCGAGGGCATGCGAGTGCCCGACTACCGACGGCTCCTCGACGACTCCGGACTCGCCCCCGCCCCCGGCTACTTCCAGGCCGCCTTCAGCGACCCGGCCGCCCTGCCGGCGACCATCGAGGCGGCCAGGCGCGTAGCCGCCCACCACGCCGAGCTCGGACTCTCCCGGATCTTCATCGCGGACGGCTTCCCCGCCGAACCCCGGCTCGCGGCCCCCGCGCAGGGCGTGGACGCGGACGCGGCCCGGCTGGACCGGATCGCCCAGGCCCTCGGAGCGGCGGCCGAGGCGATGGTCGCCGAGGGCGTCACCCCCTGTCTGCACCAGCACGTCGGCACCTGGATCGAGACCGAGGCCGAGACGGAGGCCGTACTCGCCGCCATCGACCCCGCACTCCTGCTGCTCGGCCCGGACACCGGGCATCTGGCCTGGGCGGGAGTGGACCCGGCCGCCCTCATCGAGAAGCACCTGGACCGCGTCGGCGCGGTGCACCTGAAGGACGTGCACGGCGCCGTGCAGACCGAGGCGCTGGCCGAGTCCCTGGACTACGGCACCGCCACCGCCCGCCGTCTGTGGACCGAACCGGGCCGGGGAGACATCGACTTCGACGCCGTACTCGCCGTGCTCGCCCGCTTCGACGGCTGGTACGTCGTCGAGGTCGACATCGCCGACCAGCCGACGCCGAAGGACACCGCCGCCGTCAGCGCACGCTGGGTGAAGAACCGTCTGCGAGCCTCCGCATGAGCCCCGGCAGCAGCGCGCACCGGATGCCCGGCAGGCCGCTCGGCGTCGGGCTGATCGGCGCCGGACCGGTCACCCAGGCCATTCATCTGCCGACGCTGGCCACCCTCGGGGACCGGCTGCGCGTCACCCACGTGATGGACGTCGATCCGGACGTCGCCGCGAGTGTCGCCGCCCGTGCGGCGACGGAGACCGGAGCCGGCAGTGGGCCGCGGCGCGGTGTCCGGCACAGCACCACCGCCGCCGAACTGCTCGCCGACGACGCCGTGGACGTCGTGGCGATCTGCAGCCCCCACGCCTTCCACGCCGAGCAGATAGCCGCCGCCGTGGCCGCGGGCAAGCGCGGCATCCTGTGCGAGAAGCCCCTCGCCACCACCAGGGACGAGGCCGAGCGGATCGCCAAGGTGACGTCCGACAGCGGCGTCCCGGTCGTCGTCGGTGCGATGCAGGCGTACGACCCTGCGTGGAACGCCGTTCGCCGGGAGTGGGGTGACCTGCCCGAACGTGCCCATCTCATACGCTCTCGGGTCTACCTGCCCGGCAACGAGGAGTTCGTCGCGCTCGCCACCGACCCGGCCCCGGCCGCCCCGCCGCCGGCCGGGGGCCCGGGCTCGGACGCCGACATGCTGCGCGCCGGCATCCTCGGCCTGGCCACGCACGTGGTGCCGCAGCTGCGGCACTTCCTGCCCGGCCCGGTACGTGTGGTGTCCGCGCGGTTCCTGAGCCCCTTCGGCTACCGGCTCGTGCTCACCGCCGACGACGAGCACGGCGCCGCGCGCACCGCCGAACTGACCGCCCTCGTGCCGGGTGTCTGGGAACCCGACTGGACCTTCGAGGCATGGGCGCCCGGCACCCGGCTGCGGGTCGCCTATCCGCCCTCGTACGTCCTCGCGGGCTCCGCCACCGCGACGCTGACGGACGCCTCCGGAAGCAGTCGCGACTGGCAGTTCCCGGTCAACGGTTATCAGGCGGAGTGGCTGCACCTCGCCGACATCGTCGACGGCCGCGCCGAACCGCTGATCGGGATGCCCACGGCCATCGCCGACATGGTGTACGCCCTCGAACTCGCCGACGGCGCCACCGCCCTGCTGGAGGACCCCTCATGACCCCGCGTCCGCTCACGGTCGCCTTCGACGGCCCCGTCACCGCCGCCCGGCACGCCCCGGTACTCGCCGGGCTGCCCGGACATTTCCGCACCGCGGAATCCGGGGCCCCCGCCGACATCCTCGTCGTCGACGGCACCACCACCGTCCGCCCCGCCGCCGCACCGTCCACCGGCGCGATCCTGGTCGACCGTCCCCGCGCAGGCCTCGGCCAACTCCCGGACACGGCCATGGTGTTCGCCGACACCGGATATGCCGCTGACCCGGCCTGGGCGACCGAACTGCCCCGCATCCGGGACTCTTTGACCCAACACTCCGCGGGAGTCGTCGAATCCACCGTGGCCGTCACCGATGCCGGCGAACTGGCCGACGCCCTCTTCTGGCAGCTCACCCTCGTACGCGCCCTGCTGGGCACGGTCGACTTCGCACCCTCCGCCGTCGCGCCCGGCCGTGGCCACGTCCTGACCGGCGCCGCGGGCTCCGCCGTCGTCTCCCTGTCCGGCACGGTCGGGTCACCCGGACTCACCCTCGACACGATCGGCCCCAGCGAGCGGTGGCACGTCGCCATGCACCCCCCGGGAACCGCCCGGCCCGCAGTCATTTCGCGCTTCGACGGCGAGGGGCGGCACACGACTCGCCCCCGCTTCGAGTCGCCGCGCCGCGCACTGTGGCGCTCGGTCCACGCGACGCTCAACGGCACCGCGGCTCCCAGGCATCTCTACGCCGACGTACTCGCCGACCTGGCGACCAGCGAGTCCCTGCTCGCGGCCCCTGCGGCACCTTGAACCCGGCGGCGCACATGAGGGGTCCGGCGCCCGACGCCGAGGCCGGGGGAGTGGAACCCGCGGCGGGGGACGGTCAGGATGGTTCGGCGCTGACGGTGGGCCGCGAGTCCGCATCCTCGGTGGCAGCCCAGGCGGCCAGGAGTTGCAGGCTGTTGTGGGCGGGGGTGTGCGGTGCGGCGCTGTAGGCGGTGAGGGTGAGGCCAGGCTGCGCGCTTCACTCCGGGCGCCCGCACCAACTGGCATTCCCACGCACTCGGCCAAGTCCTCCATGTGACCGACGGCGTCGGCCTGGTCGGCACCCGCGACGGACAGGTCGTACGCGCGAGCGCCGGCGAGACCGTCAAGTGCCCGGCCGGCGAGGAGCACTGGCACGGTGCCACCGACACCACCCTCATGGCGCACATCGCCCTGGTGGTCGGCGACGGCAACGGGGACGGCACCACCTGGTTGGAGTCGGTCACCGACGAGCAGTACGCCGCCGCCGTCAACGCCTGACCCGCGGGCCCGTCATCGCGGTTCCCCGGTGGCGTCTCGGGTGCCGGGCGTCAGCCGGCCGACTTGCGCGTGCCTTCGGGGGTCTGCGGCCGGGTGACGGGGGTGCCGGTCCAGCTGGCGAGGATGCTGAGGGCTTCGGCGGTGGAGGAGGCGGGTTCGGGGGTCAGGATGATCAGGGACTGGTCGGGGTCGCCCTCGACGGCCAGGCCCAGGTAGTCGAGGCTGAGGTCGCCGACGAGCGGGTGGTTCAGGCGCTTGCTGCCCGTGGTGTGGACGAGGACGTCGTGGTCGGCCCACAGACGGCGGAAGGTGTCACTGAGCACCGACAACTCCCCTATGAGTTCGGTGAGTTGCGGGTCGTCGGGGTGGCGTCCGGCGTAGACGTGGAGCGTGGCCACGCAGTCGGCGGCGGCCTTCTCCCAGTCGTGGTAGAGCGTGCGGGCGGACTCGTCCAGGAAGACGTAACGGGCGAAGTTGCGCTCCCGGTGGGGACGGTCCTGGAAGTCGATGTAGAGAGCGGACGCGAGCCGGTTGGCGGCCAGGACGTCCATGCGTCTGCCCATGACCATCGCGGGGACGCTGAGGGAGTCCAGGGTCCGGTACAGCACCGGGTGGACCCTTTGGGGAGCGAGATGCCGCTTGCGGCGGGTCCGGGTGGTGGCCTTGGGCTGGGTGAGGTCGAAGAGGTGGGTGCGTTCGGTGTCGTCGAGCTGGAGGGCGCGGGCGACGGAGTCCAGGACGGTTTCCGAGACGCCCTGGGTGCGGCCGCGCTCAAGTCGGACGTAGTAGTCGACGCTCACTCCGGCGAGCTGGGCGACTTCTTCGCGGCGCAGGCCCTGCACGCGGCGGGCGCCGCCGTGCGGGGTGAGGCCGGCCTGTTCGGGGGTGATCCGGGCCCGGCGGGTGCGCAGGAACTCACGGATCTCGCTGCTGCTGTCCATACGACCACGGTACGGCCGTATCGGGCAGGTCAGCGTGTTGAGGGAGGTACTGGCGTTCCCCTGGAAGAGCGGTGCCCTTTGTGGCGTCCTACGCCGGTCCCGCAGGTGGTTGTCTGGATTGCGGGCCGATGGAAGCCCTCTGATCATGAACGCGCACGACAGGTCGGAAGACGCCGGATTCTGCCATTTCGCCCGGTATTCGATGTCGCGGCCCTCCGGCCGGTACCTGCGCAGTACGTCCAGACACCAATACAGCCACCGACACCTAGGCATGGAGCAGACAATGCAGAGCGTCACCTTCCCCACCGACGACCAGCGGATGCTGACGGGCAACCTCCACCTGCCCGAGGACTTCGATCCGGCCGGCAGCTACCCGGCGATCGTCGTCGCCCACCCGGCCGGCGGTGTCAAGGAGCAGACCGCGGGCCTGTACGCCGGCCGACTGGCCGAGCAGGGCTTCATCGCCCTCGCCGCCGACGCCTCCTACCAGGGCGAAAGCGGTGGCGCACCACACTTCCTGGAGGACCCCTACGCACGCGTCGAGGACGTCCGCGCGGCCGTCGACTACCTGCAGTCGCTCGACTACGTGGACGCCGAGCGCATCGGCGCGCTGGGCATCTGCGCGGGCGGCGGCTACACCGTGAACGCCACCATGACCGACCACCGCATCAAGGCGCTCGCCACCGTCAGCGCCTTCAACATGGGCACCGGCTTCCGCCGCGACTGGTACGGCCTCAACCCCGATTCCGCCGCGGCAGCGGTGCTCGACGAGGCCGCCAAGCAGCGCACCGCCGAGGCCCAGGGCGCCGAGCCCGCCACGGCCCCGTACGTGCCGGCCGAGATCGACGAGAACACCAACCGCGACATGCGGGAGGCCCACGAGTACTACCTCACCTCCCGCGCCCAGCACCCGAACACCAAGAACCAGTTCCTCTTCACCCGCAGCTTCTCCAAGATCGCCGCGTTTGACGCCTTCCACCTGGTCGAAGACCTGCTCACCCAGCCGATTCTGATCGTGGCCGGCAGCGAGGCGGGATCGCTGTGGCACTCCACCGAGCTGTACAGCCGGGCCCGCAGCCCCAAGAAGCTCGTGGTCGTCGACGGCGGCACACACATGGACTTCTACGACATCCCCCAGTACGTCGACCGGGCCGTCGCCGAGGCCACCCCGTTCTTCAACGAGAACCTCGCCCGCTGACCTCTCCCCGCAGGAGGCAGTCGGCAACCGTTGGGGGCGCCGGATGACACCGTCCGGCGCCCCCAACGCGCGACTTTGCCACGGAGTGGCCGCGCACCACCTGGTCCGTGGCCGTGACGGCCACATCGCCCAGTTGTTGCGTGAACCGGATGTGGCTTACGACGTCGCCCGCACAGGCATTGAACTGGCAAGGCAAGCAGACCGGGGCACGCCGGGCGGGGAAGCACTCGGCGGACGATGGACCCCGAGCGTGGCGATCTACAGGCCCACTCCGGTTCAGACGCGCTGCCGATCCGTCCAGGCCGCCGGCCCTCGATCTCGCACCCGGCATGAACCGCGAGGATCATGCCTTTCGCGCCGGACGGAAACGGTACATCTCCGCCGGCACCGCCTCCTCGCACCGTTCCGGCCCACGCTCCGGGCCACGACCCTTGGCTGCCGCCGCGCTGGACGATCGCTCACATCGAGCGCGGACGGCTGCTCGTCGGCATCGACGTATGGCCGCCCCCGAGGAACGCATGCTGGCGCCGACCCCCGTACGCAGCTCGAGGGCTTGGTCCTCTCGGCGCACAGCGCCGGAACTGCCACCGGCCCGCAAGCAGGTGGCCGCGCGTGAAGTCGTGGGCCGCTGCCGCAGCCGTCCCGTCACCTGAGAGGCCGCACACGACCACTCACCCGCGCCTGCGCGCCACGCGCGATGTCCCCAGCGAGGCCCTGCTGTTCGGCGGATACGCGGACGTCGTCCAGGGACGGCGTCGGGCCACTGACCGAAGTGCGCATCGGACCGTGGGGGAGGCCCCACTGCCCTGGGCAGGTCAGAACTCCAGGCGCTTCCCGTCCCTGAAGAACCCGCCCGTAGGACCGTTGTCCGGCAGGGCGGTGGCCCATACGACGCCCCGGGCGCCCTCCGCCACCGGCCGTCCGCCGGGACCGCCCATGTCGGTGTTGACGTACCCGGGGCAGACGGCGTTGACGAGGATGCCGTCGCGCCGTAGTTCGGCTGCGAGCATCACGGTGAGGGCGTTGAGGGCGACCTTGCTCACGCTGTACGCCGGGGTGGCGCCGCTCAGGTTCTCGAAGGCACCCGAACCGCTGCTCACGTTGACGACGCGGGCGTGGGTGCTGCGCCGCAGCTGGGGAAGGAACGCCTGGATGCACCGCCACGGTCCGCTGGTGTTCGTCTCGAAGGCTTCGTGGACGGTCGCGAGGTCCGCGGTGGTGGCGGTCTGCCAGGTGTCGTAGAGGATGCCGGCGTTGTTGACGAGAACGTCCAGCTCGGGGACCTGCTGCGCGGCGCCTGCGACGCTGCCCGGGTCTGTCACGTCCAGCACGAGCGGCGTCACGTCCAGCCCGCCCCGCCCGAGTTCCCGGGCCGCGTTCTCGGCAGTCTCGGCCCGCCGGGCGGTGAGGATCACGTGGTGTCCGGCGCCGGCGAGCTGTCGGCACACTTCCTTGCCGATGCCCCTGTTGCCGCCGGTGACGAGTGCGGTGGTCATGCGGTCCCCTATCAATGGTCTGCGAAAGCTGATGACGATTCTCGGGCTCCCGGAAACGCTCGGCCGGTGCCTTCATGGTGGGGGCGGAGGTGACGTGTTCCATGGCTCATTTCTTTGACGGCTGCCCGTCGGGTGGCGACTTCCCGTCGCTCATGGGAGCTGCGGCTGATCCGACGCGTGAGTGACAGCCGTATCCGATGCCGGAGCCTCAGCCGTCTCGTCCCCTTGTCCCAGCAGATCGAGCAGCACCATCACATCGTGGTCCGCGGTTCCCGGCTCGGCGTAGTACGCCACCAAGCGGTGCCCAGGCGTCCCCTCGAGGGCCATCGACTGGTAGCCGAGGGTCAGTTCACCGACTCCGGGATTGCCTAACGTCTTCCGCCCGGTCGGGCGGCTCTTGACGTCGTAGCCCTCCCAGAGGCGCGCGAACTCCGGGCTCTCAGGATGAGTTCGCCCGCGAGCCGGGCCAGGTCCGGGGCGTCCGGGTCCGTCCCGGCCACGGCACGCAGGCGGGCGACGCAGCTACGCACCTGGACGGCCCAGTTGCTGAACAGATCGCGGGCGGCGGGGTGGAGAAAGATGTACTGCGAGATGTTGCGCCGGCTGGCCGGCCAGTCCTCCATGCCCGCGTACAGGTGCAGGCCCCCGGGGTTGGCGGCGAGGATGTCGCCCGCACGGCTGAGGACCATCGCCGGATTCGGGCGCAGGCTGTCCAGGATGAGCCGCGTCCCCGAACTGACGGTCCGGGAGGGTGCGGTGGGCGGCTCCGACGCGCTGCGGGCAGCGCGAGTGGCCAGGCTCCGCAGGTGGTCGAGCTCGGTCTCGTCGAGCAGCAGCGCGCGGGCAAGGGCATCGACGACGGAAGGGCTGGGGCGGGTCTTCGCGGCCACGTTCCAGGCGCGTGAAGTAGTCGATGCTGATGCCGGACAGGGTGGCCAGCTCCTCACGGCGCAGCCCGGGGGTGCGACGCAGCCCACCGCCGGTCGGCAGCCCGACATCCTCCGCCGTGACGCGAGCGCGGCGGGCGCGCAGAAAGCGGCCCAGCTCGGTGCCCTTCGGCTGCGCTGGATTCGTCATACATCCACTATGGATCGGGCGGATGCCCGACGGCAGGTCCAAGGGGGGTCCTGTCATACCCCCGCACCGCGCTCCCCGGCACACCTCGCCCTGCCGCGCGCGGGCGAGCGGACGCACTCTGGGTGAGCTCGCAGAACTCTGCTGCGGCCCCAGAGACCTACGCCCCGTCCGCAGGAGCCACGGAAATGCCCACGCCCAATCCACCGCCACACCGCCGATGGCACCGGCGCAGGCCTCGCCCAACGGTGCCGCGTCACGCGCCCCGCGCACCTCCTGGGCGCTGGCCGCCGCGCTGATCCGCTTCTTCGTGATCGCTCTCGACGCACTGATCGTCAGCGTCGCGCTGCCCACGATCGCCGACGAGCTCGGTGGCGGCCTGACCGGTCTGCAGTGGGTCGTGGGCGGCTACACCCTGCTGCTCGCCGCACTGCTGCTCTCGACGGGGGCCGTATCGGACCGGATCGGTGCGCGGCAGGCGTTCGCTGCGGGAATGGTGCTGCCATGCCGGCGATGACAGGGCTGCTGCTCGAGTGCGTCCCCGTGGCGCGCGCCGGCCTGGCGAGCGGTGTGCTCAACACCAGCCGCCAGCTCGGCGGAGCCCTGGCCGTGGCAGTCTTCGGTTCGCTGATCGCGGGCGCCGGTCGCTTTGAGCAGGGGATACAGCTCAGCCTGCTGTTCGGTGCGGCACTCCTCGCCGTCACGGGTGCGGCGACACTTCGTCTCCGTACGCCGAAGACGGGCTGAGCACGGCTGACCTGCCTCCCGAGTCTGCGAGGGGGGGACTGGCAGACCCCCCGAAGAGCCATGCCCCTTACGGCGCCCCAGGCAGAGCCTGCGGATGGTTGCCTGGATAGCGGGCCGGCCGTACGGCACTGATCGGCCCCCCCCTCGACCACCCCCACTCCCCGGCGTCTCGTGCGACGCGTGAAAGGAATGGTTATGAGCAAGGTCATTTTTGTCACTGGTGCCGGGCGCGGTCTGGGCACGGACATCGTCCGTGAGGCTCTGGCGGCCGGTCACCAGGTCGTGGCCACCGGGCGGCGCCCCGAGGAGGTTGAGAAGACGCTGGGCGGGCCGCAGGACAACCTGCTGACCGTGAGGCTGGATGTGACCAGTCTGGAGGAGGCGCAGGCGGCCGCGCAGGCGGCGGTCGAGCGGTTCGGCCGTATCGACGTGCTGATCAACAATGCGGGGAACTTCTTCGCCGGCTACTTCGAGGAGGTCTCCCCGGAGCACATGCGCCAGCAGATCGAGACCAACCTGTTCGGCCCGATGAACGTCACCCGTGCGGTCCTGCCCGTGATGCGTGCTCAGCGCGACGGTCACGTCGTGTCGATCTCCTCGCTGGCCGGTCAGGTGGGCACGGAGTTCACCGCCGCCTACGCGGCTTCCAAGTTCGCCGTGGAGGGCTGGATGGAGGCCCTGCACCAGGACATCGCGCCGTACAACATCCGCACCACGATCGTGGAGCCCGGTTACTTCCGTACCGAGCTGCTGGTGGATGCCTCCACCACTTGGCCCGAGCCGACCATCGCCGACTACGCCGAGCGCACCACTGCCACGGTCGCGGCGTGGAAGAGCATCAACGGGCAGCAGCCGGGTGATCCCGTCAAGCTCGCCCGCGCCCTGCTGACCGTTGTCGGGCAGGAGCAGCCGCCGGTGCGCTTCGTCGCCGGCGCCGACGCCATCGAGGGCGTCACGGCCAAGGCCCGCGAACTCCTCGCCCAGGTCGAAGCCTCCCGCGCACTGGGCGGCAACCTCGGCCACGACGACACCAACGCCTGAACCACCCCACACACCAGGCGGACCCACCAGTATCTCCCTGTACCGAAGGGCACCAGACTCCCTTGCCTTCCTTGCCCAACACCACCTCACCCATCCCCCAGACCAGTGACCCGCAGGGTTTCGCGGTCTCCGCGTCGACGGGCTGGAACAGCCGGACCTGGCTGCTTCTGGTCACCTTGTGCGGGGCACTCTTCCTCGACGCCCTCGACATATCCATGGTCGGAGTCGCCCTCCCCTCCATCGGCAGGGACCTGGCCATGGACACGGCCATCCTCCAATGGATCGTCTCCGCGTACGTCCTCGGCTACGGCGGTTTCCTGCTCCTCGGTGGGCGGGTCTCGGACCTCCTGGGTCGCCGCCGGGTGTTCCTCGCGGCGGTCGGCGTCTTCGGTGTCGCCTCGGTCATCAGTGCCCTGTCGACATTGGACGCGCTGATCATCGCGCTGCGCTTCGTCAAGGGTGTGAGTGCCGGGTTCACCGTGCCGGCCGGCCTGTCGATCATCACCACCACGTTCGCCGAAGGCCCCGCCCGCAACAAGGCGTTCTCGATCTACTCCGCCTGCGGAGCCTCCGGGTTCTCGCTCGGGCTGGTCTTCGGAGGTTTCCTCACCGAGCTCTCGTGGCGTGCCACCCTGCTCTTCCCCGGCCCGGTCGCGCTGCTCCTGCTCGTGATCGGAATGCGGGTCGTGCCGAGGGTGGCCCGGGAGAAGTTCAGCTTCGCGCAGTTCGACCTGCTCGGCGCGCTGAGTTCCACAGCGTCCCTGCTGATCCTGGTGTATGCCGTCGTACAGGCTCCCGAGGTCGGCTGGGCCAGCGCCCAGACACTGGCCCTCTTCGCGATCTCAACCCTGCTCGCGGTGTCGTTCGTCGTCATCGAGCTGCGCCACCCCCACCCGCTCCTCCGCCTGGGCATCCTGCGTTCGGTGCGGCTGGTGCATGCGAACGTCGCCGGCTTCGTGATGTTCGGCGGCTATGCCGCCTTCCAGTTCCTCGCCACGCTCTACGTCCAGGGTTCGCTCGGGTGGAGCCCTATCAGCATGGCGGTGGCCTTCCTGCCGGTCGGGCTGATCGTCGTGATCTCCGCGATCAAGATCGAACGCGTCCTCGACCGGTTCAACACCACGGTCCTGGTGGGGGTGGGCCTGCTGGCGTTCGGTGCGGCTTATCTGTTGTTCCTGCGTACGTCGCCGGGCATGAGCTACTGGAACTTCATGTTCCCGACCATGGTGCTGCTCGGGATCGGATTCGCGGTGTTGTTTCCCGCGGTCAACTCGCAGGCGACCGCAGGCGTTTCGGATGACGAGCAGGGGTTGGCTTCAGGACTGCTCAACACCTTCATCCAGGTCGGTGGGGCCGTGATGATGGCCGTCGTCACCGCCATCATGTCGAGCTCGGGCGGGGCCCGGGCCGGGGAACTGCTCCCCGGCATGGGGACGGCGGTGATCGCCGTGGCCGCGTTGACCGCAGTTGGGCTGCTGATCACCGCTGTCGTCCTGGTCGTGCTGCGGGGCGACACTGCGGCGGGAGGTGGGCCCTCAGCGGGCAGACTCGATCTCGAGGAGAGGGAGCTTGAGCTGACGCGCTGAGTACGAGGAACGGCACATGCGGAACGTCGAGACACCCCCTGACGGTCCGCACGTGCCGTTCCTCGTACTCAGCGAGCAAACTGCCCGCGACCATGAGATTTCGAGCCCGTTGGCCCCGGTCAAGTCCCTTGATGCCTTTGCTGCCGCGACCCTGGCCCGGCCAAGCCCACAAAGGCCGAGAACGTCATGCTCCGTCTGCGCTCCGAAGAACGCACCGCGCCCGGCCCCCTTTCTCCGCCCCCACAGAAAGCCGCCCGATGACACATCTCAAGGAACTGGTCGTCCTTTACCCCGCGCCCCAGTCCACCGAGCGGATCTTCGCCCCGGTGACCCTGCGTCGACTGCACGAGGAGTTCGAGGTGCTCGACCTCGAAGGCGATCCCGACGCCGAACGGCAGCTGGACCTGGCGCTTCCCCGAGCCTTCGCCGTGGTCGGCCAGCCCGACCTGCCCGCCGAACGCGTCGAGCGTGCCGTGAGCCTGCGGGCCCTGTGCAACGTCGAGGGCAACTTCTTCCCCAACGTTGACTACGCCGCCTGCGCCGACCGCGGTGTCCACGTGCTCGGCTGCGGACCCGCTTACGCACAGGCCGTCGCCGAGTACTCCCTCGGCCTCGCGCTCGACCTGGCCCGGGGCATCACCCGCGAGGACCGCGCCTTCCGGGCCGGCGCCGAGGGGTACACCTTCGCGTCCAACACCGACTCAATCCTGCTGCGCGGCGCCGAAATCGGCCTTATCGGCTTCGGCAACCTCGGGCGCGCGCTGCACGAGCTGCTCGTGCCGTTCCGGGCCACCATCCGTGTCTACGACCCGTGGCTGCCGGAGCGCCACCTGGAGGAGCACGGAGTGATCCCGGCCTCGCTCGACGAGGTACTGGAGACCAGCCAGGTCCTGTTCGTCCTGGCCACGATCACCGAGGAGAGCGAGCGGCTGCTCAGCGAGGCACGGCTGCGCCGACTGCGCCCCGGTGCCCGCCTGGTCCTGGTCAGCCGGGCCGCGGTCGCCGACTTCACGGCCCTGATCGAACTCGTCAGCCAGGGCCACTTCCTCGCGGCACTGGACGTCTGGCCCGAGGAGCCGGTGACGGCCGATCACCCGGCGCGTGCGGTGGAAGGACTCGTGCTGTCCGCGCACCGGGCCGGCGGTATCCCCGCGGCCTTCGAGAAGATCGGGGAGATGGTCCTCGACGACCTCTTGCAGATCAGGGCGGGCCTGCCGCCGGTGCGTATGCAGGTGGCGGCCCGGGAGCTCGTCCACCGCTACCGCAGCCGTCCGGTCACCACCGCGGCGGGTGCGAGGAACGCATGAGTGCCATGCGAGTCGCCGTGGCCGGTGCCGGCTTCATGGCCGTCGTGCATACCCGCGCAGCCCGAGGCGCCGGGGCGCACCTGGTGGCCGCGGTGCACCCGGACGGAGAAAAGGGGCGGTCCGCGGCTGAAGCCTTCGGCGCGGACCGTGGATACCCATCCCTCGACGACGCGCTCGACCACGCGGACGCGAACTGAGCACCGGCGGCACCACACGCACGTAACCGACTCACGGGCAGGCCCGGCCCTCCCCGGAGCGCACCGGCCTGCCCGACCACCTTCGCACCCAAGGACCGCCATGTCCGTCACCCTCCCCGCCCGAGCCCTGCTCTTCGACTGCGACGGCGTCCTGGTCGACTCCGACAAGAGCGTCATCGCCTCCTGGAGCCGCTGGGCCCAGGCCTACGGCCTCGATCCCGACGAAGTAGCCGCCGCCGTCCACGGCCGCCGATCCGCCGACACCGTGCGGCTGTTGATCCCGCCGGCTTTGCGCGCCGAGGCACTTACCGCCATCGACGCCTTCGAACTGGAGGACGCTGCCCAGGTCACGGCGGTCCCCGGAGCCGCCGACCTCCTCACGTCACTGCCGCAGGGCACGTGGGCGGTGGTCACGTCCGGGACCCAGGCACTGGCCACCACCCGCCTGAAAGCCTCAGGGCTCCCGGTGCCGTCCGTACTGGTCACCGCGGACGACGTCACGGACGGCAAGCCGCATCCCGAGGGGTATCTCTCCGGCGCCAAGGCGCTGGGCACCCCGATCGAGCACACCGTCGTCCTGGAGGACAGCACGTCCGGCATCGAGGCCGCCCGCCGAGCCGGAGTGGGCGGCGTCGTCGGCGTCGGCGAACGGGCACTGGTGACGGACGCGGACGTCGTGGTCGCCGACCTGCGGTCGCTGCGTTGGTCGGGGGAGGGGCTGCTGTCGGCCGAGAACCACCTGCGACCGGTCACGCCACCCGCCCGGACCCCTCCGGCCGACTCGGCGGCGCAGACCCGATGACGAAACCCGCAGCTTCGCGTCACCGCCCACCCCACGCGCGGGTGAAGCCAACCTGCGGTGGATGCGGAGCGCAGCCGACCCCGACCTGGGTCCGGCCGACGAGACGTCCATCAGGACGTTCGACGACCACCTCTTCCTCGGCGGCTGGTTCCTGATGTTTCCAATGCCGGACTGCCCGGCCCCCCACCACCCCTTCCGGGTCCGACGAACGCTGTAGCTGGCCGGGCCACCCTCACCGCCACCACCACGGCGACCAACACCCGCGCCGCCACCGCGCGACGTGCGTCTCGGCGAACACTTTTGCTTCAACCGCGCCAGCCCCGGAGCCCGAGCAGCCGGGCAAGGTCCTCGATCTCATGGCCGCCCTGACCGAGTCCGGCCAGCAGGCCAAGGCCTCCCGCGGCGAGGACGCCGACGTCCACGAGCTGCCGAAGAAGAAGACCGCAAAGAAGCAGCCGGCCATGAAGACGGCGGCGAAGAAGACGACGGCGGCAGCTGGGACAGGACCCGCCGCCCGACGGCCCCTTCCGCCCATGAGGACGACCTGCGCCAGCTCGCCTACCAGTTGATGGACGCCGCCGGCCTGCAGCGCGGCCGCCTGACCGGTCTGATCCTGAAGGGCGACGACCTCCTCGACGCCGACCAGGTGGCCCGGCAGCTGTCCCTCGATGACGCCCACGAGGCCCGTCTTGCCGCGGAAGGCGCCGTCGACCGGATTCGTGTGACAAGTTCGGCCCGCAGGTCATCGGCCCCGCCGTCGTCTTCCGCCGTGCCTCCTAACCCCACCCCTGACCTGCTCCCGCTGCTCGGGGACCCGTGCTGCTGGACCCGCCAGGATTACGCGGCACACCCCAGGCAATACCGCACTGGCCCTGCGTCCAGGCCGTCGAAGACGCCCTCAGCCATCGGGGCATCCCGCCGGGCAACGTCGGGCCGGCCACCACGGCCCTGAACGAGGCCTGACCACCTATATGACCCTCGCCTCGGACGTCTCCCGCACGACCTCGGCTGCCCGTGGTGGAAAACGAGCTGCTGCCCCGGCGGACGTGCCGGGGCAGCAGTGGGAGCTCAGAGAGCCTGAGCCGCGTGAGCCTGAGGGCGGTTCGGCGCTGGACGGGCGCCGATGCCCCGGTGTGGTCGGTCAGTGCTCGATGGAGGCCATGTTCGCCTCGTCATGGCGGGCGCCGGCCGGCGGGGTGAGGTTGTTGAGCCGCTCGATCTGGTCGGTGCTGAGCTTGATGCCGTCGGCGGCGCTGTTCTCCTCGACGCGGGCGGCGCGCTTGGTGCCTGGGATCGGGGCGACGTCGTCGCCCTGCGCGAGAAGCCAGGCCAGGGCGATCTGGGCCGTCGTGGCGTCGACCTCGGTGGCGATGGCCTGGACCTCGTCGACGATGCGCAGGTTGAGCTTGAGGTTCTCACCAGTGAAGCGCGGGTTGGTCTTGCGCCAGTCGTCGTCGGCGATGTCCTCGGTGGAGCGGAACGCGCCAGTGAGGAAGCCGTGGCCGAGCGGCGAGTAGGGAACCAGGCCGATGCCGAGTTCGCGCAGCAGTGGCAGCAGTTCGGCCTCCACGTCGCGTGTCCACAGGGAGTACTCGGTCTGCAGGGCGGCGACCGGGTGGACGGCGTGGGCGCGGCGGATCGTCTCGGCCCCGGCCTCGGACAGGCCGATGTGCCGGATCTTGCCCTCGGTGACCAGCTCGGCGAGGGTGCCGACGGTCTCCTCGATCGGGGTGTCGGGGTCGACCCGGTGCTGGTAGTACAGGTCGATGTAGTCGGTGCCGAGCCGCTTCAGGGAGCCTTCGACAGAGGTGCGGATGTTCGCCGGGCTGCTGTCCAGGACGTAGGCTCCGGCGCCGGAGTGCGAGAACATGCCGAACTTCGTCGCCAGCACGACCTGGTCGCGGCGGCCGCGGAGGGCCTCGCCGACCAGTTCTTCGTTGATGAACGGCCCGTAGATCTCGGCCGTGTCGAGATGTGTGACGCCCAGGTCCAGTGCCCGGTGGATGGCGCGGACCGACTCGGCGTCATCGGTGCTCGCACCGGAGTAGAAGGCGGACATCCCCATGGCGCCCAGGCCGATCCGGGAGACGTTCAGCCCACCGAGTGAGACGTGCTGCATCAGATTGCTCCGTTCTTTGGTTTCCTCATCCAGGCAACCACCCGTCGACCGCCACCGGGCCCGCGTATGGGGTACTGCTTTTCGGGGGGTCCGCCAGTGCCCCCTTCCACGACGCCGAGACTGGGGCATGGATCGGGCCGGTGCGGCGGGACAGGGACAGGCCGGTGCCCTCGTTGGCGTGGGCGATGATCTCGGCGGTGATGGAGATGGCCGTTTCCTGGGGTGTGCGGGCGCACAGGTCGAGCCCTATCGGGGAGTTGAGGCGGGCGAGGTCTGCCTCCGGTACGCCGGCCTCCCGCAGTAGTTCCAGGCGCTGTTCGTGAGTGCGCCGCGAGCCCATGGCCCCGACGTAGCCGACCGGCAGGCTCAGCGCGAGGCGCAGGAGGGGGATGTCGAACTTGGCGTCGTGGGTGAGGACACAGACGGCGGTGCGGGCGTCCACTTCGGTGGCGGCCAGGTACCGGTGCGGCCAGTCGGTCACGACCTCGTCCGCGTGAGGGAAGCGGGCGCGGGTGGCGAAGACGGGGCGGGCGTCGCAGACCGTGACCCGGTAGCCCAGAAAACGCCCCACCTCGCTCAGCGCGTCGGCGAAGTCGACGGCACCGAAGATCAGCATGCGGGGAGCGCGGGCACTGGTGTGGACGAGCACGGACAACCGCTCGGGGCAGGTGTCGGCGTCCCCGCCGACCTCGATCCGGCCGGTGCGGCCCGCCCGCAGCAGGGCATGTGCCTGCGCCGCCACGGCCTCGTCCTCGCGTCGCCCGCCCAGTGTTCCGCCGTACGGGCCCTCGGCAGGCACGTAAAGGGTGCCGCCGAGTAGTTCTTCCGGGCCGTTCACGATCTGGGCCACCGCGGCGGGCCGATCCGCCGCCATCTCGGCGAGGGCTGCGGTGAGTTGGGGCTGCACCGCGGGATCCAGCCGCTGTACCAGGATCTCGATCTCGCCACCGCAGGTCAGGCCCACGGCGAAGGCGTCGGAGTCCGAGTAGCCGAAGCGCGTCAGTACCGGAGCGCCGGCGGATTCGAGGGTCTCCCGGCACAGTTCGTAGACCGCTGCCTCCACGCAGCCGCCGGAGACGCTGCCGATCACGTCGCCGTCGGCGCTCACGGCGAGTGCGGTGCCGGGTGGCAGGGGTGCGCTGCCGCTGACGTCGACGACGGTGGCGAGGGCGAAGGGACGGGCTTCCCGGCACCAGGCGTACAGCGTTTCCGCGATGTTCAGCATGGACGGGTCTTCCTCACCGGGTCTTCCTCGAGGGATGTGGTGAACGGGCCGCCGCCGCACCGCCGGGGGGACGGAGTCGCGGCGGCGGCCCTGGTGTGCCCTGCGTGGCGGGGCGGCCCGCAGGGCGGTCGTGGCGGGCCCGGTTGCTCAGAGCAGGGCTTCGGCCGTGATGGGCAGGGTGCGGATGCGGCGTCCGGTGGCGTGGAAGACCGCGTTGGCGAGGGAGGCGGCCACCCCGAGCTGGACGACTTCGCCGATGCCCTTGACGCCGATGGGGTCGGCCTCGTGGTCCTCGCCGTCGAGGTAGATGGCCTTGAGGTCGGGGATGTCGGCGTTGACGGGGACGAGGTAGTTGGCGAGGTCGGCGTTCACGATTCGGCCGTCGCGCTGGTCCATGACCATGTGCTCAAGCAGGGCCTGCCCGATGCCGCCGACCATGCCGCCCAGGGCCTGGCTGTCGGCGAGTTTGGGGCTGATGACGCGGCCCACGTCGTACACGCCGAGCATCCGCCGCACCCGGACAAGACCGAGGCGGGCGTCGACGGCGACCTCGGCGAACACCGCGCCGTAGGAGTGCACCGAGGCCCGGTGGGACTCTTCGGGAGTGTAGGAGCCGAGCACCTCGAGGTGGGTGCGGTTGTTGCGGGCCAGCAGCCGCTGGTAGGTCTCCCCGCGCGCGGGATTGTCCTTCACGTACAGCCGCCCACCGCGTACGACGACGGTGTCGGCGCCGTACAGCGGCGAGTCCTCGTCCTCGACGGCGAGTTCGATCGCCTGCTTGCGCAGCTTGTCGCAGCCGTCCTGGACTGCGGAGCCGACGTTGGCCATGGTCATGGAGCCGCCGTGCGGCGGGGTCACGGGCATGCGGGAGTCGCCGAGCCGGAAGGTCACGTTGCGCATGGTCAGGCCGAGGGCGTCGGCGGCGAGCTGGCTCTGGGAGGTGTAGGTGCCCGGGCCCATGTCGCTGGTCGCGGCCTCGACCAGGGCCGTGCCGTCGGCGTTGAGCCGGACC
The DNA here is from genome assembly GCF_042870385.1 of Streptomyces sp. NPDC006602. Classification (NCBI taxonomy): domain Bacteria; kingdom Bacillati; phylum Actinomycetota; class Actinomycetes; order Kitasatosporales; family Streptomycetaceae; genus Streptomyces; species Streptomyces sp. NPDC006602. The sequence goes on along the minus strand of NZ_JBIAHG010000002.1, from coordinate 125,524 downwards.
GACGCCTGGGCCGCCCAGTAGAGGTGGTGGTAGACGCCGGCGGCCATGCCGGTGCCGATCAGCCAGTCCCCGTCGCGGGTCGAGCGGGGCTTGGGGTTGCGGCGGTCCCAGCCGAACTCGCGGGCGCCGGTGGTGTAGCACTCGCGCAGCCGCCGGGTGGAGAACGGCAGTCCGTTCGACTCGTCCTCGGCCGGCTCGTTGCGCCGGCGCAGCTCGATCGGGTCGATGCCGAGTTCGTGGGCGAGTTCGTCCATCGCCGACTCGACGGCGAAGGAGCCGGTGGCGTAGCCGGGCCCGCGCATCCAGCACGGTGTGTTCACGTCGAGCGACACCGTCCGGTACTCCTGGCGGACGTTGGGGGTGCTGTAGAACATGTTGCCGGGGGCCAGGACGCCCTCTTCCACGAAGTTCTCGTATGTCGAGGTCTCGGCCGTGACGTCGTTGACCATGGCGGTCAGGCGCCCGCGCCGGTCACTGCCCAGGCCCAGCCGGAACTCGTACGTGGGCCGGTAACCGACCCCGAAGTAGAGCTGCTTGCGCGAGAGCACGAGTTTGACCGGGCGGCCCGTCTCACGGGCGGCGACGGCCGCGATCGTGACGTGCGGCCAGGAGCGGATCGCGCCGCCGAACCCGCCGCCGACGAACGGCGAGATGACCCGGATCGACTCCTGCGGGATACCGAACACGGCGGCCAGCTCGACCTGCGTGCCGGGCACCCACTGGGTCTTGTCCCACAGGGTCAGCTTGTCCCCGTCCCAGCGGGCGATGGTGGCGTGCGGCTCCATCGGGTTGTGGTGGTTGCGGCCCAGATGGTACGTAACATCCAGCTGTACGGCGGCGGAGGCGAGCGCCTTGTCCGCGTCACCGCGCGCGTAGGTGATGGGCTTCCAGTCCGGGCGGTCGGCCGGGTCGGCCATGTCGGTCGACGGCTGCCGGGCGTCGTAGGAGACCTTCACCAGGCTCGCCGCGTGCTGCGCCGTCTCCAGCGTGGTGGCGACGACGGCCGCGACCGGCTGCCCGTGGAAGCGGACCTGGTCGTCCTGGAAGACGTGCAGTCTGTCGCCTTCCAGCGGGTCGATCGAGGCGGGGTTGTCGCGGTAGGCCAGCTTGGGCGCGTTGAGGTGGCTGATCACCTTCAGGACGCCGGGCTGGGCGAGGGCGGCGCGGGTGTCGATGCCGGTGATCCGGCCGCGAGCGACCGTGCTGTCGACGACGACCGCGTGGACCACGCCGCCGATGTCGTGCTCGGCGGCGTACGTCGCCTTCCCGGTCACCTTCAGCCGGCCGTCCACACGGGACAGCGGCGCTCCCACGGCTGCCTGCGGCTGAGGGCTCACTTGGTACCTCCTACGACGCGCAGCTGGCGTTCGACGGTGCGCTTCACCAACTCGACTTTGAAGCGGTTGTGCTCCAGGGGGCGGGCCCCGTCGGCCGCGCGTTCGGCCGCCGCAGCCCACAGGCTTGCCGACGGTCGTTCGCCGATGAGGTGCCTCTCGACGGCGGGCAGCTTCCATGGCACGGTGCCGACGCCTCCGGCGGCGACCTTGGCCTCCTGGATCCGCCCGCCGCGGATGTGCAGGGCGACGGCCGCGGAGGTGAGGGCGAATTCGTAGGACTGCCGGTCTCGGACCTTCAGATAGCCGGACTTCAGGGGGCGGGGAAGCGGCGGGATCTCCACGGCACTGATCAACTCGCCCTGCCGGATGGCCTGTTCGCGGTTGGGGGTGTTGCCCGGCCGGAGCAGGAAGTCGGCGAAGGGCACAGTGCGCTGTCCGTCCGGGCCGAGCAGGTGCACGGTCGCCTCCAGTGCGGCGAAGGCGACGGCCACGTCCGAGGGATGGGTGGCCACGCAGTTCTCGGAGGTGCCGAGGATCGCGTGGGTGCGGTTGAAGCCCTCCAACGCGGCGCAGCCCGATCCGGGTTCGCGCTTGTTGCAGTTCGCGGTGACGTCACGGAAGTACGTGCACCGGGTGCGCTGCATGATGTTGCCGCCGATGGTGGCCATGTTCCGCAACTGGGCGGAGGCGCTCAGCTCCAGGGCCTGTGAGACCACCGGATACAGGGCGCGCACCCCGGAGTGGGCGGCGGCTTCGGACATCCGGACCAACGCCCCGATGCGCAGGCCCCCGTGCCGGGTGACGACGATCTCGCGCAGCGGCAGGGCACTGATGTCGACCAGGGTTCTGGGCCGTTCGACGGTCTCGCGCATCAGGTCGACCAGGGTGGTGCCGCCGGCGATGTAGCGTCCGCCGCGTCGACCCGCGTCCAGGGCCTCGCGGGTGTTCTCCGCCGTGGTGTACGAGAAGGGGTACATGGCGCTCACTTCCCGTGCGCGGTCTGCTCGACCGCGCGCACGATCTTGACGTAACAGCCGCAGCGGCAGATGTTGCCGCTCATGAACTCCCGGATCTCGTCCTTGGAGCCGGTGTGCCCCTCCTGGATGCAGCCGACGCCGGACATGATCTGGCCGGGGGTGCAGTAGCCGCACTGGAAGGCGTCCTGTTCGATGAACGCCTGCTGGAGCGGGTGCAGTTCGTCGCCGTCGGACAGGCCCTCGATGGTGGTGACCTCGGCGCCCTCCAGCCGTATCGCCAGCGTCAGGCAGGAGTTGACCCGCCGTCCGTCGACCAGGACCGTGCAGGCCCCGCAGGCACCTGCGTTGCAGCCCTTCTTGCTGCCGGTCAGCTCCAGATGCTCGCGCAGCAGATCCAGCAGCGAGGTCCGGTTGTCTACTGTGACGGTGTGCCGCTTGCCGTTGACGGTCAGGGAGACACGGCCGCTGGGTGGTCCGTCAGCGGCGACCGCCTCCTCGGCGCCCAGGCCGAGTGGTCCCGCCAGACCGCCCGCCATCACAGCACCACCGACGACGGCGGTCGTGGCGACGAAGGTGCGCCGGGACGGTTCCGACGTGGACGGTTCCGACGGGGGTGCGGTCGGCGGAGGGGCAGCTGAATCAGTGACTTCAGTAGACATGCGTACGCTTTCTACTCGGTGGAAGGTCAACGGCCTTGCTCATCGGCGCGCTTGCAGGAGAACTGGTGTCGTCTCCCAAGTGTGGCAACCGGCCGGCCCACCCCGTCGCCTGAGATGACGGATGCTGCCTCGGTGCGTGAGGGCCTGCGGCGGCAGGGCCGCTGCACTCCATCCGGCGCGGGCCGTCGTTGCCCCGCTGCTCGGGATGTGATCCTGCGGTTGCGCCGCGGGTGTCAGCCGGCCGGGTTGCGTGTCTGTCGGGTGGTGTGGGGGTTGGTGGCGGACGTGGTGGTCCAGCTGGAGAGGATGCCCAGGGCTTCGGCGGTGGGGGAGGAGGGTTCGGGCGTGTAGATGACGAGGCACTGTTCGGGGTCGCCTTCGACGGCGAGGACCGCGAATTCGAGAGTGAGGTCGCCGACGAGAGGGTGGTGCAGGCGTTTGGTACCGGTGGTGTGCGCGACGACGTCGTGGTCGGCCCACAGGCTGCGGAAGATGTCGCTGTGCAGGGACAGTTCGCCGATCAGCTCGGTGAGCTGAGGGTCGTCGGGGTGGCGGCCGGCGTACAGGCGGAGCCTGGACACGCAGGTCTCGGCGACCTCGTCCCAGTCGGTGTACAGGGTGCGGGCGGCCTCGTCGAGGAAGACGTAGCGGGCGAAGTTGCGCTCGCGGTGGGGTCGGGCTTCGAAGTCGGTGTAGAGGGCGCAGGCGAGCTTGTTGGCGGCCAGGATGTCCAGCCGTCGCCCCTCGATCACCGCGGGAACGCTGAGCGCGTCCAGGGTGCGGTAGAGGACCGGGTGGACCCTTTGGGGGGCGAGAGGGCGCTGGCGGCGGGTTCGGGCGGTGGGCTTGGGCTGCGCGAGGGTGAAGAAATGGGCGCGTTCGACGTCGTCGAGGTGCAGGGCGCGGGCGACGGCGTCCAGGACGGCCTCGGAGACGCCCTGGGTGCGGCCGCGCTCCAGGCGGACGTAGTAGTCGACGCTGACTCCGGCTAGCTGGGCGACTTCCTCGCGGCGCAGCCCCGGCACGCGGCGGGGCCCCGGGTGTGGGGTGAGGCCGGCCTGCTCGGGAGTGATCCGGGCCCGGCGGGTGCGCAGGAACTCACGGATCTCGCTGCTGCGGTCCATGGGAACCACCGTAGGACGGCCTCCCGCCCCGTCGGGCCCTGAAAGGGGTACTGGCGGACCCCCCCGGAAGTGTGGCGGCGCGTGGGGACCGCGGGCGGTTGCCTGGACGGCGGCTACCCACAGCGCCCCCATGCCAGCGCCATCGACGCCGTCGTGCCTTGGCAAATGACAGTTCCTTATCGGTGTGACAGAGCCCCGCCGAGTAGCTGTATGCACAGCTCCGATGGACGCCTGCTGACCCGTGCGCACAGCGTGGGCCCATGGGAAAAAATTTGCCGAGAAGGAAAGATTGCCAAAATAGAAAGAATCCTGGATGATCACCGGCGTGACATCCGAGTTGAGCCTGCGACAGCGGAAGAAGCTGGCGACGCGCTCCGCGTTGAGCCACGCCGCGTGGTCATTGATGGCGGAGCAGGGTCTGGACGCGGCGCCCCCGGAGGCCGTCGCCGAGGCGGCGAATGGGGCGCCGCGGACGTTCCGCAACTACTTCGGGAGCCGTGAGAAGGCGATCCTCCACGGATTGGTCTCGCGGGGCACCATCCTCGTCGACACCATGCGGGCCAGGCCTGCGGAGGAACCGGGGTGGGATTCCCTGGTCAAGGTGCTTCCGGCCTTCACAGCGACGTTCGCCGTTCAGCGCGACGACATCGCGGTGTTGATGCGCGCAGTGGCCGAGAACCCGGCGATGCGGGCCCAGCATTTTGTCGCCCACGAGGACGCCCATCAGCGACTCGCCGAGTTCATCGCCGACCGTACCGGCACCGATGTCGAGCGGGACCTGGCTCCGCGACTCCTGGCCGCCACGGCAGCCGCAGTGCTGCGGACGTCGGTCGAGATCGGGGCCAGAGGCGAAACCGGCGCCACACTGCCGGACCTGGTCCGCGAGGGCCTGGCGCAACTGCGTGACAGCCTCCCGGTCGGTGCGGGTGGAACGACCGCCCACCGGTCCGGCGTTCGCCCGCAGGGTGTCCGGACGATTCCGAAAGCGCCCGACGAGGAGACCACCTGATGACATCGTTCCCCCTGCCGAGCGGGCTGACGAGGATCCGATGAACGACATCCATCCCGATCTCGCGCGGGGCCGCTTTGTCGTGCCCGGCCCCGAGGGGGTGCCGGACGTCTCTCTGCGCGTCTTCCAGCCGGCCGGCCTGAAGACGACGGCGCCGGCCCTGCTGTGGGTACACGGAGGCGGCCTCATCTTCGGAGCCCCGGAGAACGACGACCGCACGAGCATCGCCTTCGCCCGTGAACTCGGCATCACCGTCGCCGCGGTTCGCTACCGGCTGGCGTCACACAGTCCCGCACCCGCCGCGGTGGAGGACGCCTACGCCGCGCTGCGTGGCCTGGTCGCGCAGGCGCGCCACCTCCACATCGACATCGACCGCATCGCGATCGGCGGTGCCAGCGCGGGCGGCGGCATCGCCGCGGGCCTCGCGCTGCACGCCCATGACCGTGCCGAGATCCGTCCGGTGTTCCAACTGCTGGTCTACCCGATGCTGGACGACCGCACGACAACGCGAACCGACCCCTACGCCCTCGACGTGCGCCTGTGGACGGCCAAGAGCAACAGGTACGGCTGGTCGTCCTACCTCGGCGACGCCGTCGCGGGCCCGGACGTCTCCCCGTACGCGGCCGCGGCGCGCCGCGAGGACCTCAGCGGCCTTCCTCCGGCCTGGATCGGAGTGGGCACCCTCGACCTTTTCCACGACGAGGACGTCGAGTACGCGCGCCGACTGGACGACAGCGGGGTCCCGTGTGAACTTCACGTCGTCCCCGGGGCTTTTCACGGGTTCGACGCGGTGTTTCCCGATGTCGAGGTCTCCCGGGACTTCTGGCGTCAGCAGGTGAAGGCGCTCGCGCGCGAGCTGCAGCAGAGTCGAGGCCGGCCGCGGTCGGCGGCCGAGTGCGAGCGGAGACAGAAACACCATGAACAGCCGTAGGGGAACCCCTCGAAGAGACCTTCGCGGGCGACACCCGCGCCGTCGGCGCCTGCAGGTGCACCGACCGCGACCGGTGATACGCACCACGGTCGTATCCGTGAGTCAGTCGGCAGAAGCGGGATGGAGCCGGGCGGAAAGCCGTCAGAGCCCGCTGCCGGAGCCCGCCCGGCGCCTCGCCGCAGGCAGCGCACTGGTGCTCCTCCTGAGCGGTGTCGTTTCCCTGATCGTCTGGTTCTGCATCACGTTCCAGGCCGTCGTCACACCCGTACTGCTCGCGCTGCTGGGTGCGGCCCTGCTCGGCCCGCTCTACCGGCGACTCGTCGCCATGAAGATCAACAAGTCCCTTGCCGCCGGGCTGACCTGCACCACCGTGGTCCTGGTCATGGGCGGAGCCTCCTACATCGTGGTGACCGCCCTGATCGACACCGGCGACCAGATCATCTCCTCGCTGCGGGACGCGGCGCAGTCGCTCAGTGGGACGTTCGAGGCGGCGGGGACCTCCCTGGACGAGATCGCCAAGAACGCCAAGGACCTGGCGTCCCAGTTCGGAGGTAACGCTGTCGCCGGCGTGATGAGCGGCGTCAGCGTGCTCACGGAGATGATCGCGACAGGCTTTCTCGCGATCCTGCTGCTCTTCTTCTTCCTGCGGGACTCCGACAGGGCCGTCGCCGCGCTGCACTCACTGGCACCCCGCGGCTCCGGGGACACCGTCGTAGCCATGGCCCGCCGGGCCTTCCAGGCGATCGAGGGCTTCATGCGCGGAACCACGATCATCGCCTTCATCAACGCCGTCTGCATCACCGTCGGTCTGCTGGTCCTCCAGGTCCCGAATGCCGCCGGGCTGGGGGCGCTGGTGTTCATCGGTGCGTACATCCCCTACCTCGGTGCGCTTCTCTCGGGCGCGGTCGCGGTCCTCGTAGCGTTCGCCGACGGCGGTCTCGGCACCGCGCTGTGGGTCCTCGGACTGGTGCTCGCGGTGCAGACCATTGAGGGGAACGTGCTCCAGCCGATGATCCAGAGCCGCACGCTGCAGATGCACCCAGCAGTGGTCCTGCTGGCTCTCACTGCCGGCGCCTCCGTCGCCGGGATCCTCGGCATGCTGCTGTCGGTGCCGCTGACCGCGGCCGCGTTCGGGGTGGTCTCGGAGCTCCGGAAGCGACATGGGGGAGGGGAGAAGGGGGAGGTCGCGAGGGCCTAGGTGTGCTGTTCGGACAGGTTGGTGACGCGGCTGGCTGGGGGTTGGCCGCTGATTCCGGTGTGGGGTCGGTGGTAGTTGTACCAGTCCAGTCAGTCGGGAAACGCGGCTCGGCGTTCGGCGTCTGAGGTGTAGGGCCGGTGGTAGCCCATTCGTCGAGCAGGGTGCGGTGGAAGCGTTCGACCTTGCCGATGCTCCTATAGCTGTCAAGGAAGGTCAGGCTGCGGTTGCCAGATCTTCGCGGGCAGGTGGGTGCGCTGGGGGCGCGGGACGAGTAGGCCGTAGACCTCACGGGCGATGTGTCGCTTGAAGCAGCGGATGATCTCGGTCTTCGCCTTGCCTTCGGCTGTCCTGCGGGCCACGTAGGCGCGTGTGCGTGGCTCCCAGGCCATGCGGCTGACGGTGATCATGTAGCGGGCGTGGTTGGCCTGACGGTCGCCTCCGCGGTTGAGGCGGTGGCGGCTGGTCTTGCCGGAGGACGCGGGGATCGCAGCAGCCATCCGCCATGAAGGAGGTACGGGTGACCCAGTACACCGACCGGATTCCCGCACACCCCGAGCCGCACGAGTTCACCCTCCAGGCGGTGCTGGACGCGCTCGTGGATCCGGTGCGCCGCAGCATCACTGCCCAGCTGTACCGCGCCGGGCAGCACGTCAGATGCGGAGGCCTCGATCTGCCGGTGGCCCGCTCCACCGCCACGCACCACTTCAACGTCCTGCGTGCGGCGGGCATCATCCGCCAGTACTACGCGGGCACATCCAAGATGAACGCTCTGCGCGCCGACGAACTGAACGCCCGGTTCCCGGGCTTCCTCGACGCCTGTGTGCGAGAGGCCGCCGAGAACCTCAGTCCGGCAGGCTGAACGGCCCGGGCTGTATTTCGTCCTGTTCCCAGGGGATGGACGCACCATCACGGCGTCGATGCGGCCGACCGAGACGCACGTCGACGGGGAGCCTCATAGGAAGCGGCCGTTCTTTCGCGCTTCGTTGCTCGACATCTCGAAGCGTGAAGAACGGCCACGTCAGGTGCCGTCGGTTTCCTGGGATCTCAGCAGGTCGAGTGACCTGTGATGGCAATTCCCAAGCTTACGGCAGGGGCGAATTGCCGTGCCCGCCTTCCGAGCTCGTCCCCAGCTTGGCCCCGACGTCGATCATGGCGAGCATCGGCTCGCTCAATCGCGCGCCCTGCACCTTGATCTGAGCGAAGCCGTCCTCGATATCCGCGATGTCGGCGGTGGTCAGCCGGACCTGCACAGCGTCCATGTTTTCTTCCATGTGCCCCTGCGTGATCGGCCCCGGAATGGGCACGATCCACGGCTTGCGGGCGAGCAGCCAGGCCAGTGCTGTCTGGGCAGGCGTCGCCTGGTGGCGTGCTCCCACACGCTGCAGCAGTTCGACAACGGGCCAGTTCGCGCGACGCGCCTCCGGAGTGAAGCGGGGCAGTGAAGCCCTCAGATCCGCGGGGCCGTGCACCATCATCGGAGTGACAGTGCCGGTCAGATACCCCATTCCGAGCGGACTCCACGGCACGAACCCGATGCCCAGCTCTTCGCAGGCCCGCAGTGCTTCTATCTCCGGATCGCGTGTCCAGACGGAGTATTCGTTCTGCACCGCCGTGACCCGCTGAACCTTGTGCGCGCGACGAATGGTCGCCCCGCCAGCAGCGGACAGGCCGAAGTGGCGGATCTTGCCCTCGGCGATCAACTCCTGGACCGTCCCGGCCACTTCCTCGATGGGCACCTTGGGATCGACGCGGTGTTGATACATGAGATCGACGTAGTCGGTCTTCAGGCGCCGGAGTGATTCCTTGGTCACCTGCCTGATGTGCTCGGGACGGCTGTTGAGGCCCTGAATCTGGCCGTCCCGACCGATGTCGAACCCGAACTTGGTAGCGATCACCACCTTGTCGCGTACCGGCTTCAGTGCCTTGCCGACTATCTCCTCGCCAAGGTACGGCCCGTAGACTTCGGCGATATCGAAAAACGTGACACCCCGGTCATAGGCCGCCCGGATCACCCGGACCGCTTCCTTGGTGTCGGTCGGCGGCCCGTACATCCCGGCGAAGTTCTGGCAGCCCATCCCCAGGGCGGAGACTTCCAGCGAGCCGAGCATGCGGCGCTCTGTGCTCATCGGGTGTGAACTGGGCGCGGAAGGTTTAGGGGTTGTTGCCTGCGCGGCTGAAACAGGTAGGAAGGACGCTGCGCCAACTCCAAGGCCGGCAGCCATGAATCCACGGCGGTTCACGACAGTTCTTCTCCTCTTTGTTCTTGACTTCGAATCGGGTTCACTGAAGGAGGCTGATTGTTGAGCGCGAAAGACGCAGACAGCTCGCGATAGGCGTGATCCCTGCTCGAATTAAGTAAAGCATTTGCAAACCCGGTGCCGATGGCTGGAGGGGGCCCCCTTCGTCCAGGGGTCTGTCAGTACCCCCTTGGCGGGGGCGGTCGTAAACCTTGATTTGGCTTGAGTGTGGGCTAGTTGGCATGACAGGCGTTGGTGGCGCTGGATAGTCGGCGACCAGCCGTGGCCGGACGGCGGTGCGGATTAACTGAGCGTTTTCAGAGTGGCCACCGATGGAGTGATGGAGTCGGTGTGCACAACACACGAGGTACCCGTGCCGTTGAGGGAGGTGTTCGACGTCTCAACTGACCGGCGCAGGTGCCTCGTTGGTTCCTTGTCCTGCTGCACTCAACTTGCCTCATGCGCTGGTCGAGTGGGTCACGCCCTGGCCCAGCTCGCCGTCGGCTTCGACATATCGGCCGGCACGGCCCACACCTGCACCACGGCGGTGATCGACCTCCTGGTCGCCCAGGCGCCCGGCCTGCTCAAGGTCCTGCGCGAGCACAAACCGGAGTACGTACTGCTCGACGGGACGTTCGCCGAGTGCGACAGGTGCTGTGGATCTCGCCCGCCTTGCCAGGCTGGTGCCACGACCTGACCTCGGCCCGCACCCACCGGATCATCCGGATCCGCGAACGTCAAGGCATGCCCGTCCTCGCCGACCGCACCTACCAGGGCGCCGGACGTCTTCCCCGACCCCGACCGCTTCGACATCCACCGCGCCCAGCGCAACCACCTCGCCTTCGGCGGCGGACCCCACTACTGCATGGGCACCTGGGTGGCGTGGCACGAGGTCGGCGAGATCGCCTGGCCGACCCTCTTCCGGCGGCTGCCGGGCCTCGCCCTTGACCCGGACCGGCCGGTCGATGTCGGCGGATGGGTCTCCCGTGGGCTGCTCACCCTGCCCGTCCGCTGGCAGCGGTCCTGACCGTGTTCTGACTGTGGAAGGAGCCACGTTGCCCGAGAACACCTGGTTCGGCGCCCGGCTCGTCGCGAACGCGGCCGAGGTCCCCGACCGGACCGCCCTCATCTTCGAGGACCGGATCTGGACCTACGCGCAACTGGACCGCGCGGTCCGGCGCACGCTCGGTCATCTCGCGGACCTCGGCGTCGGCAAGGGCGACGGCGTGGTGATGCGGGGCGAGGCCCGACCGGAGGCGCTGATCACGATGCCCGCCGTGACGCGCATGGAGCCCTCCTCGTCCCCGTCCATCCGGAACTGACCGGGCAGGAACTCGCCGTCGTGTGCGACGAGACCGTGCCACGCGCCATCGTGGCCGACCGGACGTTCGTGGACGGCCTGCCGCCCGACGACAGCGGCAGTCTCCGTCTGACGTGGGAGGAGGTCTGCCCCGCCGAAGGACAGGTCGCCGCACCGGACAACCCCGTACCCCCGGCGGGCCCGGACGTGGCGGTCATCGCGTTCACCTCCGGCACGTCGGGACGGCCCAAGGGCGCCGCGCTCACCCACGACAACCTGTACTGGAGCATGGCCAACGGGATGGCCCGGCTGCCCGTGACCGAGGACGACGTCGTACTGGTGGCCACACCCCTGGCCCATGTGGCCGTCCTCGGCGGACTGCCGCAGTACACGTGGGCCGCGGGCGGGACCGTGGTCCTCGCGCCGGGGTTCGACCCCGACCTGTTCATCGACCTGGTCCGCGACCACCGGGTGACGGCGGCCTTCGCCGTCCCCGCGATGCTGTCTCTGCTGGCTCGGCACTCCCGCTTCGACACCCCGGACCTTGGCTCTCTGCGCTGGGTCCTGGCGGGCGGCTCACCGGCGATGTCGTCGACGACCACACGCCTGCTCAAGCGGGGCGTCAAGGTGGTCAACTCCTACGGCCTGACCGAGAGCAGCGCCGGCATCACCTACGCGTCGGGCGACGAGATCGCCGACCGGCCGACCTCCGCCGGACCGCCCGTGCCCCACGTCGAGCTGATCGTCGTCGACGACCGGGGCGCGCCCGCCCCGGCCGGGACCGTCGGTGAGATCTGGGTGCGCGGCCCGTCCGTCGCCGCCTCGTACTGGACGCGCGAGGGTCCGCGGCCCGCCACCGACCCGGACAGATGGTTCCACACCGGCGACCGCGGCCGCTACGACGCACAGGGTCGGCTGGAGGTCGTCGGGCGCACCAAGGAACTGATCATCACCGGAGGAGAGAACATCGACCCCGCCGAGGTCGAGAACGCCCTGGCCGACCTCCCCGGCGTGCTGGAAGTCGCCGTAGGCGGATCGCCCCACCCGGTCTGGGGCGAACTCGTCACCGCCTTCGTGGTCGCGAGCGGCCCCGGACCGACCCTGGACGACATCCGCAAGCACCTCGACGGCAGGCTGGCCCGGCACAAGTGGCCGCGCAAGCTGTGCGTCGTCCCGGCGCTGCCCCGCGGCGCGACCGGAAAACTCCAGCGGCGATCCCTCGCAGAGCTGGCCACCGACCGAACCGGGGGCGACGGAGCCCCCGACACCGAGGAGAGACCATGACCGCCACCATGCGCGCAGCGCGGATGCACGACGTCGGCGAGCCCATGAGGATCGAGCGGATCCCCGTCCCGCAGCCGGGCCCCGGCGACGTCCGGGTGGCGGTGCACGCCGTCAACATCGTCCCCAATGTCGCCAACATCCTGAACATGTGGACGACGTGGTTCCCGCACAGCCCCCTCCCGACCCTGCCGGCGATCTTCGGCCTGGACCCGGCAGGCGTCATCGAGGCGGTGGGCGAGGGAGTCGAGGGCTTCGAGGTGGGCGACCGGGTGTACGTCAACCCGGGCCGCTCCTGCGGCTCGTGCCGGTCCTGCCGCAACAACGACTCGATCAGCTGCGCCAGCTACGCCTTCGCCGGCTACTTCGGCTTCTCCAAGAGCGCCGTCGGCCTCCTCGACCGCTACCAGGGCGGGCTCGCGGAGTACATGGTGGCGCCCGCGTACGCCCTGGTGAAACTGCCCGACCAGCTCTCCTTCAACGCCGCAGCCCGCTTCGGGTACATCGGCACGATGTACTCGGCGCTGCGCAAGGCGGAGGCCGGCCCCGGCAAGACGATCCTGATCAACGGCATCAGCGGGACCCTGGGCATCGCCGCCGCCCTGCTCGCGCCCGCGATGGGACTCACCCATGTCTACGGCACCGGCCGCGACCGCGAACTCGTTGACCTGCTCCAGCGGGAAAGACCTCGTGCTCGACGTGACCGCTGACAACGCTGATGTCGGCGCCGTAGCCGCCGGTCTCCTCGCGGACCCATTCGTCGAGCGCCGGAGCCGATCAGCCGCAGCTGCTGGTCCATCATGCGGTGGACGCCGGACTGTCCAGCACCGACAGCCTGCTGCTGGCCCTCCAGCAGGCGACGGCCGGCCTGGGCGGCCTCGGCGGGCTGGTACACCGGCGCGAGCCCCGTTCCGGACTGCTTCGCCTCGTGGCGGTGAGCGGGCTGGCGCCGAAGACCGGCGAGGCATGGGCCTGGCTCCGGCAGGACGAGGACACCGCTCCCGCGCGGGCGGTGCGCCGCGGTGCCTACGTGTGGCAGGACGAGGACACCGCGGGGACCGGGGCCTCCGGAATGGCCTCGGTTCCGGTGCCGGGTCCCGCCGGTCCCGCCGGCGCACTGTCGGTGCTCACAGCGGAGCCCGGTGAGCCGGGTCCCGCCCGGCAATCCTTTCTCCGCGCGGTGGCGGACTGGGCCTCCGCGTATCTGGAAGAGACCTCCGCCCTCACCGCCGGTTTTCCCTCCGGGGAAGCGCTGGACTCGGCTTCCCGGCCCGTCCTCCGCAATATGGGCGACGGCTTGCTGACGGTCGACGAGGACTGGACGATCACCTTCTGCAACAAGGAGGCGGAGCGTGTCATCGGCACTGGTCAGTCACCGCTCGGGAGCACTCTGTGGGACCTCCCCGCGGGTCGGGTGCGAGGTCTGGAAGCCCAGTGCCGACGGGCGTCCGCCGAAGGCACACCGATCGCCTTCGACCTGCGCTGGCCGACCGACCAGCGTCTTTACCACTTTCGGCTCGTACCGGTGAAGGGCAGCGGCCTGACGGTCTCCTTCGCCGATGTCACCGTTCAGCGGTCGCGAGACGCCGGGAGCAAGGTCGCCGAGCGCACGGCCCGCATGGGCGAGCTGACCGTAGGGTGCGCTGGCGAGAAGGCCGACAGCGATGGCGGCTGATGGCCGACGAAGGAGGGGCCCGAGCAGCGCTGGATCCCGGATGGCGCACCATGGGCCCCCTGACTGCCGGGCCCTGCCGGGGATGCCTGCAGGGGCGCTCATGACCGCTTCTTCGGGGTGCGGGCCGGGCCGTGGTTGTGCTTGGGCCGCATGCGGGTGCCCGCTTGGTGCAGGAGCCGATAGACGGTGCCGACGGAGTAGCTGCACTCCGCAGCGAGGTCCGGCACCGTGGCGCCGGCCTCGTACCCCCGCAGGGACCCCGCGAGCTTCTTTTGCATTGCCGATCAGAGGACCGCTCGACCAGGGCGAGGTGCCTTCCTCGTCCTCGGTGGTGTCGCACCACCGCTCAAGAAGCGCGGCGACGTAGGCAGCGATGCGTTGGGACGGAGGCTCCTCAACCTCACCGTCGTCCGTGACGCCCAAGGCCTCGGCGCCGCGCTGGAACGCCGATTGCTCGGCCAGAACCGACGGCTGGTGTCCACGAAGCTGCGCATGCTGGCGCGAGCGGTACGGCTTGCCGTCCAGCACAGCTTCTCGCTTCGCAGGAACACGGCGTGGCTGCCGCGTTCATATCAAGGCTGTCGCCGCCGAAGATCTCTGGCCCCGCTATGGCGACACACGCCTCATGACCTGCGCTGTACCAAAGTGCCAACTATTTCGCTGATTCTGCGGCTCCGGCCGCTGAAGATACTTGGCATCAGTGCAGGTCGTGAACGTGGCCTGGTGCCAACTAGCGAGCCCGGTCACACCAGATGTGACCACCGAGGGTGGCGCCATCGGCGCCACCGTCGCCGCGATGCGCCCGGATGCCGTTGTCTCCCTCACGCTGGTCTGCGCCTCCGCGCACTTCGGCGAAGCAGCGCCCTGGCAGCATCGTGCTGCCCTTGTACGGGAGATGGGCACCAGTGCCGTGCTGGACTCCAGCCCAGCGCGCTGGTTCGCCGATCGGGCGACGACCGCGCGTACGCCGCTCGGCAGCGCCCTCCTCCAGGATCTCGCCGGCGCTGACGCGCACGGCTATGCGGCATGCTGCGATGCGCTGGCTCAATACGACCTACGAGAGAGTCTCGCTCTCATAAGTGCCCCCACACTGGTGATCGGTGGGACCGAGGACACGGCAACTCCGTCGCACCACGCCGAGGAACTCGCGGCCGGCGTGCCTGAGCAGGACTCACATTGATCGACACGGGCCACCTTGCAGTCGAAGCCCCGAGCCTCGTCGGGGAGTTGCTGTGCGCCCATGCCCTGGCCCGGCGTTGACCGCCACACGGTTGAGCACCGGATCGAACGCGGTCCCAACACCACATCACCGCTACCCGGTTCCCGTCGGCCGAGGCCAGCAGCATCATCGCGCGCCGATAGCGAACCGAACTCGTGCTGCCCCGGCGCACGATCTGCTGCAGACGCTGCCCTTCCTGGTCGGTCAGTCTGCGCACACGGACAGGCTCGGCCACCGCGCTTCCAGCAGTCGGATCGGACGTCACCGCACATCCAACCGCCACGACCGCCACCCCGGCGAACCTAATCCGTAGGTAAGGGCGTCCCGATGGAGCGGAAGCTTCTGGGGAGGTTCGAGTAGAGGGCTGCGATGCCTACGGCGAACCGGGTCTGCTGAGACCTCCGCATAGATCGGCGCGCGGGCCTCGTACTCACGGTGGTGGCAGCTGCGCGGGCGTCGGACGGACGCCTATTGGTTTCCCGGCCTCGATGCCCAAGGGTAGATCGGCGGCGCCGGCGTCCACGCACCTGTCGCCGTCCAGCCGGTGTTGGCGCCCGTTGGTGCTGGACGGCCGTTTGACGTCCCTCCCGGCACGCGAGGTCGGCCGAAAGATCGGCGCCGTCCAGTGCCGCCGGGCGTCCACACCCACCGAAAGATCACTCCTGGGTATTGGTGGTGCGAGCCCGCTCCATGGTGACCTCTTGTGAAGCCCGAGCCGTCCGAGCTCCCGCAGAGACCGAGGCCCGTGGGACGAGCTGGTGCCACGAACGGCTACCCGACTGGGCGCACCAGCCATCGCTGGTGGAGGACGCGCTCGGCAAACAGATGCTCGCGCTCCTGGTCCAGCTGGAGGCCGCCTGCACCGCCGCCGACAATCTGGCCGAGGCGGTGGAGGAAGCTTTCCCTCAACACCCGGACGCTGAAATCATCCTCAGCTTCCCCGGACTCGGCATCCAGCTCGGAGCCCGGGTGCTCGCCGAGATCGGACATCAGGCTTGTGTGAGGCGAGTTCGGTGCTCACCCCGTCTTTCTCACCCTTCTTCATGGCCGGATCCGCGGGGCAGCGCGGCTCTCGTGAGGTCCGGCGACTACACGGCGTCGCGACGGGCAGCCGAGGGGTTCACGCCGTACTTCGCGTGGAAGGCGCGGGTGAAGTGCGCCTGGCCGACGAAGCACCAGTGGGCGGCGATCGCCGCGATGCTGCGATGGGCGAGCAGCGGGTCGGCCAGGTCACGCATCGCCGCTTCGAGGCGGCGAGATCGGATGTAGTCGGTGACTGTGCATGACTCGTGTTCGAACAGTCGGTGCAGTGTGCGCGCGCTCATGTGGTGCACGGCGGCGACCCGCGCATGGGTCAGATCCGGTTCGGCGAGGTGCGCTCTGATGTAGTTCAGGATCTGCAGCCGCAATGCGTCCGCTGCGCCATCGTTGCCACAGGTGGTGACGTCGCTCAGTGCCGCTGCCACCAGATGCAGTCCCGCTTCGCCGAGCCGGTTGGCGGATGTCCGGAGGATCAATTCTCGCTGCGATACCGCGGTTGACACGAAGCCGGCCAGCACCGCGCCGGGTCCGTCCGCGAGTGGATGGGCACGGTTCATCGACGTGACGACCATGCGCTCGGGCAGGCTCAACGCGCCCCGGGGAAAAGCCATGACCGCGCACGACCATTGCCGCTCCAGACGCAGATGGTAGGGCCTGCCGGTGTCGTAGATCGCCATCTGCCCGGGCGCGATCGAGATCTCGCGATCGTCCTGGCACACGGTGGCGTACCCGCTCAGCTGTACGCAGACCTTGAGCAGGTCGATCGGTGTCTGCCGTACGGCCCTGGGGGTGCGCCGCACGACCTGCGGCGTGCCGCTCACCCGGTAGGCAGCGATCACCCCGAGCTGAGTACCGGCCATCTGCCCATGGGCGGCCCGCGCTCCGATGGCCTCCGGGACGAGCCGGCCGAAAGCACTGCCCAACTGCTCTCGCCAGAGTTCGGCCGGGTGAGAGCTTGACTGTTCTGTCCATGCGGTCGACCACATCACTGTGTGCGCCCTCCCACCAGACTTGTCCGTGCACGACAAAGGCCGAGGCGGGATCAGTCAACAACTCTGCAACGTGACTGACAAGAATCTGTAGCAGCTTTTTCACCGCGCGGGCGACGGGGCCCGCCGGACCGCCGAATCAGAGGTGGGCTTGGCCATGGCTTCTCGTTACGACTACGTGGTGATCGGTGCCGGGTCGGCCGGCTGCGTTCTGGCCGCGCGGCTGTCGGAAGATCGCGACACCCGCGTTCTCCTGCTCGAATCCGGTCCTGCCGACGACGCGCCGGAGATTGACGTGCCCCCCGCGTGGCCCGCGCTGTGGGGCACGGAGATCGACTACTCCTACGACACCGTTCCCCAGGCCGGCACTGGCGGGGTGGTCCACAACTGGCCTCGGGGGTGCACGCTCGGCGGGTCGAGCAGCATCAACGCGATGGTGTACCTGCGTGGGCACGGCGCGGACTTCGACGAGTGGGCCAAGGCGGGCTGCGACGGCTGGGATTACGCCTCCCTGTTGCCCTACTTCCGGCGCATGGAGACCGTCAGCGGCCGGGATCCGCAGTACCGGGGTGAGGACGGCCCGATGCGTCCGGCTCCGTCGGCGCAGCCGAATCCGCTGTCGCAGGTCTTCCTCGACGCGGCGGCGGCGACCGGTCATCCACTGACGGACGACTTCAACGGAGCGGTGCAGGAGGGTGCCGGCTGGCACGATCTGTCGATCACGGATGGGCACCGCCAGAGCACCGCGGCGGCCTATCTGCATCCGGTCCGTGGCAGCCGTCCGAATCTCACGGTCGCGACGGAGTCCCGTGCCCACAGGCTGCTGTTCGACGGCACACGCTGCACCGGTGTCGAGTACGAACGCCGCGGCGAGGTCGTCACCGCGTACGCGGATGCGGAGGTGGTGGTCAGCGCGGGCGCGGTCGACTCGCCTCGGCTTCTGCTTCTCTCCGGTGTGGGCGCTGCCGACGAGTTGGAGCAGGCGGGTGTCGCGGTCGTGCACGACCTGCCCGGTGTAGGCCGCAATCTGCACGACCATCCGCTGTGCGGGATCGTGTACGAGGCGAGCCGGCCCATCCCGCCGGGGCTCGCCAACCATGCCGAGACGTCGATGCTGTGGCGCAGTGACCAGGCCCTCGCGGGCCCGGACATGCAGCTGATGTTCATCCACGTGCCGTTCCACCCTCCGGCGCTTCAGGCCCCGGAGAACAGCTTCACCTTCGGCGTCGCCACTGTGCCCGAGGCACGCGGCTCGATCCGGATCGCGGGGCCCGATCCACGGACACCGCCGATGATCGATCCGAACTATCTGGGCGCGGAGTCCGACGTGCGCCGGCTGCTGCACGGCATCGAGGTCGCCCGGGAGATCGCCGCCTCCGAACCGTTCGCTCCCTGGCGTGCCCGCGAGGTGCTTCCCGGACCCGACGTCACGGACGAGGCCGGTCTGCGGGAGTTCGTCGCCCGGGGCACTGGAACCTACTACCACCCGGTCGGCACGTGCGCGATGGGCGTCGGGCCGGAGGCCGTCGTGGGGCCCGATCTGCGGGTGCACGGCCTGGACGGCTTGCGTGTGGCGGACGCCTCGGTCATGCCGAGGCTCGTCTGCGTCAACACCAACGCCGCCACGATCATGATCGGCGAGAAGGCAGCGGACCTCATCCGCCGGCCCGGCGCCTGACAACCCGAGCTCACGCGAAGCTGAGGAGAACCCCGCGATGACCGAACTTCTCGACGACGTTTCCTGGCAGGGCAAGATCTACAGCAATGGCTGGACCACCGCCCACGGCGGTGTGCTGGACAGCACCGAACCGGCGACGGGTGCCTTCCTGGCCCAGGTCGGCCTGGCCGATGCCGACGACGTGGCGGCCGCGACCGCCCGAGCCGTCCAGGCACAAGCCGACTGGGCCGCGGCGACCGGCCCGGCCCGCGCCGCCGTGATCCGCAAGGCCGCCGCCGTCCTCGCGGACAACCGTGCGGAGTTCGAGCGCTGGCTCGTCCGCGAGGGCGGCGCGGTGCCGGGCAAGGCGGCGTTCGAAGTCGACCTGGTGCTGGGGGAGTTGTGGGAGGCGGCGGCGCTGCCCACCCAGCCCTGGGGGCACCTGCTGCCGGCCAGTGAGCCCGGCCGGGAGAGCGTCGCCCGCCGGGTGCCGCTCGGCGTGGTCGGCGTGATCAGTCCGTGGAACTTCCCGCTGATCCTCTCCGTCCGGGCCGTCGCGCCGGCGCTGGCGCTGGGCAATGCGGTCGTCCTGAAACCGGACGTACAGACGGCGGTGTCTGGAGGCACACTGGTCGCGCGGCTGTTCGAGGCGGCCGGCCTGCCCGACGGGGTACTGCATGTGCTGCCCGGGGGCGCCGGGCCCGGCGCGGCGCTGGCCGAGGACCCGAACGTCGCCATGATCGCCTTCACCGGCTCGACGGCGGTCGGCCGTGAGGTCGGCGCCACCGCCGGGCGCACGCTGAAGCGGGTCTCGCTCGAACTCGGCGGCAACAACGCCCTGATCGTGCTGGACGACGCCGACCTGGAGATCGCCAGTTCGGCGGGAGCCTGGGGCGCGTTCCTGCACCAGGGCCAGGTCTGTATGACCGCGGGCCGGCACATCGTGCTCGAATCCGTCGCCGACGAATACCTCGACCGGCTGGCCAAGCGGGCGCAGGGACTTCCGGTGGGCGATCCGTTCACGGGGCAGGTGGCCCTCGGGCCGCTGATCAACGAGCGGCAGCGGGACAATGTGCACCGGATCGTGGAGGAGAGCGTCGGGGCGGGGGCCGAGGTCAGGGCCGGCGGCACGTACGACGGGCTGTTCTACCAGCCCACCGTGCTGGCCGGCGTGACCACGTCGATGCCCGCGTTCCGTGAGGAGATCTTCGGACCCGTCGCACCGGTCGTCGTCGTACGCGACGAGGACGAAGCGGTCGCGGTCGCGAACGACACCGAGTACGGGCTTGTCGCCGCACTGCAGACGGGATCCCCGGACCGTGGCCGCGATCTGGCGCGACGGCTGCGGACCGGCATCGTCCACATCAACGACCAGACCTTGAACAACGACGCGTACGCGCCCTTCGGCGGTACGGGCGCCTCCGGCAACGGCAGCCGGTTCGGCTCCCAGAGCAGCTGGGACGAATTCACCCAGTGGCAGTGGGTCACCTTCCGCGAGCAGGCGCACGCCTTCCCCTTCTAGCCATCCGGGGAGCAGCTGCCGAACTGTACTCGATGTCTGACCACTGTGCGGGGGGGGGGGGGGGGGGGGGGGGGGGGGGGGGGGGGGGGGGGGGGGGGGGGCGCGGGCGCGCGCCCCCCCCCCCCCGGGACCCGCGGCGCGGGGGGGGGGGGAGGCCCGCGGGCCCCCCCCCCCCCCCCCACCCCCCCCCACGCCGGAGCAGCAGCGGGCCTACCTGGCGATTTCGGCCGGTTCATACAGCCGCGTCAGCTGGCCTGCCGTCGCCCGTTGCACGGGCCACGACAGTACGGACGACGCCGCCAATTTCCGCTGCGCCAAGACGTACGGCCCGCAGCGGCGTTAGTTCCTCAGGAACCCATCAAGGCAATGCTCTACAGAACCTTGACGCACTGAGGAACTTCTGTAGAAGATTCCCCTGTAGGTACCTGTGCTAGCGCGAGGAGGCGCTCGTCATGGTGGTGGCAAGCAAGCCGGGCGTGGCCGATGCCGCGCACGGAGCGCCGGAGTCCACAGGCACGGTGGTGGTGACCTTCGACCGGAGCCCGGACGCGTACCGGCACTGGAAGCTTCGGACCGACGGGCCCGTCGCGTGGCTGGAGATGGACGTCGACGAGCAGGGCGGCCTGGTCCCGGGCTACGAGCTGAAGCTCAACTCCTACGACCTGGGCGTGGACATCGAACTGTACGACGCCCTCCAGCGGCTGCGGTTCGAGCACCCAGAGGTGCGGTCGGTGGTGGTGACCAGCGCCAAGGAGCGAGTCTTCTGCGCCGGGGCGAACATCCGGATGCTGGCGGCCTCCCCGCACCACTGGAAGGTGAACTTCTGCAAGTTCACCAACGAGACCCGCAACGGCATGGAGGACGCCTCGGAGCACTCCGGGCTGACCTTCATCGCCGCGGTCAACGGCTCCTGTGCGGGCGGCGGTTACGAGCTGGCGCTGGCCTGCGACCGGATCCTGCTGATCGACGACAACTCCTCGGCGGTGGCCCTGCCCGAGGTCCCGCTCCTGGGCGTGCTGCCCGGGACCGGCGGCCTGACCCGGGTCACCGACAAACGCCGCGTCCGCAAGGATCTGGCCGATCTCTTCGCCACCCGCAGCGACGGCGTACGGGGCAAGACGGCGGTGGACTGGCGGCTGGTCGACGAGGTCGTCCCGCGCCGGGACTTCCGTACAGTCGTTGAACAGCGCGCCCTGGAAGCGGCCGAGCACAGCACCCGGCCGACGGACGCCGAGGGCATCGAACTGACACCGCTGGAGCGGGTCGTCACCGAGGACGGCATCACCTACCAGTACGTGCGCGCCGCGTACGACCGTCCGCTGGGCCTGGTCCGCATCACCGTACGGGGCCCCGTCGAGGACGCCCCCGCCGACGCCGCCGCCATCCACGACGAGGGCGCCGACGGGTGGCTGCTGGCCCTCACCCGCGAGCTCGACGACCTGATCCTGCGGCTGCGGGCGAACGAGACCGAGCTGGGCACCTGGGTGCTACGCACCAAGGGCGATTCCGCGCTCGTACTGGCCCACGAGCAGGCGGTGTTGGGCGCCGCCGCCGAGGGCGACTGGCTCAGCAACGAAATCGCGCACTACTACAAGCGCACCCTGAAGCGGCTCGACGTCACCAGCCGCAGCCTGGTGGCGCTCATCGAGCCGGGCAGCTGCTTCGCGGGGCTGCTGCTGGAGCTGGCCCTGGCCAGCGATCTGCAGTACATGCTGGACGGCCCGCCCATCGAGGACCCGGACAGCGACGAGCGCGCCCAACTCACTCTCTCCGAGGCGAACTTCGGCACCTTCCCCATGGGCAACGGCCTCACCCGCCTCCAGTCCCGCTTCTACCAGGAGGACGACCACATCGAGTGGCTGCGCCGGGAGGCCGGGCAACCCCTGAGCGCGGCCCAGGCGCGCGAGCTCGGCCTCGTCACCGACGCGCCGGACGACATCGACTGGGAGGACGAGATCCGCATCGTCCTGGAGAGCAGGGCGGCGCTCAGCCCGGACGCGCTGACCGGCATGGAGGCCAACCACCGGTTCGTCGGCCCAGAGACCATCGAGACCAAGATCTTCGGACGGCTCACCGCCTGGCAGAACTGGATCTTCATACGCCCGAACGCCGCCGGTCCCGAGGGCGCGCTGCGCCGCTACGGCACCGGCCAGAAGGCGGTCTACGACCGGAAGCGAGTGTGACCCGATGCCCACGAAGATCGACTACGACTCCAAGATCCCCAACAACGTCGCTCTCGCCGACGACCGCCGTCTGCAGCGGGCGCTGGAGGGCTGGCAGCCCAAGTTCCTCAACTGGTGGGGCGAAATGGGCCCGGAGCTGGAGAACCGAGGCGTCTACCTGCGTACCGCCGTGTCGGTCGGTCGCGACGGCTGGGCCCACTTCGACCACGTCAACGTGCCCGACTACCGGTGGGGCATCTTCCTCGCCGAGCGCGACCTCGACCGCCGCGTCGCCTTCGGCGAGCACAAGGGGCAGCCGGTCTGGCAGCAGGTACCCGGCGAGTACCGCGCCGACCTGCAACGACTGATCGTCGTCCAGGGCGACACCGAGCCGGCCTCCGTCGAGCAGCAGCGCCTCCTTGGCCTGACCGCCCCGAGCCTGTACGACCTGCGCAACCTCTTCCAGGTCAACGTGGAGGAGGGCCGGCACCTGTGGGCGATGGTCTACCTGCTGCACGCCTACTTCGGCCGGGAGGGCCGCGAGGAGGCCGAGGCGCTGCTCCACCGCAACTCCGGCAGCCCCGACTCGCCACGCATCCTGGGCGCGTTCAACGAGGAGACCGCCGACTGGCTGGCCTTCTTCATGTTCACGTACTTCACCGACCGGGACGGCAAGTACCAGCTCGGCTCGCTCAAGGAGAGCGCCTTCGACCCGCTGTCGCGGACCTGCACCTTCATGCTGAAGGAAGAGGCGCACCACATGATGGTCGGCACCACGGGCGTCGACCGCGTGGTGACCCGTAGCGCCCAGCTGGTCCGCGAGCACGACACCCCGGACATCGCCGCCTGCGGCGGCATCCCGCTCGACATCATCCAGAAGTACATCAACTTCCACTACACGGTCTCCCTGGACCTCTTCGGCAGCGAGACCTCCACCAACGCGGCCAACTACTACACCGCCGGGCTCAAGGGCCGCTGGCAGGAGGAGCGCCGCAAGGACGACCACCGGCTCACCGACCACAGCGCCTTCCTGGACAAGCCGAACGCCGACGGCACCTGGGCGGTCGACGAGGTCCCCGCGCTGCTCGCCCTCAACCTGGACCTGCGCGACGAGTACATCTCCGACTGCAAGAACGGCATCACCCGCTGGAACCGGATCCTGGAGGACCACGGGATCGACTACCGGCTGAAGCTGCCGCACCCGGGCTTCAACCGGAACGTCGGCCTCGCCGCCGGTCACCACGTGACCCCCGACGGCACGATCGTCGACGAGCAGACCTGGGAGGCCGGCCGCCAGCACTGGCTGCCCACCGCCGAGGACCTGGCGTTCGTGCGGTCGCTGATGCAGCCTGTGTACGAACGCGGCAAGATCGCGAACTGGGTCGCGCCGCCGGTCAACGGCATCAACGGCCAGCCGTTCGACTACGAGTACGTCCGACTGGTGTGAGGTGAGCCGGATGCCTGAGGCGTTCAACACGGCGGACTACTTGGTCGACCGGCACGTGCGGGAGGGCAACGGCGCCCGCACGGCGCTCGTCACTCCCACGCGGACGCTGACCTACGAGCAACTGTCGGCGGAGGTCCGCCGGGTGGCCGCCGGGCTGCGGGCCCTCGGCGTACGCCCCGAGGAGCGCGTCTTGCTGTGCATGGTGGACGACATCGAGCTCTTCACCGGCATCCTCGCCGCCTTCCACATCGGCGCCGTGGCCGTCCCCTCGTCGACCATGCTCACCGGTCCGGAGCTGGGCAAGCTGGTGGCCGACGCACGCTGCCGGGTGGTTCTGGGCTCCACCGAGTTCGCCCCGGTCGTACGCGCGGCGCTCCAGCAGGCGCCGGAGGTCGAGCACGCCGTCCTGACCGGAGAAGACAGCACAGGACTGCCCGGCCACGTCCAGGGCCGCACCTGGCAGCAGCTGCTGGACGCCGGCACCGGTACAGACGACGGGCCGTATCCGACCTGGCCGGACTCGCCCGCCCTGTGGCTGTACACGTCTGGCACCACGGGCACGCCCAAGGCGGCCATGCACCGCCACGTCGACATCAAGTTCGTATCGGAGAACTACGGGCAGCGGGTGCTGGGCATCGTTCCGGAGGACCGCTGCCTGTCGGTCGCCAAGCTCTTCTTCGCGTACGGCATCGGCAACTCGCTGTTCTTCCCGCTGGCGGCGGGCGGGACGGCGCTGCTGGAACCTTCCAGGCCCTCTCCCGCGCTGTTCGCGAAGCGGGCGGCCGGCGACCGGGCCACGGTCCTGTTCGGCACACCCAGCTTCTTCGGGCCGCTGCTCGCGAGCGCCGACATCCCGGACGACGCCTTCGCGACGGTGCGGGTGGGCGTCGCGGCCGGAGAAGCGCTGCCCGCGCGGATGTACGAGGGAATGCTGAAACGGTTCGGTGTGGAGGTGCTCGACGGTATCGGGTCCACCGAGATGCTGCACATCTTCGTCTCCAACCGTTCGGGTCGGGTTCACCCGGGCTCCTCCGGCGAACCCGTTCCCGGGTACAAGGTGGAGCTGCGCGACGTCGACGGCAGCGTGGTGGAGAGCGAGGGCACACCGGGCGAGCTCCACGTGCGCGGGGAGTCCGCGGCCACCGGCTACTGGTGCCGTGCCGAGACCACGCGTCAGGTCTTCCTCGGCGACTGGGTGCGCACCGGAGACACCTACATCCGCAACGCCGACGGCACCTACACGTGCATGGGCCGCACCAACGACCTGCTCAAGGCGGGCGGCATCTGGGTCGCGCCCGCCGAGGTCGAGGAGCGCCTCCTCGCCCATCCGGACGTGGCCGAGGTCGCCGTGGTCGGCGTACCGGACGCGGACGGCCTGGACAAACCGGTCGCCTGCGTGGTGCCCAGGCCCGGCCGTGAGGTCGATCCGGACGCCCTCGTCGCCTGGTGCCGGGAGGGCCTGGCCGCCTTCAAACGCCCGCGCGGGGTGATCGGGCTGCCCGAGCTGCCCCGTACGCCCACCGGCAAGATCCGCCGCAACGTGCTGCGTGCCATGGTCCGCGAGGGTTCCTGGGCGGAGACGCCCCAGCCAGGGCCTGTGTCGGCATCAGGCTGACGTTCTCCCTGCCACTCGGCAAGTCACTCTCTTCCCTCTGCACCAAGGAGGACGTGCATGTCCCCGCGCCCAGCGGATCACAGCACGGATCTGCTCATCGTGGGAGCCGGCCCCACGGGCCTGTTCGCCACCTACTACGCCGGCTTCCGCGGTCTGTCGGTGACGGTGCTGGACTCGCTGCCCGAGCCCGGTGGCCAGATCAACGCCATGTACCCGGAGAAGCAGATCTTCGACATCGCCGGATTCCCGGCGGTGCGGGGACGTGAGCTCGTGGACCGGCTCCTGGAGCAGGCCGCACCGTACGACCCGTGCTATCTGCTCGGCCACCGGGCCGAGACGATGGAGCGGATCCCCGGGGCCGGCGGCGGGCCGGACACCTTCGCCGTGACTACGCACCAAGGGGCGCGGGTGCGGGCCAGGGCCGTGCTCATCACCGGCGGCATCGGCACCTTCACGCCCCGCCCGCTGCCGGCCGCCGCCGCGTACGAGGGAGCCGGGCCGGCGTACTTCGTGCGCAGGCCGGACGACTACGCGGGCCGGGACGTGGTGATCGTCGGGGGCGGTGACAGCGCCTTCGACTGGGCAAACACCCTCCACCCACTGGCCGCCTCCGTGACCCTGGTCCACCGCCGCGACACCTTCCGCGCGCACCCGGCCACCGTGGCCGCCGTACGGGCCGCGGGCGTGGAGATCCTCACCGAAGCCGAGTTGTCGAAGGTCATCGGCTACGGCGGGGACATCGAGGCAGTGGAGATCACCCGGCGCGACGGACAGAAGCACCGCCTGCCCTGCCGGGGGATCATCGCCGCCCTCGGCTTTACCGCCAACCTCGGCCCGCTGCTCGGCTGGGGCATCGACATCGCCCACCGGCGCCACATCCCGGTCGACTCGGCCATGCGGACCTCTCTCCCGGGGGTCTACGCGGCCGGGGACATCAACGACTACCCCGGCAAGGTGCGGCTGATCGCGGTCGGCTTCGGGGAAGCGGCGACCGCCGTCAACAACGCCGCTCACCACATCGACCCCGAGCAGCCGGTGTTCCCCGGCCACTCCACCGACGGATCCACGGCTGCCCCCGCCGTCGCGTAGCACCGAAGAGGACCGATAGCCCATGCCCTATGTCATAGCCGAGGCGTGCATCGACGTCATGGACCGCTCCTGTATGGAGGAGTGCCCCGTCGACTGCATCTACGAAGGCGACCGCAAGCTCTACATCAACCCGATGGAATGCATCGACTGTGGCAACTGTGAACCCGTCTGCCCGGTCCAGGCGATCTCCCAGGACCGCCGGGTGCCGCCGGAGCTGAAGGACTTCGTCGCCGACAACAAGCGGTTCTTCACCGAACCCCTGCTGGGGCGTGACGAGCCGATCGGCCTGCCGGGCGGCGCCGCCGGCCACGGCCCGGTCGGCGCGGACACCGAACTCGTCGCCGGGTACGACCCGCGCGGCTGACCCATCGGCACATCCCGAGGAGGCGCAGTGATCGACGGCGAGACCGTGGTCGACGCGCACGTCCACGCCCCGAGGCTGTCCACACTCAAGCCGGCCTGGTTCGAGTGGGCGGACACGTTCTCCGGCGACCACCCCTGGCGCGACGCCTACGACGAGCGGGGCGACCCCGTTCCCGAGCGGCTGGACGCCCTGCTGGAGTCCGAGGGCGTGGACCGTGCGCTGCTGTTCTGCGAGTACAGCCCACGCGCCACCGGGATCCAGCCCATCGAGG
Organism: Streptomyces sp. NPDC006602; assembly: GCF_042870385.1. NCBI lineage: Bacteria > Bacillati > Actinomycetota > Actinomycetes > Kitasatosporales > Streptomycetaceae > Streptomyces > Streptomyces sp. NPDC006602. The sequence continues at coordinate 98,420 of NZ_JBIAHG010000002.1, read as the reverse complement.
ACCTACTGCCGATCGTCGCGTACAACCCGGTCCGCTTCCGCCTGGTGGCAAACGTCAACCCGCACCTGCACCACCCGCTGGTGACAGAGGCCGAACGCCAACTGGACCTGGGCGCGGTCGCGCTCAAACTGCACCCCGTGCACGGCGGATTCGACCCGGCCGACAAGGAGTTCTACCCGCTGTACGCGCTCTGCGCCGAACGCGGCGTCCCGGTCGTCGTGCACTCGGGCACCTCCAGCTTCCCGGGCGCCCGGGCCCGGTTCGGCGACCCGCAGCTCCTGCTCGACGCCGTGGAGGACTTCCCGGACGTGCAGTTCGTCTTCGCCCACGGCGGGCGGGGCTGGTGGTACGACACCGCGGCGTTCCTCGCCCTGGCCAGGCCCAACGTCTGGCTGGACCTGGCCGGACTGCCGCCGAGGAAACTGCCCGAGTACTACGCCCGGTTCGACCTGCCGAGGCTGGCCACCCGGTGGATCTTCGGAACCGACTGGCCCGGGGTGCCGGGCCAGTCCCGCAACATCGCCGCGCTGCGTGCGCTGGGCCTGCCCGGCGACACCGTGCGCGCCGTGCTGTCCGGCAACGCGGCCAAGGTCTTCCCGGGCCTCGGAGTGTAAGGACCGGACTCATCCACGCTCGTTACCTCTTCCGCCCCTCGAGGCCACGCCGCAACCCAGGATCCTCAAGAGTTCCAGAGACGCTTCTACGGCTGGGCCCACCGGCCCCGCGCCTGCCGTCCGGCGGGGCCGGGCGCCACGACCCGTACCGCACCACCCCGGTAAGCCGGGCGGTTCGTACGATGCGCCCGCGCGATCTCACCTCTCGCCGTGCCCCTCGACCAGCTCCCCCCAGCGCCGCAGCGCCACCGGACTCCATTCGGCGTGCCTGCCGTGGAAGAGTTCGGCCGCCTTGGCGCCGCTCCAGTTGGCGGGCAGCAGCTTCGACGGAAGCCGCGGATCGAGGAAGGGGAAGCGGCGCCACTCGTGCACCAGCATGGTCTGGGCATGCAGGACGGCGTCACCGTCGGCGGGGCGCAGCCCGGTGAACTCGTCGATGAACGCCTCGTAGCGGTCCTCCACCTCGCTGAGGTCCCAGGCGCGGGCCACCATGGCCGCCTCGCTGCCGACGGCACCGTACGTGGCGGTGAAGGACATCGCGTCGTCGGCGAGCCCGAGTTCCTTCAGGACGCCGAGCGCCTCCGGCTCCCGGTCGGCGTGGGGCGTGATCCACACCCCGGGGTCCGGGGAGCCGAAGCCGACCCAGGTGAACCGGGTGCGCACCCGGTGCCGCAGGTCCCGCTTGGCCTCCGGCACCGAAACCAGGATCACCAGCCAGGTGCCGTTCCAGGGGCGCTCCCCGCTGCCGAAGTCGTAGATGCGCTCCGCGCCCTCGGTCAGCAGCCGCCGTCCCGGCGGGGTGAGCGCCCAGCGCACCCGGCGGCCCACCCGCTCGGAGGCCAGCCAGCCCTCCGCCGCGGTCCGGGCGAGCGACTGGCGGGCCGACTTCTCCTCGACACCGAACATCGCCAGCGCGTTCACCAGCGCGGAGGTCCACACCGGCGCGCCCATGGGCAGTACGTACTCGCCGAGCATGGTCATCAGCAGCGACCGCGCGCTGGCGTCACCGACCTCCCGGCGCCGGCTGACCACCGGCCGTGTGCTCACCGCTGCAGCCACGCCGGCACGCTCCCTCCGGCCCGGTCCGCGCGACGCACGATCCACCATGGTCCTTCACTTCCCTTGCTGCCGGCCGATCCGATGTATCACGCCGCCGCGTGACATCGACGTCATCAGCGTATCCAGGGCGCTCCGGCACGACAGGCCGGAGCCAAGCCTTTCCTCAGGGGAGCCCGCTCCTCCTTATACAATATCTTGTCGTAACGGAAAATATCAGTAGAGTAAATTCTCCGGCGCGCCCTCGCGTCTGGTCCCGGCCTGGTGGGCCGAGGAGCTCGCGGAGCGGTTCGTCACCGAACTCGGTGTCGCGGGCAACCCCGACAAGCTGATCGATCTCGACGCGGCCTCCCTGGTGGCCGCCCTGCGCAAGGTCTGTCCGACGGATCTCGGAGTCCGTGGCGGGATGGACAACCAGAGCATCGGCGTCGTCCTGGACGCCGAACAGCCCGGCGGGGTGCTGCACGCCCACCCCCTGGACGTCCTGGCCTCGGTCTCGCACCGGGACATCGACGTGCTCCTGAGCACGGCCGGCGACGAGATGGGCTGGTGGGTGGCGAACGACCTCGACCGGTTCGACCCGCACACTGTCGACCGCGTCACCGACGAAGTCGCGGGGTGGCGCATTCCCCGCTCCCGTGCCAAGAAGATCGTCGCCATCTACGACCAGGGCGGCCGCACCCCTGCCGAGGTCCGCGCCGCGCTCCTGACGGACTACATTTTCCCGCTTCCCGCTCCCCGCTCCCCGCTCCCCGCTCCCCGCTCCCCGCAGCCCGCGGCGCTCTGGCCCACGCCGCCGCGGGCGGCAACGCCCATCTCCTCGCGATCGGGCCCGCCGAGGGCGCGCCCGCCGTGCACGGCACCGAGATGTACGCCCTGGTCGGCCAGGAACAGCCGGGCCGCAGCCCCGAACAGGCCGGCCGTGACACGCGTATCCGCGACATCGTGCTCGACTTCGTCACCGGCGAGCAGACCCGCCTGTGGCCCGCCGTCACGGACCGGCCCACCTCGGGAAGTGTCGGCAACCCTCCCTACGAGCCCAGCTCCCACTACCAGGCGGTCCTCGACCTGTTCGAGAACATCGCCCGCCCCTGACGGTCACCGGGCGATCCGGAACAGCGCACCAGGGGGCGAACAGAGTAAGGAACTCGACATGAGCCAGCCGACAGCAGGCGGTGACGCCGCACCGGGGACGATGCGGGCCGTCGTCGTCACCCGGCCCGGCGGCCTCGACGCACTGGAGATCAAGGATGTGCCGGTGCCCGTACGCAAGCCCGGCTGGGTGCGGATCAGGGTGAAGGCGTTCGGCGTCAACGAGTCCGAGGTCACCACCCGCGAGGGCGAGTCGGACGCGGTGGTCACCTACCCGCGTGTGCCCGGCATCGAGGGCGTCGGCGTGGTCGATGAGGCCGACGAGGACAGCGAGCTGCGGCCGGGACAGCAGGTGGCCACGATGATGGGCGGCATGGGCCGCTCGTACGACGGCGCGTACGCCCAGTACGTGACCGTCCCCGCGGCGCAGGTCATCCCGTTTGAGACCGGCCTGCCGTGGGAGGTCGTCGGTGCGCTGCCGGAGATGTTCCAGACCGCCTACGGATCGCTGACCACCGGCCTGGGCCTCAAGGCCGGGCAGACGCTGCTGATCCGCGGCGGCACCTCCACGGTCGGGCTGAGCGCGGCCACGATCGCGAAGGACCTCGGAGCCACCGTGCTGTCCACCACCCGCAGCCCGGAGAGGGCCGGGGGACTGCGGGCCGCGGGCGTCGACCATCCCCTCTTCGACAGCGGCACGATCGCCGACGAGGTGAGCGAGTTGATGCCGGAGGGTGTCGACGCCGTACTGGAGCTGGTGGGCTGCTCGGTCCTCGCCGACACCCTCCGTACCGTCCGCCGGCACGGCACGGTCTGCTTCACCGGAGCCCTGGCGGGTCAGTGGACGATCCCCGATTTCACCCCGTTCATGATCCCCAACGGGGTGCGGCTGACGTCCTACGGCGGTCAGGCCGCCGACCTCCCGGCCGACGTCTTCGCCCGCCAGCTCCAGGCCATCGCCGCAGGGCGTCTCCAAGTCCCGGTCGCGAAGGTCTACCACGGCCTGGAACAGGTCCATGACGCCCAGGCCGACGTCGAGTCCGGCACCACGCCGGGCAAGCACGTCGTCGTCCTGGACGACTGAGACCCGGGCAACTGAGAAACGACAACAACCACCCACGATGCGCGACGGTCGCCAACGGCCGGCCACAGCATCCGTAAGAGGAACTGGCAGAGGAGTTGGAGAAGTCCTTCAACGAACGGTGGAGCGTCGGCGACAACCGCGGCTACCTCGACAACTACGCCGAGGAAGTCAGCTACTGCGACCCGATCCTCAAGGAACTGATCGTGGGAGGCGACAAGGTCATCGCACACCTCGAGTCGATCTACTCGAACCCGCACATCGTGCGTGAGTACCTCAACCCGGCGGTGAGCGTCGCCGACAGCGGTAACTTCGCGGTCCTGGGCTACAACCTGAACACCTACGTCCTCGACGACAACGGCAACGAACGGCACCGGCGCGCCTGGAACGCCACCGAGGCGTACCGGCTGATCGACGGCGAGTGGCACATCGTGCACTCCAACTGGGGGTTCACGCAGACCGCGACGGGAGCCATCGCCTCCTGGCGGGCAAGGGGCCTCCGCCGCGTTTCCGTCACGCGTCGGTCCTCACTGCTCGGGCCGCGAAGCCGGTGGCGTCCCGGGCGGCGCGGTTGAGGTTGCGGACCGAGCAGCCGAGCAACTCGGCGTAGTCCGCGGCTTGGTGCAGTTCGCGAAAGTGCAGCTCCACGGCGTCCAGGAAGCGCCTGTACCTGTCGGCGCGGCCGGTGCCGGCCGTGGCCGTGCCGGGCACATGGCCGAACAGCCCCAAGCCCGAATGGCAAGTGGATCAACTTGCCATCGCGGTGGCGTGGAAGTCACCTTCACGGGGTCCGCGCCGAACTGAAATTCGTACCCCGATGAACATGGCGTACGTGTCGACTGCCGACGATCACTCCGACAACACGCCAGAGAGCGGAACCCATATGAGAATCCGACTGACCGCCGGAGAGACCGTCCTCAACGCAACCCTCGACGACAACGCGACGGCACGCGATTTCGCCTCGCTGCTTCCGCTGACGCTGCAGATGAACGACCTGTTCAGGCGCGAGAAGTACGGTCACCTGCCCCGGTCTCTCACCGGAGGCAAGCCGCAGTCCAGCTACGAGATCGGCAACATCGTCTACTGGTCACCCGGTCCCGACATCGCCATCTTCTATGACCACGACGGCCAGTCCATCCCCGCCCCCGGCATCGTCATCCTCGGCGAAATCAACTCGGGGGCCGATGCCTTCAAGAAGTGCGACGGCACGGTCGACGTCACCATCGAGGCCGTCGACTGAGACTCAGCCGGAAACCACCGAGATCGTCAACCAAGGAGAGAAGGGGCGACGGTCGCGGCCTCGCCGGCCGCGAAGGCGGCCGGGGTGAGACCGGTGCGGTCGCGGAAGAAGCGGCCGAAGTTCGCCGGATCGGTGAAGCCGAGGTGGACGGCCACAGCCCGGGCATCCCATCGGGCAGCTCCCAGCAGGCGCCGGGCTTCCAGGAGGCGCCGCTCGTCGATGAGTTCGCGTACTCCCTTGCCGGTGGCGTCCCGGGCGGCGCGGCTGAGGGTGCGGACCGAGCAGCCGAGCAACTCGGCGTAGTCCGCGGCTTGGTGCAGTTCGCGAAAGTGCAGCTCCACGGCGTCCAGGAAGCGTCCGTACCTGTCGGCGCGGCCGGTGCCGGCCGTGGCCGTGCCGATGGGGGCGATGCCCGGGGAGTTGGCCAGGCGCAGCAGCAGCGATTCGAGCAGGCTGCGCCGCAGGGCGTGGTGGATGTCGAGGGGGCGGCGCCCCAGTGCGCGGTGTTCGTCCAGGAGCTGGAGTGCCGTCTGCTGGAGCCAGGCGGTGTCGTCGGGGTGCGGGCTGAGCACGGCAGGGGCCTCGTGCGCGGTGAGCGGGGCCAGGAGACGGGCGAGGTCGGGCCGCAGCACGTCCGGTTCGAACAGGATGAACGGGCCGCGGGCCGCGCCGGGCGGATGCCAGCGCTGCGCGTGCCCGGGACGCACCCACAGCCACTGGCCGGTGGCGACGGTCCGTGTGACGTGGTCGACGTCGTGCCGCAGCTCACCCTTGGTGATCGCGATGAGGTAGTGGAAGGTGGCACGGCCCGGACGGGGCGGGTTCCACGGCCAGTCGGCGTGCTGGGCGAAGAAGTCCTCGACGGTACTCACCTCAAGGCCGTACGGAGTACCGACCGGGGGCTGGAAACCGTACAGCGGAACCGCGGCTGGTCCGGCCTGCCTGCTCGGCCCGGAGTGTCGCTTGTCGACCATCACGTGTCCGCAGCCTACCGCCCTTCTGGTCGGCTGCGACGGAAGGATGGGACGTGCCACCGCGCCCGCGCGGCGCGCCCTCCGCCTCCTTCGATGCCCCAGCCCGTCACCACCTGAGAAGGCTCACCATCCATGAACGGATCGGCCCTGCACAAGACCGCCGCCGACTGCGCGGAGGAACTCCCCGGAGCCCAGCTGGAGCACCCCTTCGGCCCCGCCTGGGAGGTCTACAAGGTACGCGGCAAGGTGTTCATGCTGATGACCGACGTCCCGGGGCGGCCCGTGGTGATCCTCAAGGCGGACCCCGGCGAGGCCCACGCCCTGCGGGAGCAGTACAGCCACATCACCCCCGGCTACCACATGAACAAGAAGCACTGGATCACCCTGGAGAGCGGAGAAGGTGTCGACAAGGAGCTCGTCAGGGAGCTCGTCACCGACTCCTACCGGCTCGTCGTCGCCCATCTGCCCCGGGCCGAGCGGCCTGTCGACCCGCACACCTACGGCACCGGCACGCGGGCGGCCCGGTGAGCGCGGCCGGTGACCGGCTCCAGGACACCGCCCGCCAGGCGGCCCTGGCCCTCCCCGACGTCAGCCACGGATACCCCTTCACCCCGGGACTCGACGTGTACAAGGTCGCGGGCAAGGTGTTCCTGATCGTCACCGACGACCCGGACGAACAGATCATCACGGTCAAGTGCGAACCCGAACACGCCCGCGCGCAAGTACGCGGCTACGCCTCGATCACACCGGGCCGCTACCTCGACAAACGCCACTGGGTCTCGCTGGGGCCGGGACCTGGCATCACCGAGCGGCTGATCAGCGACGCGGTCGAGGATTCCTACGACCTGGTCGCCGAGCGGCTGCCGCGACGCGAACGCCCCGGTGCCCGATGAGCGCGCGAGCTTCCCCGCGAACGGCGAGCCCTCGTTCGTCAGCGTCCTGTGCAAGGGCTCGCCCCGTCCGCACACGCCCGCCTGTGACCCGAGCGAGCGATGGAACGGACCGTAGTGACCCTGGCTCTCTTCGACGAGGAGCCCTCCCGGCCGGTTGCCGACCGCCTGCGCCCCACAAAGCTGGAAGGAGTTGTCGGGCAGGACCACCTCCTGGCCGCGGACGCCGCTGCTGGGCCCGCATGGCCGCCTCGCAGCGCCTCGGCTCCGCCCTCCTGCGGGGCCGCCCGGTGTCGGGAAGACCACCATCATCCGGCTCCTCGCCGACGGCAGCGGCATGGCCTTCGAGCCGGTATCGGCCGCCCTCCTCGGCGTGGCCGAACCACTCCAGGCCCCAGATGGTAAGTGGATCGACTTGCCTCAAGGGTGGTGCGGGAGATACCTTCGCATGGTGAGTTCTTTGACTTACCTTACGACTCGGCAAGGATCAGTGAACATGAATCGTCTTACGGGCAAGCGCGCCCTCATCACCGGCGGCACGAGTGGGATCGGCCTGGTGACCGCGCAGCGTTTTATCGCGGAGGGGGCCGACGTGCTGGTCACAGGCGTAACCCCGGCCAGCATCGACAAGGCCCGGCAGATCCTCGGGGACAAGGTGCCGGTGGTGCAGGCCGATGCGCGCGATCTCGATGCGCAGCGCGGCCTGGCCAAGCGGGTGCGTGAGCACTTCGGGGAGCTGGACGTGGCCTTCCTGAACGCCGGCGTCTCGGACTGGCGGCCGTTCGAGGACCACACGGAGGACAGTTTCGACCGGCTCTTCGACATCAACGTCAAGAGCGTCTTCTTTCTCACGCAGGCCCTGGTGCCCGTGCTGGCCAACCCGTCCTCGGTCATCCTCAACGCGTCCAACAGCGCGCACGGCGGCTACGGGCAGTCGAACGCCTACGCCGCGACCAAGGCGGCTGTCTCCTCTCTGATGCGGTCGTGGAACGCGGACCTGCTCAGGTCGCACGGCATCCGGTTCAACGCGGTCAGCCCCGGCCCGGTGGACACCCCGCTGTACTCCAAGCTCGGGATCGAGGATCCCGCGCAGCAGACGGCGGTGCTGGAGGGGATCAGCGCCGGCATCCCGCTGGGTCGCATGGGTATGCCCGAGGAGGTCGCGGAGGCCGTCGTGTACCTGGCCTCCGATGTCTCCGCCTTCGCTGTGGGCCTGGACCTTATCCTGGACGGCGGCCAGACCGTCCTCTGACAGCGAGGATGCGGCTGGGAGACGGGTGAGGGGCGTGGGTATGACGGCGGCGGACCGTGACCGAGCGGAAACCGGTGGCGATACGTGCCAGGCCGGGTATCACGCGCAGATCAAAGCGGAGAACCGCGCGCGCATCATCCGCGCCGCCCGCGACCTCTTCCTCGCCCGGGGATACGACAAGACCTCCCTGGCCCAGATTGCCAGGGAGGCCCGCGTCTCCACCGGCACCCTCTTCAAGCGATACCCCTCCAAGGCTGCACTGTTCGCGGCCGTCACCTCCGAACAGTGGCAGCTGGATGTGCAGTACGCCGAACCGCCCCCGCCCGGTGATCCCCGCTACGGGCTGGACCACATCGGCCGCGACTACGCCTGCCTGGTCGCGCGGCCCGGCACGGCGGCGCTGTGCCGCCTCATCATCACCGAACTTCCCCAGATGCCGGAACTCGCCGACATCGTCGGCACCGGCTTCGCCATCGACCGCGGACCCTTCTTCGACCGGCTCCGCGACTACCTGGACGCCGAAGCACAGGCCGGCACACTCGACTTCCGTTCGGCCGGCGGACAGGCACAGCAGGCATCCGCAGTGGCCGAACAGTTCCTCGGCATGATCTGCGGCCAGCTCCTGTGGCCTCAACTCGTACGGACCGACTTCGTCCCGCCCGACCCCACCGACACCACGATCGTGGACGAAGCCGTCGCCCTCATGCTCACCCGTTATCGCGCCGGAACCTGAACCCCGGACCACCAGTTCACGCTGCCAGGACCCCGATACGTCGCCCTACCCGCCCTGAGCCTTCTTCGGTGGCTGAACAGCACCGCTCAGCCTGGACGCAACAATGATGCAGGTCGGGTCGGATTATGTGACTGTTCGTGAACTGCAGAGCATCGATGGCCCCTCGTCCGCACTGCGGGACGTGTGCGACGAATCAGGCTGATTCCTGGCACTATGCTCGTTATGCGCATTGAGCGCGAGGGTGGGCGGTGAAGGCGGGTGCGCTGACGGCCGGCCCGGGCCATGTCGTTGAGGACGCCGTGAACGTCGCGATGCGGGCGGCCATCGTTCGCTTGGTCCGCGAGCGGGCGGCGGGCGTGGACGCCTTTGCGGGGCCGGTGTACTTCATGTTGCACGGGGTGCCGAGCGAGGGGCGGGCCCTCGAGCTCGCCGCTGCCTTCCATGCTGCCCTGTATGGGGCTCTGGGGCCGCTGCGCAGTGCGGTGCCCGCTGCTGATGTTGATTCCGACGGTGACGCCGCCGGTTGACGCCTCGGTGACTTGTTCCGCCCCAAAAGCGTTGAGCCGTGCAGGACGCGTGCACCGTTGTCCGGAGGGAGGGGTCCAGTCGATACCGTTGATAGCGAGCGAGTGCGGAGCAACAAACCAGGTCGACGTGGATCAGTGTGGTACCCGATCATGTGTTCATGCCACTCAGAGAGACCCTTGCCCGGGTCGATGCTGACCTGGCCGCCGGCCGGGTTCCCGTCGCGCGCCAGCGTTTGCGCGGTCTCGTCTCATCCTTCCCGTACGACCTGACGCTACGCCGGCGTCTGGCCGAGGTGTACCGGCTCTACGGCGACGCCGCCGAGGCCGGACGCTGGATGTACCTCGAAGCGGACCGCAACGCCGACGAGACCGCCGCCTTCGAGGCGCGGTACGGGTCTGCCGGGGGGCGGATGAAGGCCCTCGCCTGGCGCGGCCCCGAGGCGATGGCTGCCACCGCTTTCGCGGAGGGGCAGCTGGTCGCTGTGCGGAGCGCCTGCGCCGAGGACCTGGGGCACCCCGTCGACTGGGACGACCCCGCGTCCTACCGGGACGGCCTGGAGGAGAACTACGAGGCGCCCTCCGAGCCGTGGACGGTCAGCGGTGTGCTGGCGGGAGTCGGTTGCCTGGTGGGGGCCCTTGCCTTCCTCGCGATCTGGGTGAATGGAGTCGTTGCTCTCTTTGACTGACCCACATCGCCAGGACGTCTCGGGTGGTAGGAACCCCTTGGCCAGTCGTCACCGCGACGAGGTAATCGCTAGGGGGGGCTGCGGGTGGACCCGCAGCCCCCAGAGGTCAGGCGCGCTTCTTGCGCCGTTCCCGTTTGCGTTCGTATGCCTGTGACACCGACGTCGTGTACTCGCGAGGGTCGGTCAGGCGTTCCGGTGGATCGTCCTGTAGTCGACTGAGTACAGAATCAGAACTTCGCAGTTCGGCGAAAACGCCCTCGCCGGACTCATCCAGTGCGATGCGCAAGGGTCTGGCCAGCCCGTCGAACGTCGCGGTGATGTCGTCCAGGAACGTCGGCTCGATGTCCTGGACCAGTTGGTCCGGGGACGAGTAGACGTACATCCACTGGTCGTCGTCCACGACGATGACGGGGTACCGCAGCTCTTCAGGTCGCATATCCGAGATGCCCTTTCCTACCATCTTCCCTGCCAGGGACGATGGTTGGCGATGCCGCCGGCCCTCGTCGGTGGTAGTGGAGGAACTTCCAGCGCGAGTAGCCCTTGCAGGCGCGCTGCGCCGCCGGCAGCCCCGGTCAAAGGCTTCCGCACACCGGCGCAGCCCAGCGGTTCCTGTCCGCGTTCAGCGGCATCTCGCCCCACTTCCGGCCCCGCCGCCATCTGATGGCCGCACACCACTACCGAGCCGAGATGACCGTCCGCTTCGCAATCTGGGAGCAGATCACCCAAGTTGCCGGCCTGTCCACCACGGCCTGAGCACAGCCCGGAACCGGGCTCTACCACACCGCGACACACCATCAGACACCTACCCACCCAACAACGTGACAGCGATCTCGGCCGTCCCTGGACCTGGCTGATGATCGGGCAGCCTCTCCGCTGTGACGCACGACCGCAGCTCCGCGTTTGTGTGCGTGTCCGGACGCTCTCCTGAACGGTGGGGCAAAGTACGGGGCCCATTGGCAAAGGAGCGGCATAAGCACTTGCCAGCCCCAGAGCCAAACGCGGGAGCCTGACCTTGTTCTTTATGGTCTGGCCTGGTCACGTTCGGCTATGGTCTCGGGCCGTCTGGCCGTTTTGCCCGCGGATTGACCGTGGCCCTCAGCGCATGAAGGTGAGGGCGTTCTCAATTCCCTGCTCGAGGACCTCGTCGGAGATTTTCGGATCCGAGAGGGCGCGGGACAGTTGCAACGTCCCCACCATCATGGTGACGAGTCCAAGTGCCTTACCGTGTGCGGACTGCGGATCCTCAGGGACCAGGCGGGCGGCGATCTCGTCCAGGATGGCCCGCGTGCCGTCGGTGTAGGCATCCTTGGTGGTGCCCTCGCAGCGGCCGATCTCGTCGAGCAGGGCGGCGGAGGGGCATCCAAAGCCGGGGTGGTCTCTGTGCTCAGGCGCCAGATACTCGCGAATGAGGTCCTCGAGTCCCTGGCGGCCCGGTCGTAGGGTGCCGTACTTCGCCGCCTGCTTGCGCAGTTCCTCGGTGACAACGGTCGCGACGAGGTCGTCCTTGGACGCGAAGTGGGCGTAGAACGCTCCGTTGGTGAGCCCGGCATCCGACATCAGCGTGGAGATACCGGAGCCGTCTATCCCGTCCCGCTTGAACCGGTGGCCGGCCCGCTCGATGATCCGCTGCCGCGTGACCTGCTTGTGCTCCTTGGCGTACCGCGCCACAGGGCTCCTCCGTTTCGGTTCCGTGGGGCCATTGCCTGGCATCCCATCCTAGTCTATGGTCTGACGCACGTAATATTACGATCAGCAGGTAAATTCTGATCGATCCGTCACCGTCAGGGGTGAGGCATTCCGTGAGCGACGTCCCCTTTCGACCCGCTGTGGAACACACGCGTGCGCTGGCCTCGGGTGAGGTCTCGAGCCAGGAACTCGTCGAGCTCTACCTCCAGCGGATCGCTGTCCACAACACCGCGCTGAACGCGGTGGTGACCCTCGACCCCGAGCGTGCCCGCCGCGAGGCCAGGGAGGCGGACGCCGCACGGGCGGCGGGGCGGGACCTCGGTCCGCTGCACGGCGTGCCGATCACGGTCAAGGACAGCTTCGAGACAGCCGGGATGCGCACCGTCTGCGGCCGCACGGACCTGAAGGACTACGTGCCCGACCAGGACGCCGAGGCCGTCAAGCGGCTGCGTTCGGCCGGTGCCGTGATCATGGGGAAGAGCAACATGCCCGCGGGCAACCAGGACGTCCAGGCCGACAACCCGGTGTTCGGTCCTTCGTCGAACCCGTGGGACACGACCCGCACCTCGGGCGGGTCCGCCGGGGGCGGCGCCGTCGCCACCGCCGCGGGCCTCGCGGCGTTCGACTTCGGGTCGGAGATCGGCGGATCGACCAGGATCCCCTCCCACTTCAACGGCCTGTACGGGCACAAGTCGACCTGGCGGTCGATACCCCTCATCGGCCATGTTCCCTACGGCCCGGGCACGGGACGATGGACGGACGCCGACATGGCCTGCGGCGGCGCGCAGGTCCGCGACGCCCGCGACCTCGTCCCGATCCTGCAGGCAACGGTCGGGGCGGCCGACTACGACGGCGGCTTCAGCTACACGCTCGCACCGCCGCGCGCGACCAGGCTCGCCGACTTCCGGGTCGCCGTCTGGCGTGAGGACCCCTCGTGTCCGGTCGACAGCGACGTCGAGGCAGCCATGGACGACGCGGTCACTGTGCTGCGGGCGGCCGGCGCGAAGGTCACAGTCCAGCCCGCGACCCTCCCCGTCGACATCGCGACGAATCACCGGAAAGCCTTCCTGCCCTTGCTCTTCGGCGCGTTCACCTACGACCGCACCGGCCTCACTCCTGCCTCCAACGCCGCCCTGCTGGCCCGGCTCCTCCAACACCCGCGCGGCGACGCGGGTCCCGCCCTGCGGGGAACCTTCCAGTCCCACTACCACTGGCTGCAGGCCCACGCGTTGCGCAACGAGCTCCGGCAGCGATGGTTCGAGTTCTTCCAGGACTTCGACATCGTGCTCATGCCGGTCGCCCCGACGGCCGCCCCCGCCCACCACAACAAGCCGATCGACCGGTTCGGGCGGCCCTATGAAGTCGACGGTGTGCGACGCCCTTACTGGGATCAGGTCAAGTGGAACGCCGTCGCCAACGTCTCCGGCGGTCCGGCGACGACCATCCCGGTGCGCAAGGGCAGGAGCGGGCTGCCCATCGGTCTGCAGGCCATGGGCCCGGGCGGTGGCGATCTGACCACCATCGAGTTCGCCGCCCTGCTGGGCCGGGAAGTCGACGGCTTCGTGCCGCCTCCGGCCTTCGTCTAGACCCCGCCCTCCCGACCACCAGGAGAACGACAATGCACAGCCCGAGCCGCAACGTGCCACGCATACTGACGGATTCCGTGTCCCGGTACCCGGAGCGCAACGCGATCATCTTCGGTGACGACCGCATCACCTACGGCGCCCTCGACGCCGCGGCCAACCGGGTCGCGAACCTGCTCGTCTCGCGCGGCATCCAGCCGGGTGACAAGGTCGCGCTGTCCTGCCCCAACCTGCCCCAGTTCACCAGCGTCTACTTCGGCATCCTCAAGGCCGGGGCGGCGGTCGTGCCGCTGAACGTGCTGTTGAAGGCTCGAGAGGTCGCCTACCACCTCACCGACTCCGACGCGAAGGCGTACTTCGCGTTCGAAGGCACGGCGGAGTTGCCGATCGGGCAGACCGCGTGGGAGGGGTTCCAGGCCACCGAGGGCTGTAGCGAGTTCTTCCTGATCGAGGGCGGTGGCGCGCCGTGGGCCGCGGACGGGACGCCTCAGTCGTACGCCGCGGCAGTCGCCGGGCAGCCGGTGACCTTCCAGACGGTCGAGCGCGACGAGGACGACACCGCTGTGGTCCTCTACACCTCCGGCACGACCGGCCGGCCCAAGGGTGCGGAGCTGCGTCACCGCAACGTCTACGACAACGCGCTCGCCGGCATCGACCTGTTCGCCGCGGACCCCGAGCGCCCCGACACGTACCTGTGTGTGCTGCCGCTGTTCCATGCCTTCGGCCAGACGGTGATCCAGAACGGCGCCCTCACCTTCGGCGGCACCATCGTGATGCAGCCGAGGTTCGAGGCGCGGGCAGCCTTGCGTCTCATGCTCGACCACGACGTGACGTTCTTCGCCGGCGTCCCGACGATGTACTGGGGCCTTCTCGCCGCCCTCGACGACACGGTCGACGTCGCCCGCCTGGCCATGAATCTTCGCGTGGCGGTGGCCGGTGGCTCAGCGCTGCCCGCCGAGATCCACAAGCAGTTCAAGGACCGCTTCGGCGTCACGATCCTCGAGGGATACGGACTGTCCGAGACCTCCCCGGTCGCCTCCTTCTCCCGGTTCGGGGAGGAGCCCCGCGTCGGGTCGATCGGCGTGCCGATCCCGGGCGTGGAGATGAAGCTGATCCGCGACGACTGGTCCGAGGCCGAGGGCGGCGCCGACGAGATCGGGGAGATCGCGATCAAGGGGCACAACGTCATGAAGGGTTATTACAAACGGCCCGAGGCGACGGCCGAGGCGATCAGGGAGGGCTGGTTCCGCTCCGGCGACCTCGCCCGCAAGGACAAGGACGGCTTCTACTACATCGTCGACCGGTCCAAGGACATGATCATCCGCGGCGGCTTCAACGTCTACCCGCGCGAGATCGAGGAAGTCCTCATGGAGCACCCCGCCGTCTCGTTGGTCGCCGTGATCGGCGTACCGCACGAATCCCACGGTCAGGAGGTCAAGGCCGTCGTGGTGAAGAAGGCCGGGAGCGGCACGACGGAGGCGGAGCTCGCCGCCTGGGCGAAGGAGCGGCTGGCCGCGTACAAATACCCGCGCGTCGTCCAGTTCGTCGACGCACTGCCCTTGACCCCCACCGGCAAGATCCTCAAACGCGGACTCGCCTGAGCACGCTGGACGCCCTCGCGGCTGAGGCGACCGAACGCTTCTCAGAGATCGATGTGCCCTGCCAGGCACCCACTTCACCGAAGGACAACCGCCCATGGACTCCCTGTCCGACCACCTGACCCTGCCCAACGGTCAGGTGCTGCCGAACCGGATCATGAAATCCGCGTTGAGCGAGGCACTCGCCGACAAGCGCAACGCCCCCGATCACCGCCTCGAACAGCTCTACCGGACATGGAGCCAGGGCGGGTACGGACTGATCATCACCGGCAATGTCATGGTCGACCGCACCCAGCTCGGCGAGCCGGGCAACGTCGTCATAGAGGACGACCGCGATCTCGCCGCTCTCACCCGATGGGCCGCGGCGACCAAGGACGGCGGCATCCCCACCTGGGTGCAGCTCAACCATCCGGGCCGCCAGGCCAACTTGCTCGCACTCGGGCACACGCCGGTCGCGCCCAGCCCGGTCGCCCTCAACCTGCCCGGCGCCGCCAAGCCCCGCGAGCTGACGTCCGCGGAGATCGAGGACATCATCGAACGGTTCGCAACCGCGGCGGCGGTGTGCGAAGCGGCCGGCTTCGCCGGGGTACAGGTGCACGCAGCTCATGGCTACCTTGTGTCGCAATTCCTTTCGCCGCTGTCGAACCGGCGCGACGACGAGTGGGGCGGCGACCCTGAGCGGCGGATGCGGTTCGTCCTGGAGGTCGTGCGCCGTATCCGGTCACGGGTGTCACCCGGCTTCGCCGTCGCCGTGAAGCTCAACTCGGCCGACTTCCAGCGCGGTGGCTTCACCGAGGAGGAGTCCCGCGCAGTCGTCGCGGCTCTGGCGCAAGAAGGACTCGACCTGATCGAGATCAGCGGCGGCAGCTATGAGTCGCCGGCGATGTCGGGTTCCGCCGCGGCGTCGACGCGCGCCCGCGAGGCCTACTTCCTGGAGTACGCCCGCACGGTGCGCGGCCTGGTGGGCGACATCCCGCTGGCCGTCACGGGAGGCTTCCGTACCCGTGACGCGATGGAGGACGCCGTCGCCAGGGGTGAGTGCGACGTCGTCGGTATCGGCCGGCCCACCGCCACGACGCCTGATGCCGCGGACGTCATCCTCACGGGCCGCGCCGAGGCGGTCGTCGCACATCAGATGCGCTATGGCATGCGCCGTGTGCTGGGCAGGATCGCCGACCTCAAGGCACTCGACGGCGTGCTCGACCTCAGTTGGCACGCGGACCAGCTGCACCGGCTGGGCGCCGGCCTCGAACCCGACCTGGCCCGCGGTCGTTTCGCCGCCACTGTCTCGATGGTGCGACGAAACGGGAGGACGTCCTTCCGTCGTAAGCGCGGGGCCTGAGGCAGACGTGACCTCACGATCGATGCGTGCAGCTCCAGTCGGTTCTGAGATGCTCTGATCAGGCTGACTGCCCTGCCGTGTGCCGTCGGGCCGCGTCGGCGAAGGCCTCGAAAAGACGACCGGCCGCCTCGACGTCGCCGTCGACCGCGAGGCGGCCGGACTCACCGGCGGTGGACGGCTTCTCTGTCCCGAGCGAGAGTGCGATGAACGTGCCTGCGTCGCAGGCGACAGTGGTGGGCGATGATGACAGTGACGGTCCGGACCGGACCCGGAGTGCTCCGTCGCTGACGGTCATGGAGAACCGTTCCCCGGCATCGACGTCGCACTCAAGAGCAAGGCCGGCCAGGTGACGGGGGTCGATCGCTACTGTCATGCACAGCGCCACCATGTCCGCGCGAGCGGTTGAGTGATCGACGCCGTCGCTCATCAGACCCAGGCCCCACAGTCCGAGCCCGATGATCGGGACTCTCAGTCCTTCACCGAACTCGGTAAGGGTGTACTCCGTCGTTGGCTCGGACTTGGAGACGACGCCGATCGCATGCAGGGTTCGAAGCCGGTCAGTGAGACGATTCGGTCCGATCGAGGGCATGCGGCTGAGGATTTCCGTGAACCGCTTCGGGCCCAGCAGGAGTTCACGGAGGATGAGGACGGTCCAACGCTCGCCGAGCACATCCATCGCCGTGGCGAGAGGACAGGCCTGCCCGTATTTGCGTACCGCTCCCATGTGATCCACCCTACTGACGCCCCCTGACAAGGGGTCGGCCACGCCCGCACGCCGGGCCACTGCGAAGGTCACATGATAGGCGTGGAGTATTTCGCGCCTGTCTTTCACTCCGCGAAGGGCAGTGGCCGCTGAACCGGCCGAGTTGGGCGCGACCCAACGCGGCGCATTCGAGGTTGTGAGGTCACCCTCGGCAGGCCCATTGCCGAAGGGCATCCCCCTGCGGATGTTGGAGCAGGTAGGCGGTCGGCCCTGCCGCGAACTCGGCACCCGGACATTCTCGGCAACGAGCGTCACGACTGTGTTCAGGGCCGTGTTGTACACCTCGACGCGCTGCAGATAGATGTGCAGCGGTTCAAGGCATGCCTCGTCATGTCGCCTTGAGCCAGCTGGTCGCCGAGGTCAAGGGCGGATCGGACATCGCTGCCTTCGGGTGACGTGGTTCGCGGATCTCGCGAGATGTGCAAGGCCGTACCGAGGTCTGGTCTCAGCAGCCGCCTGGCTCACCGCGCTTCGAGCTTGCGGAGAAGGGCGCGCACTGCGGGATCACGTGCCAGGCGTGCGTCAATTACCGGGTTGATCAACCCTCGCAAGACGGACAGCGGGGTCCAGCGAGCCGGCCGGATCACGCGGGGCGATCGGTGCTCAATGGCATGTGCGACGGCATGTGCGGCCTGGTCCGGCTCGATGCGCTTGAGCAGTGGTCGAGGCGCCGTCCTCGACAGAAGCTCGGCGATCGTCGGATCCTCATCGACACCGTGTCTGATCATGTCTGTCTGGATGAGCGAGAAGTACGCGGTAGTGGCAGAGACGCCGTGCTGGGCGAGTTCCACTCGGAGTCCGCGTCCGAGCTGCTCAACCGCGGCTTTGCTCATCGCGTAGGGGATGGCCCCTGTGCCGTTGAGGAACGCGAATACCGAACTGATCAATACGATCTGCCCCTGGTTGGCGACGACCTGCTTCATGGCCGCGTTTACGGTGTTGATGACACCGTTGATGTTCACGGCCAGCACTTTCTCCGCCGCGGGTGCGGGCATGGTGCGGAATGTGGAGCCGCGCCCCATGACGCCGGCGTTCGCGATCGCGACGTCGACCCGGCCGAACCGCTCACAGATGAGGGCGACGGCATCATGGAGCGCGTCGGGGGCGCAGACGTCCGCCGTGACGCCGACGGCGGCGGACGGTGATATGCGTGTGGCGATCTCCGGCGTCTGCGGATGCAGATCCACGATGCCGACGCGTGCGCCGCGAGAGATGAGAGCCCGAGCCGTCGCGCTGCCGAGTCCGCCGGTGCCGCCGGTGATGAGTACGACCTTGCCGTCGAGTTCATATTTGGTCATGCGGATGCCTCGTCTTCAGTCAAGGGGATGGTTCGTCCGCGTCCACGTTCTTGCGGCGAGCCCGGATTCGGGGCCGACTGGCGGGACTTCGCGTTGCACCGCTGGAGCGCCGCTCCGGTTGGAAGCGCACGTTGACCGCCCAGCGACGCCCTTCGTCGTGTAGCGGACGCTAGCAATGGCTATACGAAATGTATAGTCATCGCGTGCCGATCGGTTTGTGCCCCGAAGCGGCCATCGGCCCGTCTGAGTAGCCGTGCCATGAACACATGCCTCAGGTGCTCTGCGGTTTCCGGTCCCGGCGCCGTGTCACACGGCTGTGTGCGGAGCAGTGGACGTGAACGCTCACTCCTCTGAGATGCGGTCACTCCGCCTGGCTCACGCCCGATGAAGGCGGATCTCGGAGCGGCCGCCGCCGACCGGTTGAGCAGCGTCACGTCGTCGGGCGGACGTGAGGACGGCCGCCCTGGCGGATCCGGTGGCGCCCGTTCCGAGCAGAGTGGCCGGTGACAACGGGACGGGTCTGCCTGCACCGGGTCCCAGCGGGACCCGGCCCCTGCTTGTCCGGCCCACGGCCGGCCGCAGGCCTCCGACTGCCGACGGCCCGCACCGACCGATCTCGGAGCCGACCACACCGTGGTGGTTCCCGGCGTGCGAAAACACGGCCGAGCGACAAGTCCACCACTGGTTAGGGCAAGCGGCCGGTGGCCGTCGGCACGGCCGCTTCGTCGAACGGCAGCTGCAGCACCAGAGGTCGAAGGCGTGCTGCGAACAGCAGGGTTCGCGGCGTAGCTCCCGGCTGACGGTGACCCAGTCGGTGTGGTCTGTGGTGCGGTCTTCCGCGGGCCCCGTGGCGAACGTGCCGACCAGGTCCTCCTGGCGGTGAACGACGCCGTCGCTCATGACCCACGAAGTACGGGCCAGGTCGTCGAAGTTCTGGAAGGGGTTCCCGTCGACCGCCACGAGGTCGGCGAGCTTTCCTGGTTCCAGGGTGCGAGGTCGTCACTGACTCCGAACAGCTCTGCGGGGATGGCAGTCGCTGTGCGCAGCGCTGCCGCGGCGGACAGACCGGCGGAGCGGTGCAGGACGCGGAGGCCGAGATGGAGTTGGAGGCCGGTGGGGGTCAGGGGGGCGTCGGTGCCCAGGGCGAGTGTGCCGCCGTCGACGACGATTTTCCGGAAGTCAGTGCATCGGCGAGTGGGCCGGTGGAGGGGATCGGGCGTGGCTGACCGCCCCCGCCCCCGTCTTCCGGCCACCTGCCGACACGTTTTCTTTCCATGGAAGTGATGTGCTTCGACAGGGCCCGGCGGTCGCTCCGGTGATACGGAATCGGCCGCCGGGCCTGTCTCACGTACCTGTCCCCGTCCCCCCGGTCGGCACGTGGCGGGGCCGTCCTCCTCCGCTTCCGATACGGCCCCGGCCATGGGGAATTACGTGTGCACTGCGGGCTGAGGGCAGAGCCAGCCTGCGCAAGTCGGGGACATGACCCGTGTGCGCGCGGAGAAACTGTCTGTCCGTGGGCGCCATAAGCCTCAAGCAAGCCTGTCGCCCCAGGTCAGAGGCACTCGGAGGCTCTCTCATAGTCTTGGGTGACTCGCGGACGCTCCCGGGCGAGGTGTCGCCGACCGCGGCGAAGAACCGGGCGGAGGTCGCGTGCAGGCGCTGGGTCCGTGGTTGCCCTCGTTGATGAAGACCGACTCTCGCCCGTCGTCCTTGCCGCAGAGGTCAACCGGCGGGAGGCGGCCGACATTTGCCGCTGCCGGCCCATTGGATTACGTTCGCAATACCATAGACTGGGGGGGGGCCAGTGAAAAGCCACCGGGCCTTCCGGCCAGCTAAGGAGCGTGTGCGGTGCGGTACGGAACAGAGCACAAGCAAGAGACGAGGCGGCGGATCGTCGAGACGGCGGGCCGCCGGTTCAAGCGAGACGGGATCGACGGCTCCGGGGTCGCGGCGCTCATGAAGGACGCGGGGCTGACCAACGGCGCCTTCTACACTCACTTCGAGTCCAAGGATGACCTCGTCACCACGGCAATCGCCGAACAGTTGAAGGCGCAGGCCGAGAGCGTCGTCGCCCGGGCTGCACCCGGCCGCGCCGGAATCGAGCAGATCGTGTGGGGGTACCTGTCGCCCAAGCACCGCGACAGCCTTGGCGACGGCTGCCCCAACGCCGCTCTGCTCGACGAGATCGGGCGCTGCGCCGACACGACCAGGCAGGCGTACACCGACGGCGTGCTGGTCCTCATCGACGGCATTGCCGCCCGTATAACGCCCGAGGATCCGTCCTCCGCACGCGTGAAGGCGCTCAGCCTCCTCGGCCTGATGGCCGGCACGCTGCAGCTTTCCCGCGCCTTGACCGACCGCCAACTCGCCAACGAACTCCTCGATCAAGGGATCATCAACGCCCTCGCCATGCTGGACGCCGGGCAGCGCGTCTGACGCGCCCGGCCTCAGCCCCAGGCTGTGCCCCTGCGGGCCCCGGGCCCGGACCCGACGCTGCTGGGGAACCGGCACAGCCCCCGCACGCGGCTCCGACAGGGGCACACGCCCTCCCGGCTCAGGGCTGGCCCTGTGCTCGACCGAGGTGCTGATCGCTCTGGCGCGAAGCCTCCCGGCCTTCCGCTCCTCGCCGGCCCGGGCGCGTCACGTCGGCCGTCCCGTCCGCGCCTGGCTGCTGCTCGTCACCGTGGTCGTCAGGCGGCGCGGCCGGCCGGACCAGGGCCGGCGGGGGGGATGCGGGCGCCCGGCAACTCCGGGGGCGGCGGGCTGGTGCTGGGACCCTCGTCTGCGCTGGAACCGCTCCGGATCCCATGACGCCGTACGGCTGTTCTCTCTCGCTCGCATGTGATTGCCTCCTGGGATGCGCTCGCTCGCAGAACCTGGACCGCGCTTCAGCGAGGCAGCAGGACGCTGACCTGCCCTCGGATGTCCTGCACGATCTCTTCGACGCTCAAGGCGATGTTCATGCTCGCCGCCATGCTGAGGAACATCACGGCGGACACGATGTGCGCCAGCGTCGCGGCATCGCCCTCTGTGACCCGCTCGTCCCGGCGCAGCACGGCGGCGATGGCCTCTTCGGCCTGCGCGGCGATGGCGAGCGCTTCGCCGTGCCGGGGCTCCTCGGGGTCGCCGAAGACCGTCTCTCGCAGGTAGGTGCGTCCGTTGTCGATCTGGGTGCGGTTGCATTCCACGATCGGCCGGATGATCGCCAGCACCGCGTCCAGCACGCCCGGGACGGCCTCGGCATCCGCCCGGCCCCGGTCGAGCGCTTCGGTGTACTTGACGTTCTGCACAAGCAGGAGGAGCTCGCCCTTGGTCTTGGCATACAGGAACAGTGTCCCGGTGCCGATGTCAGCCTTGTCGGCGATCTGCTGGGTCGTGACCTCATGGACGCCGCGTTCGGCGAACAGCTCGCTGGCAGCGGCGATGATACGGTCCAGTTTGTCCTGTTTGTTCCGCTCGCGCCGTCCTGTCGGCTGGGAGGCGGCAGGCATGACGGTATCCTCCGGGAATAGATTCTGACTCAACTCAGTTATGAGAGTAGTCACTAACGTGTCGGCTCGGAAATGCCTTGCTCATGCTGCCACAGCAGGGCGCGGAGCCATTGCGCCATCCGTGCGCGGTAGTCGCGTCGGCCGCGCTTCATGCCTCTTGGAATGGAACACCAATGCCCTCCCTCAACGGAGCAGTCGTCTTTGTCACCGGAGCAAACGGCGGCATTGGTACCCACTTCGTCCGCGACGCCCTGGCTCGTGGAGCCGCCAAGGTCTACGCCACCGCCCGCTCCCCCCGCGCCTGGGACGATGAACGCGTCGTCCCCCTCACGCTTGATGTCACCGACCCCGCGTCGATCGACGCGGCCGTCGCCGCGGCGCCGGATGTCACCATGCTCGTCAACAACGCGGGCGCGAACCCGCCGAGCGCGAGCCTGCTCGACGTCACCGAGGCAGACATCCGGGTGAACATGGAGACGAACTTCTTCGGCCCCGTCTTCGTCGCCCGCGCCTTCGCACCGATCCTCGCTGCCAAGCCGGAGTCAACGCTCGTCGACTTGCACTCCGTTGCCAGCTGGTACGCCTTCGGCGGCATCTACAGCGCGTCCAAGGCGGCACTGTGGTCGGCCACCAACTCTTTGCGCATCGAGCTCGCGCCCAAGGGCGTCCACGTGGCGGGGGTGCACATGAGCTACGTCGACACCCCTATGGCCGCGCACGCCGGCGGACCCAAGATGCTGCCGGCAGAGCTGGTGACGAGGGTCTACGACGCCGTTGAGGCCGACGAGTACGAGGTCCTGGCCGACGAGTTGACCGCGCAGGTCAAGGCGGCCCTGGGCGGCCCGGTCGAGGCGCTCTACCCGGACCTGCGCAGCACGAACACCTGAGCTTGTGCTTCGGTCCCGACGTGGTCTTTCCGCATTCGGCGCGACAGCAGCCGCTTGCCGTCGGTATCGATCACCACGCAGTGGTGGTGCGACCGTGCTGATCAAATGCCGGGCGTCGGTCTCGAGCGCCGGGATCCTCACCCATTCCGACGAGGAGATCCGTCGGAACATGGAGAGGAGATTCCTTGGCCCGCGAGGGTGAGAATGGGCCTGGCGTCGTCGGACGGGCCGCTATGGAGCGAGTCGTCGGGCCAGGTCGGGGATGTCGGTGGCGGTCAGATCGACCCAGTCCGGCACCGGTGGGACCGGATGGCCGGGGCCCCATTCCAGCGGGCGTGGAATGTATGCGGTGCGCAGTCCGGCGTCGGCGGCGGCACGCAGGTCCTCGAGATGGCAGGCGGTCATCAGCAGCCGCGGCGGTGAGACTTCCAGTAGTTCGGCGGCCATCAGGTACACCTTTGGATCGGGCTTATAGCTGTGGATCAGTTCGGCCGACAGGATGGTGTCGAGCGGCAATCTGCCGGCGCGGGCAAGGTGGATGAGTAGCGCGGTGCTGCCATTGGACAGGGTGGCGGTGATATGGGTCTCGCGCAGCTGGGAGAGACCGTCGCGGCTGTCCGGCCATGGGCTCAGGCGGTGCCAGGCGTTGACGAGTTCGGCCCGGTCGGTGTCGGTGAACTCGGTCAGGTCGTGCTCGGTGAGCACTTCGTCGAGCATCATCCGGTGCAGGGCGTCCAGCGACCGCCAAGGCACTTCCCCCGACACTACCCGCAGCAGTGTCGGCGGGTACCGGCTGCGCCACGCGGTGGTGAGCCCCAGCCAATCGGCCTGTACCCCGACGCGGGTGCCGACGCGCTCGAATTCGCCCGCGACGCCGGTGCGCCAGTCGACCACGGTGCCGAAGACGTCGAACACCACCGCGTCTACAGCAGCGCCAATCCATCGGCAGTCTTCGGTGCTGACGGGGTTTCGGGCCAACGTTTTTCTCCTGATCGGCACGGATGCGACGACGAACCAGGCAGCCCCCACGACAAACGAGCACCGCCGCGGCATCTGCTCCGTCCGCGTTCGTTTAGTGACGGGGTGTCAGCGTTGCTGGTTGGCGATGCCGATGCTGCCCGAGGCGGTACTCGAAGTCGATGCCGGCCTGCTCGACGATGGCCTGCGTGCCTGCGGCGCGGGCGAGGAACCCGGGGAGGGTGAGGGAGTGGGCGAACTCGCCGTAGGCGGCGACCAGATCCGCGTCCGGGGGCAGGGATGCCCGGTTGATCTGGGCTTTGGCCGAGGCGAGTGAGGTGCGGTCGAAGGAGGCGAGCCGACCGACGATCGTGTCGACGAAGGCGTCGAGTTCGCTGTCGGGGAGAGTACGGGTGGTCCAGCCCCAGTGTTCTGCGGTGTTGGCGTCGTAGTCGTCGCTGGTGAGGATGGCTTCCAGGGCGCGGTCGCGTCCGATGGCGCGCGGGAGGCGTTCGGTGCCGCCACCGCCGGGGAGTAGTCCGCTGCCGACCTCCGGTTGCCCGAAGATCGCTTTCTCCCGGCTGGCGTATCGCAGATCGAGGGCGAGGGCGAGGGCGAGTTCGTTTCCGCCGCCGCGGGTGCGTCCGCGGATGGCCGCGATCCTGGCGACAGGGCGTCAGCAGGGCGGGGAAGCCCGGGCGGTGGATTGCCGAGCAGGTCCGGCGGTCCTGCTCCCGGCCGTTGCCGCTCACTCCTGGTAACGCGGGAGGATGTCGCCGTTCTTGACGTAGGTGAGGGCGGCGTCGACGTCGTAGGCGTGGATCGCGGAGACCAGCGGTGCCAGCTGGTTGGACAGGTCCTGGATCACGTTGCCGGTGAAGAAGGCGTCCCGTGCCGCGGTGTCGGTGAACCCGAGAATGAGGGAGGCGTGGAAACGCTGGTCGTGCGGGTTGTCGTGGGCGACGTTCGGGGTGTCCCAGAGCTTTTCGATCCAGGGCAGGAACGTCTGCGTGCGCAGCTCCTTCAGCACTCCGGTGCCGGCGAGTGCGGGGACGAGCTGCTTCTTGATGAACTTCCGGAACTCACCTGCGCCGGCCCCGTCTCTGCGGCGCAGGTAGACCAGGACGCGGGCACCGACCATTTCTTCCGGGCCTGCGACGTTGTACCAGCGGGACGAGTTCGGCGGGCCGGCGTAGAGCAGGGTGCGGCGGAATACGTTGATCTCGTCCTTGTAGGCCAGCTTCGTCTGCTTGCGCCCCTGCGAGGGCGCGAGCGCCGATCGGAAGGTGACTTCCGCGACGCCGTCGATCTTCCGGTCGACGGGGATCGAGGTCTCCACTCCGCCGGTCGCCGGCCACCGGCCCGGGTTGGGCGCGGCGAGGTGGATCTGGCGGTACTCCTCCAGGCCCGGGGTGGCGGAGATGATCCCTGAGTGCGGGCCCTTCCAGTAGTCCATGCCGGTCTGACGGGGCTGGTCGGTGCGCACCCACAACAGGATCGAGGAGGTGAGGTGCTTCTTCACGTCCAGTTGCGCGGCGGTCGATGGCATGCTCATGGTGTTGCCGTTCTCTTCCTGGTCAGACGGTGGTCATCGGGCGAGGAATTCGACCGCGACCGGGGCGAACTCCTCGTAGTACTGGAAGATGCCGCCGTGACCGGAGTCGGGGTAGATGATCAGTTCGCTGTCCTTGATGCGCCGGTGCAGGTCCTCGGAGAGGTTCGAGGGGACCATGCGGTCGTTGTCGCCGTTGGCGATCAGCGTGGGATGGGTGATCTTCGACAGGTCGTCGGGGGTGGAGCGCCCCCACTTCTTGATCGCCTTCAGCTGCGTCTGGAACGCCTTCGTCTTGATCGGCGCGTCGCGGTCGACGGTGCGTTCCTTGAGGCGGTTGACGAACGCGCGGGCTGCGGGCTTGCCGGTGGCGTTGCGGTTGAAGAACAGGAACTCCTTGGGGTCGGACCGGGTCAGGGTGGCGCGCAGGATGTCCCAGTACGTGGTGCGGGCGACCTTGTCGATGTCCTTGCCGCCCTTGGGCCCGGTGCCGGTGAGGACGAGCTTGCGGACGAGCGCCGGGTGCTTCACCACGAGGGCCTGGGCGGCCATGCCGCCGAGAGAGAAGGAGAAGATGTCGATCTTGTCGAACCCGAGCGCCGAGATGAAGGCGTAGGCGTCGTCGGCCATGGCCTCGACGCTGTCCGGCACCTGGCCGGTGGAGGCTCCGACACCGCGGTTGTCGAAGGCGATGACGTGACGGCCCTTGGCGATGGGGTCGATGATGCGGGGGTCCCAGTTGTCCAGGGTCGCGGCGAGGTGGACGAAGAAGACGACGGGGATGCCGCCCTTGGGCCCCAGCTCGCGGTAGGCGTAGGTCACGCCGCCGGCGGTGATGGTGCGCGCCGGGGCATTCGCGTAGGAGGTGATGACGGGTTCGTTCGGGGTGATGTTGGTGCTCATGACCGCTTCTCCTTGCTGTTTTGTGTCGGTGCGGTCTGTGCCGCCCGTCGTGGTCGCGGCTGGATCAGCTGTTGCCGGTGATGACTTGCCTTGCCGCGGACGCCGCCATGGGACAGGGACTGCCACGCCTGTGGGGCCTGGTCAAAACCGGGCACCTTTTCCAAGACCGGGCGCACCATCCCTTGGCCGACGAGGGCGGTGACCTGGCGAAGCTGATCGCCGCCGGCGTGTATGAACAGGAACTCGTACGTCTCGCCGAGGTTCTTCGCCTGCTTGCGGATCTTGCCGCTGAGGCCTGCGACGGCCAAGGGCATCAGCGGGTTCAGGCTGGCCTCGCGGGTGAACGCGGGGTTGGGGACCGGCGGTCCCGATGGCTTTACCGCCGGGTTTGAGCACCCGTAGGTTCTCCAGGTTCTCGCCGCGGGGGCTGTCCGGCACCAGGTCGTAGCCATCCAGGTGATGCTCGAAGTTCTGGATGCGGTGGTCGATCACCGTGTCTGCCCCGAACCCGCGCACGAAGCCCGTGATTGAGCCGTCGGCGCTCCTTCCTTTCCTATTTAATTGTTCGATTTTATGCCTAAGTGAGACATGATCCGCAGTGCGACTTCGCGGGGTCTCGTCCTACCTGAAATAATCCGAGTACGCTCAATTATGAGTGTACTCATAATTCCTGTCAAGGGAGGAGGCCGTTTATGGGACGCGGTCACATGCCGATCGGGGACGCCATCGACGATGGCCTCACTGCCGCGAACACCGTCATCGGCCAGGGCGTGCCAGGGCGTGTTTCAGAAGTGGATCACGGTCATGTGATGATCACGCTTCATGTCTCGGGGAGATCTGACAGACGCTCAGTGGGCGGTGCTGGAACCGCTGATGCCGCAGGGCGTCAAGTCCGGCCGCCCCCCGGTACATACCAAGCGGCAGCTGATCAACGGCATACGGTTCCGGACACGGACCGGCATACCGTGGCGGGATCTGCCCGAACGCTACGGGCCTTGGGAAACGGCGTACGGGCTGTTCCGCCGCTGGCAGCGGGACGGCACCTGGCACCGCATCTTCGAGCAATTCCAGGCCCGGGCCGATGCAGGGCCTGATCACCTGGGACGTCTCCGTGGACTCAACGATCGCCCGGGCCCACCAGCACGCGGCCGGTGCCCGCAAGAGGGGGAGCTGCAGGTCGAACCGCCCGGCGGACCCGCCTACGCCTCCGCCTCCCCCTCCGGTTCAACAGCCGGTCACTACGAGGTCGTTGCCCGCTTCTGGGGCGCGATGCCGACGGGTGTCACCGTCTCGCGCCGCGGCCGGATCTTCGTCAACTTTCCCGCTGGGGCGACGACGTCCCGTTCACCGTCGCCGAACTGCGGGGCGGGAAGCCGGTGGCCCACCCCGACGCCGAGGTGAACCGCGAGGACGCCTCCGACCTGGCCGGGCACTTCCAGTCGGTGCAGAGCGTCGTCGTCGATGGGGCCGACCGGCTGTGGATCCTCGACACCGGAAGCCCGCTGTTCGCCGGGTCCTCCTACGGCGGTCCCAAGCTCGCGGCGGTCGACCTGCGCACCGACCGGATCGTACGGAAGATCCTCTTCCCGCCCGAGGTGGTGCCGGCGAACAGCTACTCCAACGACGTGCGCTTCGACCTGCGGCGCGGCGCCGGGGGCATGGCGTTCACCACCGACTCGGGCGGCTCGAACGGCATCATCGTGGTCGACCTCGCCACCGGCCGGTCCTGGCGGCGACTGGCCGGGCATCCCTCGGCGCTCGCGGACGAGCAGTTCCTTCCGGTCATCGAGGGCGAGCCCTTCATGGTCCGCCCCGCGTGCGGCGAGCCCACGTACTACGAGACCGGTTCTGACGGCATCGCTCTCAGCGCCGACGGCACGCGCCTCTACTACTGCCCGCTGTCCAGCCGCCGACTGCACAGCGTGTCCACCGACGCCCTCGCCGATCCGGACGCCACGGACGCCGAGGTGGCGGCGACGGTCGAGGACCTCGGGTTCAAGCCGATGGCCGACGGCCTGGAGAGCGACGACAAGGGGCGGCTCTACGGCGGCGACCTGGAACACAGCTCCCTCTGGCGCCGAAGCCCGAACGGCACCTACCGCACCCTCGCCCAAGGGAGCGACCTGCTCTGGATCGACACCCTGTCCGTCGCCTCGGACCGGCACCTGTACGCCATCGCCAACCAGCTCAACCGGCTGTCGCCCTTCCACGAGGGCAAGGACCTACGCCGCAAGCCCTACCTCCTGGTCCGCCTGCCGATCGACGCCGGGCCGGTCAGGCTCGTGTGACCTCTCCGGCTCGCGTCAGGCGGCCGCCTGGTCGCCGTCCCGGTGCCAACCCAGCCGTGCAGCGGTCGACCTCGACCCGGGCGCTGCCCCGGTCGCGGACCCGGTCGAGGCAGGGCCTGCCGGTGTGGTGCGCGGCGATGCGGTCGCCGTCGGCCAGACCCTCGTCCTCGTCCTCGTACAGCTCGACGGCGCGTGCCCCGTGGTGATACGACCGCCGGCCGGAGCTCAGCGCAGGCCGGCGAAGAGGTCGTTCTCGGGCAGGGGCGCGCCGGTGGTGTCGTGGACCCGGACGAACGTCTCCACGCCCATGAGCTGCGTGAACCTCTCCTTGCCCATCCGCAGGAAGAAGATGTTCTCACCCTGGCTGGCATGCGCGGCCAGCGCGTCGAACTTCTGGCTGCCGAACTCAGTGGTGTCCACCCACGTGGTGATCTCCTCGTCGGGCAGGCCGATTTCGGGCCCCTCTCCGGCCTCGGACGGATCCGGCTCCTCCCAGTCCGCGCCGAACTCACGCATGATCTGCCCGAACTCCTTCATCATCGAGCGCGGCGCCGTCGTCCAGTACACCTTCGACGCCACGCCGGTCAGCGACAGCGCTGCCATCGTGATCCGGTTCGCCTGGATGTGATCGGGATGGCCGTAGAACCCGTACTCGTCGTAGGTCACGACGACGTCAGGCTGGTAACGCAGCATCAGTTCGGCCAGCCGAGCGGCTGCCTCATCCACGGGTGTACTCCAGAACGATCCGGGCGCGGTGTTGGCCGGCCAGCCCATCATCCCGGAGTCGGCGTACCCGAGCAGTTCAAGATGACCGACCCCCAGGACGTCACAGCTGGCTTCGAGCTCGCCTCGACGCATTTCGGCAACGGCAGCCGGATCATGCCCGGGGTCACCCGGCTTGGCACCCCCCGGACCGTCACCGCAGCTACCGTCGGTGCACGTGACAAGCACCGTGCGGATGCCCTCCGCCGCATAACGCCTGAGGACACCGCCTGTTCCCGTAGCCTCGTCGTCCGGATGCGCGTGCACTGCCATCAGCGTCAAAGGCCGGTCAGCCATGAAATCCATCCCCTGGTCGGTCAAGTGATCGGTGCCAGTCTGCGGTACAGCGGTACGTGACCGCTCACAGCGCCGAGTCCGTCCGTTGTCTTCCCAGAATCCGACCGGCCTGGGTTCACCCGCTGCTGTCCAACTGATCATTTCATCATTTCGGGACACCGGCCGCTACGACCAGGTCGGCCGATGGGTGGGGTGGATCGATCTCCACGGCACCCGCTACGAGTCGGACGGCTGGTGGGGGATGCGAGACCCTTCCATGGGCGTGCGGGCGGGTTCGAGTCGACCCGCGGCCACGAGTGCACCGCGATGCGATGGCTGTGGGCCTTCGCCACCACCGCGGAACCGGCCGTGCACTTCCAGCTTCGCAGGGAGCCGGTGTCGATCGAGCGGGTGGAGCACGATGTCGACTTCATCCGAACACATGCAGATCGAGGCCCTACCCCCTGGAGCCGGCAGGTCGCCGGGCGCCGGCAATGCCGACCGCTGGGTGGGGCGGCCCGATGGCCGTGTTCGGCGCGACGGACCTGGACCGCCTGCGCGACCTCAAGCGAGCCGCCCCACTCGTGGCTCGAAGCGACCCGACGGCAGGGATGGCGCCGGCACGCGGCTTGCTGGCGCTGCTGGAACATGGGTCAGCGCCTCGACTTGGAATTTGGAAACCGATCGGTTTACGATGGGTTGAAACCGGCCGGCTTCATCAGCCGAAGTCCCGGCAGGGTGCTGAATCTGCGCCTCCGGTTCCGCGTCGGCGGCCGTGTGTGCCGAGATTCAACGTTCCGAGGGTCGCCGGGCCGCAATGAAGCGGTCCGCCCTTCTCCGGATATGAGCGTGTTGTCCGAGACCGGAGTAAGTCATGAGTGGGATTCACCCGTTCCGCGTCCTGCGTGCCAAATCCCTGTGGATCGCCAACGGCGTCATCACGGGCGTCCTGGCGCTGCTGTTCACCGTGTTCTACGTCGGTGCCAACATCGATCCGGTCGATCACATGACCAAGCTGCCCGTCGGCCTGGTCAACGCCGACAAGGGGGCCGCGGTCGGCGGCAAGCAGGTCAACCTGGGGGCTCGGATCACCGAGTCGATCAAGAAGTCCACCGCGAGCGGGGACAAGATCGACTGGAGGGTGATGGACGAGAAGGGGGTGAAGGAGGAGCTCGGCGAGGGCAAGCTGTACGGGGCGCTCGTCGTCCCCGCCGACTTCACCTCCGCCACCACCGCACTGACCGGCACCGCGACCGCCGGGACCCCGGCCCGCCCGACGCTGACGGTGCTGACCAACCAGTCGGCCGGCAGCGTGGGCTCCAGCCTGGCCCGGACGGCGACGACGCAGGCGGCCGAGACCGCCTCGCTCCAGGTGGGCAAGGAGCTGACGGCCCAGAGCGGGACCGGGCAGGCGAAGCTGCCCGCCGCGGCACGTGTCCTCCTGGCCGACCCGGCCGCCGTCACGGTCAAGGACGGCCATCCGCTCGACTCGCACAGCGGCCTGGGCCTGACGGCGTTCTACTACGCGCTCGTCCTGGTCGTGTGCGGCATGCTCTCCGCCAACGTCATCAGCGGCCAGGTCGACCACGCCCTCGGCTACACCCACAACGACATGGGCCCGCTCCGCCTGCACCGCCCGCTGATCCGGGCCACCCGGGTGCAGACCCTCGCCATCAGCAGCACCCTCATGGCCGGCCTGTCCCTGCTGATGGGCACGCTGGTCATGGCGGGCGCGGTCGGCCTCATGGGCATGGACGCCTCCCACCTGGCGCTGCTGTGGCTGTACTCGGTGTGCGCCATCGCGGTCTCGGGGATCGGTGCGCTCACCCTCCTCGCCGTGTTCGGCACGCCGGGCATGCTGGTGGTCACGCTGGTCTTCATCGGGATGGCGGTGCCGACGGCGGGCGCCACCACGCCGATTCAGGCGCTGCCCGGCTTCTACCGCTTCCTGGCGGAGTTCGAGCCACTGCGGCAGATCACCGGTGGCATCCGCTCGATCCTGTACTACGACGCCCAGGCCGACGCCGACCTGACCCGGGGCTGGGTCATGATGGCCGTCGGCCTCGCGGCAGCCGCCCTCTTCGGCTTCGGTATGACGAGCTGGTACGACCGCAAGGGGCTGCACCGCATCCCCGCCGAGGCGGAGCCCGAGAAGGCCGCTGCCCCGGCGTAGCGGAAGGCGGCTCACCCCGACGGGGCCATTACCCGGAGTGCCGCCGGTGTGTGTCGCCCCGCGGGGTGGACAGGCGCGCACAACGTCACGGCTCGGCGACGGCCTCTTCCCCAAGACCGTTGCCGAGCCTCTGAGTGGCCTTCAGGCGTCCGCGCGGCGCCGGGCATCTCGCCGGCACCCTGGAAACCGATCGGTTTCTATTTCGTCCGATTCGAGTTAACCTCACGGTATGACCACCAAAGTGAAGCCAAGTCCCAGAGAGCGGCTGCTGGAGGCAGCGGCCACGCTCACCTACCGCGACGGTGTCGGCATCGGCGTCGAGGCGCTGTGCAAGGCGGCGGGGGTGTCCAAGCGCTCCATGTACCAGCTGTTCGACAGTAAGGACGAACTGCTGGCAGCGAGCCTGGAGGAGCGCGCCGCTGACTTCGTGGCCGGGCTCCTGCCGTCGGCGGACGACGGCCGCTCACCCCGTGAGCGGGTCCTGCATGTCTTCGAGCGGTTGGAGTCGCAGGCGGGTGTCCCCGAGTTCCGGGGCTGCCGGTACCTGGCTGTGCAGATCGAGCTCAAGGACAAGGCCCACCCCGCGAGCCGGGTGGCCCACCAGATCAAAGCGAACCTGACGGCCTTTTTCCGTTCCGAGGCCGAACAGGGTGGCGCAAGCGATCCCGACCTGCTGGCCCGCCAGCTCATCCTGGTCTTCGACGGCGCCAGCGCCCGCGCGGGCATTCAGGCCGACAATCTGACCGGGCTCATCACGCCCACTGTGGCCGCCCTGCTTGATGCGGCAGACATGCGCTGACGTGCCCCGCCTTCGAGCAGGCCCGGCGACCGAAGCGCTCGTCCGGGTTGATGTCCGTCTCCGCTCGCGCGCCTCGCCGACATGCCCGCAGTACTTGACCGGTCCTTGAGCCGCCGACGGTCGGCCGCCTTGGTCGCCGACCCCGGACCGGCCAGCAAGGGGGGCGCCGGCCGGGCACGCCGGCGACACCGAGCCGCACGGCGCGCCACTCCTCACGTCCCTTCGCTGAACTCCGCCTGAGGTCCAGCCAGGCCACGTCGATCACTCTCGGCGGGCTCGCGGCTTCACCGGCCGGCGCCGGGCGAGCACGGGACGGACTCCGCCGATGGACAGGAGGCCGGCCCTCGAAGCCTGAACTCGCCCGACACCACCTCGACACCGCGCGCCGTAGTCATCCCGCCGCTCCGACTTGCATGACGGAAACCGATCGGTTTACGGTGGTGAAACCGATCGGTTTTCATCTTCGTGGAGGCAGCTATGACAGCAATCAAGGGCGCCAACGTCTTCGTCACCGGAGGCAGCCGGGGCATCGGCAAGGTGCTGGTCGAGGAGCTCTACGCGCGCGGCGCCGGCAAGGTCTACGCCACGGCCCGTGACCCCCGCACGGTGACCCACCCCGATGCCGTTCCGCTGGCGCTCGAGGCCACTGACCCGGCATCCGTGGCCGCCGCCGCCGAGCAGGCCCAGGACGTCACCATCCTGATCAACAACGCCGGGGCCTCCGTCCGCGCTTCGTACCTCAACTCCCCGATGGAGGAGGTGCGCCGGGACCTGGAGACCAACTTCTACGGGCCGCTGCTGGTCACCCGGACCTTCGTGCCGATCATCGAGCGCAACGGCGGGGGCCACATCCTCAACGCCCACTCCGTCCTGTCCTGGCTGGCCGACGGCACGCCCTACGGCGCCTCCAAGGCCGCCCTGTGGTCGCAGACCAACTCCCTGCGCCTGGAGCTGCAGCCGCGCGGCATCGCGGTGACCGGGCTCCACATGGCCTACGTGGACACCGACATGACCTCGGGCGTCGACGCACCCAAGGCCGACCCCCGCGACATCGCCGTGGCCGCACTCGACGGCATCGAGGCAGGGGCGCACGAGGTGCTGGCCGACGACACCACCCGCTGGGTCAAGTCCCAGCTGTCCGCCGACCTGGAAGCCATGTACGCCCAGCTGAAGCAGTAGCACGCAGGACATCCCGGACGCCTTGCGCCGCCTCCTTGTCGGGGCCTCGGGCGACAACCCGCACGGCAGGGAGCCCCGCCCGCAACGCCAACAGCAACCTCAACCTGGACATCCGCAGCAGCTCCACCACCGCGGGAGCCGCCGTCGTCCAGAACACGGCCTCCGCCGCCGACTCACAGAAGTGGACCCTCACCGACGCGGGCAACGGCTACTGCAAGCTCAAGAACGTGAACAGCGGCTTCACCGCCGGCGTCGCCCAGTCCTCCACCAGCAACGGCGCTGCCGTCGTCCAGTGGAACGACGTGACCGTCGACGACCAGCTCTGGAAGATCGTCCGCATCAACTGAGCGGCTGTCGTCCTGCTCACCACTGGGCTTCATGAAGGGCCTCCTGCCGGCTCGGAATCGCGATGCGGACCGAGTACCAGGAGGCCCCGTCCCATGGCCGACCCGCTTTCGGGGGAGTGATCCGGCGACGCTGTGGGAAGGAACCGAGGGGGTTCATAGTTGCGGATGAAAAGCGCAGGTCAACGTGATGCTCCGGAGACACCCAGCGGTTGTGGTCACATCTGCTGACACGGCGGATCCGCGGGAAGGTGACCCGGGTCTGTTCGGGCCCGACTCGGTGACCTGGCAGGTCCACAGCGATCCGATGATGTGGGTCGCCGGTGTCCGCGCCCTCTACCTCCAGGCACTGCACCCGCGCGCGGTCCGGGGCGTCATGCAGAACTCGGACTTCCGGGCCGACGCCTGGGGCCGGCTGTTCCGCACCGCCAGTTTCGTCGGCACGACGACGTACGGCACCACCGAGGCCGCCGAGAAGGCGGGCGCCCGCGTCCGGAAGATCCACAGCAAGCTGGGGGCGACCGACCCCGATACCGGCGAACGCTACGGCGTGGACGAACCCGAGCTGCTGCTGTGGGTGCACTGCGCCGAGATCGACTCGTATCTGCACGTCGCACGCCGCTCCGGGTTTCCGCTCACCGATGCGCAGGCCGACCGCTACATAGCCGAACACCGGGTCAGCGCCCGTCTGGCGGGCCTCGACCCGGACGCCGTACCGGCCAGTCAGGCAGAGCTGAACGCCTACTTCGAGAAGGTACGGCCCGAACTGGCCGTCGCAGAAGAGGCACGCGCGGTGGACGACTTCCTCCTCCGCCCTCCGACGTACTTCCTTCTCATCCCGGCGCGCGAGCTGCTGTGGCGGCGCGTGGCGCATCTGGCGTACGGCGCCCTGCCGCCGTACGCCCACGAGTTGTACGGCAGGCCGGCCCCGCAACCCTCCACCGTCACCCGCCGGTTGCGTGCCACGGGCACCCTGCTGCGCTGCATCCCCGCACGTCTGCGCTGGCAGCTCCCGCCCAAACACATCCTGCGGGCCATGTCCCGCCTCGGCCCGGACTCCCGCCCCGCGCCGTACAAACTCGGACGACAGCTCGCCATACTGGACAAGCCAGGGGAGGGCGGGACGCGGTGACGACGGGGGCGGGCGCAGGAGATGGGGGACAGCAGGATTGTCCAGGGCCGGTACCGGCTGCTCGATCTGATCGGGCGCGGCGGCATGGGCGAGGTCTGGCGGGCGCGGGACGAGTCGCTGGGCCGGCAGGTCGCCGTGAAGTGCCTCAAGCCGCTGGGTGCCCAGCACGACCAGGCCTTCACCCGGGTCCTGCGAGAGCGGTTCCGGCGTGAGGCCCGGGTGGCCGCCGCGCTCCAGCATCGCGGGGTGACCGTCGTCCACGACTTCGGCGAGGACGACGGCGTCCTCTACCTGGTCATGGAACTCCTGGAGGGCCGCAACCTCAGCCAGCTCCTGGAGGACAACAAGCACCATCCCCTGCCCGTGGCCGACGTCGTGGAGATCGCCGACCAGGTCGCCGACGCCCTCGCGTACACGCACCGGCAGGGCATCGTGCACCGCGACCTGAAGCCGGCGAACATCGTGCGGCTCACCGACGGCACGGTGAAGATCTGCGACTTCGGCATCGCCCGTCTCGGCGCGGACATCGGCTTCAGCTCACGGCTGACCGGCACCGGCATCGCGATGGGCACCCCGCACTACATGTCGCCCGAACAGATCGGCGGTTCCGAGGTCGACCAGCGCAGCGACCTGTACTCGCTGGGCTGCGTGCTGTACGAGATCGCCACCGGGGCACCGCCGTTCGACCTCGACGACGCCTGGGCGATCCTCATCGGCCACCGCGACACACCGCCCCGCCCGCCGCGCAGCCACCGCTCCGAGCTGCCCGGGTACCTGGACCAGGTCATCCTCGACCTGCTGGCCAAGGAGCCCGAGCAACGCCCGCACGACGCCCGCGAGCTGGGCCGCCGGATCAACCTCGGCCGGTCCACCCCGACGTATGTGCCGACCGTCGTCACCCCGCAGCCGGAGTTCCGCCCGCCCGAGCCCGCACGGCCGCGCGAGGTGCGGCTGCCGTCCTGGACCCGCGGCATGACCACCGGCCACAAGGCCACCGGAGCCGGCCTCGGCACCCCGCCCCCGGACGCCGGAGCGGGCCTGACCGGCGAGTGGATCCCGCGCTCCCTCACGGGGCGGGTCGTCGACCCCGTACCGGACGCGCCGCCCACCCCGTCCGCGCAGGCGGTCACCGCACTGGCCGGACGTCACAACGCCGGGCTCAGTCTGGGGCGGCTGGGGCGCTGGGCCGAGGCCGGCGAGGTGCACCGCGCGGTCGCCGCCGAACGCGAACACCTGCTCGGCCCCGACCACCCCGACACCCTGGCCAGCCGCTACGAGGTCGCCTTCACTCTCAGCCGCACCGGCCGTGCCGCCGACGCGCTGCGCGAGTACAAACACGTCACCCGCGCCAGAAGCCTCGCGCTCGGCCCCGACCACCCCGACACCCTCGCCGCCCGCCAGGAAATGGCCTACGTACTGGGCCAGCTGGGCCGCTACTTCGACGCCCACCAGGTCTACAACTCGGTCCTCGCCGCCCGCGAGCGCGCCATGGGCGCCGACCACCCCGACACCCTGCGCTGCCGCCACAACCTCGCCTTCAACCTCAGCAGGCTCGGCCGCCTGGAGGACTCGTACCGGATGGCCTGCGAGGTGGCGGCCGCCCGCGCCCGGGTGCTCGGCCCACACCACCCCGACACACTGGTCACCCGCTACGAAGTCGCCTACGCCCTGGGCCAGTTGGGGCGCTGGACGGAGGCCCTGCAGACCTACCGCCAGGTCGCCGAGGCCCGCGCCCAGGCCCTCGGCCCCGACCACGCCGACACCCTCGCCGCCCGCTACGAGATCGGCATCAGCCTCGGCCGCCTCGGCCGCAGCGCGGAAGCCCTCCAGCTCTACCGCGACCTCATGGACGACCGCACCCGCGTCCACGGCGCCGCCCACCCGGAGACCCTCCGCGCCCGCCACGGCCTCGGCGTCAACCTCGGGCGCCTCGGTCGCTGGGAGGAGGCCCTCGCCGAGTCCCGCGACGTGTGCGCGATCCGCGAGCGCGTCCTCGGTTCCGATCACCCCGACACCCTGGTCAGCCGCCGCGAGGTCGCCGTCGGCCTGGGCTGGCTGGGCCGCTGGGCGGACGCGCTGACGGAGTACCGTCGGGTGGCCACGGCGCGCGAGCGCGTCCTGGGCCCGGACCACCCCGACACCCTCGCCAGCCGCAACGACGAGGCCCATTGCCTGGAACAACTCGGCCGCAGTGCGGAAGCCGTCGAGCTGTACCGCAGGGTGGCGGTGCTGCGGCAGCAGCAGGCGGCGGGCGGACACTGAGGCCTGGCGGACACTGGGGCCTGGTGCCCTCACGGCCTTGCCCGCGCGACCGGCCACGGCGGTATGTCCTGCCGTCAGCGGAGGCCCGTGTCGCATTTGACGACCACGTCCGTGTACTCGCCTGAACGGACGGTGACGTCGACCGGGTGGCAGTATTCAGTCCCTGGAGCCTCGGACGTCACGGTGTACTCGCTGGGGCGCAGCGCGACCCGGAACCGGCCGTCCTGCCCGACGTGCACCGTCGCGGCGACGGTGTCCGCGCCGCGGTCACGCACGCGCAGGGTCGCCTCGGTCGGCAGGCCCCGGCAGTCGTCCTCGCGCTGCTCCGGGATTCCCTCGACGGGACAGGTAGGCCACAGAACGACGACCCCTGTGATCCCTGCCCCGGCATCCGTCGGCGAGCTGCTGGGTTCCTCGCGCGGCGAACCCCCGCACGAGGCGAGTGCCGCCAGCACGATCAGCGACGTGACGGCGGCGCGCGCGTGGCGCCGGCCCCCAGGCTTCTCCTGGCGGGGTGGGGCGACCCGCGCGGTCGAGGCACTTGAATGCACAATGCGCCTCCCTTGGCTCAGGCTGTCTCTCCGTACCGCTCACAGGCCCCTCATGACTCCACTGTAGGAGGTGCGAGCGCCACGCCCGATGCGTGACGGGCAGAACGAGGGCGGAGGGGTGGCGCCGCGCCACCCCTCCGCCCTCGACGGCGATTCAGCTCTGCTCAGCTAGCAGAAACCGAGCCGTCCGAACCGCGAGCCCCACAGGGTCGAGCTCGTCTGTCGCTCGTTCACCAGCCAGGCACGCTGGCCGGCAGAACAGCCGGTGACGGCCACCGGGTCGATCGTGACCGCGGAGTAGTCACCCCAACGCTCGACCGTGCTCGACGACGGGTTGTAGGCGACGGATGCCTGCGCGAGGGTCACGCCTCCGGTGGTGTTCGTCGGATCGGTCGCGAGGCGGCCGCTCCCCTTGACGGCAGCCTGGTGGAGGTTGGAGCCCACCGCGTCGGTCGCAGACCAGGTGAAGAACATACGCCCGATGGGGTTGGTCGAGGTGCCGCCCACCGAGGAGCCGACCACCGAGGGGTTGAAGTCGTCCGAGTCACCGGACTCCAAGACCAATCCGGAGCTGGTCACGGCGTTGGTGCTGGTGTTGATCTGGTACCACTTCGGCGTCGGGAACGAGCCGGTCGCGATGGTGTGGATGTTGAGCAGCTGGTTGCCGATCTGGGTGCTGGCGTTCTGGAAGCGGGCGTCCAGCGAGTCGAGCCGGTCGGCCGATCCGGGCTGGCGCGCGTTCGGCGGTGCGGCGAACCCGGGCACAGCCACGTTGACCGGGGCAGCGATGCTCGCACCGCTCCTGCCCAGGCCCGAGGCCCGCCACAGCTTCACGGCGGTGGGGGTGGCGAGGCTGGCCGAGGCGAGGAAGGCGTTCGAGTTGTTGTCCTCCACGATGGGAGGAGCCACCGTACCCGGCGCCCCGAGGTTGAAGTACGGGAACCCGGTGGCGCGCCCGTTGTAGATGTCGGCCTTGGCGAGTCCGAACGCACGCGTGCGGAGGTAGGCGGTGCCGGCCGCGTTGAAGACGTTGCCCGTGATGATCACGGCATCCTGGTCGAGGCCCACCTGCGGGTAGTCGAAGAAGTCGGTGCCCTCCGGCAGGTCGAGCCGGTAGCGGAACCACCCGCCGGTCGGGTCGGACGACTGGGACACCGCGACGAAGACGTTCTGAACCGACGGGTTGCTCGGCTCGGGGAACGCCTCGGCGACGATGACCCAGCGGTTCCACTTCCTGTCGTAGACGACCCGCGGGTCGAAGATCGTCGACGTGGTGTAGTTGAAGAAGCTGGCGAACGACACGCCCAGCACCTTGACACCGTCGGACTTCCGGAAGACGCCGATGCCCGCGCCGTTGGTGACCTCCGTGTAGTAGCTCAGGCCCGCGGCGCCGTGCGTGTCCGGTGGGCGCAGGCCAGTGGTCCCCTGGTTGAGCCCTTCGAAGCTGAGCTGACCGGCGGGCGGCGCCAGGCGCGCGGACCTCGGGCTGCCGACCTCCGGCCGCTTCTGCCGAGAAAATCGCTGGGCCGCGGCAAGCTGCTCGCCTGTGCTGGTGCGGAGCGGCCCCTTGGGCTTGCGGGTGTCCTTGGACTCGGCATGTCCCCGGGGGGTCACGGCCTTCGTCGCGGGCAGTGCGACTTGGTCGGTCGCCACCACGGCGGCCCCCTGGTCCCCCGCTGGGGCGCTCGTAGCCGCCTCGGGCAGACCCAAGGCCAGCGTGAGTGCTGCCAGCACGAGTGGCAGGACTCGACGAACGCTTCGTCTGGTCGTCAACGTGACCTTCTTTCCTTGATGCGCAGCCATGGAGGCTGATATCGGAATTCCCGGGGGTCATCATGGAGAGCGGAAAGAACCAGTTGGTGCACCGAAATGCCGAGACGCGCGAACATCACCTAGTTGCCGCAGATTTGGCAATGCGAGTGAATATAGGAAATGGCGCTCGAAATTCTTGTTCTTGCTTCGGTCGGGGGGAATTTTCCAGGCGGAGGCGAAAGTATTGCAATCGCTCTGGCGTGGTGCCGGCTCGCATCAAGAACCATCACGAGCCCTGCATGAACGAGGAAAGAGAACTCTGGGTCCTGTGCCCGCACCTCTGGCCGACCTGGATCAAGGCGTGTTACCAAGAACCATGCCTGCACGCGAAGGACACCGGGAAGACCGAGTCCTCCACAGACGCCGGGGGTACGACGTCGTGGTCGTCGGCGGGGGCCACAACGGCCTGGTCGCCGCCGCCTACCTGGCCCGGGCCGGACGGTCCGTACTGGTCCTCGAGCGGCTGGACCACACCGGTGGCGCCGCCGTCTCCACGCGGCCGTTCGCCGGCGTCGACGCGCGGCTGTCGCGCTACTCGTACCTGGTGAGCCTGCTGCCGAAGAAGATCGTGCGCGACCTCGGGCTGGACTTCCGGGTCCGCACCCGCACCGTCTCGTCGTACACCCCCGTCGAACGGGACGGCCGGCCGACCGGACTCCTGGTCGGCGGCGGCGAACGCCGTACCCGGGAGGCGTTCGCGCGGCTGACCGGCGGTGAGCGCGAGCACCAGGCCTGGCAGCGCTTCTACGCCATGACCGCCCACGTGGCCCAGCGGGTCTTCCCGACCCTGACCGAACCGCTGCCCACCCGCGACGAGCTGCGCGACCGCATCGACGACGAGGACGCCTGGCGGACCCTCTTCGAGGAGCCCATCGGGGCGACGATCGAGGACCGCTTCAGCGACGACCTGGTGCGGGGCGTGGTCCTCACCGACGCCCTCATCGGAACCTTCGCCGACGCCCACGACCCCGACCTCCCGCAGAACCGCTGCTTCCTCTACCACGTGATCGGCGGCGGCACCGGCGCCTGGGACGTACCCGTCGGCGGCATGGGCGCCCTCACCGACGCCCTCGCCGCGGCGGCACGCGACGCGGGCGCCGTCCTCGCCACCGGACACGAGGCCGTGCGGATCGACACGGACGGGCGTACCGCCGAGATCACGTACCGCACCGCCGACGGAGAGGGCGTCGCCGGCGCCCGGCACGTCCTCGTCAACGCCTCCCCGCAGGAACTGGCGGCACTCACCGGCGACGAGCCGCCCACCCCCGCCGAGGGCGCCCAGCTCAAGGTGAACATGCTCCTCACCCGGCTCCCGAGGCTGCGCGACGACTCCGTCGACCCTCGCGAGGCGTTCTCCGGCACCTTCCACATCGCCGAGGGCTACGAGCAACTGGCCACCGCCCACACCCAGGCCGCCGCCGGTGAACTGCCCGCCGCCCCGCCCTCCGAGATCTACTGCCACTCCCTCACCGACCCGACGATCCTCGGCCCCGACCTCGTCGAACAGGGCTACCAGACCTTGACGTTGTTCGGCCTGCACACACCCGCCCGGCTCTTCGACCGGGACAACGACGCCGTACGCGAGGAACTCCTCAAGTCCACGCTCGCGCAGCTGGACGCCCACCTCGCCGAGCCCCTCGCCGACTGCCTGGCCACCGATGCCGACGGACGGCCCTGCATCGAGGCCAAGACGCCGCTGGACCTGGAGCGCGACCTCCGGCTCCCCGGCGGCAACATCTTCCACCGCGAACTCACCTGGCCCTACGCCCAGGAGGACACCGGCCGCTGGGGCGTGGAGACCCGCCACGCGAACGTGCTGCTGTGCGGGGCGGGCGCGGTGCGGGGCGGGGGAGTGAGCGGAGTACCGGGGCACAACGCTGCGATGGCGGTGCTGGAGGCGACGGGCGAGTGACCTTCTCGGCCCGGGACTTCTACGACTCGCCCGGTGCGGCCCCGGGCCGAGCCGCCGGCGGACGAGGCCGTCCAGCGCCGCGGCCTGGCCCCGGACACGAGCGGCTTCTTCAAGCCCGTCCTCACGGCCAGGCGTTCCCGTCGGAGAGGGTAAGAGCCACGCCAACGCCCACGTCGATGCCGACGTCCGGCCCCTTGCGGGGTACTGGTTCGACTTCGACAGCCGGATGCGGCTGATCTCGGCCCTGCGGATGTCCACGGACAAGTACGTCTTCACGTTGCCGGCGCAGAAACCTGACGGAGTATCAGAAAAGCTCTTCCGTCGGTCGGAGTACTGAGGCATTCTGCGCCCATGCAGACGGAGCTGAGCAAGACACTCGGAGTCGAGCACGCCGTCTTCGGCTTCACGCCGTTCCCCGCCGTCGCCGCGGCCATCAGCCGGGCCGGCGGCTTCGGAGTGCTCGGCGCGGTCCGCTACACCGCCCCCGACGACCTCAAACGCGACCTCGACTGGATCGAGGCGCATGTCGACGGGAAGCCGTACGGCCTCGACGTCGTCATGCCCGCCAAGAAGGTCGAAGGCGTCACCGAAGCCGACGTCGAGGCGATGATCCCCGAGACGCACCGGCAGTTCGTCCAGGACACCCTCGCCAAGCACGCAGTCCCCGAACTCGCCGAGGGCGAGGCCTCCGGCTGGCGTATCACCGGATGGATGGAGCAGGTCGCCCGCAACCAGCTCGACGTCGCCTTCGACTATCCGATCAAGCTGCTCGCCAACGCCCTCGGCTCCCCGCCCGCCGACGTGGTCGCCCGCGCCCACGACCAGAACGTGCTTGTCGCCGCGCTCGCCGGCAGTGCCCGGCACGCCCGCAAGCACAAGGAGGCGGGCATCGACGTCGTCGTCGCCCAGGGGCACGAGGCAGGCGGCCACACCGGCGAGATCGCCTCCATGGTGCTCACGCCCGAGGTCGTCGAGGCCGTCGATCCGCTGCCCGTGCTGGCGGCCGGGGGCATCGGGAGCGGTCAGCAGGTGGCGGCCGCGCTGGCACTCGGCGCCCAGGGTGTGTGGCTGGGCTCCATATGGCTGACCACCACCGAAGCCGACATGCACTCGCCCGCCCTGACCCGGAAGCTGCTCGCCGCCGGTTCCGGGGACACCGTCCGCTCCCGCGCACTCACCGGGAAACCCGCCCGCCAACTGCGCACCGAGTGGACCGACGCCTGGGACGACCCGGCCGGCCCCGGCACCCTCCCCATGCCCCTGCAGGGCCTGCTCGTCGCCGAAGCCGTCTCGCGCATCCAGAAGTACGAGGTCGAGCCGCTGCTGGGGACGCCCGTCGGCCAGATCGTCGGCCGGATGACCAGCGAACGCAGCGTCCAGGCCGTCTTCGACGACCTCACCAGCGGCTTCGAGCGAGCCGTCGACCGCGTCAACCGCATCGCCGGAAGGAGCGGCACGTGACGAGCACACCTCCCGTGGGCTTCTGGGCCCAGGCCACCCAAGACCCGACACGTGGGGTGCTCGTCGCCCCCGACGGCGAACAGTGGAGCGCCGGGCGTCTGCACGCCGCCGCCAACCGGCTCGTCCACGGCCTGCGCGCGGCCGGGCTGGAACGCGGCGACGCCTTCGCCGTCGTCCTGCCCAACGGTACGGAATTCCTCACCGCGTACCTCGCCGCCACCCAGGCCGGGTTCTACCTCGTCCCCGTCAACCACCATCTCGTCGGCCCCGAGATCGCCTGGATCGTCGCCGACTCCGGCGCCAAGGTGCTCCTCGCCCACGAACGGTTCGCCGGCCCCGCCCGCCACGCCGCCGACGAGGCCGGACTCCCGGCCGCCCACCGGTACGCCGTCGGCACGGTCGAGGGCTTCAGGCCGTACGCCGAACTCCTCGACGGGCAACCGGAGTCGCCGCCCGCCGACCGCACCCTCGGCTGGGTCATGAACTACACCTCGGGCACCACCGGCCGCCCGCGCGGCATCCGGCGCCCCCTGCCCGGCAAGCTCCCCGAGGAGGCGTACCTCGGCGGCTTCCTCGGCATCTTCGGCATCCGGCCGTTCGACGACAACGTGCACCTCGTCTGCTCACCGCTCTACCACACGGCCGTGCTCCAGTTCGCCGGCGCGTCCCTGCACATCGGCCACCGCCTGGTCCTGATGGACAAGTGGACACCCGAGGAGATGCTCCGCCTCATCGACACCCACACGTGCACGCACACCCATATGGTCCCGACCCAGTTCCACCGCCTGCTGGCCCTCCCGGACGACATCAAGGCGCGCTACGACGTCTCCTCCATGCGGCACGCCATCCACGGCGCCGCGCCCTGCCCCGACCACGTCAAGCGGGCCGTGATCGACTGGTGGGGCCACTGCGTGGAGGAGTACTACGCGGCCAGCGAGGGCGGCGGCGCCTTCGCCACCGCCGAGGACTGGCTGAAGAAACCCGGCACCGTCGGCAAGGCCTGGCCCATCAGCGAACTCGCCATCTTCGACGACGACGGCAACCGGCTGCCGCCCGGCGAACTCGGCACCGTCTACCTGAAGATGAACACGGGCGGCTTCTCGTACCACAAGGACGAGGACAAGACTCGGAAGAACCGCATCGGCGACTTCTTCACCGTCGGCGACCTCGGTCTCCTCGACGAGGACGGCTACCTCTTCCTCCGGGACCGCAAGATCGACATGATCATCTCGGGCGGCGTCAACATCTACCCGGCCGAGATCGAGTCCGCCCTGCTCGCCCACCCGGCCGTCGCCGACGCCGCCGCCTTCGGCATCCCCCACGACGACTGGGGCGAGGAGGTCAAGGCCGTCGTCGAACCCGCCCCCGGCTTCGAGCCGGGCCCCGCCCTCGCCGCCGCGCTGCTCGACCACTGCGCCGGGCAACTCGCCGGCTACAAGCGGCCCAAGAGCCTCGACTTCGTCGCGGAGATGCCCCGGGACCCCAACGGCAAGCTGTACAAGCGTCGGCTGCGGGATCCGTACTGGGAGGGCCGTACGCGCCCCGTATGACCGGCGTGACCTTCCCGAGTCGATCCGGACCACCGGCGGATCCTTCGTTCGGCAGGTCGGCATCGTGAACGGCGTGCGTGGGGCGGTCCGCGCACGCCGCCCTTACTCCAGATCGGCGCTCCCGTCACGCCGAGTGGCGCGACGGGGACGCGGCGGAGTTGACTGGGCACCC
Source organism: Streptomyces sp. NPDC006602 (assembly GCF_042870385.1). Classification (NCBI taxonomy): domain Bacteria; kingdom Bacillati; phylum Actinomycetota; class Actinomycetes; order Kitasatosporales; family Streptomycetaceae; genus Streptomyces; species Streptomyces sp. NPDC006602. The sequence continues at coordinate 53,542 of NZ_JBIAHG010000002.1, read as the reverse complement.
CACACCGATGCCGACCACCGCACCGAACGACTGGGAAGGACACGGAAATTGGAAATCCCGGAGCCGGCGACCGAGCAGTTCGAGACCTACCGTCCCCTGCTGCTCGGGCTCGCCTACCGGCTGCTCGGCACCATGGGGGACGCCGCGGACGTCGTCCAGGACGCCCACCTGCGGTGGACGGGCACCGAGCCCGTCCAGACCCGTGCCCCCCGGGCCTTCCTCGTCACCGTCGTCGCGCGGCTCGCCCTCGAGCGGCTCACGTCGGCCAAGGCATTGCGCGAGGCGTACACCGGGCCGTGGCTGCCCGATCCGGTGGCCACCGCCGCACTGGGCCCGCTGGACACCGCCGGGCTGCGGAACACCGTCGCCTATGCCACCCTCCACCTGATGGAGCGTCTGTCACCTGCGGAACGCGCGGTTTTCGTGCTGCACGAGGCACTCGAATTTTCGTACGGCGAGATCGCCCGCCTGCTCGACTCCACCGAGACGAACTGCCGTCGGATGCACTTGCGCACCGGCCGCCGGCTCGCCGCCGGACGCGACCGGTTCGCCCTCTCCGAGGACGACCACGCCAAACTTCTGGCCCGGTTCCTGGAGGCCGCGCAGAACCGCGACGCGGCCCGACTGGCCGACCTGCTGACCGAGGACGTCGTCGCCTGGAACGACGGCGGCGGCAAGGTCCGGGCGGCCCTGTGGCCCATCGAGGGCGGCCAGCAGGTCATCGCCTTCGCCGCGGACCTGGTCGCCCGCTACTCGTTCGGGACACCGCGCCGCGTGGACGTCAACGGCCGTCCCGCCCTCGCGATCACGGTCGACGGCGTCGACCAGTTCGTCACGATCGACGTGTGTGACGGCCGCATCGACGCCATCTACGTGATCCTCAACCCGGACAAGCTCGGCCACATCACCATCTGACGGGGTGTGGTCCCGCCCCATGTGGGATGGGACCACATGGTCAGCGCTCGCGTACGAGGACGATCACCGGCGTCGGCGAGGACAGGACATCCCGTACCGGGGCGAGGACGGGACGTCCCCGTACTGGCAGGTATCCGTCCTGAGCCCCGGTGCTTGACCTCCCCCTTTCCCGGACCCAGGATCATGTGTCATGACGCCCGGACACGGCAGCACGGTAGACGGGGTACTGCGACGCAGCGCCCGACGCACCCCGGCGCGGGTGGCGGTGGAGTACGGCGACCGCTCCTGGACCTACGAGCAACTCGACGAGGCCGTGTCCCGCGCGGCGAGCCTCCTGCTCGACCAGGGACTCGACCCCGGCGACCGGGTCGGCGCCTACGGACACAACTCCGACGCCTATCTGATCGGTTTCCTCGCCTGCGCCCGCGCGGGCCTCGTCCACGTGCCGGTCAACCAGAACCTCACCGGCGACGACCTGGCGTACCTCGTCGGCCAGTCCGGCAGCTCCCTGGTCCTCACCGACCCGGACCTGGCCGCGCGACTCCCCGAGGGGGTCCGCACGGTGCCCCTGCGCGACGCCGAGGACTCCCTGCTGGCGCGGCTGGCCACGACGCCCGCGTACGACGGTCCCGAACCGCGCAGCGAGGACCTGGTGCAGCTGCTGTACACCTCCGGGACGACGGCGCTGCCCAAGGGCGCGATGATGACGCACCGCGCCCTGGTGCACGAGTACCTGAGCGCGATCGCCGCCCTCGACCTCAGCGCGGGCGACCGGCCGGTGCACTCGCTGCCGCTGTACCACTCGGCGCAGATGCACGTGTTCCTGCTGCCGTACCTCGCGGTGGGGGCCACCAACGTCATCCTCGACGCGCCGGACGGCGACCGCCTCTTCGACCTGATCGAGACCGGCCGCGCGGACAGCCTCTTCGCCCCGCCCACTGTGTGGATCGGCCTGGCGAACCGTGCCGACTTCGCGGCTCGTGACCTGAGCGGTCTGCGCAAGGCGTACTACGGCGCGTCGATCATGCCGGTGCCCGTATTGGAGCGGCTGCGCGAACGCCTCCCGAAACTCGCCTTCTACAACTGCTTCGGGCAGAGCGAGATCGGCCCCCTGGCCACCGTCCTCGCACCCGACGAGCACAAGGGCCGCATGGACTCCTGCGGGCGGCCCGTCCTGTTCGTGGACGCCCGCGTGGTCGACGAGGACGGCAAGGACGTGCCCGACGGCACACCCGGCGAGATCGTCTACCGCTCCCCGCAGTTGTGCGAGGGCTACTGGGACAAGCCCGAGGAGACCGCCGCGGCCTTCCGTGACGGCTGGTTCCGCTCCGGCGACCTCGCGGTGCGCGACGCCCACGGCTACTTCACCATCGTCGACCGGGTGAAGGACGTCATCAACTCCGGTGGCGTACTGGTCGCTTCACGCCAGGTCGAGGACGCGCTGTACACGCATCACGCGGTCGCCGAGGTCGCGGTGATCGGCCTGCCCGACGAGCGGTGGATCGAGGCCGTCACGGCGGTCGTCGTCCCCCGCGGCGAGGTCACCGAGGAGGAACTCATCGCCCACGCCCGCGAGAAGCTCCCCCACTTCAAGGCGCCGAAGCGGGTGGTGTTCGTGGAGGAGCTGCCGCGCAACGCGAGCGGGAAGATCCTCAAGCGGGAGCTGCGGGACCGGTTGCGCTGACTACGGGAGCCCGGGCGGCGGCCTTCGTGCGCCGTGGGCGGTCGATCGCGTACCGGCGAAGGCGGCGGGAGAGCGCGGAGCCGTGGGCCGGTCGGCGACCGACGCGACGGCTCGGAAGCCGCGGGAGTCTTCGTGGACGGTCTTCCTGCTTGGCGGATCAGGAGGCAGCGGCATGGGAGGGTATCTGCAGCCTCGGGTCCGATGTCGGAGCGCGCACCGGCGAACTCGGTTCCTCCGGTGAGCCAGACGATGCCGTCGGAGAACACCCGACGGGTGCGGATGGCCGCGGCGAAGGCGGCGGCAACCGTGTTCTTCCCGGATCCTGGGACGCCGTAGAGCACCGCCACGCGTGGCGCCCGGCCGACGTCCTGTGGGCGCATCCGGTCCGGCAGGAGTGTGCGCGACAGGTGTCCGGTCAGCTCGCCGCGGTCGCGGGCGTGCGGGGGCTGTCACGGGAGGTGGAAGCACACTCAGGACGCGATCAACACGCCCGCAGGCGGGAGTTCGCCGAATTCCGTGATCTCCGGTTCGGGTCGTGATCGGCCCGAGCGGCCGCACCGGCTCGCCCAGCAGTCTGGCCAGGTCGGCGACCACCGTGTCCACCGTCTGCTGCCGTGCTTCTACTCCGTGGTAGTGGCGCAGCCGTTCGGGAAGATCGTGGAAGGCGGTCGACCGGACGACTGGCACGACGGGCTTGCCGATGTCGTCCGCGTATCGCCACTCCTGGGTGACGTATTCGGAGGACAGGGCTCCGGGCCCGGCCAGAAGGACGAGGCGGTCGCAGGCCTCGATGGCACGTCGGATCTCCTGCCCGAACGTGGTCCCTCGATTGGGCATCACCTCCCGATCGAGCCAGACCCGGCACCCTGCCCGGGCAAGGCCGTCCGACAGAGCCTGCCTGAAGTTCGGATCGTCGGCGCGGGCGTAGGACAGAAAGACGTCGTACCGGTGCTCCCCCGAATCCACCATGGCGCACATGGTGGCAGCACGTTCGCCAACCCTGAGCGGGCCGAGCCGGCGGCACCGGCCACAATCGCGCACGGAGTCGTCGCAAACGCCATTGCGCACTCATCCATGTGGATGAGCCCGACTACTGCCCAGGTGAGGCCTCCCGCCGCTCGCTCACCTAGGCTGCCCCTGCTGTTGACGCGACCGCAGGTCCACGATCCGGCGGATCTTGCCCACGGACCTCTCCAGGGACTCCGGCTCGACGATCTCCACCTCGACGGACACGCCGATGCCGTCCTTCACCGCCGCGGCGATGGCCCGCGCGGCCGCGTCCCGGTCCTCGGGCGTGGCGCCGGGCCGGGCCTCCGCCCGTACGGTGAGGGCGTCGAGGCGCCCCTCGCGGGTGAGCCGGAGCTGGAAGTGGGGCGCGACACCCGGCGTGCGCAGCACGATCTCCTCGATCTGCGTGGGGAAGAGGTTCACCCCGCGCAGGATCACCATGTCGTCGCTGCGCCCGGTGACCTTCTCCATCCGCCGGAAGACACGAGCGGTGCCCGGCAGCAGCCGCGTCAGGTCCCGGGTCCGGTAGCGAATGACAGGCATCGCCTCCTTGGTGAGAGAGGTGAAGACCAGCTCGCCCTTCTCGCCGTCCGGCAGGACCTCGCCGGTGATCGGGTCGACGACCTCGGGGAAGAAGTGGTCCTCCCACACGTGCAGTCCGTCCTTGGTCTCCACGCACTCCTGCGCGACCCCCGGGCCCATCACCTCCGACAGCCCGTATATGTCGACCGCGTCGATCGCGAACCGCTCCTCGATCTCCTGCCGCATCCGCTCGGTCCAGGGCTCGGCGCCGAAGATCCCCACGCGCAGGGAGGTGCCGCGCGGGTCCACGCCCTGCCGCTCGAACTCGTCGAGGATGGTCAGCATGTAGGAGGGCGTCACCATGATGATCTCGGGCCCCAGGTCCTGGATCAGCTGGACCTGGCGGACGGTCATCCCGCCGGACGCGGGGATGACCGTACAGCCCAGTCGTTCGGCACCGTAGTGCGCGCCGAGTCCGCCGGTGAACAGGCCGTAGCCGTATGCCACATGAACCTTGTCGCCGGGCCTGCCGCCCGCCGCGCGGATCGAGCGGGCCACCATGTCGGCCCACAGGGAAAGGTCGCCTTCCGTGTAGCCGACGACCGTGGGTCGGCCGGTCGTGCCGCTGGAGGCGTGGATGCGGCGGATGCGGTCCTGCGGCACGGCGAACATGCCGTACGGGTAGTTCTCGCGCAGGTCCGCCTTGGTGGTGAAGGGGAAAAGGGCCAGGTCGGCAAGAGACCGGCAGTCGTCCGGATGCAGGCCCGCCTTGTCGAAGGACTCCCGGTAGAAGGGCACATTGCCGTACGCGTGCCGCAGCGACGCCCGTAGCCGCTCCAGCTGCAGTGCCCGCAGCCCTTCCGAGTCCAGCCGCTCGCCGGTGTCCAGCAGGTCCTTCGCGTCCGACATGAGGTCTTCTCCCTCACCAACCACAATATTCCGGGCGACCGATCATTCGGTCGAGCTGCTCCGGATCAGTAATCCAGGATGCCCGGACGCAGGCAAGGGGTCGGTACGCACTTTCGCCCTGCCTTCCCACAACTTCGTTGCGGCCGGGGTGGCGGGCCGCGAAGATCGGCACCATGCCGACCTTCGCCGCAGCCGACGGGACCGAACTCGCCTATCACGTGCGGGGTGAGGGTGAGTCCCTCGTCGTCCTGCCGGGAGGCCCTATGCGAGCCTCCGTCTATCTCGGGGGCCTCGGGGGTCTGACCACCCGCCGGCGTCTGATCCTTCTGGACCTGCGGGGCACCGGCGACTCCGGGGTGCCCGTGGATCCGGCCACGTACCGGTGCGACCGGCTCGTGGGTGACGTGGAGGCGTTGCGGGCTCACCTGGGCCTGGAGCGCATGGACGTGCTCGCGCACTCGGCAGGCGGGAGTCTCGCCATGCTGTACGCCGCCCGGTACCCGCAGCGGGTGCGCCGTCTCGCGTTGATCACCGCCATCCCCCGGGCCCTGGGCATGCATGCCACAGCTGAGGACCGGCTGGCCGCGGCGCGGCTGCGGGACGGGGAGCCGTGGTTCGCGCAGCTGTATCCGGCGTTCGAGGCCTGGGCGGCGGGGACGGGCGACTTCGACCCCGTGTTCGGGCCCTTCTTCTACGGCCGCTGGGACAAGGCGGCCGAGGAGCACGACGCCCACACAGATGAGGAGACGAACGACGACGCGGCCGACGGGTACGGCTCGGAAGGGGCCTACGACCCGCCCGCGACCCGGGCCGCGCTCTCCCGGCTCACCGCGCCGGTCCTCGTCCTCGCCGGTGAACTCGACGGCGGCCCGCGGCCCGATCTCGCCCGCCGCTCCGCCGAGGTGTTCCCCAACGCCGAGTTCGTGGTCCAGCCCGCTGCCGGGCACTACCCCTGGCTGGACGACCCCGAGTGGTTCGTACGGCGTACCGTCGCGTTCCTGGACGCAGACGGGGCCTGTCTGCCGTAGTGCCTTCTCTGGGGCGCCCTGAGTGTGCGGTAGGGATTCACGCAGCTCAGAAGCGGTCAAGACGACGATAGCGCATGCAACTTTGGTGCACGGACACGCCCTTGGAAGCACAGTTTCCAGGTCGCAGAGAACCTGCCACAGGCCGGTTCGTTGATCACTCGACCCAGAAGCGACAGACGAGCAAGGTCGAGTCGGGTGCCGTTGTGGGTAATGAGCACCCTGTCCTCCCCGATGCCGTAGCCGAATCCCGCGTTGCCGCTGACGACGCTGGCATCCAGGTGCTCCAGCGCGTTGCGCACATCGGTCACCGGGGGCCGGCTGCTGCCGTCCCGGAACCCGGCGGACGCCGACCGGTCGGCCACGGAGACGCGATGAGGCGACGTCATCGCCCAGCTCCCAGAGCTGCCGGGCTGGCCTGAGGCCAGCCAGTGTCCAAGGGGGCGCGGCCAACGTTCACCTGGCGGCCGCGTCCGGGCCAGGGGCTCGCGGCGGGCGCTCGCTCTGTGGCAGACCGTCGATGACCAGGTCGTAGGAGTGTTCGACCGCATCGTTGATCAGCTGCTTCGTGATGCCCCGCCCGGGCCCCAGCGAGATCCAGTGCCTCTTGTCCAGACAGCGGCCCGGGGTGATCGAGGCGTAGCCGCGCTCCAGTGCCCGCGCGCGCTCGGGCTCGCACTTGACCGTGATGATCTGTTCCTCCGGGTCGTCGGTGACGATCAGGAACACCTTGTCCGCGACCTTGTACACGTCGAGTCTGGGGGTGAAAGGGCGGCCGTGGCTGACGTCGGGGAGGGCGAGGGCCGCCTTGCGGGCGGTGTCCTGGAGGCGGTCACCGGCCGTGCTCACCGGGCCGCCCGCGTGCTGGTGCCGTAGGTGTGCGGGTCGACGGGCTGCTCGGCCTTGGACAGGTGGGCGACGACGAGCCGGTAGGAGTCGGTGACGAGTTCCCTGACGAGCTCCTTGTCGACGCCTTCTCCGCTCTCCAGGGTGATCCAGTGCTTCTTGTTCATGTGGTAGCCGGGGGTGATGTGGCTGTACTGCTCCCGCAGGGCGTGGGCCTCGCCGGGGTCCGCCTTGAGGATCACCACGGGCCGCCCCGGGACGTCGGTCATCAGCATGAACACCTTGCCGCGTACCTTGTAGACCTCCCAGTCGGGGCCGAAAGGATGCTCCAGCTGGGCTCCGGGAAGTTCCTCCGCGCACGCGGCGGCGAACGTCTGCAGGGTCGACCCGTTGATGAGTGTTTCCTTCCTCGGGTCTGGTCTGGGAAGGATGGGCCCGAGGCGTCCTGGTCAGGCGCCGGGCGGCGAGAATGGGACGCGGGCCTGTCACCGGTGCTGTGCGGTGCGCAGCTCGTCGGTGAACCGGGCGAGGGCGTCCTCGGCCGTGGGGACGGGACCGAACAGCTGCTCTTGGCGGCGGGGGTCGGCGACATAACGTCCGGTCTCGAACCAGCGGAACATCGCGGCCATGTCCTTGATCAGGGGCATGAAGCGGCCGGCGACGGCTCCTGCGGCGCGGGCGACGGCGGACGGGACGGCCCACACCTTGATCTTCTTTCCGGCCCGGCTGCCCATCACGTCGGCCACCTCTCGCATGCTGACCGGACGGTCCCAGCCGATGTCGATCCGCTCACCGGCCTCGGCTTCGGCGTCGACTGCGGCTGCCAGGTACGCCGCGAGGTCGGAGGTGTGGACGAAGGTCAGCGGGACGGTGGCCTTGCCGATCCACAACATGCGGCCCTTGTCGACCGGGTCGCCCGCCATGCTCGCGACCTGGTCGAGGAACGCTCCCGGGCGCAGGGCGACGAACGGGACGCCGAGCTGTTCGAGCTTGTCCTCGGCGAGCTTCTTGTGCCAGAAGTGCGGGACTTGGGGCGTCTGGTCGCTGGTGAGGATGCTGGTCAGGACGAACCGCCGGATGCCGGTGCGGTGGGCGGCCTCGGCAAGGTTGGCGTTGCCGATGGTGTCGATGTCGTGGGCGTTCTTGCCGCCGCGGGTGTAGCCGGCGGCGGTGGTGATGACGGCATCGGCGCCGTTCATCGCGGCCACGAGCGAGTCGACGTCGAGCATGTCGCCGCGGGCGATCTCCACACCCCGGCTTTCGAGCCGGCTGGCGTCGCTGGCCGGCCTCACCAGGGCGCGGACGTTCTTGCCGCGCCCCAGAAGTTCGTCGACGACCTTGCTTCCCAGGGAGCCGGTCGCCCCGACGACGAGGACCGGGAGGGCGGTTGAGTCGGTGGCAGGCATGGGAGTCTCACTTTCAGTCAGGTCATCAGCGAGGGGCTTGGTGGGCGGGGCAGGCGCGGCTGCAGACCTGGGGCGCCTGCGTGCCGGGCGGGCCAATGGAGGCGGGCCGTGGGGGCGGATCCGCAGTGCGCCTCGCCGCCGGAACGTGCCGCGTCCGAAGGCAGCCACTACGGGATGGGTGATAGGGCCGACCTGGCGGTGGTCGCGCCGCATGCGGGACGGTGTGCACCCCAGTCCGCGTGGGGTGCACACCGGGGAGTCACGCGGACTCTTCTTCCGGCAGCGCGCGGCTGCTGATCGCCTCGGTGATGGCGTACGCGGTCTCGACGAAGGACTCCGCCTGCTGCTCCGACAGATTCCGGGCAGAGGTCTCCTCCAGGGCCTGCCACAGGGCTGCCAGGGGCTCGCGCATCGCCCGGCCCTTGTCGGTGAGGTGGACCACCATGACGCGCCGGTCATGTGCGGCCGGCTCACGGATGAGCAGGCCGGCGTCCTGCATGCGGCGAAGGGACTTGGAGACGGTGGAGTGGTCCAGGCCGACGCTGTCGAGCAGTTCGGACTGGGTCTGGCCGTCCCGGTCAAGAAGGTGCATCAGCAGCAGCTCCTGTCCGGGATGCAGGTCCATCTCGCGGAGCATGGCGGCGGCGTAGGCGCGGTGGGCGCGGGCGAGTTGGAAGATCGCGTAGCTCATCGGTCCTGCGCCGGCCGTCGTGGGGATGCGGGGTTCGGGGGTGGGCATGGTTCGGTCCTCAGTCGGTGTGGGTGGGGTAGTCGGTGTAGCCGGCCACTCCTCCGCCGTAGAAGGTCGCCGGGTCGGGGGTGTTCAGCGGCGCGCCGGCGCGGAGCCGCTCGACCAGGTCCGGGTTGGCGAGCGCGAGGGCGCCGACGGAGACAAGGTCGGCCGTGCCGTTGTCGATGTCCTTGGCACGGGCGGGCAGGTCGGTGCCGCCCCGGTTGAGGATCAGCGTGGTCGGCCACAGCGCGCGCAGGGTGCCCAGCAGCTCCTCGTCGCCCGCGTGGAGCACGTGGAGGTAGGCCAGGTCCAGGGGGCGCAGGGCGTCCAGGAGTGCCGGATACAGCTCGGCGGTGTCGGACTCGGCGATGTCGTTGTAGGGGTTGCCGGGGGAGATACGGATGCCGGTGCGCTCGGCGCCGATCTCGTCGGCCACCGCGGCGGCGACCTCGACGGCGAAGCGGATGCGGCCCTCGATCGAGCCGCCGTAGCCATCGGTGCGCTGATTGGTGTTGTCGGACAGGAACTGGTGCACCAGGTAGCCGTTGGCGCCGTGGATCTCCACGCCGTCGGCGCCTGCCGCGACGGCAGCCGCTGCGGCGCGCCGGAAGTCGTCGACGGTCGCCGCGACCTCCTGCGTCGACAGAGCACGGGGGGTCGGCATCTCCTGGGGCCCCGACGCGGTGAACATCGCGCCCTGCGCCTGGATTGCCGAAGGGGCGACCGGCCGGCGCCCGTGGGGGGTGTTGTCGGGGTGGGCGATGCGTCCGGTATGCATCAGCTGGATGACGATCCGGCCGTCGGCCGCGTGCACGGCGTCGGTGACCTTGCGCCACCCGGCGATCTGCTCGTCATTGTGGATGCCGGGGGTCAGGAGGTAGCCCTGGCCGTCGGCGGAGGGCTGGGTTCCCTCGGTGATGACGAGCGCATGCGAGGCCCGCTGGGCGTAGTACTCGGCGTTCAGCTCGGTCGGTACGCCTTCTGGCGTGGAGCGGTCACGGGTCATGGGGGCCATGACCAGGCGGTGCGGCAGAGATCTGCCGCCGAGAGTGGTCGGCGTCCACAGGGAATCCAGCATGAGGGGGTCCTTCGATAGGGCGGTGACCGGCCGGTCACCGTAAAGGCAGCGGGTGGTCGTGGGGAGCCGGTGGGCGGGCGTGCTCAGTCGACGCTCAGGACGAGCTTGCCCCGCACATGCCCGGCGTCGCTGACCTGCTGGGCCGTGGCCGCCTGGTCGAGCGGGTAGGCGGTGACGGTGGTGACGAGCTTGCCGGCCGCGGCGTCCTGGGCCAGGGCGGCCAGGCGGGCGGTCGAGCGTTCCTGGGACCCCTGGGAGAAGGTGATGCCCAGCTGCCGTGCACCGAAGTCGGCGATGGTGACGATGCGGTCGGGGCCGTCCCGCAGGGTGATGGAGTCCTCCAGGGCGCCCTTCCCGGCCAGGTCGAACACCGCGTCCACGCCGTCGGGGGCCAGCGCTCGCACCCGCTCGACCAGACCGTCGCCGTACACGGTCGCGGTGGCGCCGAGCGAGGTGAGGTAGTCCTGGTTGGAGGGGCCCGCGGTGGCAATCACGCGTGCTCCGCGGGCGGTGGCGAGCTGGACCGCCAGGGTTCCCACCGCTCCGGACGCGCCGTGCATCAGCACGGTCTCCCCGGCGGCCACCTCCAGCAGGTTCAGGACCCGCTCGGCCGTCTCGCCGGCCACCGGCAGCGCGACCGCGTGCTGCCAGTCGAGGCCGGCGGGCTTGGGGGCCACGGTGGTGGCCAGCGCGTACTGGGCGTACGAGCCGGTGTCCGACCAGCCCAGCACCTCATCGCCGACCTGCACGTCGCTCACGCCCTCACCCAGGGCGTCCACCACGCCGGCGAGCTCGCCACCGGGGACGGCGGGGAAGGTCGTCGGGCGGACGGCCTCCAGCATCCCGGCGCGGATCTTGCCGTCCAGCGCGTTCAGCCCGGCGGCCTTCACGCGGACCCGGACCTGGCCGGGGCCGGGCTGCGGGACCTCGATGTCCGCCTCGTGCAGCACGTCCGGGCCGCCGAACTGGTCGAAAACGATTGCTTTCATGATGACTCCATTCCCTTCGGCCACCAAAAGCGTGGCCAGCCACATAATCAAGGTAGCAGCAATCATGTGGCTAGCCAAGTATTCGGGAAGGCAGTCCACCTCGGCTCGCTTCGGGGTGCGCATCGAGCGCGGCGGTGACCGAGACGGTGCCGCGACGGACGTACTCCGCAGGCCGCGCCGCCCGTCGTCCTGCTGCACTCCCGCTGCGCCGACGGCACGGACTGGGCCCACAACGCCGAACGGCTCGCCGCCGGTCCGCGCCCGCGCCGGGTGTACGCCCCTGACCTGCGCGGCCACGGGGCAGCGACCGCCCCGGCACGGAACCGGGTGCCGGGCCCGAGACGTACGCGTACGAAGCCATGCGCGACGATGTCCTCGCTTTTCCCACCTGCCTCGGCATCGGCCGCGTCGACATCGTCGGGCACTCGTTGGGCGGTGCCGTCGCCCACCTGCGCGCGCAGCACGCGCCCGAGGTGGTACGTCGCCTCGTGCTGGAGGACGTACCCGCGCCGCTGTCCCTCGATCCGCCCCGGCCGCCCACCGAACGACCCGACGGAGCCCTGCCGTTCGACTGGGCCATGGTGCGGGCGACCGACGCACAGCGGAACGCCCCCCCATCCCGTGTGGTGGGCTCACATGGGGCGGATCACCATGCCCACGCTCCTCATCGCGGGCGGGCCGACCGGTCTGACACCGCAGGACCAGGTCACGGCGCTCGCCGAGCCGCCGTGCGACGTACGCCTGGTGACCATCGACGCCGGGCATCTGGTGCACGGGGCCGGCCGGAGGAGTTCCTGGCCGTCGTGGAGGCATTCCTGGAGGAGCGAGACCTCACTTCCCGTACGCCGTCATGAAGCGGTCGCGGAACTTGTCCATGCCCCACTCCGGCGCGTTCTCCGCGGGCTTGAGGCCGTCCGTCCAGCCCCAGTCGGAGATCCGGTCGAGCACCTTCGGGTCCTTGGCGACGATCGTGATCGGCACGTCCCTGCTCGCGCTGCCCTTGGTGACGGTCGGAACCGGCTGGTGGTCGCCGAGGAAGACGAGGACCGTGTTCTCGTCGCCGTAGCGCTCGAGCCATTGGGTGAGGCTGTCCACGGAGTACTGGACGGCCTTGCGGTACTCGGTACGCACGCGCTCCCGGCTCTTCCAGACCTCCGTCGGATTCGTGCCCTCCTTCTTGATCTGGTTGAAGACCGTGCCGTCACCGAGGTCCTCCCAGTCGATCGTGTGGGCGATCGGCGACCAGGGGTTGTGGCTGGAGGCCAGGATGATCTCCGCCATGATCGGGTCGCGGTTCTTCTTGCCGTGCTCCAGGCGCTGGAAGGCCTCCAGGCTGAACTGGTCCGGCACCGGCGTCCAGCTGAAGTAGGGGCCCTGGTAGCCGAGGTGGGTGGAGTCGTAGATGTGGTCGAGGCCGAAGTACTTGCCCTCGGGCCAGGCCTTGCGTACGCCGGGGACGATGCCGACCGTGCGCCAGGCGCCGGTCTTTTGGAAGTAGCTGGTGAGGGTCGCGCGGTCGCCGGTGGTCAGGCTCAGGTACCGCTGCTGGTTCTTGATCCACAGACCGGACAGGAAGGTCGAGTGGGCCATCCAGCTGCCGGCGCCCGTCACGGGCGACCTCAGCCAGCCGCTGCGCGAGTCGAAGCCGGCCGACTTGAGCCGGCTCGTGCCCTCCGCGAGGGTCGCGTCCATCTCGGGCGCCATCGCCGGGTCGTCGATCGCGACGCGGCCGTAGCTCTCGACGAAGGTGAACAGGACGTCCTTGCCGCGCAGTCCGGTCAGCAGCTGGTCGGGCGGGGTGTCGGCGAAGGCGTCGACAGCGGCCTGCTTCTGGAAGACCTTGGCGTCCCCGAGGCCGTTGCGGATGTACTCCACACGGTTGGCGAGGACCTCGGAGTTGCCCTTGCTGGCGAAGGGGACTGAGCCGGACTGCACGCCCAGGGTGAAGCAGGCGACCCACGCGGTGCCGAGGACGAGGGTGGTGGGGACCGCCACGGTGCGGTGTCGGTCCATGACCTTCGCCAGCCGCGCCACCGCCCACGTGCTGAGCGTGAGCACGGCGACGAGGAGGACGATCACCCCGGTCACCACGAGCACCTGACCCGATCGCCCGAACGACTCCCTGAGGAAGTCCGTCGCGTCGTCCAGCAGGATCCAGTCGAAGACGAGGTCGAACGGCCGGGCCAGGAACTGGTAGAAGCCCATGTCGATGAATTTCAGGACGGTGAACAGCCCGAGGAACAAGCCCGCACCGATCGCCGTGAACCGACGTGGTTTCGGCGGCAGCGCGAGCAGCACGACCGCGAGAAGAATCCCCTCGACAGGGAGGCGGACGAACGAGACGAGGGAGGTCTTGTCGAGGCGGTTGGGCAGGAGCAGCGCGAGCGCCACCAGCACACCGGCCAGCACGCTCGTCCCCACGGACACGCCACGCGACGCGCGGGGCCAGCGACGCCGCCAGCCGAACCAGCCGGGGGAGGGGGCGACGGGGCGGGTTTCGTCGGCGGACTCCTCGTGCTCCGGTGCCTCGCCGACCTCGCCCGACCCGGTCTCCTTCACGACGTCCTCGGCAACCTCTTCCCCCGCAGCCCCTCCACCATCCGCATCCGCCTCGCCCTCGGCGGTACCCGGCAGTTGACGAGAGCGAGTGAAGAGTGACACCCGGAGGTCCTTCCGTGCGGTCGTGCGATGGCATGGCAACCGTGGCCCGAAGGCCCAGCCTGCCACCCCCCAGTACGTCCGCACGTCACCTTCGGTTCAAGCCGACGGCCCCGGAATTGATCCGTCCGCAGACGCCGCCACCTCCCGGGCCCACCGGTAGTCCGCCTTGCCGCTGGGTGACCGACGAAGCGTCTCCGCGATCACCAGCCGGCGCGGGATCTTGTAACCGGCGAGCCGGGAACGGCAGTGCGTCTGGATGTCCTCCAGGGACGGCCGTACCGCCCCCTCGCGCAACTGCACCACCGCCGCCACACGGTGGCCCCACTTCGCGTCCGGCACCCCGGCGACCAGCGCGTCGTACACGTCCGGATGGGACTTGAGCGCCTGCTCGACCTCCTCCGGATACACCTTCTCGCCACCGGTGTTGATGCACTGGGAGCCGCGGCCGAGGACGGTGACCACGCCCTCCTCGTCGACGGTGGCCATGTCGCCGAGCAGCACCCAGCGCTCGCCGTCCTTCTCGAAGAAGGTCTCGGCGGTCTTTTGCGGGTCGTTGTAGTAGCCGAGCGGCACATGGCCGCACTGGGCGACCCGGCCCACCTCCCCGAAGGCGACCGGCTCGTGCGTGGCCGGGTCGACCACCTGCGTACGAGAGTTGACGCGGACGCGGAAGCCGCGTTCGGGGCCGGAGTCCTCCGTCGCCGTGCCGTTGAAGCCGGACTCGGAGGAGCCGAAGTTGTTGAGCAGCATCACGTTCGGGACGAGCGCCTGGAACTGCCTGCGCACCGTGTCCGACATGATCGCCCCCGAGGACGACACGCTGAACATCGACGACATGTCGGTGCCCTTCAGCGGGCCTTCGAGCGCGTCGATCAGCGGCCGCAGCATCGCGTCGCCCACCAGCGACATGCTGGTGACCTTCTCCCGCTCGATCGTCCGCAGCACTTCCTCGGGCACGAACTTGCGGTGCAGTACGACCCGTTGCCCGAAGTTGAACCCGATGAACGCGGTCAGCGTGGAGGTGCCGTGCATCAGCGGGGGAGCGGGCAAGAAGGTGATCCCCGCGCCGCCGGCCGCGACCCGCTCGGCCAGCTCCTCCGGCTTCTTCACCGGCTCGCCGGTCGGCGCGCCACCGCCGAGCCCCGAGAAGAACAGGTCCTCCTGGCGCCACATCACACCCTTGGGCATGCCGGTGGTGCCACCGGTGTAGATGATGAACTGGTCGTCGCCCGACCGGGACGCGAACCCGCGCTCCGTGGACCCGGAAGCCTCCGCGTCTGCGAAGTCCACGGCAGCCACCGCGGCCGCTCCCGGCCCGGGCGCCCCGACCCGCACCAGGTGCCGCAGCGCGTCCGTGTGCGGCAGCGCCGCCGCCACCCGGTCGGTGAACTCCGCGTCGAAGACCACGGCCACCAGATCGGCATCCCGATACAGATAGACCAACTCTTCTTCTACATAACGGTAGTTGACGTTCACCGGCACGATCCGCGCCTTCAGGCACCCCAGCACGGTCTGGAGGTACTCCACACCGTTGTAGAGGTGCAGCCCGACATGCTCGCCGGGACGCACCCCGCTGTCGAGGAGATGGTGGCCGACGCGATTGGCGGCGGCGTCCAGTTCCGCGTACGTCAGACGGCGCTCCGCGCCCGTACCGGGGTGGTCGATGTACACGAGCGCCTCGCGGTCCGGGACCACGTCGACGACCGACTCGAACAGGTCGGCAAGGTTGTACTCCACCGCTCCTCCTGACCTCGGACGGGCCCTGGCTGTCGGACGGTTCGCCGGTCATCAGAGCAAAGGGCGCCGCAACTGTGAAGGGTCCGCGTCGAAGAAATCTGACTGAGTGTCAGAAAACCCTTGAAGTGCCCAGGCGCCTCCTGCAACCTGTTCTCGTTCTTTCAGAGGGGAGATGGGCAATGGGTGGGACGGAACACCTCACCGTGCGGCGCGAGGGCGCCACACTGGTGCTCACGCTCAACAGGCCCGACGCCAGGAACGCGCTCTCGCTGTCCATGCTCGTCGGCCTGTACGACGGCTGGGTGGAAGCCGACGAGGACGATGCGGTCCGCTCGATCGTGCTGACCGGCGCGGGCGGCGCGTTCTGCGCCGGCATGGATCTCAAGGCCCTCGCCGGGCAGGGCATGGAGGGCGAGCAGCACCGGGACCGCCTCAAGGCCGACCCGGACCTCCACTGGAAGGCGATGCTGCGCCACCACCGCCCCCGCAAGCCGGTGATCGCCGCCGTCGAGGGGTACTGCGTCGCCGGTGGCACGGAGATCCTCCAGGGCACCGACATCCGGGTCGCGGGCGAGTCGGCGACCTTCGGGCTGTTCGAGGTCAAACGCGGGCTGTTCCCGATCGGCGGCTCCACCGTCCGGCTGCAACGGCAGATCCCGCGCACCCACGCCCTGGAGATGCTGCTCACCGGCCGTCCGTACACCGCCCGCGAGGCCGCGGCCATCGGCCTGATCGGCCACGTCGTGCCCGAGGGGACCGCTCTCGACAAGGCCCTCGAGATCGCCGAACAGGTCAACGCCTGCGGCCCGCTCGCCGTCGAGGCCGTCAAGGCGTCCGTGTACGAGACCGCGGAGCTGACCGAGGCCGACGGACTCGCCGCCGAACTGAAGCGCGGCTGGCCGATCTTCGACACGGCCGACGCCAAGGAGGGCGCCCGCGCCTTCGCGGAGAAACGACCGCCCGAGTACAAGCGCGCCTGACCTCTCGTGCAGCGCGTCCGACCTCCCGCAGCAGAAGGAGACACCCGGGATGCCCGAAGTCCTCACAGCGCCCCTCGTCGTGGAGTTCCCTTTCACCCGCTCCCTCGGCCCCGTCCAGAGCGCCTTCCTCACCGGCCTGCGCGAAAGCGTCCTCCTCGGGGTGAAGACCGGCGACGGCCGTGTTGTCGTCCCACCCGTCGAGTACGACCCCGTCACCGCCGAGGAGATACGCGACCTCGTCGAGGTCGCCCCCACCGGCACGGTCACCACCTGGGCCTGGAACCACGCCCCCCGCCGCGGCCAGCCCCTGTCCACCCCCTTCGCCTGGGTCCTGGTCCGCCTCGACGGCGCCGACACCGCCCTCCTGCACGCCCTCGACGCCCCCGGCCCCGACGCCGTCCACACCGGCATGCGCGTCCGCGTCCGCTGGGCCGACGAACGCGCCGGCACCATCACGGACATCGCCTGCTTCGAGCCGTACGACGGTGACGCCGCCCAGGTGGCGGGCCACACCGGCGAGTTCGACAACCCGGTCACCGGCATCGTCGCCCCGGCCCGACTCGACTACACCTACACGCCCGGCCGCGCCCAGTCCGCCTACCTCCACGCCCTCTCCGACCAGCGGATGGTCGGCGAGCGCTGCCCGTCCTGCCACAAGGTGTACGTCCCGCCGAGGGGTGCGTGCCCCACATGTGGCGTGGCCACATCGGAACAGGTGGAAGTGGGTCCCCGCGGCACGGTCACCACCTTCTGCATCGTCAACATCAAGGCCAAGAACCTCGACATAGAGGTGCCGTACGTCTACGCGCACATCGCCCTCGACGGCGCCGACCTCGCCCTGCACGGCCGCATCGGAGGCATCCCCTACGACCAGGTCCGCATGGGCCTGCGCGTCGAACCCGTGTGGACGGAAGGGGCCCGCCACCCCGACCACTACCGGCCGACCGGTGAGCCCGACGCGGACTACGAGACGTACAAGGAGCTGTTGTAGATGCGGCCACTCAGGGACGTTGCCGTCGTCGCCTTCGCGCACACCGGCCACCTGCGCACCGCCGACGAGCTCTCCGAGGTGGAGATGCTCATGCCCGTCCTGCACGAGGTGCTCGACCGGACGGGCCTGAAGACCGCGGACATCGACTTCACCTGCTCCGGCTCCTGCGACTACCTCGCCGGCCGCGCCTTCTCCTTCACCCTCGCCCTCGACGGAGTGGGCGCCTGGCCGCCGATCTCCGAGTCACACGTCGAGATGGACGGCGCGTGGGCGCTGTACGAAGCCTGGACCAAGCTGCTGACCGGCGACGCCGACACCGCCCTCGTGTACTCCTACGGCAAGTCGTCACCCGGCTCCGTCCGCGACGTCCTGACCCGCCAGCTCGACCCGTACTACCTGGCACCCCTGTGGCCCGACTCCGTCGCCCTCGCCGCCCTCCAGGCGCAGGCACTCATCGACAAGGGCATGACGGACGAGCCCGCGCCGGCGGCCGTGGCGTCCCGCGGCCGCAACTCCCGGGCCGGTACGGCGTCCCAGGGCGACTACGTCGTACGCCCCCTGCGCACCGGCGACTGCCCGCCCGTCGGTGACGGCGCCGCCGCGGTCGTCCTCGCGGCCGGGGAGCGGGCCCGGGACCTGTGCGCGCGGCCCGCCTGGATCCGCGGCATCGACCACCGCATCGAGGCCCACGGCCTCGGCGTCCGCAACCTCACCGAGTCACCGTCCACCCGACTGGCCGCCGAGAAGGCCGGAGCCTTCGAACGACCCGTCGACACCGCCGAGCTGCACGCGCCGTTCAGCTCGCAGGAGGTAGTCCTGCGCGCCGCGCTCGGGCTGGACGACGACGTGCGCGTCAACCCCTCCGGCGGAGCCCTCGCCGCCAACCCGGTCATGGCCGCCGGGCTCATCCGCATCGGCGAGGCCGCCGTTCGCATCCACCGCGGCGAGTCGGACCGGGCCCTCGCCCACGCCACGTCCGGCCCCTGCCTCCAACAGAACCTGGTCGCCGTACTCGAAGGGGATCCGCGATGAGCAAGGAGCCCGTGGCCGTCGTAGGAATCGGCCAGACCAAGCACGTGGCGGCACGCCGGGACGTGTCCATCGCGGGGCTCGTGCGGGAGGCCGCCCGACGGGCCCTGGACGACGCCGAGCTGGACTGGGCGGACATCGACGCCGTCGTCATCGGCAAGGCGCCCGACTTCTTCGAGGGCGTGATGATGCCGGAGCTGTACCTGGCGGACGCGCTGGGTGCCGTGGGCAAGCCCATGCTGCGGGTGCACACGGCGGGCTCGGTCGGCGGGTCGACCGCGCTGGTCGCCGCGAATCTGATCGCCGCCCGCGTCCACGGCACCGTGCTCACCCTCGCCTTCGAAAAGCAGTCCGAGTCCAACGCCATGTGGGGACTGTCCCTGCCGATCCCCTTCCAGCAGCCGCTGCTGGCCGGGGCCGGCGGGTTCTTCGCCCCGCACGTGCGCGCGTACATGCGCCGCAGCGGCGCGCCCGACACCGTCGGCTCCCTGGTCGCGTACAAGGACCGGCGCAACGCGCTGAAGAACCCGTACGCGCACCTGCACGAGCACGACATCACCCTCGACAAGGTTCAGGCCTCGCCCATGCTCTGGGACCCGATCCGCTACTCGGAGACCTGCCCGTCCTCGGACGGCGCCTGTGCGATGGTCCTGACCGACCGCGCGGGAGCAGCCCGCTCGCCCCGGCCGCCCGCCTGGATGCACGGCGGCGCGATGCGCAGCGAACCCACCCTCTTCGCCGGCAAGGACGCCGTGTCCCCGCAGGCCGGCAAGGACTGCGCGGCCGACGTGTACCGGCAGGCCCAGATCGGCGATCCGCGCCGGGAGATCGACGCCGTCGAGATGTATGTGCCGTTCTCCTGGTACGAGCCCATGTGGTTGGAGAACCTCGGCTTCGCCGACGAGGGCGAGGGCTGGAAGCTGACCGAGTCCGGGGTGACCGAGCTCGACGGGGACCTGCCCGTCAACATGTCGGGGGGCGTCCTGTCGACCAATCCCATCGGCGCCTCCGGCATGATCCGCTTCGCGGAGGCCGCGCTCCAGGTACGCGGACTGGCCGGGGAACACCAGGTGGAGGGGGCGCGACGGGTGCTCGGGCACGCCTACGGCGGCGGATCGCAGTTCTTCTCCATGTGGCTCGTGGGGTCCGAGCCCCCCGCCTCCTGAAAGGTCCCGCTCACGTGGCCTGTTGGCACCCGGGACCGATCGCTAGGCTGGCCGCGGACGACGCAATCGGGAGGAGCACGGACGTGGCCGAGACCACCATCCAGCAGCAGCCGCTCATGGGCTGGGACAAGCCCGAGCTGGACCTCAGCAACGCCGACTGGCACTCCAGCAGCCGTGGCCTGGGGGATGTCCAGATCGCCTTTGTCGAGGGATTCATCGCGATGCGCAACAGCGGTCGGCCCGAGAGCCCCTCCCTGATCTTCACACCCGCGGAGTGGGGCGCGTTCGTGTCGGGCGCGAGGGAAGGGGAGTTCGACCTGACCTGAACCGACGGGCCGACGCCCGAACCGACGGGCCGACGCCCGAACCGACGGGCCGACGCCCGAACCGACGGGCCGACGGGCCGACACGTGTGCCGACGGGCCGATCCGGCGGTGTTCCGACCGTTTTTCCGGACACGCGACCTTGAGCGCTCTCCTGGGGCCGATGCTGAGCAAGGCTGACCCCGGAACGCGGAAGGTCGTACTCCGGAGGTGAGGAACGCATGAGCACTCTGGCGGTGGTCGCGGCGGTCGACGGTTCGGACGACAGCCTGCGCGCCCTGGACTGGGCCGTCGACGCCGCCCGCCGGCGCGAGGCGCCACTGCGGGTGGCCCATGTGCGGCAGTACGCCGCCTGGACCCCGCCCGGCGCCCCGGTCGTCGCAGCGCCGGCCGCCAAGGACGACCAGGTGCTCGCCGACGTGCGCGCCCACCTGGAGAACCGGGCCGACCTGCCCGACACGGAGTACATGGGTCTGGACGGCGCCGTCGGCGTCCTGCTGCTCGAACTCGGCTCCACCGCACAGCTGATGGTGCTCGGCTCCCGGGGCCGCGGCGGCTTCGCCAGTCTGCTGCTCGGCTCCACCAGCATGGCCGCCGCCCGCGACGCCGAGTGCCCCGTCGTCGTGGTGCCCCGCCCCGGACGCGAGGTGCACGGCGAGGCGCCGGCCGGGCCCGGCCCCCGCGTGGTGGTCGGCCTCAAGGTGGACGGCCCCGACGAGGCCACGCTCGACTTCGCCTTCACCGAGGCAGCCCTGCGCGGTGCGCGCCTCCAGGTCGTCGCCGCCTACCCGTGGCCGATCGAGAGCTGGGCGGCCCCCGGCGAACTCGTCCCGGCGATGATCGACCAGGACGCCGTCGAGAGCGAGACCCGCGCCCTCGCCGAGGGCTTCCTCGCCCCGCATGGCGCCCGGCACCCCGAGGTCCGGGCCGAGCCGTACGTCGCACCGGGCGACGCGGCCGGTCACCTCGTCGCCGCCTCGAAGGACGCCGACCTGGTCGTCGTCGGCCGCCACCGACGCCGCTTGCTGGCCCCCGCCCGCATGATGGGCTCCGTCACCCAGGCCGTCCTGCTGCACGCGGCGAGCCCGGTCGCGGTGGTGCCACCGGCGCCGGCGGAGGACTGAGACACCTTGGAACACCCCAACCGCGCCCGCGTCGCCCGCCACCACGAACGGCACCGCAAGAACCCCTGAGCGCTCCGCCGGAAGTCCGGGGCTTCACCCGCGGATCCGTCGTCACTGGTCGCACAGTCCACCGCGCCCCTTCGGCACGCTGCACAACCGCAGCCGACTTCGCCCGACCTGCTCGGCGCGGAAGGGCCGCCCGCACGTCACGCGAGGGCCCCGGGCACGTACCATTGCGGCATGTCGTTCCTCCGCCGCCGTAGCGCCACGCCCGCCGGGCCCGACTTCGACGTACTGGCCATGGACCCGGGCGACTGGCCCGGCAATCTGGGCGCCGGCCTGCTGCCCGCCCCCGACGGCACCTGCCAGGGCGTCTACCTGCGCTACGACCTGTTCGGCGGACGCGGCCCCGCGATGATCATCGGCAACCTTCCGGAGGGCTCCCCGGCCCGCGAGGTCGCCGAGGACGAGATCCCCTTCGAGGTCGGCCAGCTCCTGCTGGCGCTGGAGAACGACGAGGAGGTCACCGTCGTCGGCGTCGAGGACATGCCGGTGATGCAGGGCGACAATCTCCTGATCGTGCGCCGCCTGAAGCTGTCGGAGAGCCGGATCTCCTGCGTGCAGTTCGACCGCAGCGACAACGTCCTGGTGACCATCGCCGCCTGGGACCGCCCCATCACCGACGACCTGTACGCCCTGCTGAAGCCGCTCCCCGCGGAGCTTTTCCAGCAGGGCTGAGGGCGCCTACCCGGCCGACTGCCCGACGCGTACGTCCGCCGCACGCACGAACGCCACCCGGTGGCCGAACTGGATCTCGTAGTACAGATCCTTGCCGACCACCACCTTGTGGGATTCCTCGTCGAAGGTCACCGCGTAGTAGTACTGGCCGGGCACCTTGTCGCCGACCACATACCGCTGGCCCTTGAGCAGCTTGTACGGCAGCGGCGACACCGACTGGGCGGGCACTCCCGCCGGGTACGCGGACGCCTCCGGGTAGGCGCGCCCGTAGACCGGAACGCTCGTGAGGCCCTTTCTGGGTGTCACTACGAGGCCGGTCGCGTCCACCGCGGTCGGGTCCTTCTTCGGGTTCTTGAACCAGGCCTTCTGGCCGAGGTACCAGATCGCCGTCCAGTCGCCGTCGCGGTCCGCGACCGCGTACTGCTGGCCGGTGGAGACCCGTGAGGACAGGTCGTTCACCCCGGTGGTCGGCGTGGTACCCAGGCCGACGTCCTTGATCAGGGGGTAGGACTTGCCGGGCCCGGAGTGGAGCCGCACCGCGCTCGAACCGTGGGCCGCGCACGGCTCGCCCGCGGCGACGCAGCCCGTGTATTCGGGCTGGTTGGCTGCGTAGTCGGGGCGGATCGTCACCAGTCCGCCGTTCTTTTCGGCGGTGGCTTCGAAGGGGCGGCCCAGCAGCGCGAAGTAGTGGCCCCAGTCCCAGTACGGGCCCGGGTCGGTGTGCATGGTGGCGATGGTCCCGGTGGTGGGGCCGGGCACGTTGTCATGGCCGAGGATGTGCTGCCGGTCGAGCGGGATGTCGTACTTCTCGGACAGGTATGTCACCAGCCGCGCCGACGACCGGTACATCGCCTCGGTGTACCAGGCGTCCGGGTTCGCCAGGAAGCCCTCGTGCTCCAGGCCGATCGACTTGGCGTTGACATACCAGTTGCCCGCGTGCCACGCCACGTCCTTGGCCTTCACGTGCTGGGCGATGTGGCCGTCCGTGGAGCGCAGCGAGTAGTTCCACGACACATAGGTCGGGTCCTGCACCAGGTTGAGGACACCCTCCCAGGCGCCTTCCGTGTCATGGATGACGATGTACCTGATGCTCTGGGACGCCGGACGGTTCCCCAGGTCGTGGTTGCCGTAGTCGCCTTCGCCGAACTCCTCGTAGGGAGCCGGGATCCACTCGCAGGACACCGTTGTCGGGCACTGGGTGCCGTCCGCGTCGAGCGTGCGCAGCCCCGTCCGCGCGAGCTGGGCGGTGTCGGGGGTGAGGTCCGGCCGGGCGGCCAAGGCAACCTGTTGACCGGCGTCGGTGGTGCGCTGTGCACCGGTGCGCAGCACGTCGAAGACGTCGCCGGCGTACGCCGCTCCTGTCGCGCTGTCGTCCGCGCCCGAGAAGCGCGCCACCGCGCCGTACCAGTCCGCCGGATCCTTGCTCAGGGGTTCGCCGAGGTCCTTCTGCGCGGCGGCGAGCAGCGCGGCACCGCCGGCCACGTTCGCGGTGGGATCGGTCCGCAACCGCTCGGCGGGCAGGCCGGTGAGCTCGGCCGCCTTCGCCAGGGTCTTGAGCCGGTCCGGGAGTTCGGAGTTCTCGGGAACCTTCGCCTCGGGGTACACAGGCGTGCGGGCGCTGTCGCCGCGCGCGTCCTCCGTGCCCTCGCCGTGGTGCGGCGGCGCCTCGGCGAGGGCGGCGCGGGCGTCGGTGAGGTGCATCGGGCCGTACCCGCCGGTCACGCTGGGCGCCCCGGCATGCGCGTCCCATCGGGACTGCAGGTAGGAGACGCCGAGGAGCACGCTCTGCGGCACGTGGTACTCGGCGGCCGCGGCGGCGAACGCCTGCTGCAGGCCGGCCGCGGAGCCCCGGGCGTCGGACGGGGCCGCACCGAGCAGCGGCAACAGCAGGGCGGCACAGCCCACCGCGCCCGCGGTTCTTCGGATACGTCTGCGCCCGGCGGCTCGGTCGGTGGCGGTGGCGGATCCTCGCAATGCAGCCTCCTGGGACGGTCGAGCGCGATGCGCCGTGCCGGGCCGGATCCGTCAGTGGTACCGGCCTGCCGACGATCCGTCAATGATGCCCAGAGGCAGCTGATTTCCCTCGTCAATCCAGGTGGGCGGGGTGTTTCGCGGCGAAGGCGGGCGGGCCTGCGGGGCGTCACTGGCGTACACCAATGGGCCGTACAGGACGGCCAGTACACCCGGACATACGACGGTCCGCGGTGCGCCGCTGACGTGGCGCACCGCGGACCGCTGTCCCCGTCAGCGAGTGCCGACCGCCGCGCGCACGGCCCGGCGGGCCAGCTGGCAGTCGTCGTGCAGCCGCCTGAGCAGCAGCCGCTGTTCCTCGCCGGACGGCGCAGCACCCGGATGGGCCATACCCGGTGCCGCCGGGGTCGTGTCGTGCATGGAACGCTGCACGGCCATCTCGTAGGTGCGGATCTCACGGGTCAGCACGAGCATCAGGTTCACCAGGAACGCGTCCCGTGAGGCGAGGCCCGCCGACTGGGCGATCTGGCTGATCTGCCGACGGGCCACCGGCGCGTCGCCGAGGACCGACCACAGCGTCGCCAGGTCGTAGCCCGGCAGGTACCAGCCCGCGTGCTCCCAGTCCACCAGCACCGGACCGGCCGGTGACAGGAGGATGTTCGACAACAGTGCGTCGCCGTGGCAGAACTGGCCCATGCCGTGGCGACCCGCGCTCGCCGCGATGCCGTGCAGCAGTTTCTGCAGGTCGCCCAGATCCCGGTCGGTGAGCAGGCCCAGCTCGTGGTAGCGGTTGATGCGGGTCGCGTAGTCCAGCGGGGCGTCGAAGGTGCCCGCCGGCGGCCGCCAGGCGTTCACCCGGCAGATCGCGCCGAGTGCCGCCCTGATGTCCGCGCGGGGCGGGGCCTCCGCCGGGTGCCGGTGCAGCGCCGCCACCCGTCCCGGCATCCGCTCGATCACCAGCGTGCAGTTGTCCGGGTCCGCCGCGATCAGTCTCGGCACGCGCACTGGAGGGCGGTGCCGGACGAACGAGCGGTATGCGGCTATCTCGTGGCGGACCCGCTCGGCCCACGCGGGGGAGTGGTCCAGTAAACACTTGGCGACGGCGGTGCTGCGTCCGGTCGTGCCGACCAGGAGTACGGAGCGTCCGCTGCGGCGCAACACCTGCACCGGGGCGAACTCCGGGCAGATCCGGTGCACCGACGCGATCGCCGTGCGCAGCTGGGCGCCCTGAGGGCCGGACAAGTCGAGTCTCCCGCTGAGCGGTTGAGGGCCGAGGCCCGCGGCGCGGCGCGGCCGGCCCGCACCGAGTACGGGGGCCGCCGGACGCGCGGGGTCGAGGTAGGGGCCGCCACCCACCGGACGGGGATGCAACGACCGGGGCGGGGCGGACACGGAGGACGATGCTGCGTACATGGGCGAAACAGATCCCTTCGTGTGCCTGCGACGACAGTGCGCTGCCCGACCCGGTCGCCCGGGTGCACCCTGGGGAATGCATCCCTTGTTCCAAGAAGGGTTCCAAGAAGGCGACCGGGTCGGGGTGGCGCTTTCCTACCTGACACCAGATGCCCAGTGGCACACCATCTGGCGTGCCCTGGCGAACCCTGGCGAATAGTCGCCCGGCAACTCTCACCGGGCTACTGTCAACTCAGCCGAGAACCTGGGGGCTTGACGTGAGCGGACAACCCAACACCCGTCTTTCGGACCTGTTCGGCCTGGCCGGCTGGTCCAAGGGTGAACTCGCGAGGCTGGTCAACCGGCAGGCGGCGGCCATGGGCCACCCCCAGCTTTCGACCGACACCTCCCGGGTGCGGCGTTGGATCGACATGGGAGAGATCCCGCGCGATCCGGTGCCGCGGGTGTTGGCAGCCCTGTTCACCGAGCGTCTCGGCCGTGTCGTGACCATCGAGGACCTCGGTCTGGTCCGGCACGGGCGTACGGGGAAACGGCCACGCGGCGGGAATGCGGAACATCCCGACTCAGTGCCGTGGGCGCCCGAGCGGACTGCTGCGGTCCTCACCGAATTCACGGGAATGGACCTCATGCTCAACCGACGCGGCTTGGTGGGCGCGGGTGCCGCGCTCGCCGCGGGATCAGCACTCAGCAGTGCCATGTACGACTGGCTGCACACCGATCCGGCCCTGACCGCCGACGCTCCCCAGTACGACGACCCCCTGCACGCCGACCCCGCCGGGTTCGACCGCTACGAGGCCGCCCCCATCGGGTCGCAGGAGATCGAGGAACTGGAGCGCTCCGTCGAAGTCTTCCGGGCCTGGGACGCGGCCCGCGGCGGCGGACTGCAACGCAAGGCAGTCGTGGGCCAGCTCAACGAGGTGGGCGGCATGCTCGCCTACCGACATCCCGACCATCTCCAGCGGCGCCTGTGGGGCGTCGCCGCCAACCTCGCCGTCCTCGCGGGCTGGATGTCGCACGACGTCGGCCTGGAGCCCACGGCCCAGAAGTACTTCGTCATCGCCGCCCATGCCGCCAGAGAGGGCGGCGACCGGCCCCGCGCCGGGGAGGCGCTCTCCCGAGCGGCTCGCCAGATGGTGCACCTGGGCCGGCCCGACGACGCGCTGGACCTGATGAAGCTGGCCAAGTCCGGCTCCGGCGACCAGGTGCTGCCCCGCACCAAGGCGATGCTCTACACGATCGAGGCCTGGGCGCAGGCATCGATGGGCAAGGGCCAGGCCATGCGCCGCACCCTCGGCCAGGCGGAGGACCTCTTCGTCTCCGACCGGGGCGACGTGCCGCCGCCGAGCTGGATGCAGACCTTCAAGGAGGAGGACCTGTACGGCATGCAGGCCCTGGCCTACCGCACGCTGGCCGAGCACGAGCCGGGCGCGGCCGTGCACGCCCAGCACTACGCGGAGAAGGCCCTGGTCCTGCGGGTCGACGGACGGGAACGGTCGAAAATCTTCGACCATCTGTCCATGGCCTCCGCCTGCTTCATCGCGGACGACCCCGAACAGGCGGACCGGTACGCGCGGCTGGCCCTGATGGCGATGGGGTCGAACTCCTCGCGCCGTACCTGGGACCGGCTGGGTCAGATGTACCGGCTCACCGCCGAGTACTCCAACTACCCGAAGATCCACGAACTGCGCGAGGAGATCAGGCTGGCGCTGCCCAAGACGAAGGGGAAGGGCGGCAGCAGCGCCAGGGCATAGAAAACCGGGGGACTGCGCCCCTGCTGCGCCCCTGACCTGCCGTTGATGTCAAGCGGTCACCCTGGCGACGTCAAGCGGTCACCCTGGCGAGGAGCACGCAGGCGTCGTCCTCGCGCTCGGCCTCGCCGAACTCCTCCATGACGATCCGTACGCAGTCCTGTGCGGTGCGCGCCTCGGCGAACCGCGAGCCCAGGTCGAGGAGGCGGTTCACGGCCTCTCCATCGCTGTGCCTCGGCACCAGTCCGTCGGTGTGCAGCAGGAGCAGGTCGCCCGGCCGGAGGGTTTCCTCGGCCTGCTCGTACACGGCTCCCGAGGTGGCGCCGAGCAGGACGCCGTCCGGTGCGTGCAGCCTGCGCCCCGTCCCGTCGCGGAACAGCAGCGGGGCGGGGTGTCCGGCCTGTGCCCACACCAGGGTGCGGGTCTCGGGCCGGTAGCGGCAGCAGACCGCGCTGCCGAGGGCCGGTTGCACGGTGGCGTCGAGCAACTGGTTGAGCAAGGCCATCAGTTGGCCCGGCTGGGTGCCGGCCATCGCCATGCCGCGTACGGCGCCCAGCAGGGTCGCCATGCCCGAGGCCACGGCGACTCCGTGGCCGGTGAGGTCGCCGACGCTGAGCAGCGTCTCGCCGTCGGCGAGTTGCAGCGCGTCGTACCAGTCGCCGCCGATCAGCGCGCTCGCCGACGACGGCAGATAGTGGGCCGCGAGGTCCAGTGTCTCGGGTCCCTGGTGCGGGAGCCGCAGGGACCCGCGCCACGGAGGCAGCACAGCTTCCTGCAGCTCGACCGCGAGCGTGTGCTCGGCCTGCGCGCGGTGCCGGTGACGCTGTAAGGAGTCACGGGTCTCGCTCACCGCCCGCTGGCTGCGGCGCAGTTCACTGACGTCCCGCAGCACCGCCCACATGGACGCGGTGCTTCCGTCGGTGTCGAGCACGGGCTCGCCCATCATGTGCACGGTCCGCACGTCGCCGTCCGGGCGCACCACGCGGAACTCGCCGTCGATGGGCTTGGCGTCGACGAGGCAGTCGGTGACCATCGCCGTCAGCTTCAGCCGGTCCTCGTCGAGCACCAGGGACGGCAGCTCGTCGAGGGTCAGCGGAGGAGCGGCGGGATCACGGCCCAGGATCTGGTACAGCTCGCCGGACCAACTCGCCTCGTCCGTCAGCAGGTTCCACTCCGCGCTGCCGACCCGGCTGAGGAGCGAGCCGCGCCGGGGAGCGGGCGGCACGGCTCGGGTGGCGGGCGCCGCCTCCTTGGACGGGGGCACGGGCGGCGGGCCGTCCCGCAGCTGTGCCAAGTGTTCGTCCAAGTCGTTGAGTTGGTGCAGCGCGAGGTCGTACAGCGCGCGCTGCCACCGGTCCTCCGGATCGGAACCGTCACTCCGCGTGTCCCGGCGTACGGCGTCCATGTCGCCCTTGAGGCGGCGCGCCTGCGAGATGAGCGCGTCGACCGAGCCACGTCCGGGCGGCTGGGCGGCTGGGCGGTCCGCAGAGAGATGGGACGGCATGACGCACTCCGATGGGGGACGGTACGACCAGGGCGGACGGAAGGACCGTTACGACTGTTGCACAGCCCGCGACGCCCTGTAAGAGATTTGGCAACACCCGATACGGTGGTGCTTCTGGCATATGCCACAGTCTTCACGAGGTGAGGCCGACGTACGTCCGGCGTGGGGCGCCGGGTGGTTCAAGTCGTAGAAGAGGTACGTGACTTGAGGGACGGGCGGGGGCCCGGCGCGGCGTTCATCTGTGTGTTCGACGGCACTGTGTTCGCTATGGGGAGTCTGGCATATATGGACCTGCTCGGGAATCGGGGCGGCGCACTCCAGGCTGCGTGATGCAGGTCACATTAATAGGTCAGGGTCAGGTGCAATGCGAACGGCACCTGCGAGCTCGTAAGGGCATGGACATCACGGACGTGCGGCCCGCCCGCGCCCTGCTGCGGACCTTCGCGGTCGCGGGCGCCGGTCGGGAGGATGTCGGCGCCGCCGTCGAGCAGGGGCCGGCCTCGCTCTTCGGCGGCGTCTGATGTGCCCCGCCGGGCTTCAGTACCGCAGTACTCCCGCGATCCCGGCCGCGTCGCCCAGTGTGCCGTCCGGGACGAAACGCACCTCGGCGCCGGTCTCCAGGCACTGTTCGACGATCTCGTCCACGATGTCCTCGCGGGCGTCGAGGTCGCCGCCCGCGGCCGGGATCAGATGGTCGCCGCCGTCGTCGCGGACCGTCACCCGGTAGTTCTCCTCGACGGCCAGCAGCCGTACGCGGCCCTGGCGGGCGTTCTGCCACAGCTCGTCGACCCCGGCCGCGAACGCCCGGTGACCGCGGGCCGATTCGAGCTCCCGCGTCACGGAGTCGGTGCTCTTGCGCGCCTCCGCGGCGACCAGCGGCCGCACCGCCTGCCACACGGCGTCGGGGGTGCCGTGCGCGAGCCCGCCGTGCGGCACGTGGACGGCGTTCTTGGTGACGCTGCCGACCTCGTCCAGCAGGGACAGCGCGGCCGTCTCGCCGGTGACGTACAGCGGCCTCGCCCGATCGCGCAGCACCGTGTTCATCGCGGTGTCCGCCTCACGCAGGAACTGGCGGGTGCCCTCGTCCCGGAACGTACTCCGCAGATCGCCGATCCGTTCCTGACGTTCGGCGTCGAAGTTCTCGCGGCTCCGCGTCAGGGGGAAGCCGCCGGTACGTTCCTCGGTGACGCGGTCCGTACCGCCGCTCCACAGAGTGACCTGGTCGGCGGAGACCGTAAGCACCCAGAACGGTTGCTCGGCGGCCTGTGCGGAGACCAGGTTGCGGGTCAGGAAGGTGTCCGACAGCACCACGCGTTCGGGAACGGGACGGGCCAGCGACCACACCTGGTGCTCACCGGGAGCGGCGAAGATGACCAGGCCGTCCTCGGCGTGCGTCAGGTCGATCTCGGTAAGGGCCTGGTCGAGCTGCCGGGAGACGTCGAGGCGCCGATCCCGGGGGATCGCGGGATCGGCCTCCAGCTGCTTCTTGGCCTCGGCCACGACATTGCGCAGCCGGACCCGGTCCTGGGCGTTCTCGGGTTCCCGGCGATGCGTCGGCGTCAGCACGGACACCGCCGGATAGGGGCGCGGGCGGCGCAGCTCGGTGAGGGTCGTGGGACTGAGTGCGTGCTCCATAACAGCACGATAGGGCCGAATCGCCGATCGGGCATTAGGGGCAACCAAGTCGGGCAATACCGGCAACTTGCTCGCGGCAACAATGCGGTCACCCCGGGAGCCGGGCGGGGCGGATCGGTCCTGCCCAGCCGGGGGCGTACCTCAGCGGTCGTCGTCCTCCGGCCCGCAGGAGCTGCCGTCGGGTGGCAGGGAGCCGTAGAGGAGGAACGTGTCGATCTTGCGGTGCACGCACTTGGAGGACGCGTAACCGGTGTGGCCATCGCCCTTGTTGTCGAGCACGACGGCCGAGTCGCCCAGACGCTCGGCCGTCTCCACGGTCCAGCGGTACGGCGTCGCCGGGTCGCCCCGGGTGCCCACGAGGAGCATCTTCGGGGTGCGGACGTCACGCACCTCCTCGCGGATGAAGTCGGTGCCCTTGGGGCGGCCGTAGCACGTCAGCACCTCGGTGAGCCGGTAGCGGCCGAACACCGGCGACGCCTGCTCGTAGGCGGCGCGCAGCCGGCCGAGTTCCCTGGTGATCCGGCGGGCGCTGGGGCGGTCGGGATCGTCCGCGCAGTTGATCGCCATCAGCGCCGCCGGAAGATTGTCCAGTGGTACGTCCTCCTGGTCGACCAGGCCGCCGTCCGTACCGTCGTCGGCGTGCAGCGCGGGGCCCGCACCTGCACGGACGCCCGATCCACCGCCGGAGAACCAGAGCAGTGGCCCGGTGTCGCCGTCCTCGACCAGCGAGGCGAGCGCCCGCTCCAGGGACGGCCACAACTCCCTGCTGTAGAGGGCCTGGCCGATGGCGCCCACCAGGTCCTGCCCGGTGAAGTCCTCGCCGAAGTCGGTCGGCACCGGGTCCTGGTCGAGCGACTCGACGAGGCGTACGACCTCCTCCCGGGCCGTGCGCGCGTCCGTACCGAACGGGCAGGCGATGTCCTTCACGCACCAGTCGACGAAGTCCTCCAGCGCGGTCTGCTGACCCGCGGCGCCCGCCACGCCCTGCTCGGTCAGCGGCTCGGTGAGGGTGTCCACGCCGTCGAGCACCATCCGCCCGACCTTCTTGGGGAACTGGGCCGCGTACACCGCGCCGAGCCGGCTCCCGTAGGAGAAGCCGAGGTAGTTGAGCTTCTTGTCGCCGACGGCCTGGCGCATCACGTCGAGGTCACGCGAGGCGTTGACCGTGCCGATGTGCGCCAGGACGGGACCGGAGTGCCTGGCGCAGGTGTCGGCCGCCTTGCGCAACTGCTTGAGGACGGCCTCGGGATCGACGCCGATGACCTCGTCCGTCGTCGCCGCCACCTCGTCGGAGGCGTCGCCGCAGGTCACCGGTGAGGACCGGCCGACGCCGCGGGGATCGAAGGACACCACGTCGTAGCCGTTGGTCAGGCTCATGAAGTCCTTGCCGCCGGCCGCTAGTTCACTCACGCCCGCGCCGCCGGGGCCGCCGAAGTTCAGCAGGACCGAGCCGCGTGACTTCCCCGTCGCCCGGTAGCGGGCGAGAGCCAGCTCGAGGGTGCCTGCCCGCGGTCTGGAGTAGTCGAGGGGGACGGTGACCTTCCCGCACTGGAGGTCCTCGGGCATCTCCACGCCGTCGCACTTCGACCAGGCGACTTCCTGGCGGTAGAAGCGTGACAGGTCGGTCTCGGAGCTCGCAGAGACCACCGCCGGCAGTCCCGCGCCGAGCAGGGCCAGACCGACGCCTCCGGTGAGCGCGCAGCGCCGGAGCGTGGGCCGTGTCGACAGCTTGGCCGGCATGGATGCCTCCAGGGACGCCTGCCGCGGACCGGGACCGGCGCTCGGTCCGAGCGCCCTCGATCACGATAGGTGCACAGCCAAGGACGCGCCTCCGGACGAGCGGGGGCGAAAGGTGCCCGACCCCACACAGGGCCACGGAGACCAGCAGCACGGCGGGCATGCCGGCGCACAGGCCGAGCGCGAGCATCACGGCGCGCAGAGCGAGAGAGAGGCGAGCAGGGTCGGCCGAACCGCCGGTCGACCAGGACGCCAGTGATCCAGATCCCGGCCACCGTGGCCGCCCCCAACGCCAGCAGCACTCCGGGACGTCCAGCAGATCCGCGAACCCTCGACTCCGGACTGACCACGGAGATGATCCGGGCGATCCTGCCCGATCTGTCCGGCCCCGACGAGATCCACCTGCCCCCGCAGTACCTGCCCCCCCCAGATCGCGACTCTGCTGCGCGACGAGATCGACCGCCTCCAGGCGCGCATCCCCTGTCTGGTCCGCAACCGGCTGCGCGCGTATCTCAGCCGTGCGGCCGAACAGGGAGGACCTTGTAAAGCTGTTGCCCCGGCCAGGGCCGGGTGCTGGAGTGAACGCATGGATCATGCCGCGGTACTGGCCCTGTACGACCGGGACATGCGCGAAGGCGCTCAGCCGGACGGCCCCGGTGCACGGATCGAGCGGTCGGGGCGGGTGGTCCGTCAGGTCGCCGCCGCGCACGGCTGGAACGGCGTCGTCTGGTCGGACCTGGACGAGGCGAGCGCCGACGCGGCGATCGCCGAGCAGGTCGCCCGCTACTCCGGTCTCGGCCTCGACTTCGAGTGGAAGCTCTACGGGCACGACCTGCCCATGGACCTCGGACCGCGGCTCGGGGCCGCCGGGTTCACGCCCGAGCCCGAGGAGACGCTGATGATCGCCGAGGTCGCCGATCTGATCCTGGACACCGAGCCGCCCGAGGGCATCCGCTTCCTTCCGGCCACCGACCGGGCGGGCGTCGACCTCGTGGCGGAGGTCCACGAGAAGGCCTTCGGCACCGACAGCTCCCGGCTGCGCCACCAGCTGCTCGCCCGGCTGGCGGACGACCCGGACACCGTCGTCGCCGTCGTGGCGCTCGCCGGTGACACGCCGGTCAGCGCCGCCCGCATGGAGCTCGTGCCCGGCACCCGCTTCGCCGGCCTCTGGGGCGGCGGCACGGTCGAGGCCTGCCGCGGCCGCGGCATCTACCGCGCGCTGGTCGCCCAGCGGGCCCGTGCCGCCGTCGACCGCGGCTACCGCTACCTCCAGGTCGACGCCTCCAGCCAGAGCAGGCCCATCCTGGAACGCCTCGGCTTCCATCCGCTGAGCACGACGACGCCGTACGTGTACGTGCCGTAGGCGCGCTGTTCGCGCTGTCCCTCACGCAGTCCCTCGCTACGCGTAGTCCGTCGTGCCCGTAGTCCGTCGCTTCCCGTAGTCCCTGGCTTCCTACGTCCCTCGGCGGCGCCGGAGCGGCTCAGTCCAGGCCGAACGCGTCCGCGAGCGCGTCGATCTGAGCTGTGAGCAGCGTGCCCCCGTCATGGCCCATGCCCTCGAACTGGCCGGACACCTCCAGGCTGACCGCCCCGTGCATGTGCGCCCAGGCGAGCACCGCTCCGGCCAGCGCAGGGCCCTCGGCCCCGGCTGCCACGTGCCCGCGCGCCCACTCCGCCACCGCGGGGTCGTCGTCCGCCCAAGTCCTCATCTGCGCCACCACCGGCGCCACCGCCGCCGACGGCTCGGACCCCTCGAAGGCCGGCAGGAAGGGCGAGAGCACTGCCCGCGCGCTGTCCAGCGTGTCCGCGGGCGCCGTGTATCCCGGTACGGGCGTGCCCTGGATCAGCAGATAGCGGTGCGGCTGACTCGCCGCCCAGTCCAGGCAGGCCGCCGCGAGCGCCCGCAGCCTGGCGCGCGGCGCCGTGTCCGGCGGAAGGGCCGCACCGACGGCCACGACGGCCGCCGCCAGGTCGGCGTACGCGTCGCGGATCAGGTCCGTCAGCAGCGCGTCACGGCTGTCGAAGTAGCGGTACAGGGCCGGCCCGGAGAGGCCGACCTCCTTGGCGATCCGGCTCAGGGCCACGGCCGCCGTGCCCCCCTCGGCCAGCTGCCGCAGCGCGATCTCCTTGATCTCCGTACGCGTCTGCTCGCGGTAACGGGCCCTCGGACTCTGCACGCTCCCGGCCATGGGTGGCTCCCTTCTCGAACCTCGTGACACACCATAACGGCAGTCCGAGCACACCACTCTTGCGAGAGGTATTTGGAAGAGTTACAGTCTCTAACATAAGTGACGACCACTTGCTCCTTCGGGAAAGGGATCACCGTGACTGCCCACGCCAACGCCGCTCGCTCCCTGCACACCGTCCTCGGATCGGGCCCGGCCGGCACCGCACTGGCCCGCGAACTGGTGCGCCGGGGCCACGCCGTACGCCTCGTCGACCGGAACGGCGACGGGCCGGCGATCCAAGGGGTCGAGCGGTACGCCGCCGACGTCAGCACGGCCGAGGGGGCGCGAGAGGCGACAGCCGCAGCCGCCGTCGTGTATCACTGCGTCAACGTCGGCTATCACCTCCAGGTGGAGGTGATGCCCCGCATCCTGGACGCCGTCCTCGGCGCCGCGGAGGTGTCCGGCAGTCGCCTGGTCGTCCTCGACACCCTCTACCCCTACGGCGAGACCGGGGGAGCGGTGATGACCGAGGACACCCCGTGGAAGGCGACGACCCGTAAGGGCCGGATGCGCGCCGAACTCGACGAGAAGTACCTCGCCGCACACCGCGAGGGCCGGGTTCGGGTGTCCCTGGGCCGCTCCGCCGACTTCGTCGGCCCGGGGGTGCTCAACTCGAGCCTTGGCGCGACCACCTTCCCGGGAGCGCTCACCGGCGGCACGGTCCTCGGGCTGGGCGACATCGACCTCCCGCACAGCTACACGAGCATCCAGGACGTGGCCGCCGGGCTCGCCACCCTGGGTGAGCACCCGGAGGGCGACGGTCGCGTCTGGCACCTGCCCACCGCGCCCGCCGTCAGCACCCGCGAGATCCACACCATGATCGAGAAGCGGGTCGGCCGACTGCTCGACGTCGTGGTCCTGGCGGAGCTCCGCCCGTTCGGGCCGTTCGACGAACAGTTCGTGGCCGAGTACGCGGAGATGTTCTACCAGCACACCGAGCCGCAGATCGTGGACTCCTCCGCCTTCGAGCAGGCTTTCGGCGTCACTCCGACACCGCTCGCCGAGACGGTCGACGCCACCGTGGCCTGGTACGGCGAGTGGCTCGCGCGGCAGTGACGCGACGTGGGGTCGATGCCGCCGGGGATGTCACATCCCCGGCGGTCCGATCCGTCGTACGGGTATGGCGACCAACGACACGATCCACCAGAACCAGAGCATCCTCTTGGCGGGCGCGACCGGTGTCCTCGGCCGGCACATCGCCCACGCCCTGACCGAGGCCGGTCACAAGGTCACGGGACTCGGCCGCGGACCGGCGGCCGGCATCCGCGCCGACCTCATGGACCGCGACGGCCTGCTGCGCGCCGTTGACGGACAGCGGTTCGACGCGGTGATCCACGCCGCGACCGCCCTGCGCAAGGCCCCCATGCGCCACCGCGACATGTACGCCACCGACGCCCTGCGCACCGAGGGGACGGCCCATCTCGTCGAGGCCGCGCAGGCCGTCGGCGCCCGCCGCTTCGTTACCGAGTCGATGGTCTTCGGATACGGCTACGGCGACCACGGTGACCACCCGGTCGCCGAGGACGACCCCTTCGGCCCGCACGGCACGTCACCGGAATTGGAAAGACACCTCGCGGCCATGCGCACCAAGGAGCAACTCACCTTCGGTACTCCGGGGTTGGAGGGCATCGCCCTCCGCTTCGGCCTCTTCTACGGCCCCGGCGGCACCGACGCCCTCCTGCCCCTGCTCCGCAAGCGGCAGCTGCTCGTCCCCGACGACCACGGCCGGGTCCTGCCGTGGGTGGAACTCACCGACGCGGCGCGGGCGGTGGTGGCCGCCGTCGAACGCGGCCGGCCCGGCCAGGCGTACAACGTCGCCGACCGCACGCCTCTGGGCTTCCGGGCCCATGTGCTCTGCGTGGCCGAGCGGTTCGGACTGCCGAAGCCGATGACCGTACCGCTGTTGCTCATGAAGCCGATGTCGTACGCGCACACCATGATGTCGACGACCCTGCGGGTCTCCACGGCGAAGGCGGAGCGGGAACTGGGGTGGACGCCGACGTTCCCGTCCACCCGGGACGGACTCGCGGCGATGAGCGGCGGGGCTCACTGAGCGGTCTTCAGGAGCCCGGGACACGCCGAGCGCTGCTCGGGTCCGCTGCGCCCCCGTCTCGCATACAAGGCGCGCCCTGTGTGCGCGGGCGCGCCTCAGCTCATATGCGGCGCCCGCCTCGTGTCACGTACTGCGCCTCGCTTCATCTCCGTCGCCGCGACCTACGCCTGTGGCGCCTGCCGTACGCCGCCCATCGCGCGCCTCAGCGGCGGCGTGCCTTCGACCGGTCCAGCGCGCTCACGCCGAGTGCGGCGAGGCCGATCTGGATGAGCCACTCGACCCAGTCCACGCCCTTGGTGTCGGCCACGTCGAAGGCGCCGGCGATCGCGGAACCGATCAGCGCCGCAATGATGCCGACGAGGATCGTCCACAGGATTCCGATGCGCTGGCGCCCGGGGATCACGAGCCGGCCCAGGACACCGATGACGATGCCGATCACGATGGCACTGATGATGCCGTCGATCTCCATCTCCGCCCCTTTTCGTCAAAACCCACGCATTGTTGTCAAGACCCCCGCATCAGTGCGTGTGCCCCCTGGAACCACGGACAGTCCGCCGGTGCTTCAACCAATGGCCAAAGCCGGGTCAACGTCTGGTCCCGCGGTCCGATGGCGCCTGTTCAGGCCTCTGGTTGCCATGTACGGTTCAAGCCGTCGGTCGCGCGGAGAGTACGTACGGCCGATGCTCTACGCGCGCAGATGTGCGCTCTATCTACGCGCGTAGGTCCGGCCCCGCACCGCTCCTTCCCCAACCCCTCACGGAGGTATGCCGGATGCTCGGACTCACTGGGCCCCGCCACAGACTCGGCACCGCTCTCGCCGCCCTCGGGCTGCTCGCCACGGGCGTCGCCGTCCAGTCCGCCGCCACCACGACGCTCGCCCACGCGGCCACCCCCCACCGCGTCCTGTTCGACAACGCTCACGCGGAGACGGCCGGCAATGCCGACTGGATCGTCTCCACCAGCCAGCCCGACCCGCTCGGCCAGGACTCCACGCCCTCCGCCGAGACGGACTGGACCGGCGCGCTGTCCTCCTGGGGTGTCGCCCTGCAGAAGACCGGCGACTACAGCCTGAAGACCTTGCCCTCGGGCTCCGCCCTCACCTACGGCGCCTCGGCGACGAACGACCTGTCGAACTTCGACACGCTGGTCCTGCCCGAGCCGAACACGCTGTTCACCACGGCCGAGAAGACCGCCATCATGACGTTCGTCAAGAACGGCGGCGGCCTGTTCATGATCTCCGACCACACCGGCGCCGACCGCAACAACGACGGCGAGGACGCGGTCGAGATCCTCAACGACCTGATGACCAACAACAGCGTCGACTCGACCGACCCGTTCGGCTTCTCCGTCGACTCGCTCAGCATCAGCTCCGGCTACCCGGCCGCCATCAGCGACAGCGGCGACCCCGTGCTGCACGGCTCCTTCGGCACCGTCACCAAGAGCCTGATCGCCAGCGGTACCACCGCCACCCTCAAGCCCGCCGACAACGCCGGCGTCAAGGGGCTGCTCTACCGCAGCGGTTACTCCGGCAACACCGGTGCCTTCTTCGCCACCAGCACCTTCGGGAGCGGCCGGGTCGCCTTCTGGGGCGACAGCTCGCCGATCGACGACGGCACCGGACAGTCCGGAAACACCCTCTACGACGGCTGGAACGACACTGGCGCCACCAACGGGCCCCTCGCCCTGAACGCCACCGAATGGCTCTCCGGCGCGAGTGGCGACGGAGGCGGGGGCGGAACCGCCTGCACCGACGCCCAGCTCCTCGGCAACGCCGGCTTCGAATCCGGCGCCACGACCTGGACCGCCACCAGCGGTGTCATCACCAACTCCAGCGGCCAGTCCGCCCGTTCGGGCTCGTACTACTCCTGGCTCGGTGGCAGCGGCACCGCCGCCACCGACACCCTCGCCCAGTCGGTGGCCATCCCGTCCGGCTGCGCCGCGACCCTGAGCTTCTACCTGCACATCGACACCGCGGAGACCACCACCAGCACGGCCTACGACACCCTGAAGGTGCAGGTCCTGAACAGTTCCGGCACCGTCCTCGGCACCCTTGCGACGTACTCGAACCTCAACGCCGCCTCCGGATACGCCCAGCGCGGATTCAGCCTCAGCGGCTACGCCGGGCAGACCGTCACGGTCAAGCTCACCGGCACGGAGGGCTCCAAGCTCCAGACATCGTTCGTGCTCGACGACACGGCGCTCGACGTGAGTTGATCCGCAGCGAAGCCCATCCGGTCGCTGCCGGTACCTCGGCCGCGATGTCGGGCACCGGGCGCCCGTCGGTCACCACCCGTAGGGTGCCGGCGGGCGCACGCTCGTCCGGCAGCCGCGCCTCGCGCGCTCTGTTCCCCGACCCTGGATACTTCTTTCGGAGTCGAGCGGTATGTGGAGGCGTTCAAGATGGAGGAGACATCGCTCGAAGGCGGTGCCTTCAACGTGGTCGTGCGGATCGGCGCGACCGTGCGGCGAACGCCGACGGCACGGTCGGACTACGTGCGGGACCTGCTCGCGCTGTTCGAGCGGCGAGGATGGCCGGGGGCGCCGCGCCACCTGGGCATGGACGAGCGAGGCCGCGAGACGTTCGGCTACATCGAGGGTCGGGCGGCCGTGACCCCCGAGGAACGGGCCGCCGCCCGCACCGACGCGAACCTGGTCCGTGTCGCGCGGCTCGTCCGCGCCTTCCACGACCTGACACACGGCACCCCGTCGGCCGGCGACCGGGACGTCGTCTGCCACAACGACCTCGCCCCCAAGAACACCGTGTACGCCGTGCGGGGCGACGACTGGCGGCCGCTGGCGTTCGTCGACTGGGATCTCGCCGCTCCCGGTGAGCGCGTCCACGACGTCGCCCACCTGTGCTGGCAGTACCTGGACCTGGGCCCCGAGGTGACCGACATGCCGGAGGCTGCGCGCCGGATCCGTCTCGTGTGCGACGCCTACGACCTCGACGAGCGCGGTGTCCTCGTCGACACCGTCCTGTGGTGGCAGGACCGCTGTTGGCGGGGAATCGACGCCGCCGCGGACCGCGGCGAACCCGCCATGGCCGCGCTGCGCGACGCCGGAGCCGTCGACGAGGTGCGGAGTGCCTGGGAGTGGGTCGCCGAGCATCGTCGCGAGCTCGGGGCCCTGCTGGGCTGACACCTCGGTTCGAGAGGGCCGGTCCGCGCGGGCGCGGACCGGCCTGTGGGTGCGTCTGTCCTTCCTCACGGGCTCCTATGCCCTCGGGGCGCTCCTCGCCGCCGTGATGGTGCACATCAGCCCGAGGATCACAGCGAGGGCACCGATGACGATGTTGTTCCAGATGACCCCGGCGTCCGGGCTCTCGCCGACGATCCACGGCGACACGATCATCCACACGCCCAGCGCGCACATGGCCCAGCTCAGGCCGTACATGCGCTCCGGAGCCCGGGTGAACCCGAGGGCCAGCAGGCCGATCGCTATCCCCATGATGAGGTTGTGGATCACGAGGTCGGGCTGGCTCGTCGTGTAGTGGACCACCCACGGGGATACGGCACAGTACAGACCGAGCAGGAACACCGGTCCGTCCACGAGTGCCACATCGCGACCGCCGAGCACGCGGTCGTAGCGTTCCCGCATTTCCGAAGCGTCGGGGTGGGTGGTGATGTCCCCTCTGGTGTGAGAGACGTTGGCCATGAGTCGTCTCCTCCTGACTTTGCAGGTCTGACCGCGTCTGGTGCGGTATGCGGTAGAGCGCCGCGTACGTTTATTCTGCGCTTATTTCATCCTTATGTGTAGTGGTCAGAGGGCCCGGCGGACGACCGGGGCGGCTCGGCCCGCGATCTCGCGACTACCGGCCGTGAAAGGTACATGTCCGGCTCGATCGCGGGCAGGCGCATGGATACGAGCGTTGTCGTTCGGGGCGACGGTCGATGCTGGAGGTGTCTGCCTTATGGGCGCAAAGGTGTTGGAGCGGTTTCCTGCGGGATCTCCGCGCGGATCGTGGCCGGCGGAGGAGTACGCCGCGGCGCGCCGGGCCGAGGGCGAGGACGCGACCGTCGTCATGGACCTGAAGTCGGACGCGTTCCTGGTGGTGGTTCCGTGGCGCGGGGAAGACTGAGGGGACGGTCGGACAGGGTGCCTCCCAGGTCCCCCGCCCTCCGCAGAAACACCTCGTACAGGTCCTGCGCGGCCCGCGGCACCGACTCGGCCTTCCGGCGTTGCAGCATCAGCAGCACCCGGGTGGTGTCGCCCGCGATCGGCCGGTAGGCGATCGTGCCGAGCCGCTCCAGCGGATCCCCGGCCACGCTGAAGTCCGGCAGAACCGTCGCGCCGAGCCCCTCGGCGACCATCAGCTTGCCCATCTCGGCGCCGTCGGTGGAGTAGGAGAAGGACGGGGTGCGGCCGTCCAGGAGCCGGTGGACATAGCGGTGCATGACGTAACCGGAGCGCATCGCGATCAGGGGCTCGGCGAGCAGTTCCTCCACCGTCACCGCGGACCGGGACGCGAGCGGACTGTCGGGACGCACGCACACCACGGGCCGGCCGCACAGCAACTGGGTCGACTCGACGTCGGCGGGCACGTCGTCACCGTCCAGGTGGTTCACCAGACCGAGGTCGAACCCGCCCTCGGACAGGGCCCGGTGGATCTCCGTCTGCTGCGCGCCGACCACCTCGACCTGCGTGACCGGATGCGCCGCACGGAACTCTCGCACCACCGGTACGAGCAATGGCACGGTCGCCGCGTTCACCGTGCCGACGCGCACCATACGGCTGATGCGGTGCTGTTCACCGGCCGCCGCCCGCAGCCGGTCCACCGCCTCCAGCACATGGACGATGTACGGCAGCAGCTCCCGGCCCTCCGCGCTCATCGTCGCGCCGGACCGCTTGCGCTCCAGGAGGCCGACTCCCAGCTCCCGCTCCAGATTTCTGACGGTCTCGCTCAACGCGGGCTGCGACAGGCGCAGTTCGTCCGCCGCCCGGCGCAGCGAGCCGAGCCGTGTCACCGCCGCAATGTATTCCAGCTGTTCGGTCCGCACCGCAGCAGAATGCGGGTGATTTCACGGGCAGTTCAAGGGTTTCCCTGTCACACGTTCGTGAAATTCAATGGTCCGCGATACGAGACCGGTCGGGTTTTCCTTGACGCCCGTCGCGGCCGACTGCGACCATCGACGGCATGAAGATGCGACTGGACCTCACGCGGCGACGCCACGTCGACCTCGCGCGCGTCTCCAGCGCCTCCTGTTGCGCCGCGGCCTGATCCGCCGCCGCTCCTCCTTCCGCGCCCGCCCTGTCCTGGCCTGGGACAGGAGCCTCTCGCGTTTTCCCTTCACCGCCTGAATGCAGCGAATTTTCGCGCCCTTTCGATTCGGCGTCCCCGAAAATCCCCGCGTATTCCGCAACAGGAGTTCCGCATGCCCGCAGCACCCCTGAAATTCGCCTACTGGGTCCCCAACGTCAGTGGTGGCCTCGTCACCAGCAAGATCGAGCAGCGCACCGACTGGGGATACGACTACAACCGCGAACTCGCCGTCTTGGCCGAGAACAACGGCTTCGAGTACGCCCTCAGCCAGGTCCGCTACATGGCCAGCTACGGTGCCGAGTACCAGCACGAGTCGACCAGCTTCAGCCTCGCCCTGCTGCTCGCCACCGAGCGCCTGAAG
Source organism: Streptomyces sp. NPDC006602 (assembly GCF_042870385.1). Lineage (NCBI taxonomy): Bacteria > Bacillati > Actinomycetota > Actinomycetes > Kitasatosporales > Streptomycetaceae > Streptomyces > Streptomyces sp. NPDC006602. Next base: position 11,768 of record NZ_JBIAHG010000002.1, on the reverse strand, counting down.
GTCATCGCCGCCGTCCACCCCGGCCTGTGGCACCCCGGCGTCCTGGCCAAGCTCGGCGCCACCAACGACCACCTGTCGAAGGGCCGCTTCGCCGTCAACGTCGTCTCCGGCTGGTTCAAGGGCGAGTTCACCGCCCTCGGCGAGCCCTGGCTGGAGCACGACGAACGCTACCGCCGCTCCGAGGAGTTCATCCGCGCCCTGCGCCAGATCTGGACCGAGGACCACACCGAACTCGCCGGTGACTTCTACCGGTTGCGCGACTTCTCCCTCAAGCCCAAGCCGCTCAACACCCCCGAGCGCCCGCACCCGGAGATCTTCCAGGGCGGCAACTCCACCGCCGCCCGCACCATGGCCGGCCGCGTCTCGGACTGGTACTTCTCCAACGGCAAGGACTTCGACGGGGTCGTCGAACAGATCGAGGACGTACGCAAGTCCGCCGCCGAAGTCGGCCGCCGCGCACCGAAGTTCGGGCTCAACGGCTTCCTCATCGCCCGCGACACCGAGGCCGACGCCCGCGAGACCCTCCGGGAGATCGTCGCGCAGGCCGACACCGAGGCCGTGGAGGGCTTCGGTGCCGCCGTGAAGCAGGCGGGGCAGTCCGCCGCCGACGGCAAGGGCATGTGGCAGGACTCCAGCTTCGCCGATCTGGTGCAGTACAACGACGGCTTTCGCACCGGCCTGATCGGTACCCCGGAGCAGATCGCCGAGCGCATCGTCGCCTACAAGAAGCTCGGCGTCGACCTCTTCCTCCTGGGCTTCCTGCACTACCACGAGGAAGTCGAGTACTTCGGCCGTCGGGTGCTGCCCCTCGTCCGCGAGCTGGAGGCCCAACTCCCGGACAGCGAGCCCGAATCCGTCCACGCCCACGCCCACGCCCACGCCTGACCGCCCCCACAGCTTCCGCACCGCACTGCGAGAGAGGTCACCCCAGCATGAGCACCGTCACGCCCACCCACTGGCAGCAGAGCCCCGCCCCGCGGACCGCCGAGGACTGGATCGCCCGCGCCGCCGAGGTCGCCGCAGTCCTCGCCACCGACGCCGCCGCACGCGACCGGGCCGGCGCCACCCCGTACGCCGAGGTCCAGCTCCTCAAGGACTCCGGCCTGGTCACCCTGCTCGGCCCCACGGAGCACGGCGGCGCGGGGCAGGACTGGCCGACCGCCTACCGGGTGGTCCGCGAGGTCGCCAAGGCCGACGGATCCATCGGCCAGCTCCTCGGCTACCACTACCTGTGGAACTGGGCCGCCCGCCTGGTCGGCACCCGCGAACAATGGGAGTACCTCGAGGCCGAGGCCGCCAAGAACCGCTGGTTCTTCGGCGGAGCGGTCAACCCCCGCGACAAGGACGTGACCGTCACCGAGGACGGCGACGACCTCGTCTTCACCGGCCGCAAATCCTTCTCCACCGGCAGCAAGGTCTCCGACGTCACCGTCCTCGAAGGCGTCCTGGAAGGCACCGACCAGCACGTCTTCGCGATCGTGCCCTCGGACTCCGAGGGCCTGACCTTCCACGACGACTGGGACAACATCGGCCAGCGCCTCACCGAGAGCGGCGGCGTCACGATCGACGGGGTCCGCACGCCCTGGTCCTCGGCGGCCGGTTACGTCGACAAGCAGTTCCAGCCGCGCACCTACAACACCCTCAACGTCCCGACCATCCAGCTGGTCTTCGTCAACTTCTACCTCGGCATCGCGGGCGGCGCGCTGGAGACGGCCGCCACCTACACCCGCACCAAGGCGCGATCCTGGCTGCACGGCGGCCACGAACGCGCGGTCGACGAGCCGTACGTCATCGACACCTACGGCGACCTCACCGCCAAGCTCTGGGCGGTCGAGGCCCTCGCCGACACCGTCGCCGCCGAGGGACAGAAGCTGCACGACGACCCCGACGCCGTGACCGAGCAGGCCCGCGGCGACTTCGAGGTCCGGGTGGCCGCGGTGAAGGCCCGCGCCACCGACGTCTCGTTGGAGATCGCGAACCGCGTCTTCGAGGTGACCGGAGCCCGCTCCACAGCCAGTGCCGAGGGCCTCGACCGCTTCTGGCGCAACGTCCGCACCCACACCCTCCACGACCCCGTCGCCTACAAGCGGCGCGAGGTCGGCCGCTGGGTCCTCGAAGGCGAACTGCCCGAACCCACCTGGTACTCCTGACCACCGGGGGCGCCTCCCGCGCGGGGGCGCCCCTCCTCCCCGAAAGAGGGCCCATGGCCACCGTCCTGTCCGTCTCCGGCAGCCCCTCCGCCTCCTCCCGCACCGCCAGGCTCCTGCGCCACCTCGACGGCCGCCTCGCCGCCCAGGGCCACGAGGTGATCCCGCTCGACGTGCGCACCATCCCGGCCCAGGCCCTGCTCGGTGCCGACTTCCGGCATCCCGCGATCGTCGAGGCGACCGAGCTCTTCGAGCGCGCGGACGGTGTCGTCATCGGCACCCCCGTCTACAAGGCGGCCTACTCCGGTGTCCTCAAGGCGCTCCTCGACCTGCTCCCGCAGTACGCCCTCGCCGGCAAGACCGTCCTCCCGCTGGCCACGGGCGGTTCGACCGCCCATGTGCTGGCCATCGACTACGCCCTGCGCCCGGTGTTGAGCTCCATGGGCGCGGGCCACATCGTGCAGGGCTGGTTCACCCTGGACAAGGACATCACCGCCCACGAGGACGGCTCCCTCACCGTCGCCCCCACCGCGCGCGAGGCCCTGACCCAGGTGCTCGACCAGTTCTCCACCGCCCTCGGCCGTACGCCGCTGCTGGCCGCGGCGGGCTGACCCCATGACCGCGAAAGTCATCGCCGACGACCTGGAGGCCCTGACCGTGGCCCGGGACCTCGCCGACGAGTTCCGCGCCACCGCGTCCGAGCGGGACGCCGAACGCCGCCTGCCCCGGGAGGAGTTGGACCGCCTCAGCGCCTTTGGACTGCTGGCGGTCACCGTGCCCGCCGAGTACGGGGGAGCGGACGTACGCCAGGAGACCCTCGCCGAGATCTTCCGGCTGCTCGCCTCGGCCGACGCGAGCCTCGCCCAGATCCCGCAGAGCCACTTCGTGTACGTCAACGTGATTCGCCATCAGGGCACACCGGAGCAGCGGGACTTCTTCTTCGACGAGGTCCTCGCCGGGCGCCGCTTCGGCAACGCACAGTCGGAGGCGGGCACGAAGCACGTCCAGGACATCCGCACCCGCCTGGAACCCCACCCCGACGGCTCGTACACGCTGACCGGCGTCAAGCACTACTCCACCGGTGCCCTCTTCGCCGACTGGATCCCGGTGCTCGCCCGCACCGAGGACGACAACCTGCACGTCGCGTACGTGCCCAGGGACGCCCCGGGGCTCACGGTCATCGACGACTGGGACGGCATGGGCCAGCGTACGACCGCCAGCGGCACCGTACGACTGGAGGCGGTGCCGGTACCGGCCGACCGGGTGCTGCCGCACCACCTCACCTTCCGAGGACCCCAACTCCACGGCGCGGTCGCCCAGTTGCTCCACGCGGCCATCGACGTGGGCATCGCGCAGGGAGCGCTGGCCGAGGCCGCCGAGTTCGTCCGCACCAAGAGCCGGCCCTGGTTCGAGAGCGGCGTCGAGACGGCCGCCGAGGACCCGCTGCTGATCCAGCGGTTCGGTGAACTCGCCATCCAGGTACGGGCATCCGAGGCGCTCCTGCGGGAGGCCGCCCGTGCCGTGGACGCGGCCCGCGCCGACCTCACCGACGACTCGGCGGCCGAGGCATCCATCGCGGTCGCCGCGGCCAAGGCGCACGCCGCGCAGACCGCCGTGGAGGCCGGGAGTGCCGTGTTCGAGGTGTCCGGCACCCGTGCCGCACTCGACTCCCTCAATCTGCACCGGCACTGGCGCGATGCGCGCACCCACACCCTGCACGATCCCGCCCGCTGGAAGGTCCAGCACATCGGCAGGTACGTGCTGAACGGCACGCGGCCACCACGCCACGGCCTCCTTTAGAAGATCTTCCGGAACGGAGACCACACGTGTCCCTCACCTTCCACTGGTTCCTCCCCACCAACGGCGACAGCCGCCATGTCGTCGGCGGCGGCCACGGCACGCCGGCCACCGCCTCCGGGCGGGACCGGCCCCCGACGGTCGCCTACCTGGGCCAGATCGCCCGCGCCGCCGAGGACCTGGGCTTCGAGGGTGCGCTCACCCCCACCGGCGCCTGGTGCGAGGACGCGTGGCTGACCACCGCGATGGTCGCCCAGCACAGCGAACGCCTGAAGTTCCTGGTCGCCTTCCGCCCCGGCTTCGTCTCACCGACGCTCGCCGCGCAGATGGCCTCCACGTTCCAGCGGCAGACCGGCGGGCGGCTCCTGCTCAACGTCGTCACCGGCGGCGAGAGCCACGAGCAGCGGGCCTACGGTGACCTCCTCGACAAGGACGCGCGGTATCGCCGTACCGGTGAATTCCTCGAAATCGTCCGGGCGTTGTGGGAGGGCAAGACCGTCGATCTGCACGGCGAGCACCTCCAGGTCGAGGACGCGAAGCTGGCACGCGTGCCGGATCCGGTGCCCGAGGTGTACTTCGGCGGTTCCTCGCCGGTCGCCGGGGAGGTCGCCGCCCGGCATGCCGACGTGTACCTCACCTGGGGGGAACCGCCCGCGCAGGTCGCCGAGAAGATCGCCTGGATTCGGGAGCTGGCGGCGGAGCAGGGGCGTACGTTGCGCTTCGGCATTCGGCTGCATGTGATCACCCGCGACACGTCCGAGCAGGCGTGGGCGGAGGCGAACCGTCTGCTCGAGGGCTTCGACACGGAGACCGTGAAGTCCGTGCAGGCGGGGCTGGCCCGCAGTGAGTCCGAGGGGCAGCAGCGGATGCTGGCGCTGCACGGGGGCGGTGGCAGGGACGGGCTGGAGATCTATCCCAACCTCTGGGCCGGCATCGGGCTGGTGCGGGGTGGCGCGGGGACGGCGCTGGTCGGCAGCCACGAGGAGGTCGCCGAGCGGATCGAGGAGTATCACGCGCTGGGAATCGAGGAGTTCATCTTCTCCGGGTATCCGCATCTGGAGGAGGCGTACTGGTTCGGAGAGGGGGTGCTGCCGCGGTTGGCCGCGCAGGGCTTGTGGCGGCATCCATACGGCGACCGGGCCGTGTCGTCGGCCCAGGTGCCGTTCGCCGGCTGAGTGGGGTGGTTACTGTCGTCCGGCGTGTGCGGGCTGCCTGTGGCTGGTCGCGCCCACGCGGCGGAGCCGCATGTGTCACAGCCCCGCGCCCCTGGCGGGTTTCAGCCGGCCAGTGCTTTCAGGTGTGCCGCGCGTGATTCCGGCGTCTGGCCCTGGACCAACAGGAACAGGCCCTCTCGGGCCAGGCGTTGGGCCGTGTTGGTGAGGGTCAGCGATCTGCCGCCGCCGGCCACCACCGCCGCCGTGGTGGCCGCGCGCATCAGCTCGTACGCCTGGGTGCGCAGGGCCAGGCGCTCCTCCCGGTGCTCGTCCGGTGCGGGGTGGTCGGCCAGGGCGTAGGCGCGAGCGCGGATGTCGGTGAGGCGGGCGCGCAGGGGTTCGGCCGTGGTGTCGTCCAGCAGGGCGAGTGCGGTCTCCGTGATTCCGAAGACCGCCGGGGAGGTGTTCGCCGTTTTCGTACGGTCCGCCGCGGCCCACCGCTCGTAGGGCTGCCGGAGGACCACGGCCTCCTCGGGCAGCCACAGGCCGTCCAGTTCCAGCGACACCGTGTGCGCGGCGGTGAGCGCCGCGAGGCGCATGGGTGGTGAGGCGCGCAGGCCCGGCTGCTCGCGGGCCTCGGTGAAGGCGAAGAGCGCCTCGTCGGTGTCCGTCACCCCGGCGAGGAGCATGACGTCGTTGAGGCCCCAGCCGGTGTACCAGGGCACGGTGCCGTCGAAGCGCCGGCCGCCCCGCTCCCGGGTGACCCGTACCGGGGTCCGGGGGTGTGCCCGGAGGTGGGCGTAGGCCACCCCGGACAGCAGTTCGCCGCGTGCCAGCGGGCCCAGCAGACGGTCCCGCACCGGGCCGTCGCTCTTGGACAGGGTCGTCACGGGTGTGTGGTGCTGGGTCTGCACGAACCAGGTCGAGCAGCACGCCCCGGCCAGGATCTCCGCGATCTCCCTCGCGACCGCCGCGGGCGCCGCCGCGCCGCCGTACTCCTCGGGCGCGTTCAGCCCCAGCAGTCCCGATCGCCGGATCGCCTCCATGTGCGTGGCGGGCACGCCCTCCTGGTCGACCCGTTCGGCGTGCGGTGCGAGCAGGTCGTCGGCGAGTCGGCGGGCGCGGACGACCAGGGGGTGCGGGTGCGGGGCGATGGTCATGGAGGAAATTCTCCCGATGTCGTCGTGCGCGGTGTCGATCCGGGGGGCCGCCGTTCGTGTAGGAGGTGAGAGAACGCCCCGGAGACGGGCACGGACACACCGGAGTGGCAAGGAGGCCGTCATGAAGTACTACCTGCTCAGCGTGATGCAGCCGGTGGGCGACCCGCCCCCGCCGGAGGTCCTCGCGGAGATCGGCAAGAACCTCGACGTCTTCCATCAGGAGCTGCGCGAGGCGGGCGCCTGGGTCTTCGCCGGGGGACTGCACGGCCCGGAGTCCTCGACCGTGCTGCGGCCGCGTGACGGCGACGTCCTCGTCACCGACGGCCCGTACGCGGAGGGCAAGGAGATGCTCGGCGGCATCTGCCTCGTCAAGGCGCCCGACCTGGACGCGGCCCTGGAATGGGGTCGCAAGGCCGCCCTCGCGACCACGCTGCCGATCGAGGTGCGGCCGTTCATGCACGGCGCGGAAGCCTGATGACCGCTGACGTCGAGGCCGTCTTCCGTGCGGAGTACGGCCGTGCGGTCTCGGTCCTGGTCCGCTTCCTCGGCGACATCGACCTCGCGGAGGAAGCGGTCCAGGACGCCTTCACCACGGCCGTGCAGCGCTGGCCGGAGACCGGTGTGCCGCCGAGCCCGGCCGGGTGGATCATCACCACCGCACGCAACAGAGCGATCGACCGGCTGCGCCGGGAGGCCGGGCGCGCCGCACACCACGCCGAGGCCGCCCTGCTGCACGCCTCCGACGAGCCGCCCGAGGAGGGACCCGTGCGCGACGACCGGCTCCGGCTCATCTTCACCTGCTGCCACCCCGCCCTCGCACCCCAGGCACAGGTCGCCCTCACCCTGCGCCTCCTCGGCGGGCTCAGCACGGCCCGGATCGCCCGCGCCTTCCTGGTGCCCGAGCCGACCATGGCCCAGCGGCTCGTGCGCGCCAAGGCGAAGATCCGCGACGCCCGGATCCCGTACCGCGTGCCGCGCGACGCGGATCTCCCGGACCGCCTCAAAGGGGTCCTCGCCGTCGTCTACCTGATCTTCAACGAGGGATACGACGGTCCGGCCGAACTGTGCGCGGAAGCCATACGCCTCGGACGCCTCCTGAGCGACCTCATGCCGGACGAGCCCGAGGTCACCGGGCTGCTCGCGCTGATGCTCCTCGTCGAGTCCCGCCGGGCGGCGCGGCAGGACGGCGACGGAGTGCTCGTGCCGTTGCCCGAGCAGGACCGCGGCCGCTGGGCCGGTGCCCTGATCACCGAGGGCCAGTCGCTCGTGCGTCGCTGTCTGCGCCGGAACCGGCCCGGGCCGTATCAGATCCAGGCCGCCATCCAGGCCGTTCACAGCGACGCGCCGACCGCCGACGCCACCGACTGGGGGCAGATCCTTCAGCTGTACGACCAGCTCATGGCGGTGGCACCCGGTCCCGTGGTGGCCCTCAACCGGGCGGTCGCGGTGGCCGAGGTGGAGGGTCCGGGGCCGGCCCTCGGCCTGGTGGACGGCCTCGGCCTGGAGCGCTACCACGTCTTCCACGCCGTACGGGCGGACCTGCTGCGGCGCCTCGGCCGAGCAGCCGAGGCCGCCGACGCGTACGCGACGGCCGTCGCCCTGACCGAGAACCCGGCCCAACGCGCCTACCTCGAACGCGCCCGGCGGACCCTGGACCGCGCCTAGCCCGTGCTGCTCACAGGGGGTTCCGCCCCCGCCGCCCCTTCCCGTTCCCGACCTTGGGGGCTCCGCCCCCAAACCCCCGCTCCTCAAACGCCGGAGGGGCTGATTTCAGCCCGTCTGGGGGTCCCCCCCTCTGGGGGAGTTTGAGGACGAGCGCGGCAGCCCCCAGGGACGGGACGGGAAGGGGCGGCAGGGGCGAGGATCCCGTCGCACGAGACCACCACCGCATCACACGCTCAACGCCTGACGCACGGACCGCTCGGCGTCCTGGCCACCCTCACCCGAGGAGGTGACCCGGCCGGCCTCCAGAACGTAGTACCGCTGCGCCGCCCGCATCGCGAAGCCGACGTGCTGCTCGACCAGGAGCACCGACAGTCCCCCGCGGGCGGCCAGGGCCAGGATCGTCTCCTCGATCTCGGCGACCACCGTCGGCTGGATGCCCTCGGTCGGCTCGTCCAGGAGCAGGATCCGAGGCTCCGTCACCAGGGCCCTGGCGATGGCGAGTTGCTGCCGCTGCCCGCCGGAGAGCAGGCCCGCCCGGCGGTGGGACAGGGTCCGCAGCGCCGGGAAGAGGTCGAGCGCCTCGGCGACCGCGGCCTTTCCGCGCTTGCGGCCGTCCGCGACGAGCTGGAGGTTCTCCGCGGTGGTCAGGTGCGGGAACGCCTGCTGGCCCTGCGGGACGTACGCCATCCCGCGCGCCACCCGCTCGTGCGGCCTGCGCCGGGTGATGTCCTCGCCGTCGAGGCGGATCGTGCCGCTGCTCGGCGTGAGCAGCCCGACGGCGGCCCGCAGCAGGGTGCTCTTGCCGGCACCGTTGTGACCGAGCACCGCGGCCACGCCGTCCTTCGGCACCTCGACGGTGACCCCGTGCAGGACGCTGCTGCGGTGGTAGCCGACCCGGACGTCTTCGATCTGCAGCATCACGCCTCCTGTGCGACCGCGGTGTCGGAGGCGTCCTCGGCCACCGTGTGCCCGAGGTACACCTCCTGCACCTTGGGATCGGCCTGGACCTCGGCCACCGTGCCCTCGCTGAGCACCTTGCCCGCGTGCAGCACGCTGACGCTGCGCGCGAAAGACCGCATGAAGTCCATGTCGTGCTCGATGACCACCACGGTCCGCTCCTCGCTGATCCGCTCAAGGAGCTCGCCGGTCGCCTGGCGCTCGTCGTGGCTCATGCCGGCGACCGGCTCGTCGAGCAGCAGCAGCCGTACGTCCTGCACGAGCAGCATGCCGATCTCCAGCCACTGCTTCTGGCCGTGCGCGAGCGTCCCGGCCAGGGAATCGGCGAGCTCGGTGAGCCCGACCGTCTCCAGCGCCTCGGCGACCGGCTCGGGGACGTCCTTGCGGCGCCGCAGCATGGTCCACATGCTCCGGCCGGCGCCCGCGGCGATGTCCAGGTTCTGCAGGACCGTCAACTCCTCGAAGACGGTGGCCGTCTGGAAGGTGCGCCCGATCCCCAACCGGGCGATCTTGTGGACGCTCCGCCCGAGCAGCTCCTGCTCGCCGAAGCGCACCGAGCCCGTCGCCCTCACCAGGCCGGTGACCGCGTCGACCAGAGTGGTCTTGCCCGCGCCGTTCGGCCCGATCAGGAAGCGCAGATCGCCCGGACGGACGTCGAGGTCCACCCCGTCGACGGCGGTGAAACCGTCGAAGGACACCCGCAGTTGCCGTATCTCGAGACCTGAGAGCTCACTCATGCCGCTTCTCCCACCGGTACGACGGGCGCCGTCTGCTCCGGCGCCTTCGGGGCCCTGCGGCGCCGTACGAACACCGCCAGCGAGGCGAGGCCGCCGGGCAGGAACGCCAGGGCGACGATGAACAGCAGGCCCTGGAAGTACGTCCAGGCCGCCGGGAACTCCTCCGACAGGGCCGTCTTCGCCCAGGCGACCGCGACCGCGCCGAGTACGGCGCCGGCGAGGCTCGCCCGGCCGCCCACGGCGGCGCCGATGACGAACTCGATGGACGGCACGATGCCGATCAGCGCGGGCGAGATGATGCCGACCGCCGGTACGAACAGCGCGCCGGCGAGGCCCGCCATGCCGGCCGCGACGACGTACGCGACGAGCTTGACGTTCGCCGGGTCGTAGCCGAGGAAGCGCACCCGCTCCTCCGAGTCCCGTACGGCGACCAGGAGTTCGCCGTAGCGGCTCTGGATCAGCTGACGCGCCAGGGCGATGAGGAGCAGCAGGACGGCGGCGATGACGAAGTACACCATCCGCTGGTTGACCGGGTCGTCGAGGGAGTAGCCGAAGAAGCCCTGGATGTCGGTGAGCCCGTTGGTGCCGCCGGTCGTGGCCTGTTGGCCGACCAGCCAGATCGCGAACGCGGCGGCGAGGGCCTGGCTGAGGATCGCGAAGTAGGCGCCCTTGACCCGGCGCCGGAAGATGAACAGGCCGAGCAGCGCGGCCACGGTCATCGGCAGCAGCACGGTCGCGGCGATGGCGAACAGCGGGTTGCCGAACGGCTGCCACCACCAGGGGAGTTCGGTGGCCGTGCCGTACAGCTGCATGAAGTCGGGAAGGTTGCCCGGGCCGGCGTCGGCGATCTTCAGATGCATCGCCATGGCGTAGCCGCCGAGCCCGAAGAACACGCCCTGACCGAGCGTCAGCAGCCCGCCGCGGCCCCAGGCCAGGCAGATGCCGACGGCGACCATCGCGGTGCACAGGTACTTGGCGAGCAGCCCGAGCCGGAAGTCGGACAGCACGAGCGGGGCGACGGCGAACAGCACGACGGCGGCCGACGCGAAGCCTGCCGCGGCCCGCGCCGGACGGCCTTTCAGCAGGTTCATACCAGACTCCTCGTCCGCAGCGTGTACAGCCCCTGGGGCCGCCACTGGAGGAACGCGACGATGGCGACGAGCACCAGGACCTTGGCCACGCTGACGGTGGTGGAGTACTCGAGCACCGACTGCAGTACGCCCAGCACGAAGGCGACGATGACCGTGCCCTTGAGCTGCCCGATGCCGCCGACCACGATGACCAGGAAGGCGTCGATGATGACGTTGGTGCCCATCGTCGGCCCGATCGGACCGACCAGGGTCAGCGCCACCCCGGCGACCCCCGCGAGCCCGGACCCGAGGAAGAAGGCGGTGCGGTCGACCCGGCTCGTGGAGATGCCCGACACCTCGGCGAGGTCCCGGTTCTGCACCACGGCCCGCACCCGGCGGCCCAGCGGCGTCAGCCGCAGCGTGAGCGACAGCGCGACCACCGCCGCGACCGCCAGGCCCAGGATGAACAGCCGACTGCTGGCGAAGGTGAGAGGGTCGTCGCCACCGAGCACGGTGATGTTCCCGGTGAGCCAGTCGGGCGCCCGGGTCTGCACATTCGGCGCACCGAAAACGTCCCGAGCGAGTTGCTGAAGCATCAGCGAGACACCCCACGTGACGAGAAGAGTGTCAAGTGGCCTCAGATACAGGCGTCGTATCAAGAGCCATTCGAGCAGCGCGCCCAGGGCGCCGGAGACAAGAAAGGCGATGGGCAGCGCGAGAAGAAGTGAAATTCCCGCGCTGGAAATGGACTTCTGGAGGACGTACGTGGTGTAAGCGCCGGCCATGATGAACTCACCGTGCGCCATGTTGATGACATTCATCTGGCCGAAGGTGAGCGAGAGACCGAGCGCGATGAGCAGCAGGACGGCACCGATGCTGATGCCGGTGAAGGTCTGACCGAGGATCACGGTCATACGGCGGCTCCCGGGAGGGTGCGGACGGGGGGGGGGGGGGGGGGGGGGGGGGGGGCGCCCCCCCCCCCGCCCCCCCGCCGCGGCGCCCCCCCCCCCCCCACCTCACACCTCCCCCTCCGTACGAACTCGCGGCATTCCGCCCGGCTCCCAGCCGTCGCGTCCGACAC